>NZ_CP030051.1:5480833-6161666 GCF_004114975.1 Bradyrhizobium guangdongense
GCCGGTCTCGGGAAAGGCCGGCGTGACCAGCACGACGGCCTCGCCGCAATCCGCGCGCAGCGCGTCCATGACAGGGCCGATGTTACCGGCATCCGTGGAATCGAAGGTCGAGCAAATCTTGAACAGCACGTGACTCGCGCTGCGGCCGCGCAACCATTTTTCCGCTGCCCGCGAGCGCGACACCGCAAGGCCGGGCTCGATCGACCGGCTCTTCAGCGACACCACGACGGCATCAACTTCAGGCAGCGCAAGATCGTCGGCCGGCACGCCGATAGTCTGGACGGTACGCAGGCCCGCGCGGGTCAGCGTGTTCGCGAGATCGGAGGCGCCGGTGTAATCGTCGGCGATGCAGCCCAGGGCAAGAGTCACGGTTTCACTCCCGCATAGGGCTTGAACCAGGCAAGACCATCATTGGTCTTGCCGCGCGGATTGTATTCGCAGCCGACGAAGCCGGCATAGCCGAGCCGGTCGAGTTCGTCGAACAGGAACGGATAGTTCAGCTCCTCGCCATCGGGCTCGTTGCGCGAAGGAATGCTGGCGATCTGGACATGGCCGATGATCGGCATCATCTCGCGCAGTCGCATGGTGACGTCGCCGTGGATGATCTGGCAATGATAGATGTCGAACTGGAGCTTCAGGTTCGGAAGCCGCAACTCCTGGATCAGGTCGCGGGCGAAGCCGAAATCGTTGAGGAAGTAGCCGGGCACGTTGCGCGCGTTGATCGGCTCAATCACCACGTCGATCCCGTGCGGCGCGAAGAATTCCGCGGTCCAGGCCACCGACTTGTAGAACGCCTCGATCGCGAGGCGCTCACCGCGATTGGCGATTCCGGCCATCAAATGCAGGCGCTTGACGCCGGTCACCTTGGCATAGGGCAGCGCCGTATCCAGGCTCGCCTTGAGATCGGAGAAGCGCGAAGGCAGCGCAGCAAAACCCTTCTCCCCGGCATTCCAGTCGCCCGGCGGCAAATTGAACAGGGCCTGGGTGAGGCCATTGCGCTGGAGCCGCTCGCCGACGGCTTCCACCGGATGCTCGTAGGGGAAGAGAAATTCGACCGCGGTGAATCCGGCTTGGGCAGCGGCATCGAAGCGATCGAGGAACGGCACCTCGGTGAACATCATCGAGAGGTTGGCGGCGAAACGGGGCATTGCGGATCCTCTCCTACTTGTCGCCGGGAAGCTTGACGCCGGTGACCTGCGCATACATCCGCGCCACCGACGCATCGTCGTCGCGGCCCATGCCGGCGGCTGACGTCATCAGGAACATCTGGAGCGCTGCCGCAGAGACCGGCACCGGGAATCGAGCGCTGCGCGCCATGTCCTGGATGATGCCGAGGTCCTTGACGAAGATCTCCACTGCGCTGCGGGGCGTGTAGTCGCCGTCGAGCACGTGCGGCATGCGGTTCTCGAACATCCAGGAATTGCCGGCGGACGCCGTGATCACCTCATAGACCTTGCGGATGTCGAGGCCCTGCTTGGCCGCGAACGCCATCGCCTCGCTGGCGGCGGCGATGTGCACGCCGGCCAGCAATTGGTTGATCATCTTGAAGGCGGCGCCCTGCCCGGCCGCATCGCCGAGCTCGTAGAGCTTCGCCGCCATGGCATCGAGCGCGGGCCGCGCCTTTGCAAAAGCAGCCGGGCTGCCGGACGCGAGGATCGTCAGCTCGCCTTGGGCCGCCCGCTGCGCCCCGCCGGAGATCGGCGCATCGAGGTAATGCCTGCCGGTCGTTTCCAACTGTTTCGCCAGGCGCCGGGCCACGTCGGGATCCATGGTGGCGGATGAGATGAAGACACCGTCCTTCGGAAAGGTCTCCGCGACACCGTCTTTCCCGAACAGGATCGCTTCGGTCTGGGCGGCATTGACGACGACGCTGACGACGATGTCGGCATCCTTTGAGGCTTCGGCCGGCGTCTTCGCGCCGGCGCCGCCTTCCTTCACGAAACGCGCCACAGCGTCCGCCGAAACGTCACAGCCGGTGACGGAATGGCCGGCGCGCTTCAGCGATGTCGCCATGCCATATCCCATCGAGCCAAGCCCGATGACGGCGATGCGCTGGTTTTGTGAGGTGGAGGCGGACATGCAACTAACCCTTGCGAACGTTTCCTGGACGGCCGGCCTTTGCGGCGGCTCGCGATCTCGAATAACACGGCTTGGCCGCGCTGCCAAAGCGTGAGACAAGCGGACATGACGGCCATGAAAATCGAAACGAGCAACGAGACAAGGCTGCGCGAGGATATCTGCCGGTTCGGACGGTCCCTGTTCGAGCGCGGGCTGACGCCGGGCTCCTCCGGCAATATCAGCGTCAGGCTGGATGGCGGTGGCTGGCTGGTGACGCCGACCAACGCCTCGCTCGGTTTCCTCGATCCCGCAAAATTATCGCGGCTGGACGAACAGGGCCGGCTGATGTCGGGCGATGCGCCGACCAAGGAAGTTCCGCTGCATACCGCACTCTACGATACGCGCGGAAGCGCGAGGGCGATCGTGCATCTCCATTCGACGCATTCAGTCGCGCTCTCGATGCTGCCCGAGATCGACCCGCGCGCGGCGCTGCCGCCGATGACGGCCTATTACCTGATGAAATGCGGCGCGACTGCACTCGTGCCCTATTACCGCCCTGGCGACCCCGCGGTTGCGGACGCGATCAAGGGATTTGCAGGGAGATATTCATCCGTGCTGCTCGCCAATCACGGCCCTGTCGTCGCCGGCGACACGCTGGAAGCGGCGGTGTTCGCGACGGAAGAGCTGGAGGAGACGGCGAAGCTGTATCTGCTGCTGCGCGGGATGAACCCACGCTATCTTTCGCCGGAGCAGGTGAAGGATCTGGTGAAGGTGTTCGGGCTGACGCTGCCGGAGCATGGGCACGGGCATTGAGCATTGAGCCGCAAACTCCGTCGTCATCCTAAGGTGCGAGGCATGGGACGCGACGCGTCCCATGGGGAGCCTCGAAGCATGGGCTACAGGCGCTTGCGGCTCATCCTTCGAGGCGCGCAAGAGCGCGCACCTCAGGATGACGGCAGCGCTCGCGGAGACAGCTGTAGCGGCTACAGCCCCAGATACGCCTTCCTTACATCTGGATTGCCCTTGATCTCCGCGGCCGGGCCCTGCATCAGCACGCGGCCGGTTTGCAGGATGTAGGCGCGATCGGCGATCTCGAGGCACTCGGCCATGCGCTGCTCGACGATCAGCACGGTCATGCCGGAGTCGCGGATCAGCTTCACCGCCTGGAAGATCTCGTCGACGAGTTTGGGCATGATGCCCTGCGAGGGCTCGTCGAGCATCAGGAGCCGCGGGCGCGTCATCAGCGCGCGGCCGATCGCGAGCATCTGCTGCTCGCCGCCGGAGAGCGTCTCGGCGCGCTGATCGAGCCGCTCGGACAGACGCGGGAACAGCTTGAAGACGAGCTCCAGCGGTCCCTCGCGATCGGCCTCGCCGCGATAGAGATAGCTGCCGAGGCGCAGATTGTCGCGCACCGAGAGGCGCGGAAACAGGCGGCGGTTCTCCGGCACATAGGCGATGCCCGCCGCCGTGATGTGGTGCTGCGCCATGCCGTTGAGCCGCTTGCCGTCGAAGGTCACGGTACCCGAGCGCGGACGCTCGGCGCCGGCGATCGACTTCAGCAGCGTCGACTTGCCGGCACCGTTGGCACCGGCGACACAGACGATCTCGCCCTTGGTGACTTCGATGCTGACCGCGGAGATCGCGACCAGGCCCTGATAGGCGGTCGTGATTTCATGCACTGACAGCATGACGATCTCCCAGATATGCCTTGATCACCTTGGGATCGCGGACGACCTCCGTGGGCTTGCCCTCGACGAGCACCTTGCCGAGGTCGAGCACGATGGCGCGATCGACCAGCGGCATCACGATCTCCATGACGTGTTCGACCATCAGCACGGTGATGCCGGCATCGCGCACCTTGCGCACCAGCGCCACGCCGGTCTGCGCCTCGGTCGGCGTCAGGCCGGTGAGGACTTCGTCGAGCAGCAGCAATTTCGGTTCGGTCGCGAGCGCTCGGGCGACCTCGAGGCGGCGCTTCTCGGCCGGAACGAGATCGCTTGCAAGCACGTCGGCGCGCGCGGCGAGGCCAGTGAACTCGAGCACCTCGTACGCCTTGCGGCGCGCCTCGCGCATCACGGTGTTGCGCACGAGTGCGCCGACGATGACGTTGTCGATGACGGTCATGGTCTCGAAGCTCTTGACCACCTGGAAGGTGCGCCCCACCCCGCGCTGGCAACGCTCGGCCGCCGGCATGTGGGTGACATCCTCGCCGTCGAACCAGATCGAGCCTTGCGTCGGCGGCAGGACGCCGGCGATGAGATTGAACAGCGTCGATTTGCCGGCGCCGTTCGGGCCGATCAGCCCGACGATCTCGCCGCGACCGACCGAGATCGAGACATCGCTATTGGCGATAAGGCCGCCGAAGCGCTGCCAGACGCCGCGGGTTTCAAGGAGCGCGGTCATCGTGTGGCTCCCTTGGCTTTAAAGCGGGAGAACAAGCTGACCAACCCTTGCGGCAAGGCCAGCGCGATCAAGACGATCAGCGTGCCGTAGACGATCAGATCGACGCCGCGCCCGGAACCGCCGATAAAGGAGCGCGTCAGCTCGGTCATCGGGATCAGGATGACTGCCCCTAGCACCGGCCCCCAGAGGGTGCCGATGCCGCCGAGCACGGCCGGCAGCGCCATCAGAAGCGAGAACTGGAAGCCCATCACGCTCTCGGGATCGATATAGGCGAGGAACTGCGCATAGAAGGCACCGCCGATGGCGACGAGAAAGGCTGAAACCGCGGCCGCGCCCATCTTGGAATTGAACACGACGACGCCGAGGCTCTCGGCCGCCTCCGGATTGTCCTTCACCGCGCGCCACCAGAAACCCCATTTGGAGTCTTCCAGCCACCAGGTGACGAACCAGGCGAGGCAGCACAGCGCCAGCGCGAAATAGAAGTACGGCAGCTTGCTGCGCAGGAACTGGAATTTCAACCAGCTATCGCCGCGCACGGGAATGGTGATGCCCATCGCTGCCCCCGCCCACTCCCAGTTCTGGAACAGCAGCAAGCCGATCTCCGCAATGACGATGGTCGCAATGACGAAGTAATGGCCGCGCAGGCGGAAGAAGGGGTAGCCGAGCCCCATCGCGATGACGGCCGCGATCATGCCGCCGGCGAGCATGCCGAACCAGGGCAACACGCCGAACTTGGTGAACAGGAGCTCGGTGGTGTAGGCGCCGATGCCGAAATAGAGCGCATGTCCGAGCGAGATCTGCCCGCAATAGCCGGAGAGGATGTTCCAGCTCTGCGACAGCGCCGCATACATCAGGGTCAGGATCAGGATGTTCTGGACGTAGACGTCCTTGACGAACAGCGGCGCGAGGGCGGCCAGCGCAGCCAGCACCGCGGCGATGACGAGATCGCGGCGACGCCGCGCGGCAAAATTGTTGTCCATCACATCGACCCGAACAGGCCACGCGGCCGGATGAAGACGACGAGCAGATAAACGGCATAAATGCCGACCGACTTCAGCGAAGGTGGCAGCATCAAAGCGGTCATCGCCTCGACGAGGCCGACGATGATGCCGCCTGCGAAGGCCCCGAACACGCTACCGAAGCCGCCGAGCGCTACCGTGACATAGGCGATCAGCGCAAAGGACGCACCGACATCGGGATAGATATAGAAGAACACCGCCATGATCGCGCCAGCGAGACCGACCAGCCCGGCGCCAAGGCCCCAGCCGAACGCGAACACGCGGTTCTTGTCGATGCCGACCAGCGCGACTGCGCCGGGATCTTCACGCGTGGCCTCCAGCGCACGGCCGAAATCGGTGCGGTGGATGAAGAAATAGAGCCCGGCGAAGGCTGCGATGGAGACCAGCGCACCGACCAGCTGCGGCTCCGGCAGGAAGATTCCGGCGAACGAGATGGTTTTGCCACCGAGCCAGGACTGCGGGATGCTGCGATAATCCGGCGTGAAGAAGAACTGCGCCAGGCCGCGCAAGACGATGGCGAGGCCGAACGTGGTGAAGATCTGCACCATGCCGGCATTGGTCTTGGCCCGCATGGCAAAGCGTACGATCAGGAGATAGATCACCGCTCCGAATACGAACATCGCCGCAGCGACCAGCGGCGCCGAGAGCAAGGGGTCGATGGCGAAGAACGTGAACAGGAAGAACGACACGTACATCGCGATCATCAGGAACTCGCCATGGGCGAAGTTCGTGACGTCCATCAGGCCGAAGATCAGCGCAAGGCCGACCGCGATCAGCCCGTAGAGCAGCCCCATGAGGAGGCCGCTCGCGAGACTTTGGATAATGGCTTGGGCTGTCAATTCTGGTCCCCCGTTCGAAACGCCACGACAGGTTTCGTCATTGCGAGCGCAGCGAAGCAATCCAGAAATGTTTCCAGGGAAGCAGTCTGGATTGCTTCGTCGCCAGCGCAAAATTGCTGCGCAATTTTGTCGCGGGCTCCTCGCAATGACGATGTGGGAGCAGCTTGCTTCCCACAGCGCCAACCTTACTTCATCGGCCAGATCGCTTCCGCGATTGCCGCCTGCGGCGGGAAGATGGTGACGAACTTGCCGCCGACATATTGCAGCAGCACCGGGTCGGCGTCGTTGTTCTGGCCCATCTCGTCGAACTTGACGCGCTTCCAGGGCATGATGGTCTGCTCGCCCGGGATGTGGGTGGCGGCAAGGGCGTCGCGGATCTTCTCGCCGTCGGTCGACTTGGCACGGTTGATGGCGTCGGCGAGGATGATCAGGCCCATGAACTGGCGCGAGGTGAGGTCGTTGAAATCCTTGCCCGAGCGCGCCTTGAACATGTCGTTGATCTTGCCGACCATCGGGCGCTTCTGAGCAAGGTCGAGCGAGAAGGTGCCGCGCGAGATCACGCCTTCGAGCTTGTCGCCGACCGCGTCATAGAGCGCCTTCTCGGAGAAGCCGGCATCCTGTGCCACGATCGCATTCGGCTTGTAGCCGAGCTCGGCCATGGTCTTGACCAGCAAAATGCCGTCGGTGGTGTAGCTCGAGGGCATCAGCACGTCCGCGTTGGCCGTCTTGAGCTGCTGCACCTCGGCCGAGAGCGAGGGCGAATTGGCGCGATACTTGATGTCGGTGACGATCTTGTAGCCGCGTTCGCTGGCGATCTTGGTCTGGGCATTGGCGGAATCGGTGCCGAAGATCGTATCCTCGTGGAACAGCGACAGCGTCTCGATCTTGGTGCCCTTCTTCTTCATCGCATCGAAGAAGTCGAACATCGCCGCCGAGTACATCTCGTCATGCGGGGCGGCACGGAAGTAATATTTCAGGCCGCGGCGATGCAGGCTGGGCGAGGAATTGTCGGCGGATACGAACGGGACCTGGTAGCGCTCGCAGATCTGGCTGACGGTGACGGCGACCGCGCTCTGATAAGTGCCGATGATGGCGCAGACCTTCTCCTGCGTGATCAGGCGCTCGGCTTCGGCGCGGCCCTTCTGCGGATCGGCCTGGTGGTCGGCGAAGACAAGACGGATCTTCGCGCCGCCGAGCCCGGGCAGGCCCTCGCCCTTCGCTAGCGGCAGGTCGAAATCGGTGCTCTTGTTGATGACCTCAAGCGCGGTCTCGTAGGCCTTCTGCGCGTCGACGCCCTGCTGGGCGCTGCCGCCGGAGAACGGATAGATTACGCCGATCACGACTTCGGACGTCTGGGCCCGCGCCGCGAGCGGCACCAGCGCGGCAGTGGCGGTAGCTCCCAACAGCACGTCGCGGCGAGTGATTGTCATGGCAAAGTCCCCTGTTCCTGAATTTCGACTGATCGAATGAAGCGATTGACGGATGCGGTAAAGCCCGAAGAAGCAGCAGAGGCTGCCCACTAAATCACGGCCATGGCCCTGTTCTTGAGATCCGTCACCAGCATCAGGCCGGGCGAATGCGTGATCGCGAACGGAAGTTTTGCGGCATTGATCACCGATTGCGGCGTCACGCCGCAGGCCCAGAACACCGGGATCTCGTCATCGCCGACAGGCACGGGATCACCATAGTCGGGCTTGGCGATGTCCTTGATGCCGATCAGATGCGGATGACCGAGATGCACGGGAGCGCCGTGCACGGCCGGATAGCGCGAGGTGATCTGCACCGCGCGGATCGCATCGGCAGGCTTGAACGGGCGCATCGAAACCACCATCGGTCCCGCGAACGGACCTGACACGCCGCAGGCGATGTTGGTGCGGTACATCGGCACGCGCACGTTCTGCTCGATGTGGCGGATTGGCATGCCCTCGTCGAGCAGCGCTTCTTCAAACGAGAACGAGCAGCCGAGCACGAAGGTCACGAGATCGTCGCGCCAGTGACTGGTGATGTCGGTCGGCTCGTCGACGACTTCGCCATCGCGCCAGACCCGGTAGCGCGGCACATCGGTGCGAATGTCGAGATCGGCGCCGAGCGCGGGAATGTGCGGGCTGCCGACATCGGACATGCCGATGATCGGGCACGGTTTCGGATTGAGCTGGCAGAAGCGGTGAAAGGCGCTGGCATATTCCGCCGGCAGGATCGCCAGATTGCCCTGGACGAAGCCGGGGGCGACACCGGCGGTCGAGCCGACCTGGCCGCCGCGATAGGCGAGCCGCGCCTTTCGGCTGGGGAGCGTGTCGGGCGTTTCAGTTTGCTGCGCTGCCACCAAAACAGTCATGCGATCGACCTGCCTATAAACTCGACAAAGACAGCCAACACCAAGCGTGCTATAAAGTCTAATCTTCCTTTTTAATCGATATCGATAAATCTATTTTATCGATCGGGAATATCCTTCCAATGCTGGACTTCAGATCGATCGAAACCTTCCTCTGGGTCGTGAAGCTCGGCAGCTTCCGCGGCGCCGCGGCACGGCTCAATACGACCCAGCCGGCGATCTCCCAGCGCATCGCCCAGCTCGAACGCGAGATGGGCGTGAAGCTGCTGAACCGCGATCATCGCGTGGCTTCGCCCACCCCGAGCGGACGTCAGATGATGGTCTATGCGGAAAAACTGATCGGCCTTCGCGCCGCGATGATGGCGGAGATCGGCGACCGTTCGGCGATGCGCGGCGTGATGCGGCTCGGCGTTGCCGAAACCATCGTGCACACCTGGCTGCCGCGGCTGGTGAAGAGTGTGAACGAGGTCTACCCGAACCTGTCGCTGGAGATCGAGGTCGACATCACGCCGAACCTCACCGCGCGGCTGCTTGCGCAGGAGATCGAGCTGGCCTTCGTGGTCGGGCCGCTATCGGCCTCCGGCGTGCATAACCGCGTGCTCGCCGATTATCCGATCGGCTTTCTCGCGAGCCCGTCACTCGGACTCGGCGACGGTCCGGTAACACCGTCCGATCTCGCGCGGTTTCCGATCATCACCTTTCCGCGCAAGACCAAGCCTTACGAGGTCGTGCGCGAGGTGTTCGACCGGCCGGAGCTGCCGCCGATCCGCCTGCATGCGTCCGCTTCGCTGGCCACCGTCATCCACATGGCGGTCGAGGGGCTCGGCATTGCCGTGATACCCGATGCCATCGTCGAGAACGAGCTCGCCGACGGGCGGCTGCAGCTGCTCGACACCGATCTTGCCATCGCGCCGCTGACCTTCACCGCGAGCTGGCTCGCCTCGCCTGACGTCGTCGCGGTGGAGCGCGTCGCCGAGCTTGCACGGCAAATTGCGCAGAGCAGCCTCGCGGTTGACGCGGCCGCAGCGGCGCGTCATTGAGAAAGGCGCCGGACAAAAGAGAGAACGACCGCATGAGCCGAGCCGCCACCAACCTGCAAATCGATTCCGCCCGCCTCTGGGGATCCATCCACGAGACCGCGCAGTTCGGGGGGACGGCCAAGGGTGGCGTCAGGCGGCTGACGCTCAGCAGCGAAGACAAGCAGGTTCGTGACTGGTTCCGAAAAGCCTGTGAGGACGCGGGGCTTGAAGTGCATGTCGATGCGCTCGGCTCGCAGTTCGGATTGCGCAAGGGCCGCGACATGTCGAAGCTGCCAGTCGGCATCGGTTCGCACCTCGATACCCAGCCGACCGGCGGCAAGTACGACGGCATTCTGGGAACGCTTGGCGCGCTGGAAGTGATCCGCACGCTCAATGACGCCGGCATCGAGACCGAGGCGCCGATCTGCGTCGTCAACTGGACCAACGAGGAAGGCTCGCGCTTCGCACCCGCGATGATGGCCTCCGCCGCTTACGTCGGCGACTTCACCACCAACGACATCCTGTCGCGCAAGGACATCGAGGGCACGACCGTCGGCCAGGCGCTCGATGCCATCGGCTATCGCGGCGACAAGCCGGTCGGCTTCCAGAAGCTCGGCTGCTTCGTCGAGCTGCACATCGAGCAAGGCCCGATCCTGGAGGCCGAGGGCAAGACCATCGGCGTGGTCGATTCCGGCCAAGGCGTGCTCTGGTACGACGGCAAGATTTCCGGCTTCGAAAGCCATGCGGGCTCGACACCAATGCCGCTGCGGCGCGATGCGCTGGCGACGCTCTCCGAGATCGTGCTGGCGATGGAGGCGATCGCGAGGAAGCACGGGCCGAACGCGGTCGGCACCATCGGCGAGGCCGTGATCGCGAATCCCTCCCGCAACGTCATTCCCGGCGAGATCGCCTTCACCATGGATTGCCGCAGCGCGGATGGCGCCATCATGGATGCGCTCGACCGCGACCTGCGCGCCGCGATTGCCGAGATCGCCGCGCGCCGCAAGGTCGATGTCAAGATTGATCTCGTCTGGCGCAAGCCGCCGACGCATTTCGATCCGAAGCTGATTGCAGCGGTCGAGAACGCGGCCAAGACGCTTGGCTATTCCTCCCGCCGCATCACCTCCGGCGCCGGCCACGACGCCTGCAATCTCAATACCGTCATGCCGGCTGCGATGGTGTTCGTGCCGTGCAAGGACGGCATCAGCCACAACGAGCTGGAAGATGCCACGCAGGGCGACTGCGCCGCGGGCACCAACGTGCTGATGCACACCGTGCTGGCAATCGCCGGCGTCGCGTCCTGATCGGAGACAGACATGCGCGGAGTTTTCGTCGACGCCAACGAAGCCTTGGCCGTGATCATGGAGCGGCTGCAGAAGCCTGACGATCCCAAAGTTCGGATCCACCGGAATCCCGATATCAAGCCCGAGCAATATCCTGAAATCCTCGACGGCGCCGAGATCGCGATCGTCGATCACACGGCGCTTCCGACCGACATCGCCAGGAAGTGCACAGGCCTGAAGCACGTCGTGTTCCTCGGCACCGGCGCGCGCAGCTACATGAACCCGGAGGAGCTCGCGGAACTCGGCATCTCCGTGCATCTGATCAAGGGTTACGGCGACACCGCGGTGGCGGAAGCAGCGATTGCGCTGATGTGGGCCTCGGCGCGCGTCATCGCGATGATGGACCGCGAGATGCGCGCCGGAAACTGGCTGCGCGAGGATGGCATGCAGCTCACCGGCAAGACGCTCGGCTTGATCGGTTTCGGCGGTATCGCTGCCGAGGTCGCGCGCATTGCCTCCGGCAGCGGCATGAAGGTGATCGCCTGGAACCGCTCGCCGAAGAGCCATCCTGGCGTCGAATTCACCGACCTCGACACGTTGCTGGCACGGAGCGACGTGGTGTCGCTGCATCTTCTGCTCAACGACGAGACCCGCGGCATGATCACGCGCGAGACGATCGCCAAGATGAAGCCGGGCGTCGTCCTCATCAACACCGCGCGCGGCGCGATCGTCGATGAACAGGCAATGATCGATGCGCTGAAGTCGGGTCATATCCGCCACGCCGGCCTCGATGTATTCAACATCGAGCCGTTGCCAGCTGACCATCCGCTGACGAAGATCCCGAACGTGACGCTGTCGGCTCATTCGGCATTCCGCACGCCGGAGGCGAGCGAAAATCTGATTGAAGCAGCATGGGTCCATTGCCGCCGGATCGTGCAAGGATAAGAGCAACAACAATGGCCGACTATCGCACCATCAAGGCAGAACCGCTCACCAATGCCATCCGCGCCATCGTCAAGGCTGGCGGCTCCTCGGACCGCGAAGCCGAGCTGGTGTCCACCAATCTCGTCGAGGCCAATCTCAAGGGACATGACTCCCACGGCGTCGGCATGATCCCGCGTTATGTGCAGAGCGTCGTCAACGGCGGCCTTGCGGTGAACCAGCACGTCAAGATCGTGCTCGATACCGGTCCGCTCCTCACTCTGGACGGCCTCACCGGCTACGGCCAGGTGATCGGCCATGAAGCGATGGAGCTGGCGGCTGACCGCGCCAAGCGCAACGGCGTGTGCCTCGTCGGCCTCTCCAACGCGCACCATATCGGCCGCATCGGGCATTGGGCCGAGCAGTGCATCGACCACGGGCTGGTCTCGATCCACTTCGTCAACGTGATCTCGCGCCCGATCGTGGCGCCCTGGGGCGGCAGCGATGCGCGCCACGGCACCAACCCGTTCTGCGTCGGGATCCCGCGCGCGGGCAAGGAGCCGATCGTGCTCGACTTCGCAACCAGCAGGATCGCGCAAGGCAAGACGCGCGTTGCTCACAACAAGGGCGTTGAGCTCGAGCCCGGGACCATCATCGACAACGAGGGCAAGCCCACCACCAATCCGCGCTACACCGTGATCCCGCCGCATGGCGCCATCCTGCCGTTCGGCGAGCACAAGGGCTCGGGGCTCGCGCTGGTATGCGAAATCCTCGGCGGCGCGCTCTCCGGCGGGCAGGTGGTCAAGGGTCCGTCCGACGGCAAGTACAACGTCCTCAACGGCATGCTCTCGATCGTCATCGATCCGACCAAGCTCGGTACCGCTGAAAACCTCGCACGCGAAGTCGAGAGCTTCGTCGCCTGGCACACCGGCTCGCCACCCGCCCCGGGCGTCGACAAGGTGAAGATCGCGGGCGAACCCGAGCGCGAAACCAAGAAGAAGCGTCTTGCCGAAGGCATTCCGGTCGATCCCACCACGTGGCAGGAGATCCTCGAGGCCGGCAAGAAGTTCGGGCTGGATCAGGCGGCGATCGAGAAGATCGCTGGCTGAACAACAGCGCGGCAGATAACACGGCACCGTCCCGTAGACGGGACGGTGCCGTGTCTATTGGGTTACGTTAGTCGACCATGTCCGCCACCGCCTTGCCGCACGCCGTGGTGTCGGCATTGCCGCCGAGATCCTTGGTGCGCAGCGTGCGCTCGGCCAGCGTGCGTTCGATCGCCTCGACGATTGATTTGCCGGCGACCTTCTCCCCGAGATGCTCGAGCATCATCGCGCCCGACCAGATCGCACCGATCGGGTTGGCGATGCCCTGCCCCGCGATGTCAGGCGCCGAGCCGTGCACCGGCTCGAACACCGAGGGGAAATCGCCCTCGGGATTGATGTTGCCCGACGGCGCGATGCCGATCGTGCCCGTGCAGGCGGGTCCGAGGTCGGAGAGGATATCACCGAACAGGTTGGAGCCGACCACGACGTCGAACCAATCCGGATGCAGGACGAAATTCGCCGTCAGGATGTCGATGTGGTACTTGTCCCACTTCACGCCCGGAAACTTCTTGGCCATCGCCTCCACGCGCTCGTCCCAATAGGGCATGGTGATGGAGATGCCGTTCGACTTGGTCGCCGAGGTCAGATGCTTCTTCGGCCGCGACTGCGCGAGCTCGAAGGCGAACTTCAGGATGCGGTCGACGCCGATGCGGGTCATCACCGTCTGCTGCGTCACGAACTCGCGGTCAGTGTCGGGGAACATGCGGCCGCCGACGGAGGAATATTCGCCTTCGGTGTTCTCGCGCACCACCCAGAAGTCGATATCGCCGGGCTTGCGGTTCGCCAATGGCGACGGCACACCGGGCATCAAGCGCACGGGACGGAGGTTCACATACTGGTCGAACTCGCGGCGGAACTTGATCAGCGAGCCCCACAGCGAGACGTGATCCGGAATCTTTGCCGGCCAGCCGACCGCGCCGAAATAGATCGCGTCGTGCTTGCCGATCTTCTCTTTCCAGTCGTCCGGCATCATCTGGCCGTGCTTCTCGTAATAGTCCCACGACGAGAAGTCGAAATGATCGAAATGCAGGGACACGCCGTGCTTCTTGGCGGCTGCCTCCAGAACGCGCAGACCTTCGGGCATTACTTCCTTGCCGATGCCGTCGCCGGGAATGACTGCGATCCGGTATTGTTTCTTACTCATTAGGAGCGTCCCTGGTTGATCCGGCAGCTGCCGCGTTTGACCGCACTGCAATGGACCAAAGTCAGCGGCAGCGCAACGCTGCACTGCAATGTTGACCATGGCGCAGCCGAGCGCCTACTGATTTCATCCTGTTCCTCTCCTGCGAGTACCTCACATGGATCTGCATCTGCGTGGCAAGCGCGTCCTGATCACGGGCGCATCCAAGGGCATTGGGGCAGCCGCTGCCGAGGCGTTTGCCGAGGAAGGCGCAAACCTCCTGCTCGCCGCGCGCAGTGGCGATCAGCTCAAGGCCCTGGCCGACCGCCTTCGTTCGGCGCACCAGATCGACGCTGCGACGAGCGTCGTGGATCTGCGCAGGACCGAGGACGTCGCGCGGCTCGCCAAGGAAGCCTCCGACATCGACGTGCTCGTCAACAATGCCGGCGACATTCCCGGCGGCTCCATCGACAAGATCGACGAAGCCACCTGGCGGCACGCGTGGGACTTGAAAGTGTTCGGGTACATCAACCTCACGCGGCATATCTATGCGCAGATGAAGGCCAGGGGCGGCGGCGTCATCGTCAACGACATCGGTGCCGCCGGCGAAAAATTCGACGCCAACTACATCTGCGGCAGCGCCGGCAATGCCGCGCTGATGGCCTTCACACGCGCGCTCGGGGGCAAAAGCCTCGCAGACAACATCCGCGTGGTCGGCATCAATCCGGGCCCCGTCGGCACGGACCGTCACGTCACCCTGCTGAAGACGCGGGCCAAGCACCAGTTCGGCGACGAGAGCCGCTACAAGGAATTCCAGAAAGGCCTGCCGCTCGGCCGCCCCGCGCATGCGCGCGAGATCGGCGACCTCATGGCCTTCCTGGCTTCGGACCGTGCCGGCTACACGTCCGGCGTGATCTACACGTTGGACGGCGGCATCAGCGCCGGCTGGGGTTAGTTTCTTTCGTCATTGCGAAGCAAGAGTGAGCTAGGAGTCAAATACTTGTCTCAAGACCTGATCCGCGAAACCGCCTGCGCCGTCGTCGACATCTTGCGCTCCGGCGACGTTTCCCCACTCGAATTGCTGGATGTGGTGGAGAAGCGCGTCAAGGAGGTCGACGGCAAGGTCAACGCGCTGCCGACGCTGTGCTTCGACCGGGCCCGGGCCAACGCGACAGCCCTGATGCGGAAACCGGCCGGCGCGCGCGGCCTGCTCGCCGGCCTGCCGCTGCCGATCAAGGATCTGACCGACGTCGCGGGCGTGCTGAACACGGAAGGTTCGCCGATCTTCAAGGACAACATCCCGGCGACATCCGATCTCATGGTCGAGAACCTCGAGGCCAACGGCGCGGTGGTCTATGCCAAATCCAACACGCCCGAGTTCGGCGCCGGCGCCAACACCTTCAACGAAGTGTTCGGCGCGACGCTCAACCCCTGGGATACGACCAAGTCTGCGGCCGGCTCCTCCGGCGGTGCCGCGGTGGCGCTCGCCACCGGCATGGCCTGGCTCGCGCAGGGCTCGGACATGGGTGGCTCCTTGCGCAGCCCCGCGGCCTTCTGCGGCATCGTCGGCATGCGGCCGAGCATCGGCCGCGTCGCACATACCCCCAAATCCGCCATCGACCGCAATCTCGGCGTCGCCGGACCGATGGCCCGCAATGTCGAGGACCTCGCGCTGCTGCTGGACGCCATGAGCGGCGACTATGCAGACGATCCGCTGTCGCTGCCGGCGCCTGCCACCTCCTTCCTGTCGGCGGCGCAGTCCGGCAAGAAGCCGAAGCGCATCGCCTATTCGCCCGATCTCGGCATCACGCCTGTCGATCCCGAGGTGAAGGCGATCACGCGCAAGGCCGCCGAACGTTTCGCGGAGGCCGGAGTGATCGTCGAGGAGGCGCATCCGGACTGGCGCGAGGCGCATGAATGCTTCCATGTGCTGCGCGCCTTCGATTTCGCGATCACCAAGGCCAATCTGCTGCGCACCAAGCGCGATTTGCTCAAGCCCGAAGTGATCTGGAACATCGAGGAAGGCCTCAAGCTCACCGTCGAGCAGCTCGCGCGCGCCGAGGCCCAGCGCGTCGGCATGACCGCGCGCGCGATCGAGTTCTTCAAGACCTACGATCTGCTGCTGACGCCGACGACGATCGTGCCGCCCTTCCCGATCGAGCAGCGCTATGTCGCCGAATGCGCCGGCAAGCGGTTCGACAATTACATCGAATGGCTCGGCATCGTCTACGCCATCACGCTCGCCTGCTGCCCGTCGCTGTCGCTGCCCTGCGGCTTCACGGCTTCGGGCCTGCCGGTCGGCGTGCAGGTGGTCGGCGCCCCGCGCGCGGATGCGCACGTGATCGCGGGCGCCAAAGTGCTGGAGGACATTCTGGGCCTGCGCGGCCAGACGCCGATCGATCCGCGGGTGAAGTAGCCGCTCTCCTGCCCCGGACGCAGCGGAGCGCGGCTTCGCGGTGTGCTGCAGAGCCGGGGCCCGTCTCCCCGAGGCCTCCCGTGCAGCCCTCGGTCCCGGCTCTGCGGCGCAGCGCTTGCGCGCCGCACCTTGTCCGGGACACGAGACCTCACCTCCTGCTCGTCGCCTCCAGACTGCGGCTATAGCGCGACATCGCAAAGCAAAAGGCGAAATAGATCGCAGCGACGAAGATGTAGACCTCGACCGAGAACTGCTGCCAGGCCGGATCGATGATCGCGGTCTTCGCCGTCGTCAGCAGGTCGAAGATGCCGATGATCAGCACCAGGCTGGTGTCCTTGAAGAAGGCGATGAAGGTATTGACCAGCGGCGGAATGACGTGGCGGATCGCCTGCGGCAGCACCACCAGCCGGTGCTTGCGCCAGTAGGACAGTCCGAGCGCGTCGGCGGCCTCATATTGCCCGCGTGGCACGGCCTGAAGGCCGCCGCGGATGACTTCCGCCAGATAAGCGCCCGCGAACAGGATGATCGCGATCTGCGCACGCAGCAGCTTGTCGATGTTGAATCCGGCCGGCATGAACAGCGGAAACATCACGCTCGCCATGAACAGGAGGCTCACGAGCGGCACGCCGCGGATCAGTTCGACATAAAGCACCGAGAGCGAACGGATCGCCGGCAGCTTGGAGCGCCGGCCGAGCGCGACCAGAATGCCCAGCGGAAAACCGAACGCCAAACCGAACGTCGCCAGGATCAGCGTCACCGGCAATCCACCCCATCGGTCCTGCGAGACGAAGGAGAGCCCGAACACGCCGCCCCACATCAGCACGCTGATCAGCGCGAGCGCGCCGATCCAGATGAAGCCGAGCTCGCGCCGCCAGAGCGCGCGCCGCGTGGAAAGATAGAACAGCGCGATGAACAGCACGACCGACAGCGCCGGCCGCCACTGCTCGTCAAAGGGATATGTGCCGAACAATATGAAACGGTATTTTTCAGGAATGATCGCCCAGCAGGCGCCGAGGCCCCGTACCGCCTTGCAGGCTGCCGAATCATTCGCCGGCGTGAGCAACACCGCGTTGGCGATGCCCCATTGCGCGAAGCCGATCACCCCTTTTGCCAGCACCGCCAGCAAAACAAGGGTGAGGATGCCGTTGGGAATCGACGAGAACAGATTGGCGCGCAACCAGCGCAGCACCGGATTGCCGATTTGCGGACGGCGAGCCGCACGCGGTACGTCCGGCATGCCGGTGATAACAGTCATGCTCAACGCTCCGCCAGCGCGATGCGCGCGTTGTACCAGTTCATGAAGAAGCTGATGCCAAGGCTGATGGTGAGAAAGACGGCCATGATCAGCGAGATCGCCTCGATCGCCTGCCCGGTCTGGTTCAGTGTCGTGTTGGCGATCGAGACCACGTCCTGGTAGCCGATCGCGACCGCGAGCGAGGAGTTCTTGGTCAAATTGAGATACTGGCTCGTCATGGGCGGCACGATCACGCGCAGTGCCTGCGGCAGGATGATCTGTCGCAGCATGAAGCTGCGGCGCAGCCCGAGCGCGCTGGCGGCATCCCATTGCCCGCGCGGCACCGACTGGATGCCGCTGCGCACGATCTCGGCGATGAAGGCGGAGGTGTAGGTGACGAGCGCGATCAGCAGCGCGAAATATTCCGGCGCGAGGGTCAGCCCCCCGACGAAGTTGAAGCCGCGCAACTCAGGCCATTCGATCTTCCAGGGCACACCGAACAGCAGCGACACCGCCGCCGGCAGCACGACGATGAGGCCGAGCGCAAAGGGCCAGGCCGGCCGCGGCTTGCCGTCGCGCATCTGCTGGGCGACCAGCCATCGCCTGATGACAAAGAATGCAGCGCAGCCCAGCACGGCCGTGCCGAGCACCCGGAGCTGCGGCGAGCCAACCGGGATGGCCGGCAGGATCAGACCGCGATTGGAGAGGAACACGCCCTCGACCGGCCGCCACGCCGCGCGCGCGGCCGGCAGCGCCTGCATCAGCACGTACCAGAACAGCAATTGAAGCAGCAGCGGGATGTCGCGCAGGACTTCGACGTAGACCGCGGCCAGCCGCGACAGCAGCCAATTCGCCGACAATCGCGAAATCCCGATCAGCGTCCCCAGAATGGTCGCAAGCACGATGCCGATCACCGCGACCCGCAGCGTATTGGCGACGCCGACGACAAACGCCCAGAGATAAGTGTCTCTCGGATTATACGTCAGCAGGCTGTCGGCGATCGGCATTCCGGCCTCTCGGCCGAGAAAGGCAAAGCCCGTGGTGATGCGACGGGCCGAGAGGTTGGTGACGGTATTGGACCAGAGGAAGAGGACGACGGCAACCGCGATGCCCACCACCAGGACCTGCCAGAACAGGCCCTTCAACTCGTTGGGGCCGAGCGCGCCGAAAAAGCTGCGGCGCGGCGGCCTGCGAACATCCGAGGTCACAGCACAAAAATCCTTCCCGAGAACGACGATTTCCGGCGGCGCGCATCAAGTGTTGCATCAAATCCAAAGGCATGCAACAAATGTTTCATGGCTGTGTCGGCGAAATCCTCTCCCTTGAGCGAACTCCGCATCGCGCTGCCCTCGCTGCCCCTGCGGTTGCAGGAGGTCGGACGTTTCGTCGCCGCCAACGATTACGACGCCACCACCCGTTCGATGCGCGATCTCGCCGCGGAAGCCGGCGCCGATCCCGCCGCATTCACCCGCCTTGCAAAGGCGATCGGCTATTCCGGCTGGGACGAGTTGCGCGCCGCGCTGACCGAGGCTCGGCGACCGTCGCAGGCCTCGCCCTTCTCGGCGCGTGCGAAAGGTCGCCGCCACGGCCCGAACGCGGACGTCACCCTCATCACCGACAAGCTCGAGGCCGAGGCCGCCGGCTTGCCGCGCATCTCGGCTCACGCCATCGCGGACGCAGCCCGCGGCCTCCACGACGCACGACGGATCTGGATCGCCGGCTATCGCAGCTGTCGCAGCGTCGCGGAATTGCTCAACTACGAGCTCCGGCTGTTCCGCCCCGAACAGGTGCAGATCGTCGGCGCCTCCGGCCCCGACGATCTCGATCTCGGCGCATTCCGCCCCGGCGAGGCCGTGATCGTCATCGGCTTCATGCCCTATACAAATGCCAGCGTCCGCGTCGCACAGGCCGCCTATCACGCCGGCGCGACGCTGATCGCGATCGCGGATAGCGTCACCGCGCCGATGGCCGAAGGCGCCGATCATGTGTTGCTGTTCGAGGCGGCCTCCTCGCCGGGCTTCTTCCCGAGCCTCACCGGCGCGCTCGCGATCGCGCAATCGCTGGCCGCGGTGACGTTCTCGCTCGGCGGCGCCGCTGCCAGGAAGCGCCTTCAGGACACTGAAGCCCGGCTCGCCGCGGCTTCCACCTACGTCTCAGAAAGAGATTGACCATGAGCATCCGCACCAGCCGCGTGCTTCATCGCTCGTTACGGGAGACGCCGCCCAAGGCCGTCGGCGGCGAGGGCGTTTATCTCTTTGCCGAGGACGGGCGCCGTATCATCGATGCGTCCGGCGGCGCGGCGGTCTCCTGTCTCGGCCATCAGCATCCGCGCGTGATCGCCGCAATGGTGAAGCAAGCCTCGACCCTCGCCTACGCTCACACCGCCTTCTTCTCGTCCGAGCCGGCCGAGGCGCTCGCGGAGACTCTGGTTGGCCAAGAGCCGGGCGGTCTTGCCTACGCCTATTTCGTCAGCGGAGGATCGGAAGCGATCGAAGCCAGCATCAAGCTGGCTCGGCAATATTTCATCGAGCGCGGCGAGCCGCAGCGGCAGCACTTCATCGCGCGGCGGCAGAGCTATCATGGCAACACGCTCGGTGCGCTCGCCGCCGGCGGCAATGCCTGGCGCCGCGCACCCTATGCACCGCTGCTCTCGTCCGCCTTCAGCCATGTGACTCCGGCCTTCGCCTATCACGAGAAGCATGATGGCGAATCCGATGCGCAGTTCGTGGCACGCCTCGCCGCGGAGCTCGAAGCCGAGTTTCAGCGACTTGGCGCGGACACCATCGCCGCATTTCTGGCCGAACCCGTGGTCGGCGCCACCGCCGGAGCTGTGACCGCGCCGGAGGGCTACTTCAAGGCGGTCCGCGAGATCTGCGACCGCCATGGCGCACTGCTCATCCTCGATGAGGTCATGTGCGGCATGGGCCGTACCGGCACCACGCATGCGTGGCAGCAGGAGGGCATCACGCCGGACATTCAGGCCATCGCAAAGGGGCTCGGCGGCGGTTACCAGCCGATCGGGGCGATGCTTGCGAGCGGCAAGATCATCGACACCATCCGCTCGGGCTCGGGCGCGTTCCAGCACGGTCATACTTATCTCGCGCATCCGCTCGCCTGTGCGGCGGCGCTCGCGGTGCAGAACGTGATCCGCGAGGATCGCCTGCTCGACCGTGTCAAAGAGCGAGGCAAGCAGCTCGAGCAGCGGCTCACCGAACGTTTCGGCAATCATCGTCATGTCGGCGACATCAGGGGCCGCGGCCTGTTCTGGGCGATCGAGCTCGTGGCCGATCGCGCCAGCCGGACCTCGTTCGATCCGGCGCTCAAGCTTCATCAGAAGATCAAGGCTGAGGCGTTCGCCAACGGGCTCGGCTGCTATCCCGGCGGCGGGACCGTGGACGGCGTCCGCGGCGATCATGTGCTGCTGGCGCCGCCTTATATTGCGTCAGCTGACGAGATTGATCAGATCGTCGACAAGCTCGGCACGGCCGTCGACAACGTAGTGCGCAGTGTCAATCACTGAGGGGAGAGTTGCATGATGAGGAAAGTGGCTATCGCCGCGGGCGTACTCGCGGCATCAGCAATAGCCGCGCAAGCGGCGACGCTCGACACGGTCAAGAGCCGCGGCACGCTGGTGTGCGGTGTCAGCGCCGGCTTTGCCGGCTTCTCGGCACCGGACTCGCAAGGCAATTACAAGGGTCTCGACGTCGACTATTGCCGTGCACTGGCAGCCGGCGTGTTGGGGGATCCCAACAAGGTGCGCTACGTGGCACTAACCGCGCAGAACCGCTTCACCGCGCTGCAGTCCGGCGAGATCGACGTGCTCTACCGCAACTCGACGCAGACCTATTTGCGCGGCGTCACGCTGGGTCTGCGCCAAGGTCCGATCAACTTCTACGACGGCCAGGGCTTTGTCGTGAAGAAGGATCTCGGCGTGAAGGATCTCAAGGACCTCAAGGGCGCCACCGTTTGCGTCGCGCAGGGCACGACACACGAAGTTACGCTCGGCGATTACGGCCGCGCCAACGGCATCGACTGGAAGCCGCTGGTGTTCGACCGCGTCGACACCATGTACCAGACCTTCTTCGGCGGCCGCTGCGATGCCATGACCCAGGACGCCTCCGCGCTCGCCGGCGCCGTCACCACCGCAGCGCCGAACCCGGCCGATTATGTCGTGCTGCCGCAGACCATCAGCAAGGAACCGCTTGGACCGTTCACCCGCAACGGTGACGAGGTCTGGAGCGACATCATCACCTGGCTGCATTATGGCCTGATCGAAGCCGAAGAGCTCAGTGTGACGCAAGCCAATGTCGACGAGATGGCGAAGTCGCAGACACCAGCGATCCAGCGGTTGCTGGGCGCCTCCGGCGATCTCGGCTCGCGGCTCGGTCTGGACAACAAATGGCTGGTCGCGGCGATCAAGGCCACCGGCAATTACGGCGAGATCTACGAGCGCAATGTCGGCAAGGCGAGCCCGCTCAAGCTCGAGCGTGGCCTCAACGGCCTCTGGAGCAAGGGCGGCTTGATGTACGCGCTGCCGTTCAAGTAGCGACTTCACCTCTCTCCGCTTGCGGGGAGAGGTCGACGCGCAACGCGCGTCGGGTGAGGGGAACTCTCCGCGGATTCAACTCTCACCGTCTCCGCGGAGACTCCCCCCTCACCCCGACCCTCTCCCCGCAAGCGGGGAGAGGGAGAACAGGCATCCCCATGCGCATCGCCCTGATCCACGCTCTCAAACACTCCATCGCTCCGATCGAGGCGGCGTTCGCGGCCGCATGGCCGGAGGCGCGCTTGATGAACCTGCTCGACGACAGCCTGTCGGCGGACCTGGCGCGCGATGGCAGGCTCAACGACGCCATGACCGAGCGCTTTCTCGCGCTCGGCGACTATGCGGCGGCGACCGGAGCTAATGCGATCCTGTTCACCTGTTCGGCTTTCGGTCCCTGCATCGAGGCGGTTGCGCGGGCCCATTCGCCGATGCCGGTGCTGAAGCCGAACGAAGCGATGATCGAACGGGCGGTGACGATGGGCAAGCGCATCGGCCTGCTTTCGACCTTTCCGCCGACGCTGGTCTCGATGCCGCCGGAGTTTCCGGCCTCCGTCCGGATCGTGCCGAAACTCGTCGAGGGCGCGCTAGCCGCACTGGATCGAGGCGACCGCGCCACACATGACCGGCTGATTGTCGAGGCGTCCAGGGACCTGCACGATTGCGACGTCATCGCGCTCGCTCAGTTCAGCATCGCATCGACGGCGCCGCTGGTCGCGAAGGCTACAGGTCGGCCCGTCGTGACGACGCCGGACAGCGCGGTCGAGAAGCTGATGCGCCTCCTGAAGGCAGCGGCTTAAGCGCCTGCCTGTTTCTGGCGCCGCGCGTCCTTGATCGCGACCGCAAGGGCGGCTTTCGTCTCGTTCACGAAATCCTCGACCAGTTCTTCGCGCGTGGCATGCGCCGCCTCGCCGGTGAACAGCCCCTGCTCGGCCAGCATCACCACGCCGTGCAGCGCCGCCCAGATCTTCAGCGCCTGCCGCTCGCGCAAGAAGCCGACCGCAGGCGCGTCCAACGCTTCGATCACGAGCGCAAAGGTCTCGCGCGTAGCCTCGTGCAACTCGCTGCCCTTGGCGGCGCATGACACCGTCCGCGAGGCGAACATCAAACGATAGATGCCGTTGCGGCGCAGGCCAAAATCGAGCGTTGCCTGCGCCAGGCGCGAGAGCTTCGATTGCTTCGACGGCTTTGCCATCGCCGCGCGCAACATCGCGCTGAACTGCCGGAAGGCTTCTGCCGTGACCGCGGCAAGCAATGCGTCGCGATCGGCGAAATGCCGGTAGGGCGCCGGCTGCGAAACGCCGACCTGCTTTGCCAGCGCCTTGATGCTGATGGCTTCAGCCCCGCCCTGCTCCGCCTCGCGCAACGCAGCCTTGATCAAGGCGTCGCGGAGATCGCCATGGTGGTAGGTGTTTCCGGCCTTACGAGCAACTTGTGAGCGCATGTCGCGGCGAAGCCTATAAGTTTGCGCTTGACAGGGGAAGCCCGGCGCTAATGTAATATCATATAACTTCGCGACCAAAGCCGCGGATAAAACTCATATGGGGAACGCGCCACCTTTCGGGGTCGCGCATACGACCAAGGGAGCCGCCATGACAGAGCGACTGAGGGTTCACGTCGATCCCGACAAATGCCAGGGCCACGCACGCTGCAAGGCGCTCGCGCCGGAGCTGTTCGAGCTCGACGAATACGGCAACGCTCACGAAGCGGGCGACGGTACCGTTCCACCCGGCCTCGAAGACAAGGTCTGGCTTGCCAAGGCCAATTGCCCGGAAATCGCAATCGATGTGATCGAGGAGTAGCGCGGCCCTGCGCGCGCTCCGCGCGCCTTCAGCGAACACGAGCCAAGGGATTTTCTCGAGATGTCCGACGTCAGCCAGCCTGCCGCCCATCCGCCTGTGACCGACTGGGTCAACGACTTCGACCACACCGATCCGCAATGGACGAAAGATCCCTTCCCGATCTGGGACGAGATGCGCGCCGCAAGCCCCGTGGTGCATACCGAACGCTTTCTGGGCTGCTATATGCCCACGACTTATGAAGCGGTACGTGAGATCGCCAACGACACCAAGCATTTCTCCTCGCGTCGCATCATCGTGCGCGACGTCCGGCCGGAGATCACCAGCAGGAATGCCGCCCCACCCATCACATCCGATCCGCCTGAGCACAAGCCCGCCAAGCAATTGCTGCTCCCGCCGTTCACGCCGGATGCCATGAAGAAGCTGGAACCACGGATGCGCGCGATCTGCAACGAGCTGATCGACGGGTTCATCGCGGACGGCAAGGTCGACGCGGCGGCGCGTTACAGCAAATACATCCCGGTTCAGGCCATCGCGCATATGCTCGGCATCCCCGAGAGCGACAGCGATCTCTTCATCAAGTGGATCCACATGATCCTCGAGCTCGGCATCAAGGACGAGAGCAAGCTGCTCCAGGCCGTGCAGGAGATGAGCGCCTATTTCATTGCTCATATCGAGGCCCGCAAGAACAAGCCGACCGACGATCTGATCTCCTACCTGATGAACGCCAAGGACAAGGAAGGCAACCCGCTCGAGGATTCCCACGTGCTGGGCTCGCTGCGGTTGCTCCTGATCGCGGGCATCGACACCACCTGGAGCGCGATCGGTTCCTCGCTCTGGCATCTCGCCCGGACGCCGGTAGACCGCGAGCGGCTGATCGCCGAACCCGAGGTGATGCCGACGGCCGTGGAGGAGCTGCTTCGCGCCTATTCGCCGGTGACGATGGCGCGCGAGGTGGTCAAGGAGACCACGATTTCGGGCTGCCCGGTCAAGGCGGGCAACATGGTGCTGCTGTCCTTCCCGGCCGCCAACCGCGATCCCAAGGTATTTCCGGATGCCGACAAGGTCGTGATCGACCGCAGGGAGAACCGCCATGCCGCCTTTGGCCTCGGCATTCACCGCTGCGTCGGTTCCAACCTGGCGCGCATGGAGATGCAGATTGCCCTGGAGGAATGGCTGAAGCGGATTCCGGACTTCCGGCTGGATCCGGCAGGCACGGTGACCTGGTCCCAAGGCACGGTGCGAGGTCCCCGCCAGTTGCCATTTCTGCTCGGAAAGGCGATGTAGGCCTTCTCAAATCAAGGGAGAGGCCGGACGTGTCAGAGCAAGCAACCCACCCGGCCTCCGACCACATCGATCTCGCTGACGCCAGGCGGCGGATCAAGGCGATCTTCATCGGCTCGATCGGCAATCTCGTCGAGTGGTACGATTTTTACGCCTATACGGCGTTCGCGCTCTATTTCGCCCCGGCCTTCTTCCCCGGCAACGACCCCGTCGTCCAGCAATTGAACGCCGCCGTGGTGTTCGCCGCGACGTTCCTGATGCGCCCGCTGGGCGGCTGGTTCTTCGGCTATCTCGCCGACCATTTCGGCCGCCGCATCTCGCTGACCCTGTCGGTCGTGTTCATGTGCTTCGGCTCGCTGATCATCGCACTGACGCCGACCTATGCCACGATCGGCTTTGCCGCGCCGGTGATCCTGGCCCTGGCCCGGGTGATCGAGGGCCTGAGCCTCGGCGGCGAATATGGCGCCAGCGCCACCTATCTCAGCGAGGTCGCCGATCCCAAGCATCGCGGCTTCTATTCGAGCTTTCAATACGTCACGCTGATCGGCGGCCAGCTCACCGCGATCATCGTGCTTTTGCTGCTGCAAAAGGTTTTCCTCACGCCCGAGGAACTCAAGGCCTGGGGCTGGCGCATCCCGTTCGCGATCGGCGCGGCCCTTGCGATCTTTGCCGCCGTGATGCGGCAGGGCCTCCACGAGACCGAGGCGTTCGAGGAAGCCAAGAAGGTGGTGAAGCCGACCGGCTCGATCACCAATCTGCTGCGTTATCCGCGCGAGCTGCTGCTGGTGGTCGGCCTCACCGCCGGCGGCACCGCAGCGTTCTATACCTTCACCACCTACATGCAGACCTTCGTCAAGCTTTCGGTCGGCCTGACCGAAGATCAGACCACCTTCGTGATCTTCGGCACGCTGATCTTCGCGACCATCCTCCAGCCGATCTACGGCGCGATCTCCGACAAGATCGGCCGCAAGCCGCTGTTGATCTTCTTCGGCGTCGCCGGCACACTCGCGACCGTACCGCTGCTGATGACGCTGAAGGAGACCAAGTCGCCCTTCATGGCCTTCATCCTGATCTGCTGCGCCTGGCTCTTCGTCGCCGGCTACACCTCGATCAATGCGGTGGTGAAGGCCGAACTGTTCCCGACCAATGTCCGCGCGCTCGGCGTCGGCCTGCCCTACGCCATCACCGTTTCGATCTTCGGCGGCACGGCACCGGCCATCGCGCTTTATTTCAAGACCATCAAGCACGAGGAATGGTTCTATTACTATCTTGCCGGAATCATCTGCCTGTCGCTGATCATCTATTCTTCGATGCGCGACACCAAGCACGCCTCGGCGATGCATCGCCACGAGTAACCCATTCACGAGCAGAACATGGCCGACGAAACGCCATCCGACAGCAAGCTGACGCGCACCAAGGAGAAATGGGCGCGCGAAGGCCGCTTCCTCACCGGCAAGCTCACGCGTCCGGAGGATCAGCGCCTGCCGCCCGGCCAGCATCTCACCAAGGACTGGCCGGTGCTCGATCTCGGCGTCGTGCCACCCGTCTCGCGCGGGCGTTGGCGGCTCGACGTCTATGGCGCGGTCGAGAAGCCGGTGTTCTGGACCTTTGCCGAATTCGCCGCGCAGAAGCAGGACCGGTTCACCTCCGACATCCATTGCGTCACGACGTGGTCGCGCTACGACAATGAATGGGAGGGACTTGCGACGCGCGAGCTGCTCGCGGCCTGCCAGCCGCACGAGGATGCGCGCTTCGTCGTACTGCATTCCTACGACGGCTACACCACCAACCTCGCGCTGGAAGACTTTGCTGCCGAAGACGCGCTGCTCGCCCATAGCTGGTCGGGCCAACCGCTGTCGGATGAACACGGCGGCCCTGTCAGGCTCGTCGTGCCGCATCTGTATTTCTGGAAGAGCGCCAAATGGCTCCAGGCCATCGAGTTCCTGACCGAAGACGCGCCAGGCTTCTGGGAAGTCCGCGGCTATCATAACCGCGGCGATCCCTGGGCTGAACAGCGCTATTCAGGCGATTGAATCAAACAAGCACGGGGAAGCTCATGCCGACCGAACGCTTTCAATTCACCGGCGAGGGCGGCCATCAGCTCGCGGCCGCGCTGGAGCTGCCGGATGGCGAGCCCGCGGCTTACGCGCTGTTCGCGCACTGCTTCACCTGCGGCAAGGATGCCCTCGCCGCAAAGCGCATCTCGGTTGCGCTTGCCGCCAAGGGCATCGCGGTGCTGCGCTTCGACTTCACGGGCCTCGGCTCCAGCGAAGGCGATTTCGCCAATTCGACGTTCTCCTCCAACGTCGCCGATCTCGTGCGGGCGGCCGATCATCTGCGCAGCGTCCGCAAAGCCCCGTCGATCCTGATCGGCCACAGCCTGGGCGGCGCCGCGATCCTGGCGGCGGCCGGACATATTCCGGAAGCCAAGGCGGTTGCGACCATCGCGGCGCCTTCTGATCCCGCGCACGTCACTGGCCTCTTCAAAGAACATCTCGACGACATCCGCGCCCAGGGGGAAGTCGAGGTCTCGCTCGCAGGAAGGCCGTTCCGGATCAGGCGCGAATTTCTCGACGACATCACCGAACACGAGCTGATGAAGGACATCACGGGACTGCATAAGGCGCTGCTGGTGATGCACTCGCCTGTCGACGACACCGTCGGCATCGACAATGCGACAGGGATCTTCATTGCGGCGAAACATCCGAAGAGCTTCGTCTCGCTCGACCACGCCGATCATCTGTTGACCAAGCCGGCCGACGCGCTCTATGCGGCCGATGTGATCGCCGCCTGGGCGAGCCGTTACATCGACACCGCAAGACCTGCGAATGCGGTGGACCTTCCCGAAGAACCGCGCAAGGTTGTGGTGCGGGAGACCGGCAAGAGCAAGTTCAACCAGATCATCACCGTCGGTCCGCATCATCTGGTGGCGGACGAACCGAAAGCTGCCGGCGGCGAGGATGCCGGTCCCGGTCCCTATGACTTCCTGCTGGCCGGTCTCGGCGCCTGCACCTCCATGACCATGCGTCTCTATGCGGACCGCAAATCGCTGCCGCTCGACCGCGTCACGGTCACGCTGAAGCATTCCAAGATCTACGCCAAGGACTGCGCGGAGTGCGAGACGCGCGACGGCATGCTCGACCAGATCGAGCGCGACATCGCGATGGAGGGCGCGCTGGATGCCGAGCAGCGAAAGAAGCTGATGGAGATCGCCGACAAGTGCCCGGTGCACCGGACGCTGACGTCGGAGATCCGCATCGTCACCAAGGCCGTGGACTAGCACGCTAGAAGCACGAGGCCATCGTCCGCAGCGCTGCGCTGATCTCGTTCTCGCGCCAGGCCGCAAAGCCGAGCAGCAGGCCATGATCGCGCGGCTTGCCGAGCGCCAGGCTGGACAGGGCGCGCGTCTCGACACCTGCGTCGACCAACCGCTTCACGGCGGCCTGATCTGCGCGGCCGCGCTTGAGGCGGGCGACCAGCTGGATGCCGCCCGATGGCACCTCCACCGTGAGGACATCACCGAGATGGCGCGCCAGTCCCTCGACCAGATGATCGCGCCTCGCGTGATAGAGCCGGCGCAGCCGACGCAGATGCGCGAGGAAATGGCCGTCGGCGATGAACTCGGCGAGCGCCTCCTGGATATGGCTGGACGCGACCAGCCCGATATGCCGCTGCGCGATCTCGAATGTGCCGACAAGCGCCGAGGGAACAACGAGATAGCCGAGCCGGATATCCGACGTCATCGCCTTCGAGAAGGTGCCGACATAGAACACGCGGCCATGGGCATCCAGCCCTTGCAACGCCGGCACCGGACGGCTGTCGTAATGGAATTCACCGTCATAATCGTCTTCCACGATCCAGGTCTTGCCCGGCTTGCTCGACCGGAGAAACTCGGTGCGGCGCGCCAGGGACATCAGCCGCCCGGTCGGGTGCTGGTGGGATGGCGTCATGAAGATGAGCTTGGGCGCAGCCAATCCCGGCGTCCTCAGCATGCCCTGCTCGTCGAGCCTCATGCCAGTCACATGCGCGCCGGATGCACGGAAGGCGGCTGCGGCGCCGGGATAGCCGGGATCCTCGACCCAGACCTCGTCGCCCGGCGCGATGAGGACCGACGCGATCAGGGTCAGCGCGGCCTGCGCGCTCGGCAGGATCATGATCTGGTCCGCGGTGGCGCGAACGCCCCTGCTGGTCGCCAGATAATGCGCCAGCGCCTCGCACAGGCGGATGCGGTTGATCGGACCAAGCTCGCGTTTGGCGGCGCGCACCGCACTGCGGCGCAGGCAGCGCGCCCAGATCTCGTCCGGAAACTCCCTGAAGTCTCCATGCCCCGGACGGAGCGGCCTGAGCGACGCCTGATAGGACATCGGCCAGTCGGTCTGCTTGAGCTTCGCGGCCCATGGCGAGAGCTGCGGCTTGGCCGCGCGACCGCGTGAAGCCGTGGCGCCCGCTCCCTTGATGCGCTCGCCGCCGTCGACCGTCACCACCGGACGCCGGCCGTGCGATGCCGCGAGATATCCCTCGGCGGCGAGCTGCTCGAACGCGTAGGTGACGGTGTTGCGCGAGACGCCAAGGTCGCTCGCGAGCCGTCGACTCGACGGCAGCGCGCGGCCTTTGGCAAGGCGCCCGGCTGCGATCAGGCTGCGCAGCTGGCTCGTCAGTTGCGCGACCAGCCCGTCGTCGCCGGCTCGGTTCAGATCGATCAGCGCGGAGATCATGTCGTCCGAAACTGGCACCTTATTCCTTTCACATCTGGATCTTTTTCAGGAGCCAGCGCGGATGCTATCCGCCGGACCGGACTGCTTCAAGGACACTGCGATGAACTCCTCCCTGTCTCCCCGCACTGCCGTCGGCCTGTTTCTCATCGTCGTCGTCGCCTGGGGCGTGAACTGGTCGGTGACGAAGCAGCTCGTCCAGTTTCTTCCGCCGCTGTGGACCTCGGCGATCCGGAGCTGGATCGCGCTGGCCGGCTTGTTCGTGATCCTTGCCCTGAGCAACAATCTGGTGATCCCGGAGCGGCGCGACGTTCCCGTGATCTTGAGCGTGGCGCTGCTGCACATGACGGTATTCTCGGTGCTGGTGGCGGCCGGTGTGCGCTTCCTGCCCGCCAGCAAGGCCATCGTGCTCGGCTACACCACGCCGCTCTGGGTCGCGATCGCGGCGCCCATGCTCGGGAAAGATACGCTGACGGCGCCAAAGCTCGCCGGCGCCCTGCTCGGGCTGGTCGGCCTTGCCGTGATCCTGAACCCGGCGTCGATCGACTGGACCAATGCGAACGTCCTGGTCGGCGCCGGCATGGTCATCCTGGCCGCGATCTCCTGGGCCGCGAACATCATCTATATCCGCGCGCACCGCTGGATCGCATCTCCGCTGCAGCTCCTGATCTGGCAGGTGCTGGTCGCGACCATCGTGCTGACGGGATCGGCGCTGGCCGCGGATGGGCTGCCTCGCGCGGAATGGTCGTGGCGGCTCGTGCTGCTGTTTCTGTACTCCGGCCTGATCGGGACGGCACTGGCCTATTGGGCGATGTCGATGGTCAACAAGAGCATCTCGGCGCTGACGACCTCGCTCGGCACCACGGCGACGCCGGTCGTCGGCATTGCCACCGCCGCGATCCTGCTGGGTGAGCCGATCGACATCAGCCTTGGCATCGCGGCCGCGTTGATCGTCACCGGCATTGGTCTTGCGACGCTGGGTGACCGGTTGCTGCGCCGTCAGGCGACCGCGAGCGGCTGAACCCGCAACGCGCCACGCAGGCCTGCCGTCGTGCCAAGCAGAATGCCGGCGACCGCGATGAACGAGCCCGCCGCAAGCGTCGACATGCCGGTGAGCCCCTGCCCGATCGAGCAGCCGAATGCCATCACGCCGCCGATCCCCATCAGAGCGGCGCCACCGGCCGAGCGCAGCATGTGGCGCGGCGAGGAATAGCCTTCGAGGTGGAAACGGCCCGTCAGGACCGCAGTCGCCAGACTTCCGGCGAAGACCCCGCCAACGGTCGCGATGCCGAAATTCAGCGTCAAGCCGGTCGAGAGCATGGCGTATTGCAGGCTGTCGGCGATCGGCGCGATGAAGGTGAGCGAGGTCACCGGCACCGGATTGAAGTCGTCAGCGCCAAGATAGCCGGTCACGTACCAGCCGCCGGCGACGAGGAGACCCACAACGACGCCCGCCGCGATCTGGCCCGGCGAGCGGCGGAACCCCGCATGCGCGAAAGCGAACAGGATCAACGCGAGCACGATCACGGCCGCGGCCAGCATGCGCGAGAGCGCTTCCGTCAGACCCAGCGTCGCCAGCAAGGACGGCAGCGTGTTCATGCTGACGGTCGCCTGCGTTGCCTGCACCAGCGCGATGCGCGCCGGCGCGATCAGGCCCTTGAGTGTCATCTGCGCGGCAATCGCAAGGACGATGACAACGACGAACGAGCGGAGATTACCGCGGCCGAGCAGCACCAGCGCGCGCGAGCCGCAGCCGTTCGACAGCACCATCCCGTAACCGAACAGGAGTCCGCCGAGGAACAGCACCGGCATCGAGAAGGTTGGTTGCAGGTAGATCGACTTGCCGAGATCCACCATACCCTCGCCGGCGAGGAACTGGCTGGCCGCGATTGCAACTGCGAGCGCCAGCGCATAGCTCCGCACCAGCCGCCCGTCGCCCTGCCCCAGCCAGCCGCGCATGCTGCTCATCAGGCAGAAGCCGCTGAGCAGGCCGACGGAGCCGTAGACCAGGCCAATGACGAGGCCGGCAAGGAGGACGAGTTGGGTCGAGTCCATGACTATGGCTTCAGGATCACGCGATCCCGCGACGAGCCGGCGACCGCAACATACGCCTCCTTCGCCCGCTCGAGCGGATAGATCGCGCTCGCCTTGATAGGGAACGGCCTCAAGTGCCCGCTCGCAAAGCCTGGGCCGAGATCGCGCAGCACCGCACCGGTCGCTGCCGAGGACAGGCCGAGCGTGTCGATGCCGACATAGGTATGCTGTCCCCGATAGAATTCGAGGATGTTGAATTGCACGATGTGGTCGATCGCGGCGATCAGGATCTGGCGGCCGCGCAACGCGAGCGACTTGTGCGCCACCTGGAAATAGGGATCGCCGACCGTGTTGAAGACGATGTCGGCGCCCTTGCCGCCTGTGAGTTCGCGCACGCGCGCGGCAACATCAGCGGCCGAGGCGTCGATCACCTCGATCGGCGCATTGGCGTGGCCCGCATAGGCTTCGGCCTTGCGCACCACGCCGATGACGCGCGCGCCCTGCCAGGTCGCGATCTGCACCGCAGCCTGGCCGACCTTGCCGTTGACGCCGAACACCAGAACGGTTTCGCCGGGCTTTGGAACGCCAGCGCGACGAAAGCCTTCCATGGCCGTCACGAACGGCACGCCGATTCCGGCGGCCTCTTCCCATGACAATCCCTTCGGCTTCTCCACCACCGCATCCGCTTCGACAACGAGATGGCTGGCGTGGGTGCCGTCGCGGCGAATGCCAAGATCCCCGGAGGAACCGAACACGTCGTGACCGATCGTGCCGGCGGGCCCGTCGATCACGACGCCGGCGTAGTCGCGGCCGGGCGTGCGGGGGAAGACGGCATAGGGCATCAGGCCGGTCGCGGCCTTGATGTCGGACGGATTGACGGACGCGGCCTTGACCTCGATCAGCAGATCATTGGGACCGCGCGTCAGCGTGTGATGCTCCACGACCGGCGCGACCGCGGCGGCGTTCTCGGCCTTGGCAGTGAGGCGAACGCAGCGCACCTCGACGGTTTTGGGATCGGCAGATGACATGGACAAGGCCCGCGATTTCTCGCGGGCCTTGTCGCCTCTGGGGCCGGTCGAGTCAATCCGTCAAGTCAGTCCTTGGGCCGCTTGTCGTAGAGGCGCTTGGCCTTGCCGAGCGAGCGCTCCAGCGTGGCGGGCGGAACTATCTGGACCTTCGAGCTGATCCCGATCGTGTTCTTGATGTGGGTCGCGATCCGGTCGGCGTGGTCGATCAGCCCCCTTCCGTCCCAGCTTTCGGTGCGCGCCTCGGCGATGATGGTCAGTTCGTCCATGCGGCCTTCGCGAGTGAGCTCCAGGATGAAGTGGCCGCCGCACCAGTCGGTCGCGAGCAGGATCTCCTCGATCTGGGTCGGGAACAGGTTGACGCCCCGCAGGATGATCATGTCGTCGGAGCGGCCCGTCACTTTCTCCATCCGCCGCATGCCCGGCCGCGCCGTTCCCGGCATCAGCCGCGTCAGGTCGCGGGTCCGATAGCGGATCACCGGGAAGGCTTCCTTGGTGAGGGAGGTGAACACCAGCTCGCCCTTCTCGCCATCGGGCAGCACCGCACCGGTCTCGGGGTCGATCACTTCAGGATAGAAATGGTCCTCCCAGATATGCAGGCCATCCTTGGTCTCGATGCATTCCTGCGCGACGCCGGGGCCGATCACCTCGGAGAGACCGTAGATGTCGGTCGCATCCATGTCGAAAGCGTCCTCGATCTCGGCGCGCATGGCGTTGGTCCAGGGCTCGGCGCCGAAGATGCCGATCTTGAGGGAGCATTGCCGCGGGTCGAGCTTCTGGCGCTTGAATTCGTCGAGGATCGCCAGCATGTAGCTCGGCGTGACCGTGATGATGTCAGGCCGGAAATCGTTGATCAGCTGCACCTGCCGCTCGGTCATGCCGCCCGAGATCGGTACCACGGTGCAGCCGAGCTTTTCGGCGCCGTAGTGCACGCCAAGCCCGCCGGTGAACAGGCCGTAACCATAGGCATTGTGGATGATCATGCCGCTGCGGCCGCCGGCGGCGCGGATCGAGCGCGCCATCACGTCCGACCAGGTGTCGATGTCGGCTTGCGTATAACCCACGACGATCGGCTTGCCCGTCGTGCCGGACGAGGCATGCACGCGCACCAGCTTTTCGCGCGGCACGGCGAACATGTTGAAGGGATAATTGTCGCGCAGGTCCGTTTTCACGGTGAACGGAAATTTGGCGAGATCGGCGAGCTCCCGAAAATCGGATGGATGCACGCCGGCCTGATCGAACGCCTTGCGATAATGCGCGACGTTGTCGTAGGCGTGCTTCAGCGACCAGCCCAGGCGTTGCTTCTGCAACGCCATGATCTCGTCACGCGAGGCGCGTTCATGCGCATCCATTTCGGCGCTGTAGGCGCCGGCATCATCCTTGAGCCTCGTCACGGCCATCCTCGTTTCCCCACATTGATTCGTTCTTTTCTTGGTTGATCGCTAGTTTTCTTGCGCCGGCAGCCACGTGCCGGGAATGACACGTGAATGCCCGCGGAATTCCGCGATGACGACATCGCCGGCGGTGACGCGCACGTCGTAGATGCCGGAGCGTCCGCCGCGGGTGACCTCGCGCGCATTCGCGACGAGGCGGTCGCTGAGCCTGCCCGGCTTGATGAAAGTGATCTGCCCCTGCGCCGCCACCACGCGCTCATTGTGCGAGTTGCAGGCGAATGCAAAGGCGGAATCGGCAAGCGTAAAGATGAAGCCGCCATGGGCGATGCGCTGGCCGTTGACCATGTCCGGCCGCACCACCATCGCCAGCGTCGCAAAGCCCGGGCCGATCTCGACGATCTCCATGCCGAGGCCTTTGGAGGCATCGTCCTCCGCCCACATCGCGTCGGCGCAGGCGCGGGCGATATCCTCGGGCGACAAGGCGGCTTTGACGTTCACGCGCTTCTCCGGGCCAGGTGTTTGCACATGATGTTCTGCTGGTCGCCCCAAACTGTCAAATAATGCGACGCATTTGCATCGTTGAGGCCCGATGCGGCCGATCAGACCGGGCTTCAAACATGATCGTAATCGACCACGACGCGCTCCGAGGATGGCTTGGCCTGGCAGGTGAGCACAAAGCCCGCCTTCAATTCCCAGGGCTCCAGCGAATAATTGATGTCCATCGGCGCCTCGCCCTCCAACAGCTTGGCGCGGCAGGTCGAACACATGCCGCCTTTGCAGGCAAAAGGCAGATCGAACCCGGCGCGCAGCGCAGCATCCAGGATCGCTTCGTCCTCGGCGACCGGCACATCACGGCGTTTGCCATCAATGATGAGGGACGCGATCGCCTTCGGCGGAGCGTCGGGCGCAACGACCTTCTTCGGCCTCGGCTTGCCGCCGAACTCGGAAACGAAGCGCTCGACGTGGATGCGCTCGTCCGCAATGCCGAGATCGCGGCAGGTCGCCTCGATCTCCTCGCTCATGCCAAGCGGACCGCAGATGAAGACGTGATCCACGCTTCCCGCCGGGACCAGCGAGCGCAACAGCACCCTCACCTTGTCGCCGTCGAGCCGGCCATGCAGGATCGGGATATCCTGTTCCTCGCCGGAGATGACGTGGAAGATCGAGAGACGATCGATGAAGCGATCCTTCAGTTCCTCGAGGGTCTCGCGGAACATGATATTGTCGGTGGTCCGGTTGCCGTAGAACAGGAAGAAGCGGCTGTCCGGCTCGCGCGCGAGCACCCCCTTCACGATCGACAAGATCGGCGTGATACCGGAGCCTGCGGCGAAACCGACGTGAATACGACCGGTATCGCCGGACGGGATCACGCCAAAACGCCCGGTCGGCGTCATCACGTCGAGCTCGTCGCCGCGCTTCAGCTCGTCCGCCGCCCAGCTCGAAAACGCGCCCCCATCGACCTTCTTCACAGCGATGCGGATTTCGCCGTCATCAGGCCCGGAGCAGATCGAATAGGAGCGGCGCACCTCTTCACCATCCAGCGTGGTCCGCAGAGTCAGGTATTGGCCGGGGCTGAAGGTGTAATCGCCGGCAAGTTCGCCGGGAATGTCGAACGTCATCGAAACGGCGTCCGACGCCTCGCGGCGAAGGTCGTTGACGGCCAGGCGATGGAAGCGCGGTGCGGCTGCTGACATTGGATCGACTCTACATCGCTGTCATTGCGAGGAGCGAAGCGACGAAGCAATCCAGATTGCCTCCGCGGAGACAGTCTGGATTGCTTCGCTTCGCTCGCAATGACGACAGGGTTGGCATCTGGTTCAACTCAATGACACTTGAAATAATCGAACGGTTCGCGGCAAGTCTTGCAGCGCCACAGTGCCTTGCAGGAGGTCGAGCCGAATTCGGACAGCAGCTCGGTGTTGTCGGAGCCGCATTGTGGGCACGCGACTGCCTGCTCGCCGAACAGCGCGCGGCGCGAGCCCGAGGCCTGCGGCGGCGCGATGCCGTAGGCGCACAGCTTGCGGCGGCCGTCCTCGCTCATCCAGTCGGTGGTCCAGGCCGGCGACAGCACGGTTCGCACCTTTGGATGACGGAAGCCGGCGCGCTCCAGCGCGAGCTCGATCTCGAGAGCGATCAAGTTCATGGCCGGGCAACCCGAATAGGTCGGCGTGATCGCGACTTCGACCTGGTCTCCGTCGAGAACGACATCGCGGAGCACGCCGAGATCGGCAATGGTGAGCACCGGAATCTCGGGATCAACCACGCTCGCGGCCGCATCCCAGGCGCGCTGGCGCAGCTCGGCCTTGGCATCGAGCACCGTTACCATGTCAGCCCCGGAAAACTCCGCTGCATCGATTGCAGTTCGGACAGGAGGTGGCCGAGATGCTCGCTGTGCCGGCCCGCGCGGCCGCCCTCTTGCATCCAGTCATTCTGCGGGATGCTGAGGGTTGCTTCATCGACGACATCGGAAAGCGTCGTCAGCCAGCGCCCCCGCAAAGCTCCTGGATCGATGGCGACACCGGCATGGATCAGGGCGCGCTCGCCGTCGTCGATGGCGAACATCTCGCCGGTGAAGGCCCAGAGGTGATCGATCGCAGCCTGTGCGCGTCGATGGCTTTCGTCCGTACCGTCGCCGAGCCGGATGATCCATTCCGAGGCGTGGCGCAGATGATAGGCGCTCTCCTTCTCCGACTTGGCGGCAATCGCCGCGAGCGTCGCATCGCGCGAAGCCGTCATCGCGCGCCAGTAGAGATCGGCGAAGGCGGAATAGAAGAACTGCCGCACCATGGTCTGGGCGAAATCGCCGTTCGGCTGCTCGACCAGCAACAGGTTGCGATACTGCCTGACGTCCCGCAGATATGCGAGCTTGTCCTCGTCGTTGTCCCTGCCTTCGATCTTGGCGGCATAGCTGTAGAGCTCGCGCGCCTGGCCGATCAGGTCGAGCGCGATATTGGACAGCGCCATGTCCTCTTCCAGAATCGGCGCATGCCCGCACCATTCCGACAGCCGGTGGCCGAGGATCAGCGCATCGTCAGCGCGTCGCAGCGCATAGAGCACAAGCGGCGTTTCGGAGACCTGGATGTTGGCGCAAGACATCACACCACCCCCATCACATGTGCCCCACTTCCTCGGGGACCTCATAAAACGTCGGATGGCGGTAGATCTTCGATTCCGCCGGCTCGAACATCATGCCCTTCTCGGCCGGATCGCTGGCAGTGATCGCGGCCGACGGCACGACCCAGATGGAGAGACCCTCGCCGCGACGGGTGTAGATGTCACGAGCGGCCTGCAGCGCCATGGTGGCATCGCTCGCGTGCAACGATCCCACATGCTTGTGCGCGAGCCCGTTGCGGCTGCGAATGAAGACTTCCCACAGCGGCGTGTTCGGCGTGGTCATAACGATCTCTCCTATTCGGCGGCTTGCGCGGTCTGGCGCCGTGCGCGCTTGGCCGCATAAGCGGCGGCTGCCTCGCGCACCCAGGCGCCCTCATCATGTGCCTTGCGGCGCGCAGCCATGCGGTCGCGGTTGCACGGGCCGTTGCCGGCGAGCACCTGCTTGAATTCGGTCCAGTCGATCTCGCTGTAGCGCCAGTGCCCTTCCGCATCCTTGATCATGCCGGGATCGGGAATGGTGAGACCGAGATATTGCGCCTGCGGCACGGTGGCATCGACGAACTTCTGGCGCAGCTCGTCGTTGGAGAAACGCTTGATCTTCCATCGCGTCGAGGCGTCGCTGTGCTGGCTCGCCGCATCCGGCGGCCCGAACATCATCAGCACCGGCCACCACCAGCGGTTCAGCGCATCCTGCGCCATCGCCTTCTGCTCATCGGAGCCGCGGCACAGCGTCACCATGATCTCATAGCCCTGACGCTGGTGGAACGACTCCTCCTTGCAGACGCGGATCATCGCGCGCGCATAGGGACCGTACGAGCAGCGGCACAGCGGGATCTGGTTCATGATCGCGGCGCCGTCGACCAGCCAGCCGATCGTGCCGATATCCGCCCAGGTCAGCGTCGGATAGTTGAAGATCGACGAATACTTCGCCTTCCCCGCCAGCATGGCGTCGACCAGTTCCTCGCGCGAGGCGCCGAGTGTCTCGGCGGCGGCATAGAGATAGAGCCCGTGGCCGCACTCGTCCTGCACTTTCGCCAGCAGCGCAGCCTTGCGGCGCAGCGTCGGCGCACGCGTGATCCAGTTGCCTTCGGGCAGCATGCCGACGATTTCGGAATGAGCGTGCTGGGAAATCTGGCGGGTGAGCGTCTTGCGGTAGGCCGCCGGCATCCAGTCGTTCGGCTCGATGCGTTCCTCGGCATCGATGCGCGCCTGGAACTGTGCAGCCTTGGCGGCGTCCTCGAGACCGCGATCGTCGGTCTCGGCCGTGTTCAGCGCCTGGGTGTACATGCGCATTCCTCCCGATGTATTGGGAGCCAATATATAACAATAATTATCTCATGCAAGATATTTCTGTAACATAAATCAGGTACCGAACCTCCGCTCCAACAGCTTTCGCGCCGGCGGCAGCGGCCCTTTCTCATTGGTCGCATGATCGTCGAGCCATTGTTCTGAGGGAGCCAGCAGGGCGCGATAGATCTCGCCGCAGAGCTCGCGAGCGGCCCTGCCCGGCCACTCCGCCGGCAACAGGCTCTCGGGCAGCAGCGGATCGCGCAGCACGACGCGGCGGTAATAGTGGATCAGCAGGATACGCGCGGTGAAGGCGTCGGCCTCGGACAGGTCCGTGCCGCGCGCGAGCGCTGCACGCAGCGGCTCGAACGTCTTCATGAATTTCAGATAGGCGTCCGCGGTGCGCTCCAGCGGCCAGCTGGCGCTGAGCAGACGACGGCCGTTGTCATCCTCGGCCGAGACTTCGAGGCGGATGGCACCTGCCGCCTCGTCCGGCACCGGCACGCCTGACGGGGCAACCCACACGCCCGGCAGCGGACTGCCGAAGCCGGCATTGCGCAACGCTTCGCGCGAGGCGTCGCGGTCTTCACCATTGCCGATCAGCAGCAGCTCGAAACGACCCGTCCAATCGGACGGCGGGGGACCGTAGATATGGCGCGTCGCCGCTTCGAAAGTCTCCCGGCCTTTCTCGGCCAGACGATAGAAGCTGTTGCGGCCGACCTTTTCGCGCGTCAGCCAGCCGTCGGCAGCAAGCCGCGACATCGCCGTGCGCACCACGCTGCCGTCGATGTCGAGACCCTCGAAGAATTCCAGCAGCGTGCCGAGCCACACCACGCCGCCACGCGGCACGATGGCATCGCCAAACATGGTGATGACGATGGAGCCGGTGCGTGACGGCTCACGCTTGAGCTGATCGATGATGCGAGAGAGCGGATGCGCCATGCGGCAGGCTTAGCGCGTTTGGTGCGGCCGCGACAATGGAGGGAAGCGACGGCGGCTGCTTCCTCCCTCTCCCCGTTCTTACGGGGAGAGGGTTGGGGTGAGAGGCTCTCTCCGCCAACGAGATAGCCGTAAGACCTGTACCCCCTCACCCGGATCGCATCTCCGATGCGATCCGACCTCTCCCCGCAGGCGGGGCGAGGTGAAGAAGCGCACTACCTGTGCGGATCGGGATACGCCAGGCTGCGCCAGCCGCTGCGATCGAACGGCCGCCACTGACCTTCCTTCTGGGCGAGGCGATCGGCGACCGCATAGACCACGGCGGGATGGTGGCCCATGCCGCAATGGCTGCTCTCGACCTCGATGCTCTCGGTCTGCGCGCCCGATTTCTCCATGCAGCCCTGCCAGGCGCAGACGCCGTCGGTGCGACTGAAGATCGCGGTGGTCGGCACCGGCGGCGGGACGGCGAGCTCGCCGCCGAACTGCGGATCAACCTCGTCGGACTTCCGCCCGCTCGCCCACTCGTAGACACGCCAGGCATTGGTCGAACGCGGATTACCCGCGAACGGGCTACCGAGCGTGATCACCTGGCGCACGCGGTCGGGCATCATCTTGGCGAGCTGACGCGCATAGAGGCCACCGAGGCTCCAGCCGACCAGGCTGATCTTGCGACCGTGAGTGTCATTGAGCTCCTCGACCAGATCGACCATGGCGCGCTGTACGCCGTCGCGCAGGCCATAGTTGCGGCCCTGGCGCCAGCCGCTCACGGCGTAGCCTTTGCTGATCAGAAATGTGCGCAGTGCGCGCGTCGAGGCATCGGAGGCCACCAGGCCCGGCAACACCAGCACCGGATGCCCGTCGCCACGGGGCGCGAGGCTCAGCAGCGGCAATGCGCCGAGGAATGCACCGAACTCGTGGATCGCGCGCCCTTCCAAGAACATCAGGGTACGGGACGGCGGACGCAGCGTCTGGGCAGTAGCGGTCATCAATGGATCCCCTTGGGAAGAATTCGGGAAGAGCCCGCCGGCTGCGATGCCGGCAAACGGGCATGAATTCCAATACGCCGGCTTCTTGATCGTTCCGCAGCGCAACATGAATCAGCCAGGCGGCCGGTTCCATCCATTCAAGCGGGAGAGACGCAAGGCCACAATAGGTCCCGGCGTTAATGCTGTCGGTCGTGACGCAAAAGTCACAACAATCGGAGCAGGAATTCTACGGAGTAGAGCGCCAATCCCGCGAGGCCGCCGATCAGCGATCCGTTGAAACGGATGTATTGCAGGTCGCGGCCGATGTTGATTTCGATCAGCGAAATCAGCTGCGCCATGTTCCAGGCCTTGACCTGGTCGGAGATGAAGGTCGAGACGCCGCTCTTCTGGTCGGCGACGAAGCTGCGCAGCACCGTCACCAGGCCCTTGTTGATCTCGCCGCGCAGCTCGGCATCGCCGGCGAGCGCATCGCCCGCCGAGACGAACATGCCGGCGAGATGATGCTGCAGCACCTGCGTCTCGCCGCTCGCGCTGCGCTCGATGAAGGATCGCGTGTTGGCCCAGACGGTGCGGGCGAGTTCGGCAAGCTCGGGCCGCGCGAGCAGATCGCGCTTCAAGCTATCGATGCGATCGATATAGGCTTGATCGGTGCCGAGCCGATCGACGAAGCTCAGCACCATGCGGTCGAACTCGCCGCGGAACGGATGCTTGGGATCGCTGCGCACCTCGTTGAAGAACGCGGTGGCGGACGCCACGATCTTGTTCACCAGGAACTTGTCGGCGCGATAGAGCTTGAGCAGGGTCGGCAATTCCGCGCGCACCTTCTCGCGGATCATCGCCATGGTCTCTTTCTGGTTCAGCGTCTCGTGCATCACGCGCAGCAGATCGTCGAAAAGGATCTGATGCCGTCCCTCCGCCACGAAGCCGCGCAGCGTGCCGGCCGCGAGCGGAGCGAGGTCGATCGCCTGGATCTGCGAGGACATGCGGCGGATGATGAAATTCATCAGGCCCGAGCTTTCGGTCGCGGAGACGGCCTCCGGCAAGAGACGGAGCGCAAAGCGCGCAAGGTCATCGCTGCGCTTGCGGTCGCGCAGCCAGTCGGCGACGAAGGAGCCGAAATCGATCTCCATCAGCTTGGCTTCGACCGGGCCGGCCTCGAGGAAATGCACCTGAATGAACTCGCCGAGCTTGTCGGCAATGCGGGCCTGGTTGCTCTGGATGATAGCGGTGTGCGGGATCGGCAGGCCGAGCGGCCGCTTGAACAGCGCAACGACGGCATACCAGTCGGCGAGCCCGCCGATGGTCGCGGCCTCCGCGAAGGCGGCGATGAACCCGAACACGGGATGCACGGGCAGCAGCCATTTGGCCAGGACGAACAGGCCGAGCGTCGAAGCCAGCACCAGCGTCGCCAACGCCTTCACGCGGCGCAGCTCCGCCGCGCGTTCGGCATCGGCAGGAGTGTCAAATGAGAAGGTGGATGAGTCCATAACTGCATCACCCTACTCGTCATTGCGAGCGAAGCGAAGCAATCCAGAATCCCTCACGCGGTGACATTCTGGATCGCTTCGTCGCAAGGGCTCCTCGCAATGACGGCTGTGGCCCAAAACAAAAGGCCCGCCGAAGCGGGCCTCAAATTCAGTTTGGTCTCAAGCCGCGCCGGATCAGGCGGTCTTGTTGTAGACCTTGGCGAAGTTGTCCTGAGCGGACTTGGCACCGTTGGCGGCGAGCTTGCCGAGATAATCGGCGGTCGCCTTGGCGCGCGAGACGAACACTTCGCCGCGGGCGCGGAGCAGGCTCGACTGGATCTCGACGGCTTCGCTGACCGACTTGGCGGACGCGAGCTTGTCGATACCCGAGAAGAACGCCTCGGCGTCCTCGTAGATCGCCTGCTGGATGTTGCGGCTGATCTTGCCGGCTTCAGTGACGGACTCGGTCACCGCGTTCTCGACGGCGGCGGTCACGCGCTCGGAGCCAGCGAACACCTCGGCGGCACGGTCCTTGGCAGTGTTGGCGGTCTTCTTGACGAATTCGCGGGCAGCCTCGGGAACTTCCAGGTTCTGGATGTTCTTGAAAGCGTCTTTGAAGCCCTCGAAAGCGGTATTGGTTTCGGCGGTCATGGGGTTCTCTCCATCCTCATTGGTCTGAGCTATGGGCTCACCCCGTCCTCGATGGCCCGGGGCACGGCCTATATGGCATAGTTAATTGTGCGATGCAATATTCATGTTGCATCGCGATATCACGAAATCGTGAACAGCCTTGATAGGAGGCATCCTGATGCCTCCCCTCCCCGCCCTCTACTGTGCATGGGGTTGTTTTGCAGTTTTTGGGCGCATGGTGGTGCGTCAGTGCCGGACGGCGTCCGGCAGACCATAGGCCTCCATCTGGGCCCGGACCTGCGCGACATTGTGCCCAAGGACGACAATGTCGTGGGTGTTGCCCTCGACGTCCCGGACATGATCCCGCAGCAACGCCTCGGCCTTGAAACCGAGGCTCTCGAACAGCGCGATCGCCGCCTGCTGGTCGACCGTCATCTGCACCGAGAGCTTCTCCAGCCCCGCCCCCAGCGCGAGCGCAAAGGTCTCCTGCGACAGCGCCTTCCCCACTCCCTTCCCGCGCACCTCGGACGAGACCACCATCCGGATCTCCCCGACATGGGGCGACCAGGAATGCGGGTCGCGCACCAGGGTCCCGCAGCCGACGACCTTGCCGTCCTTGACCGCGAGCAGGCTCCGAATGGCGCCGCGCTCGATCTCCTTGATCCAGGCGGACAGCACCTTCGGCTCGCTGATGTTACGCGGCAGGAACAACAGGTCGTGGGTCGGCAGCGCCTTGCCGAAGGCCAAGACGGCGGCCTCATCGGACGGCGACATCAGGCGGATCTCGATATCGCCCGCATCCGTCTTGACGTGACGCGGGTAGGAACGTGGCTCGCTCATGTCGATCTTGTCCCCAGCCAGGAATCCAGTTTCGGCCATAGCCGCTTGATCGCGTTGGCGCCGGCGACGAGCGAGACGTGCCCGCCTTTCAGCACCACCTCTTCCTTGTCCGCCGACCCGATCTTCGCAATCAGGTGTTTTGCCGCCTCATAAGGCACGATGTGATCGTGCTCGGCGACCGCATGCAGGATCGGCACCTTGATGTTCTCGAGTTTCGCGGGACGACCGCCAACCGACATGGTGTCGTTGTACAGCTTGTTGTCCCACATCAGATCCTTGGTGATGGTGCGGAAATATTCACCCGCCAGCGGCAGCGTGTCGGTCGCCCAGCGATCGAACATCCGATACGATTTCACGAACTCGTCGTTCCAGATGTTTTCCCAGAGCTGGATCTGACTCACCGTGCGCGAAGCCGGGCGCAGCATCTCGAACGAGGACAGGATCATCTCCGGCGGCACGTTGCCGACGCTGTCGACGAGGCGGTCGACGTCGAAATAGCGACGGTCGGAGAAATTCGAGAACAGCTTCATCTCGCGAAAGTCGATCGGCGTGGTGAAGCAGATCAAATTCTTCATCGGCCCGTCCGGAAAGATCGAACCATAAAGCAGCGACAGCACGCCCCCGAAGCAATAGCCGATCACGGAGACATCCTGTTCGCCGGAATCGGCCTGTACGCGGCGGACGCAGTCCGGGATGAAGTCGAGGACATAGTCCTCCATCCGCAGGCTCTTCTCCTCGGGCCGCGGCGCGCTCCAGTCGAGCATGTAGACGTCGTAGCCGTGCTTGAGCAGGAACTCGATGAAGCTCTGGCCCGGCACGAGGTCGAGGATGTAGCCGCGATTTGTGGTCGCCATCACGATCAGCACCGGCACCCGATAGATCTCGTCCGACATCGGCCGATAGTGATAGAGGCTCATCGTTCCCCGCGAATGCAACACGTCCTTCGGGGTCGATCCGAGTGTCGGACCGGAGGTCGAGAAATATTCGACGCCCTTGATGCTGCGCTGGATCGCGCGCTGCACCTCGGCCTGGATGCGCTCCGGGATTGCCGCCAAATCAAGCCCCGTCGGCGCGTTCATTTTGGCCCTCCGCCTTCGGACGGCGGACGCTTTGTGCGCGGTGGCCGGAGCGCGCTGCCGATCGGCGATCCCGCAGGATTGGCCGACATCTGATTCAGCATCGCCCTGATTTCGCCGAGCTGCCCTTCGATCGACTGCAGCCGCTCGGCAATGCCGGTCATCTGCTCGCGGCTCGGCAGGTTCATCGAGAGCAGATACTTCTCCATGAGATCGCCGAACTGCTTCTGAGCACCCGCCGCAGCGCCGCCGGCGCGGTTCATGGCCTGCGAGAACTCGGGGGTCTCCATCGCCTTGGTGGCGAACGAGTTGAAGCCCTTCTCCATCTCGCCGACCATCTTCTGCCACAGGGCGACGGGGTCGGTGATCTTGTCGGTCATCGGCGTCCTCCAGGTCACGGGGGCTTCTTGCCCCTCTTTTGTCGCCATACCACACCGTTGCGACGGGCCGGTCAACGGCTAAGCGACAGCGCGATGTCGCCCGCACGGCTTCTTTGCGCCAGCAAACCATGCGATACAATTCCGACCTGCAAGCCAAGGGAACACACCGGTGAACGCCTCCGCCCATCAGCCGCCCCGGACCGTCCGCGCCAACGGCATCGACATCTGCTACGAGATCTTCGGCAATGACGACGCTGAGCCGCTGCTGCTGATCATGGGCCTCGGGGCGCAGATGATCCATTGGGACGATGCATTCTGCGAGCAGCTCGCCGCACGGGGCTTTCGCGTGATCCGTTTCGACAATCGCGATATCGGCAAGTCTAGCCATCTCACCGGCGGCAAACGCCTGACCCCGCTCGAGCTGCTGAAACTGCGCTTCCTCAAAATTCCCGTGGCCGCAACCTATAAGCTGATCGACATGGCCAAGGACACGGTGGGCCTGATGGATGCGCTCGGCATCAAGTCGGCGCATCTGGTCGGCGCCTCCATGGGCGGCATGATCGCGCAGGAGGTGACACTGTCGTTTCCGCAGCGCGTGCGCTCGCTGACCTCGATCATGTCGACAACGGGCAATCCGCGCGTGCCGCCGCCCACGCGTGAGGCCGCCGCCATGCTGATGGCGCCACCGCCACGCAGCAAGGAAGAGTTCATCGCCCGCTTCGGCGAGACCTGGAAGATCTTGCGCGGCGGCTCCTTCCCGGAGGAAGAAGCGCTCGATCTGGGCCGAGCCGAACGCGTCTTCGCCCGCGGGCTCAACCCGGCCGGGGTTGGCCGGCAGCTCCGCGCCGTGCTCGCCTCCGGTAGCCGGAAGGAGCGGCTGCATGGGGTCAAGATGCCGACGCTGGTGATCCACGGCACGGTCGATCCGCTGGTCCATCCGGAGGGCGGCAAGGATACGGCAGCGTCCATTCCGGGCGCGAAGCTGCTGATGATCGAAGGCATGGGCCATGCGCTGCCGATGCGGTTCTGGCCGGAGATCATCGGCGCCATCGACAAGCATGCGCATGGCGCTGCGGCGCAGGCCGCTTAGGCTTTCTTCGCGATCCAGATCACGTGACGTGCGCCGCCGCCTCTGCCGGTGGCGCGGACATTGACCTCGTTGACATCGAAGCCGGCGCGGCCGAGACGCTTGGTGAAAGCGGGGTTCGGTCCCGACGACCAGACGGCCAGCACGCCGCCCGGGCGCAACGCCACCTTGGCCGCTGTCAATCCGCCCGCACTGTAGAGCGCGTCATTGCCCTTCCGGGTCAGTCCTTCCGGCCCGTTGTCAACGTCGAGCAGAATGGCGTCGAACGCCGAGTTCTTCGTGCGGATGATTTCGCCGACATCGATTTCGCGGATGCTCACCCTGGCATCGTCCAGGCTGTCGCCGAACACCTCCGCCATCGGGCCGCGCGCCCAGGCGACTACCGCCGGCACCAGCTCGGAGACCACGATCTTCGCCTTGCTTCCCAGCACGGCCAGCGCCGCACGCAGCGTAAAGCCCATCCCGAGGCCACCGATCAGGACGACGGGCTTTGCGACCTTCTCGATCTGCTTCGCCGCAAGGGTTGCCAGCGCGGCTTCCGAGCCCGACAGGCGGTTGTTCATCAGCTCGTTGGTGCCGAGCTTGATGGAAAACTCCTTGCCGCGCCGCATCAGGCGGAGCTCTTCGTCGGAGCCGGGGATTTTTGCGGTGTCAAGCTTTTCCCAGGGAATCATGGGAGTGCTTTAGCACGATCCGACGAACAATCACCCTCCCGCCCAGACATCCAGCACATAGCGGTTCTTCGTACCCATATCTTCGATCCAGCGCGCGCCCGCGGCCGCATCGCTGCCGCTCTTTTCGCGATAGATCGCGACGAGCGCGGCCTTCACATCGGGCTCCATCCTGCTGCCGTCGCCGCAGACATAAATGATCGCGCCCCGTTCGATCAGCGGCCAGACCTTGTTCTTTTGCGCAGCGAGGACGTGCTGAACATAGGTCTTAGGGCCGTCCGCGCGCGAGAACGCGGTGAAGAGCTCGGTGATGCCGCTTTCGGCGAGTGCCTTCAGCTCATCCGCATAAAGAAAATCCTGGTCGGGATGGCGACAGCCGAAAAACAGCATGGACGGTCCGAGGCTGGCGCCCTTCGCCTTGCGCGCGGCACGCTCCTGGAGGAAGCCGCGAAACGGCGCGAGACCGGTGCCCGGACCGATCATGATAACAGGTACGGAGGGATCGTCCGGCAGCCGGAAGCCAGCCTTGGTTTCGCGCACGGTGGCGTAGATCGTATCCCCGGCCCGCCGGTTGGCCAGATAGTTCGAACAGATGCCTTTGTAGATGCCGCGTCCAGAAGCGGCCGGCCCTTCGACCACGCCGACCGTGACGCTGCAGCGCGCTGGATCCACCGACGGCGAGGACGAGATCGAGTAATAGCGCGGCGCCAGTAGCGAGAGCATTTCCAGATAGGCATGGAACGGCAATTCGCAGGCCGGGTATTCGAGCAGAAGATCGAACACCGATTTGCGCCTCGCCAGAATCTCGCTGCGATAGCGCTCCAGCGGCTCGGCTTCTTCGCCGACAAAGGCCAAAAGCTTCGGCTTGGTAACCGGGCAGCGGGTGTGCTCGGCCATGATCTGGATCTGCTTGCGCGTCGCCACCTGCTGCAGCTCAACAAACTCGCTGAGCAGGCGTCCGACCGAGACGGCCTCGCCGACCGGCAATTGCGCGCGACGGCCCTCGGCAACTTGCAGCCGGATCTGATCAGCCGGCAGGAAGCCGAAGCGGCGGGCGACGGAATCCACCAGCCTCGGATCGTTGCGCGGAACGACGCTGAGGTGATCGCCGACGCGATAGCTGACGCTCGTCGGCAGCTGCACCTCGATGTGGCGCGTCGAGCGCTCCGACGGATTGGTCCCGCTCTTGTTCTGAAGCTCGTCATTGGCCAGCACCTTCATCGCCACAGCACCGCCCTGAGCGACGATGGTATTGACGGCAGTCACCGCGACCGGCTCGATTGCGTAGAGCGGATCGTCCTCGGCGGTGCGGGTGAAATTCCAGTCGATGCCGAACTCCTTGGTGGCGACCTGCGCGGCCGCCGGGAACCACTTCTGGAACTGGCCGTCGAGATCGCTGCGCGCATCGCCCTCGCCGCGCGGATAGACTGCGCGCGCGCCGTGCTTCGACAGCTGCTCATCGATGAAGCGCGGCACCGATTGATAGGTCGCAGCCCAATCGCTGTTGCCGCAGCCGAATACGGCGTAGCGCACGTTGGCGAAGGCGTCCCCAGGCAAATCACCGCCGAGCCATTTCACGAACTGCGTCGCGTTGTCAGGCGGCGCACCGTTGTAGGAGGCGCAGATGATGAGGACGCCCCCCTGTTGCGGTAGCTTGCCGACGTACTCGTCGAGCGACCCGAGATGCACGGCAAAGCCATTGATCTCGGCGAGGTCGGCCATACGCGTCGCGAGTTCCTCGGCCGTACCGAGGTTGGAGCCGTAAAGCACCAGCATCGGGGTGTTGTGGCCCGGCCGCGTGGCCGGCTGGCGCGGCGCCGTCGGCGTCGAAGCTGCAGCCGCGACAGGCCCGCCATAAGCACCGCGCTCGCGGTCGGCGCGCGGACGCACCTTGATCTTGAAGCCTTCCGGCTTCATCGTCAGCGTTTCCTTCAGGTGCAACTGGTAGCGCTGGTGGTCGATCAGCTTGAAGCGCTGAAGGATCATGCCGAGCGCGAGCGCCGCCTCGTGCATGGCAAAGCCGCGGCCGATGCAGGCGCGCTGGCCATTCCCGAACGGCTTCCAGGCATTGATCGGCCGCTTGGCCTCGGCTTCCTTGCTGAAGTTCTCGGGATCGAACGCATCGGGATTGGGCCCCCAGACACTGGGATCGCGATGCAGCGCGGTCACCAGGATCGTGGTGAAGGTGCCCTTCCGGAGCTTGTACTTGCCGCCCCCGATGGTCTCGTCGTTCAGCGGCGAGATGCCATAGGCCGGCGCCGGCGGCCACAGCCGCAGCGCCTCCTTCAGGATCTGTGTGATGTAGGTGAGCTGTGTCACCTGCTGATAGGTCGGCTTGGCATTGACGTCGGGGCCGAAGACGCGGTCGACCTCGTCATACGCCTTCTTGAGAATGTCGGGATGCTTCAGCAGTGCATAGAGCGTGTACGACAAAAGGCCGCTGGTGGTCTCGTGCCCCGCGATCAGGAAGGTATTGATCTGGTAGCGAATGTTGACGTCGTCGAGCTGCTCGCCCGTGGAGCGGTCGACGCCGGTCATCATCGCCGCGAGCATGTCCTTCTTGTCGTCGATGCCTTCGGCGCTCTTCCGGCGCTCGGCGATGATCTCGTCGACCATCTTGTTCATGAAGGCGACGTCCTCGCCCAGCGTCTTGCGCCGCTTCTGCATCCAGAGCTGCTCGAACGGCAGGCCGCGCGTCATCATGATGGTTTCGAGCGAGCGCACCAGCGACTCGACGAAGGGATGATAGTCGCGCCGGTAGAACGAATTGAAGCGGTAGTCGAAGCCGCACAGGCCGATCGTATCCAGCGTCAGCGCGGTCATATCGTGGACGACGTCGATCTCGTCATCGGCGTTCAGGCGCTCCCATTTCTGGACGAGCTGCTCGGCGACATCGACCATGCTCGGATGATAGGATTGCATGGCGCGGTTGCCGAAGGGCTGCAGCAGGATGTTGTGCGCCTTGCTCCAGTTCGGCTCGTTGGTATCAGCAGTGAACAGCCCGTCACCACCGACCGCGCGCACCCGCCGCAGCGCGCCGCGCACCGTCTTGTCGAAACGCTTCTCGTCGGAGAGCTCGTCGACCAGATCATGGCCGGAGACGACAACAATCGGCGAGCCCATCATATCGAGCCAGAAGATCGGACCTAGCTCCTTCGCAAGCCGCGTTAGATGCTGCACCGGCGCGGCCGAGTCCAGCGACAGCATGTTGCCGACCACTGGCTTGGTCGGCGGATGCGGAATCGGATCCAGACGGTTCTTCGATGACATTAAAAGTGCTTCCCCCTCATATCCCCGTCATTGCGAGGAGCCCTTGCGACGAAGCAATCCAGACGACCTCTGCGGAAAGATACCTGGATTGCTTCGCTTCGCTCGCAATGACAAGTGCTAACCAAACCGCCTCTTACGCCATTCGATCAAGACGGCGCTGACCTCTTCCGGCTTCTCCTGCTGCGTCCAATGGCCACTGTCTTTCACCAGGTACTTCTCGAGATCAGCCACCAGTCTCTCCATGCCGTCGGCCGCGGACGGCGGCAGCACGGCGTCGTTCTCGGCCATGATCATCAGCGACGGCACGCTGATGTGGTGGTCCAATCCTTTCGAGCGTTCCCAATTGCGGGTGAAATTGCGGTACCAGTTGATCCCGCCGGTGAAACCAGTCCTCGTAAAGGTATCGACAAACACCTTCTTCTCGTCGGCCGACAGGATCGGCGTGCGCGGGTCGAGCTTGGCGTCATAGGCCGCCACCATCTGCGGGAATGCCAGGTTGGTCTTGGACGAGGCGCCGACGCCCGCGATCGGCGCCTCCTCTGATTTCACCGCCGGCCGCGGCAGCGGCTTGCGCATGAAGGCATCAAAGGTCTGCTCGACGCGACCGCCAAAAATCTTGTCCGGCTCGCGCGCGGGATCCTGGAACTGGACGATATACATCTGGTCGCCGAAGCGCTGGCGAAACAGCGCAATCGGATCCACCGGCGCGCGATCCCAATGCGGCGTGTTGACACCAACGACACCGGCAACTCGCGTCGGATGCCGCAACGGCATTTGCCAGACGACGAAGCCGCCCCAATCATGGCCGACGAAGATCGCCTTCTCGATGTTGAGATGGTCGAGCAGCCCGACGAGATCGCCCGTCAAATGCTCCATGTCATAGGCCTCGACCGGTTCAGGCCGGTCGGTCGTGCCATAGCCGCGCTGGTCCGGCGCGATCACGCGGATGCCCGCCTCGCTCAGCGCTTTGATCTGGTGGCGCCAGGAGAAGGCGAGCTCGGGCCAGCCATGGCACAGCACGACCGGCGGCTTGTCCGTGATCGGGCCCGCTTCGTAATAGCCCATGCGGATTCCGTTCGTCGTCGCGAACTGAAGCGGCGGCATTTCAACCATTGTGAGGATCCTGACAAAGCTTGCTATTCAGCCGCGCCCTTGATGTCCGTCGCCGGCGGTGCATAGGCGGCTTCGAGCGCAGCAAATTCCTCCGGCAGCATGTCGCACATCACCTGCACATGCGGAATGATGTTGGCGCCGACGATGAAGCCGAAATCGAGCTGGTCGCGGTAGCTCTGAACCGTGATGTTGAGTGCCTGCCCGTGGGTCGAGATCGACACCGGGAAGATGTGCAAGAGCTCGGCACCGGCCGCGTACAGCGTCTGCCGCGGCCCCGGCACGTTGGACACCGTGATGTTCGCCGCGGGCGGCAGCACGTCCGACAGGTTGGAGCGGCTGTAGAGCAGCGCCAGGATCTGCACCATGATCGGCGCGCCCAGCATCGAGATGTTGGAAACCTGAGGCATCAAGGCGCGAAGCGGATGCGACATCTCCTTGGATTTGGTCGATTGCGCGATGATGGCCTCCAGCCGCGCCTTGGGATCCTCGACATTGGTGGCGATCGAGCAGATCATGCCGAACACCTGGTTGTTGGCCTCGGTGTTTCCCTCCTCGCGCAACGAGATGGGCACGGCGGCGGTCAGGGATTTCGCCGGCAGCGTGCCGTATTGCTGAAGATAGCGGCGGACGACGCCCGAGGCGAGCGCCAGCACGACGTCGTTGAGCTTGCCGCCGGCCTGCTTGGCCAGCGCCTTGGCCCGCGACAGCGAGATCGACACGCCGGCAAAGCTCCGCTCCGACGAAATCGTCTTGTTGAGCATGGTCGGCGGCGACACCATGCTGGCGAGGCTCTCGCGCGATTTGGGATCGGCGATCTTGCCGAGCACGTCGGACACGCTCTTGAGCACGGTCGGGATATTGCCGGCAAAGCGCACCGCGCTCTCGATCTGGTACATCGCGTTGTCGAACAGGATCGAGCCGATGTCGCTCTTGCCGGTGCGCGGCAGTTGCAAGTTCTTCGCGGCCGTCGACGCATCGAGCGGCTGGCTGAACAGCTGCTGATAGGAATCGAGCAGGTTTGCCGCGATGTCGCGCGGCTCCTGGCCGGGCTTGGCTCCCGCCGTCGGCGGCTCGACCTTCCGCGGGATCGGCGAGATATCGTAGATCATGTTGGTCAGCGCCGCGCCTGCGCCGCCATCGATAGCGGCGTGGTGCATCTTGGAATAGAGCCCAACCTCGTTGTCCTTCATGCCCTCGAACACGTAGAACTCCCACAGCGGGCGGGCGCGGTTCAGGAGTTTTGCGTGCATCCAGCCGACGATGCGCTCGAGCGTTGCGCGGTCGCGCGGCTGCGGCAGGCTGGCGCGGAAGATGTGACGGTCGATGTCGAACTGGTCGTCCTCAACCCAGGTTGGATGATCAATATCAAGTGGCGCTTTCTCCAGGCGCGCCTTGAGGATCGGCGCGATATGCAGCCGTGAGACGATCATCGCCTTGAAGTCTTCGAAGAAGTCGCCCTTGTAATCGTCGGGCAGGCGAAAGATCGCCATGCTGCCGACATGCATCGGCATCTCAGGCGTTTCCAGATACAAAAACGATGCGTCCAGCGACGACAGCTTCTTACCGTCAGCCATAGTTCCCTCCCGAAGAATTTGACGGGCGCTCTTGGACGGCGCTTCTCGTCAGACCGATACTGCCCGCTCTGGCGGGGCATATGCAATGGCAAACGGGCCTGACCGGTCAAACGCCAGAACTCTCCCTCCGGTTGGGCCAGTCGATCCGCCACGGCCCACAACGCTGCGGGGTTGACGCCGAGCCCGACATGGCTCGCGAAGTACACCTCGATGTTCTCCGCACGGCCCGACGGGTGCAGCAGGCAGGTCCGCCAGTTCACGACACCGTCGCCGCGCGAATAGATCGAGGTCGCCGGCACCGGAAGTTCGCCGGCGATCGCCTCGCGCGCTTCCGCGAAATCCTCGACCCGCTCGCCCGACACCGCCTCGTACAGTGCCGTCGCATTGGTTGCCTTCACGTCGCTGGCAAAGGGACTGCCGAGCGTGACGACATAGCGAACCATCTCGGGCGCCTGAAGCGCGAGATCGCGGGCGTAAACGCCGCCGAGACTCCATCCGACCAGACTGACTTTTCGCCCGCTTGCGCCGTGGATTTCAGCGAGGCGCGCGCGCAGGCCTTCGCGCATTCGCGCCAGACCGCCGAGATTGCGGCCCATCCGCCAGGCATGGGTCTCATAGCCGAGCTCGCCGAGATAGCGCCGCATCGGCGCCATCGAGAGATCGCTGGCGAGAAATCCAGGCAGCGCCAGCACCGGATGGCCGTCGCCCCTGGGTGCGCGCATCAGGAGCGGCGATAGCAGGAGGCTGGCGTTGAATTCGAACAGAGCGCGTGCTTCCGCGAGCAACAGGCCGAGGGCCGGCGGACGAAGCCGACCCGAGCCCGGCGCCCCGTCGCGCGCATCAGGCATTACTTCTTCTTGTCGCCGCCGCGCGGGCTGCCGAGACCGGCCATGGTCACGAACATGTCCTGAAACCGCTCGGCGATCTTGGGATCGAAGGTGAACCAGCTCTGGATCAGCGATTCCGGCGAGACCTTCTCGATGTTGCTCAGGACCTGCTGCTGGAGCTTGTCCATCACCGCGGTCTGCATCGGCGCCACGTCAGGCAATCCGAAGAACTGGCGGGCTTCGAGGGGGGTGCAGTCGATTTCGATATTAACCTTCATGTCCCCTCCGGACGAGATTCGAGCCGTCTGCCCGCAGTATCGCCGCGAGTTGTGGTGCGACGCAAGCGACCTGATGCGGGCGCGCCATGGCCGATCCGGCAATCGGCTGATATGGTCAACCAAAGTCGAAAAAGGGCGGAGCTCCATGCCGGGCCGCAAGGTCAGCATTGCTGCACAGCGGTGCAACTTGGCGCGTTCCTTGCTGGAATGGCGCTTGCACGGGTCGAGAACTCTGGGCAACATGCATCGATCAGCCCCGCCGAACAATCAAAAATCACGGCGCGGGCGAGTGGAGAGGGTCAAGAATGTCAGTCGGACGAAGTCTTTTTGCGGCGACGCTCGCCGGTGTGCTTGCGTTGGCAGTTTCGCCGGCGTCGAGCCAGACGCTGCGCTACGCCAACCAGGGTGAGCTGAAATCGCTCGACCCCTACACGCTGAACGAATCGACCACCAGTGCGCATCTCGGCCATGTCTATGAGGGCCTGGTTGCCCGCGGCAAGGACCTGAAGATCGTCCCGGCGCTCGCCGAGAGCTGGGAGACGCCGGAGCCGACGCGCTGGCGCTTTCACCTGCGCAAGGGCGTGAAATTCCACAACGGCGATCCCTTCACCGCTGACGACGTGGTGTTCTCGGCGGAGCGCGTGCGAGCAAAGGGCTCGAATTTCCAGAGCCGCGTTCCCGCCGACGCCAAGGTCGTCAAGGTCGACGATTACACCGTCGATTTCATCTTGACCTCGCCCAATCCCATCCTGACGGCGTTGTGGGCGACCTGGTACATCATGGACAAGAAATGGGCAGAGGCGAACGATGCGGTGGCACCGACGCCCGCCGCCGCGACGACCCCGAGCTACGCTTCGCTTCATGAAAACGGCACCGGCCCCTTCATCATCGAAAGTCATCAGCCGGGCGTGAAGACCGTCTTCAAGCCCTATCCGAACTGGTGGCGCAAGCCGGAACACAATCTGAAGGAGATCATCTTTACGCCGATTGCCAACCCCGCCACGCGTGTTGCGGCGCTGTTGTCCGGCGAGGTCGATGTGATCGAGCCGGTTCCTGTCCAGGACATCGAGCGCGTCAAAGCGAGTCCCAACGCCACCGTGCTGACGGGACCCGAACTCCGCACCATCTTCGTTGGCATGGACCAGGCCCGCGACGAGCTCCTGTATTCCAACGTCAAGGGCAAGAACCCGTTCAAGGATGTTCGCGTCCGCGAAGCCGTCTACCGGGCGATCGACGTCGACCTGATCAAGAATCGGGTCATGCGCGGGCTGTCCACGCCCTCCGCTTTGATGGTGGCGCCGGAGATCTTCGCGTCGAAGGACTTCATCCGACCGAAATTCGACCCTGAGGCCGCCAAGAAGCTCCTCGCCGACGCCGGCTATGCCGGCGGCTTCGAGGTGACGATGGACTGCCCGAACGACCGCTACGTCAATGACGCCGCGATCTGTCAGGCCATCGTCGGCATGCTCGCCCGCATCAACATCAAGGTGGATCTGCTGGCGCAGCCCAAGGCGCAATATTTCGCCAAGGTGCTCAAGCCCGGCGGCTACAAGACCTCGCTGTACATGCTGGGCTGGACCCCGGATACGCTAGACTCCCAGAACGTCCTCCACGACATCATGGGCTGCCGGGACGATCCCAAGGATCCCAACCGCGGCGAAGCCAATCTCGCAGGCTATTGCAACAAGCAGTTCGACGAACTCGCCGACAAGGTTCTCGTGGAATCCGATACGGCCAAGCGCGATCTCCTGATCAAGCAGGCCTTCGAGCTTTCGATGAAGGACTGGGCCTATATCCCCCTGCACCAGCAGGCGCTCGCCTGGGGTGTGTCTAAGAAGGTGAAGCTGACCCAGCGCGCGGACAACATGGTCATGCTCTACTGGGCGACCAAGCAGGACGAGTAGGTGTCGACATCTTGTGAAGTCCCGGAAGCACCCGCTTCCGGGACTTGCTGTTTCGGGTTAACGCAATGATGCGTGCTGCTGAAGACATGTGAAAGGAACAGATGCTCGCTTTCACACTGCGCCGGGCCATCCAGGCCATCGGTGTCATGATCGCCGTCGGGATCATCGCGTTCTCGATGTTCCGGTTTGCCGGCGATCCCGTAAACCAGATGGTCGGGATGGACACGTCGGGTGCCGAACGCGCCGCGATCCGCAAATCGCTCGGCCTCGACGACCCCGTTCTCGTGCAATTTGGCCGCTATATCGGCAACGCTGCGCAGTTCAAATTTGGCGTGTCCTACCAGTTCCGCCTGCCCGTCAACAATCTGCTGATGGAGCGGATGCCCGCGACGCTGGAGCTGGCGATCTGCGCCACCATCTTCGCGATGGTCAGCGGCATCCTGATGGGCGTCTATTCGGCGCTGCGCCGTGACAGCTGGCTCGCCCATACGTTCCAGGCCGTCTCCCTGATCGGCATCTCGCTGCCGACCTTCCTGATCGGCGTTCTCATGATCTACCTGTTCTCGGTTACCCTCGGCTGGCTGCCTTCGTTCGGGCGTGGCGACGTCGTGCATATCGGTTGGTGGACCACCGGCCTGCTGACGGTCTCCGGCTTGAAAGCGTTGATCATGCCCGCAATCACGCTTGGGCTGTTCCAGATGACGCTGATCATGCGCCTCGTGCGCGCGGAGATGCTGGAAGTGATGCGGACGGACTATATCCGCTTTGCCCGAGCCAGGGGTCTGACCACGCGCGCGATCCATTTCGGCCATGCGCTACGCAACACAATGGTTCCCGTGATCACAGTCGCCGGCCTGCAGTTTGGCTCGGTCATTGCTTTCGCGATCATCACCGAAACCGTGTTCCAGTGGCCCGGCATGGGGCTCCTGTTCGTGCAGGCCGTTCAGAACGTCGATATCCCGATCATGGCGGCCTATTTGATGATGGTGTCGCTGATCTTCGTCACCATCAATCTCGTGGTTGATATCCTCTACACCATCGTCGATCCGCGGCTGCGCTCGACGGTCAGCCGGGCGCACTGACATGAGCGAAGCCGTCGTTCCCCACACGACCGAGAAGCGCGCTGCGGCCGCGCCCGGCTGGTTCAGGCGCGCACTCGACAGCGACCTGTTCTATTCGTTCCGCCGCTCCAAGATCACCATGATCGCAGCGGGCGTGACGCTGCTGTTCTTCCTTCTCGCGATCTTCGCCTCCGTGCTGTCGGTGCAGAATCCATTCGACCCGGCGCAGCTGCAGCTGATGAACTCGCGCATCTCGCCGCTCTGGACCGCCGACGGCCAGAGCCCGTTCCTGCTCGGCACCGACGAGCAGGGTCGTGACGTGCTGTCGGCGATTCTTTACGGCCTGCGCATCTCGCTTCTGGTCGGCGTGCTCGGCGTCGTGCTCTCCGGCGCGATCGGCATCCTGCTTGGGCTGACGGCCGGCTATTTCGGCGGTGCGGTGGATGGATTGATCATGCGCGTCGCCGACGTGCAGCTTTCCTTCCCGGCCATCCTGATCGCGCTCTTGATCAACGGCATCGCCAAATCGGTCTTCGGCAACAAGCTCGACGAGATGAGCATGCTGGCGGTCCTGGTCTTCGCGATCGGCCTGAGCTTTTGGGTGCAGTATGCGCGCACCGTGCGTGGCTCGGTGCTGGTCGAGAAGAACAAGGATTACGTCGCCGCCGCCCAACTGATCGGCCTGTCCGCCCCGGTGATCATGCTGCGCCACGTACTGCCGAACACCACCGGGCCGATCCTCGTGATCGCCACCATCAACCTCGCGCTTGCCATCATCACCGAGGCAACGCTGTCGTTCCTCGGCTCGGGCATGCCCGAGACCATGCCGTCGCTCGGCACGCTGATCCGCATCGGCAACGGTTATCTGTTCGCTGGCGAATGGTGGATCGTCGCCTTCCCCGGCATCGCACTCGCGGCGTTGATCCTGTCGATCAACCTGCTCGGCGACTGGCTACGTGACGCCCTCAACCCCAAACTTCGATGAGCATGCCGCGTTCATGACCGAACCCGTTCTCTCCGTCCGTAATCTACAGGTCGAGTTCGCCTCTCGCCGCGGCACGCTGCGCGCCATCAACGGCGTCTCCTTTGATATCGCCAAGGGCGAGGTGCTGGGCGTGGTCGGCGAATCCGGCGCCGGCAAATCCGTCACCGGCCTTTCGGTGATCGGCCTGATCGATCCGCCCGGCCGTATCGCCGGCGGCGAGATTCGCCTCGCCGGCCTGCGCATCGACAATCTGCCGCCGGAGGAAATGCGCCGCGTCCGCGGAAAGCGCATCGGCATGATCTTCCAGGATCCCCTCACCTCGCTCAATCCGCTGTACAAGGTCGGCGACCAGATCGTGGAGACGATCCGGACCCACCTCAATCTGTCGGAGCAGGCGGCGCGCCGCCGCGCCATCGACCTGCTCGCCGAAGTCGGCATCCCTGCTCCCGAAAAGCGCATTGACGGTTATCCCCACGAATTCTCCGGCGGCATGCGCCAGCGTGTGGTGATTGCGCTGGCGATCTGCGCCGAGCCGGAGCTGATCATCGCCGACGAGCCGACCACCGCGCTCGACGTCTCGGTCCAGGCGCAGATCATCTCGCTGATCAAGCGGCTCGGGCGCGACCACGGCACCGCCGTGATGCTGGTGACGCACGACATGGGCGTGATCGCAGAAACCTCCGATCGCGTCGCGGTGATGTACGCCGGCCGCGTCGCCGAGATCGGCCCTGTGCAGGACGTCGTGCGTAACCCGCTGCATCCCTATGCCAAGGGCCTGATGGGCGCGATCCCGACGCTTGCCGGTGACGACAAGCGCCTCGTGCAGATCCCCGGCTCCATGCCGCGTCTCTCGGCGATTCCGCGCGGCTGCTCGTTCAATCCGCGCTGCGCTTTCGCTTTTGACCGCTGCCGTGTCGAGCGGCCGGAGCCACTGGCGCGTGGCACACAATCGGTCGCCTGCCATCTCTACGACACCGCCCCGGCGGAGACCGCCGCATGAGCACGCCTTTCGTCCAGGCTACAAACCTGCGCCGCGTCTTCGACGTTTCGAAACCCTGGCTCAATCGCGTACTTGAAGGCGGGCAGCTCGAATATCTCAAGGCTGTCGATCACGTCAGCTTCGACATCAAGAAGGGCGAGACGTTTGCGCTGGTCGGCGAGTCCGGCTCGGGCAAGACCACGGTGGCACGCATGGTGGTCGGCCTGTTGCCGCCGAGCTCCGGCGACGTCCTGATCGACGGAGTCTCCATGACAGATCCGCGGCAAGGCCAGGCGCGACGAAAGCTGCGCCGCCGCATTCAGATGATCTTTCAGGATCCCTATGCCAGCCTGAACCCGCGCTTCCGCGTCGACGCCATCATCTCCGAACCGATTCGCGCCTTCGACCTGATCCAGGGCGAGCGTGATATCCAGGCCCGCGTCGGCGAGCTGCTCAGCCTCGTCGGCCTGCATCCGGACGACCGGCTGAAGTTCCCGCACGAATTCTCCGGGGGCCAGCGCCAACGCATTGCGATCGCGCGAGCGCTCGCCTCCGACGCCGAGTTCATCGTGTGTGACGAGCCCACTTCGGCGCTCGACGTATCCGTACAGGCACAGATCCTGAACCTGATGCGCGATCTCCAGGACAAGTTCGGACTGACCTACATGTTCATCAGCCACAACCTGGCCGTGGTCCGCCACATGGCGAGCCGGGTTGGGGTGATGTATCTCGGCCGGATCGTGGAGATCGCGGAGGGACGCGAGCTGTTCGCCAGTCCCCGCATGCCCTACACCAAGATGCTGCTGGGCGCCGTGCCCGATCTTGCCATGAGCGGCCGCCAGCGCATTCCGGTGAAGGGCGAGATTCCGAACCCGATCAATCCACCGCCAGGCTGCGCCTTCAACCCGCGCTGCCCGCTGGCATTTGATCTTTGCCGCAAGGAAACTCCGGAACTGATCGACGGCGTCGCCTGCCACGCCGTAAACACCGCACCGGTCCCGGCGTGACGCGCGCGTGCCATGCTATCAGCGCATTGCCGGCTCGGCATTGCCTGTGATCAATTGCGCGCGCCGCAAATGAGGTAGCCCATGGCTAGCAATGTCAATCCGGATCCCTTCACGACACGCCCCGAGATCGAGGGCACATTCGGGGTCGTCGCGACCACGCATTGGATCGCGACCGCCGTCGGCATGTCCATCCTGGAAAAGGGCGGCAACGCCTTCGATGCCGGCGTCGCCAGCGCCTTCACGCTGCAGGTGGTCGAGCCGCATCTGAACGGGCCCGGCGGCGACGTGCCGATCATCGTGCACGACGTGAAGCGCGGACGCACCGAGGTGATTTGCGGCCAGGGTCCCGCGCCCGCGCGTGCCACCATCGCTCATTACAAGAGCGAGGGGCTCGACATGGTGCCCGGCACCGGCCTGCTCGCCGCCTGCGTCCCCGGAACGTTCGAATCCTGGATGATGCTCCTGCGCGACTACGGCACCATGCGCGTGCGCGACGTGCTGGAGCCCGCAATCTCCTATGCGCGCGACGGCTATCCGCTGGTGGAACGCGCCTGCGCCACGATCCAGACCGTCGAGCAGCTGTTCCGCAAGCACTGGCCGACCTCGGCGGCGGTCTACCTGCCGAATGGCGAGGTGCCGAAGCCCGGCACGATGTTCACCAACAAGACGCTGGCTGCGACTTACGCCCGCATCCTCAGCGAGGCCGAGAGCGGAGGTGGCGGCCGCGATGCCGAGATCGAGCGCGCGCGCAAGGCCTGGTCGCAAGGCTTCGTCGCGGAAGCCATCGACAAGTTCTGCCGCACCCAGGAGGTGATGGATGTCAGCGGCTCGCCGCATCGCGGCGTGCTCTCCGCCGACGATATGGCACGCTGGCAGCCGACGGTCGAAGCACCACTCGCCTACGACTACGGCCGCTACACCGTCTGCAAGGCGGGCGTCTGGAGCCAGGGTCCGGTGACGCTGCAGCAACTCGCGCTCTTGAAGGGTTTTGCACTGGATGGACTCGACCCGACCGGACCGGAATTCATCCATCTCCAGATCGAATGCGCAAAACTCGCTTTCGCCGACCGCGAAAAATTCTACGGCGATCCGAAATTCAGCGAGATCCCGATCGGGACACTGCTGTCGGATGCCTATAACGACGAACGTCGCAAGCTGGTCACCGACAAGGCTTCGCTCGATCTCCGGCCCGGCGCGGTCGAAGGCTTCGGCGGCGTGGTCAAGCTGCGACGCGCTGAAGGCCAACGCGATGCCGTCGGCGCGCTCGGCGCCGGCGAGCCGACGGTGGGGCGCTTCGGCGAGGTGCGCGGCGACACCGTGCATTTCGACATCATCGACAAGGCCGGCAACATGGTGTCGTCGACCCCGTCCGGGGGCTGGCTGCAATCATCGCCTGTCATTCCGGAGCTGGGTTTCTGCCTCGGTAGCCGCGCCCAGATGTTCGACTTGGAGGAGAACCAGCCGAGCTCGCTCGCCCCCGGCAAGCGGCCGCGCACGACGCTGTCGCCGTCCATGGCGCTGCGCGATGGCGAGCCGTACCTGGCCTGGGGCTCGCCCGGCGGCGACCAGCAGGATCAGTGGATCACACAGTTCTTCCTTCGCCATGTCCATTGCAACCTCAATCTCCAGGAGGCGATCGATGCGCCGGCCTGGCATTCCGAGCACTTCCCGATCTCGTTCTGGCCGCGCACCGCACGCCCCGGCGTGCTCGTGGTCGAGAACCGCGTGCCCAAGGCGACGATCGAGAATCTTCGCGAGCGCGGACATATCGTCGAGATCGGCCCCGACTGGTCGGAGGGCCGACTCACCGCGGCCTCGCGCGTCGGGGTGCGCCGCCGGGCCGCCGCCAATCCGCGCGGCATGCAGGGCTACGCCGCGGGACGCTGAGGGCACCCCATGACCTGGTCGATCATCGCGCGCGACAATGCCACCGGCCAGTTCGGTATCGCGGTTGCGACCCGCTTCTTCGCCGTCGGCGCGCGCGTGCCCTACATCGCCGCCGGTCTCGGCGCCATCGCGACCCAGGCGTTCGTCAACCCCTATTACGGAATTGACGGCGTCAAATTGCTGCGCGAAGGCCTGAATGCGCATGACGTGCTCGCCGCGCTGCTCGCCAGCGACGATGGCCGCGAGAGCCGGCAGGTCCACATCATGGATGTCGGCGGCGCGATCGCCGCCCACACCGGGCGCGATTGTGTCGGCTGGTGTGGTCACATCGCCGGCAACGGCTTTTCGATCGCAGGCAACATGCTGGCGGGCGCCGATGTGCTTGCCGAGACGGCGAAGACCTACATTGCCAATGACAGCCTGCCCTTCCCGCGCCGGCTGCTCGCGGCGATGCGTGGAGGCGAAGCCGCCGGCGGCGACAAGCGCGGCAAGCAGTCTGCGGCGCTGTTGATCCACGGCGAGGAGGAATGGCCGGCGCTGGACATCCGCGCCGACGATCATGCCGATCCGCTCGGCGAGCTCGAACGGCTCGAACGCGTCAGCCACGAGCTCTGGGTCCACTTCCGCGCCTCCATGCCGACGCGGCAGAACCCGGCCGGCAATACCGATCGCAGCGTCATCGAGGCCAGCATCAAAGCGGCCCAGGCACGGTAGGCATGAACGCGAGCCCTCTCATCGAGATCAAGGACCTGCGCATCCGCTTTCACGGTGACGAGGGCCGCATCACCCACGCGGTCGACAGCGTAGATCTCAGCGTCGCCAACGGCGCCACACTCGGCCTCGTCGGCGAATCCGGCTGCGGCAAGAGCGTGACGTCGCTCGCGATCATGGGACTGCTGCCGAAACAGACGACCGACATATCAGGCGCGATCCGCTTCGACGGTTTCGACCTGCTAAAGACGACGGACGAGACCCTGCGGGACCTGCGCGGCAACCGGCTCGCGATGATTTTTCAGGAGCCGATGACTTCGCTCAACCCGAGCTTTACGATCGGCGACCAGATCATCGAGACCATTTTGCGCCACCGTGGCGGCTCGCGGAGGTACGCGCGCGAGCGCGCAATTGAGCTGCTGCGCCGCGTCCACATCCCCTCGCCGGAACGGCGGATCGACGACTATCCGCACAAGCTGTCGGGCGGCATGCGCCAGCGCGTCATGATCGCGATAGCGCTCGCCTGCGATCCGCAGCTCCTGATCGCAGACGAGCCGACCACCGCGCTCGACGTCACCTTGCAGGCCCAGATCCTGGAGCTGATGCGCGAATTGAAAGCCGCGAGCGGCGCCGCCATCATCCTGATCACCCACGATCTCGGCGTCGTCGCCGAGGTCTGCGACGAGGTCGCGGTGATGTATGCCGGAGAAATCGTCGAGCGCGCGCCGGTCGACGAACTGTTCTCCGCGCCACAGCATCCCTACACCGTCGGCCTGCTCGGCTCGATCCCGCGTCTCGACCATCGCGCCGAGCAGCTCGCGACCATCGAAGGAATGGTCCCGAACATGGCCCAGCCACCCGCGGGCTGCCGCTTCGCCGCGCGCTGCCCGTTCATGCTGGACGTCTGCACCAAGGCGCGGCCACCGCTGGTGGAGGTCAGCCCGGGACATGTCTCGCGCTGCGTCCGCGCGCCGCTCGAACTCCTGGTGTCGTGATGGCGCTCCTCGAGGTCGAAGGCCTGGTCAAGCACTTCGTCGCCGAACGCTCGTTGTTTGGCCGGGCACGCTCACATGTCAAAGCCGTCGATGGCGTTTCTTTTTCGCTCGAGGCCGGCAAGACCCTTGCCTTGGTCGGCGAATCCGGCTGCGGCAAATCGACCGTCAGCCGCCTGGTGCTGCGGCTGATCGAGCCCGATGCAGGCAGCGTGCGGTTTGGCGGCCGCGACCTGCTCTCGCTCGATGCCGACGCGCTCCGAAAATTCCGCCGCGAGGCGCAGATCATCTTTCAGGATCCTTACGCCTCGCTCAACCCGCGCATGACCGTCGGCCAGATCCTGACCGAGCCGCTGGCGCTGCACGATCTCGTCCCATCCGCACAACGGCGCGAGCGGGTCGCGGAACTGCTGCGGCTGGTCGGGCTGGAGCCGCGGCTGGCCCGGCGCTATCCGCACGAGTTCTCCGGCGGCCAGCGCCAACGCATCGCCATCGCCCGCGCGCTCGCGGTCGAGCCGAAGCTCATCATCTGCGACGAGCCGGTCTCGGCGCTCGACGTCTCGATCCGCTCCCAGATCCTCAACCTCCTGCGCGAGCTGCAGGACCGGCTTGGTCTCGCCTACATTTTCGTGTCGCACGACCTCGCGGTGGTCAAGCACATCGCGGACCGCGTCGCGGTCATGAATCTCGGCTGCATCGTCGAGGAAGCCGATGCGGACGAGTTGTTCGCCCGGCCCCGTCATCCCTATAGTCGCGCGTTGCTGTCCGCGATCCCCCTGCCGCAGCCTCACGCCAAGCGGGCGAAGGTCGTGCTGCAAGGCGAGATTCCGAGCGCGCTCAACCCGCCGGCCGGCTGTCGTTTCCATACCCGCTGCCCCTTCGTGATTGACCGCTGTCGCACCGAGCCGCCAGCGTTGGCGGCCGACGGAGCCGGGCACGCCACCGCTTGCCATCGTGTCAATGAGCTCCCGCCGGCCGATACCATCCTGCCCGCAACCGGGGGATTCTCACCGGCATTGGCGAAATTAGTCGCGGCTTTCAGCCGAAAGACGGAAGGCGCGAGGCCCGTCGGGGTTGGTATACAGAGTGCAAGGCCTTCGCCGCCGTAGCCGAAGCAATGGGGATTGACCGATGAAGATGTTTCGCCTGGCCGCAATGGCGGCTGCCTTCTTGCTATCGTTTAGCGCCGCCCAGGCCCAGACCACGCTCCGCATCGGCCTTGCCGAGGATCCTGACATCCTCGATCCCTCCATGGCGCGCACCTATGTCGGCCGCATCGTGTTCGCAGCGTTCTGCGACAAGCTGTTCGACATCGACGAAAAGCTCAACATCGTGCCGCAGCTCGCGCTGTCGAGCGAGACGGTCGATGACGGCAAAGGCCTCGTCATCAAGCTGCGGCCGGGCGTGAAATTCCACGATGGCGAGCCGTTCGATGCGGAAGCCGCCAAATTCTCGCTGGAGCGCCACCTGACGTTCCCGGGCTCGTTCCGCAAGCCGGAGCTGGCTTCGGTCGACCACATCGATATCGTCGATCCCCTGACCATCAAGCTGGTGCTGAAGTCGCCGTTCTCGCCGCTGCTCGCCCAGCTCACCGACCGCGCCGGCATGATGATGTCGCCGAAAGCGGCCAAGGAAGCCGGTGACAAGTTCGGCCTGCACCCCGTCTGCGCCGGCCCCTACAAGTTCGTCGAGCGCGTGCAGCAGGACCGCATCGTGTTCGAAAAATTCGCGGACTATTGGAACAAGGACAACGTCTTCATCGACAAGATCGTGTTCCAACCCATTGTCGATGCCACCGTGCGGCTGGCGAACCTGAAATCCGGCGGCCTCGACCTGATCGAGCGCGTGCTCGCGACGGATCTGAAGGAGGTGCGCGCGGATTCACGGCTGAAGGTCGCCACCGCCATCGAGCTCGGCTATCAAGGCATCACGCTCAATATCGGCAAGGACAAGGCCAAGGGGCCGCTCAGCCAATCCGCCAAGGTGCGGCAGGCGCTCGACCTTGCGATCGACCGTGAGGCGATCAACCAGGTCGTGTTCAACGGCGAGTTTCAGGTCGGCAATCAATGGATCAATCCTGATCATCCCTACTACCAGAAATCCCTGCCCGTCCGCGCCCGCGACGTGGAAAAAGCCAAGGCGCTGCTGAAGGAAGCCGGCGTGAAGCCGCCGGTCAGCGTCGACTTTCTGGTGCCGAAAGGCGCGGAAAACGAAACACCGGCGCAGGTGATCCAGTCGATGGCCGCAGAAGCCGGCTTCGACATGAAGATCCGCCTCACCGAGTTTGCGACCGGGCTGAAGCAGGCCGAGGCAGGCGATTATCAGGCCTTCTGGCTCGCCTGGAGCGGCCGCATCGACCCCGACGGCAACACCTTCGTCTTCCTGCACAGTGGTGCGCCTCAGAATTACGGCGACTGGACCAACGCCCAGGCTGACAAAGCACTGGAAGAGGCGCGGCTCGCGACCGATTTCGCCAAGCGCAAGGCGAGCTACGAAACGCTGGCGAAGCTGGTCCAGGATGAGGAGCCCATCCTTTATCTCTACCACCGGCGTATCATCATCGCCCATACGACGAAGCTGGAGGGCTACAAGCAGATGCCGGACGGACTCGTGCGCGTCGTCGGCCTCAAGCTGAAGTGACGCCGCGGGAATGCTGAATTTCCTCGCCCGCCGTCTCGCGCAGATCGTGCCGACGCTGTTCTTCGTCTCGGTGCTGATCTTCTCGCTGCAGCAATTGCTGCCGGGCGATCCCGCGCTGGTGATGGCCGGCGAGGAGCGCGATCCCGCCGTGATCGAGCAGATCCGGCACCAGTACCGGCTGGATCAGCCGGTGCCAGTGCAATACGCCTACTGGATCAAGGGCGTGCTATCGGGTGATTTCGGCGAGTCGCTGCGCAACAAGATGCCGGTGCGCGAGCTGATCGCGCAGAAGCTGCCGGTGACGCTGCAACTCGGTTCGATGGCCATCATCATCGCGTTCCTGATCGGCATTCCCGCCGGGATCGTCGCGGCCGTGAAGAAAGGAACGGCCTGGGACTACGGCGCCAATTTCTTCGCGCTGTGGGGCATCTCGACGCCGAATTTCTGGCTCGGCATCATGCTGATCTTCCTGTTCTCGATCGAGCTGGGCTGGCTGCCGGCCTCGGGCTATGTGCCGCTGACCGAGGACTGGCGTGCGAGCCTTGCCGCCACCATCATGCCGGCCTTCGTGCTCGGCAACGCCATTGCGGCGGTCCTGATGCGCCATACCCGCAGCGCCATGCTCCAGGTGCTGGAAAGCGATTATGTGCGCACCGCGCGCGCGAAAGGCCTGTCCGAGCGGACGGTCATCCTCAAGCATGCCATGCGCAATGCGTTGACGCCGATCATCACACTCGGCGCGCTCGAGCTCGGCACGCTGCTGTCAGGCGCCGTGCTGACCGAGCAGATCTTCTCGATTCCCGGCTTCGGCAAGCTGATCGTGGACGCCGTATTCAATCGCGACTACGCCGTGGTGCAAGGCGTGGTGCTGGTGACCGCGACGATCTACATCACGCTCAATCTGGTTGCCGACGTCGCCTACATCCTCGTCAATCCAAGGCTGCGAGGCTAGTGTCATGACTGATGCTGCCTTGTCTCGCCCGCATGTGCAAGCCGACGAGCTAGACAGCCCGGCACGCCGCGCGCGGCGGCGGCTGTTCAAACGCAAGGCAGCGGTGTTTGGGCTCGTCGTGCTCACGATGTTCATCACTGTTGCAGCCCTGGCGCCGCTCATCGTTCCCTACGATCCCATCGCGACGAGCTGGAGCCTCGTGCGCAAGCCGCCCACGGCCGCGCACTGGTTCGGCACTGACGAGCTCGGCCGTGACGTTCTGAGCCGCATCGTCTACGGCGCTCGGGCCTCGCTGCTGGCCGGCCTGATTTCGGTCGCGATCGCGCTCGGCATCGGCGTGCCACTCGGTCTGCTCGCCGGCTATCGCGGCGGCTTCGTCGATGCGCTGATCAGCCGGATCACCGATGCGATGCTGGCCTGCCCGTTCCTGATCCTGGCGATTGCACTGGCGGCGTTCCTCGGTCCGAGCCTCGGCAATGCCATGATCGCGATCGGCATCTCGGCAACGCCGGTCTTCATCCGCCTGACCCGCGGGCAGGTCTTGAGCGTCAAGGCCGAGGACTATGTCGAGGCGGCACGCGCGCTTGGCAATCCGCCATGGCGGATCGCCCTCTCGCACATCCTGCCGAACATCCTGCCGGCGCTGCTGGTCCAGGCGACCTTGTCGATCGCCGCGGCCATCATCGCAGAGGCTGCGCTCTCGTTCCTCGGCCTCGGACAACAGCCGCCGTCACCGTCCTGGGGCAGCATGCTCAATGCGGCGCAACGCTTCCTGACCCAGGCGCCCTGGATGGCGGTCTGGCCGGGGCTGGCCATCTTCCTCGTGGTGCTGTCGCTGAACCTGCTCGGCGATGGCCTGCGCGACGCGCTGGACCCGCGCCAGCGTTAGATGACCACCTCGCGCATCACGCGGCGGCAATCCATCTCGTATTCGAGGTCGACCACCGGCGGTCGCGCGAAGTGCCAGGTCAGACCGGAGCGCAATGCGCCGCGACAAACCAGTTCGTCGGCCAGAGTGTGGTGGAAATCGCGGATCGAATAGGCTTGCACGCCCGTGGTGTCCGTCCAGCCAAAGCCGAACGCCGCCATCCGGCCTTCCATCTGCGAGGTCGTGAACCGAACTTTCTCGCGAAGTCCGTCCGGACTGAGGTCGCGGTAGCGCACGGTACGCTCCACATAGCTCCCGCCGCCCTCCCGTGCTTCGGCGCCGCCGGCGATCACGAAGGTCGGAGTTTTCGCACGCGTCGGGCGGGTGAAGGAGAACGCATAAAACGACGGTTCCGACGGCGGATCGATCTCGGGGCAGACATTGCTTCGCGCCACCGGATTGGTGGTGCCGTCGAAGATGCCCCACTCCGACAACGTCTTCACATAATGCAGATTGAAGGCACGAAAGCCTTCCTCAGTGAACGCCGCGGGCGAACGCAGCTCGCAGGCGCAGAAGGCCGTCAGCGGGCGCCCCGCCTCCTGGATGAACTTCGCTGCGAGCGCAAATCCCTCCGCGAGGGGCACGAGACGGTCGAACCGGACACGCTCGATCTCGTAATCATTGTCCGCGACCGCACCTGCCGAATATTGGAACACCGACGGAATGAAGCGATAGTTGCCGGCAGAAAATGCTTGCGTCATGGCGGCCTCCTATTCCAGTTGCATGCGGATGCCTTTGGCGCCGTTCAGCAGACGCTTCAGGTGGAAGCCGGCCAGGGGATCATCGGCATGCATGCCGACCAGCGCGGCAAAGGCGGGCATGGCGGCGGCATCGCCGGCCTCCATCTTGGCGAAGGCCTCGGAATAGAGCGCCGTTGCCGGTGCCTCGAATGTGGCCGGTGGCAGCGGCTCGAAAGCGCGCAAGGCTTCGCGGCGCCCGCGCAGCACCAATTCGCCGACGGGGCGTCCCTGAAAATTCTCAGCCCTCTCGGCGACGCTCGAGCTGACGCATATCCGTGTACCCAAGTGCTTGTTGGCGGCCTCCAGCCGTGCCGCGGTATTGATGGTGTCGCCGTAGGCAGTGTAGTCGAAGAAGCGGTTGCCGCCGAAATTGCCGACCAGCGCCGGTCCGGCGTGAATGCCTATCCTCGTGGCGCCGAAGTTCACGCCCCTCGCCTTCTGGCGTGCGCAAAACTCCTGCGCCCAGCGATCGAGGTCATGCGCGCAGGCGACCGCTCGCGTCGCATAGTCCGGCTGATCACCCGGTGCATTGAACAGCACCTGGATTGCATCACCGATGATCTTGGCGACTGTCCCCTCATGCGCGAACACCACTTCGGTCATCCCGCCGACATATTCGTTGAGGAGCTCCCCGAGCGTCTCAGGCGCCGCGCTCTCGACCAGCGACGTGAAGCCGGTGATATCGGTGAAGATGGTCGCGACATCGCGCCACTGGACGGCGATCCCCTCGCCCTCTCCACCTGCCGCCAAACGCTTGGCGAGCTCGGGGGAGAAATGACGCGACAGCGCCGCATGCGCGCGCTCGGCTTCCATCTGGCGCCGCCGCACCTCGCGCAGCATCTCGATGTGGCGAACGGTCTTCTGGATCGTTGTTTCCAGGTCGAGGAAGTCGATCGGCTTAGTCAGGAAGTCGAATGCGCCGCGGTTCATGGCCGTGCGGATGTTGCTCATGTCGCCATAGGCAGAGACGATGATGGTCGACTTCTTGTCCTCGGCCTCCTGAAGCTTCGCGAGCAGTGAGAGCCCGTCCATGCGCGGCATGTTGATGTCCGAAACGACGAGGTCAACGAGCGGATTCTGTTCGATCGACTCCAGCGCCTCGACGCCATCGCGCGCGAAAATGAAGTTGACTAGCCCATCGCGGATCTGCCTGCGGAATTTTTGCAGGATCAGAGCCTCCAGATCCGGTTCGTCGTCAACGAAGAGGATGGTCGGGATCATGCCGCCTGCTCGAGCCTCGTGTCGATCTCCTGGCGCAACTGCGCAAAATCGATCGGCTTGGTGAGGAGCCCTGTGGCGCCGCCTTCGATCGCCTTCCGGCGCGTCTCGACATCGCCATAGGCCGTGATCATGATGACCGGGACATGCGGATGGTCGGCGCGTACCTTGGGCAGCATGTCGAGCCCGCTCATGCCGGGCATGTTGATATCGGACAAGATCAGGATCAGCGAAGGATCCCGCACCTCGGCTGCGCGCTTGATCGCGTCGGGCGCCGAGAGCGCAAATTCCATATGGAAGCGGCCGGCGCGCAGATCGCGCCGGAACTGCTGGCGGAACAGCGCCTCGACATCGGGCTCGTCATCGACGACCAGGATGTAAACGTTCAAGTCTTGCCTCCGGAAGGACCGCCTGCCGCCATCACGCGCGGTAGGGTGATGATGAATTCGGTAAATACACCGGCCTCGGTGTTCACGTCGATCGTCCCGCCATGCTGCTTCACGATGATGTCGTGGCTCATGGAAAGGCCAAGTCCGGTGCCTTCACCCGCCGGCTTGGTGGTGAAGAAGGGATTGAACATCTTCTCCTTCACCTCCTGCGGAATACCCGTACCGTTATCGCGGATGCGGATCTCCACCCTGCCACCGAGATTCTTCGTCACGGCGCTCAAGGTCGGCTCGAATCCCTCCGCGGCGCTCTCCTTGCGTTTGGCCGCCGCATAGAAACCGTTCGAGATCAGATTGAGGAAGGCGCGGGTGATTTCCTGCGGGTAGATGTCGGCCATACCGGCGGTCGGATCGAGGTCGCGCTCGAGCGTCACGTTGAATGATGGTTTTTCGGCGCGCGCGCCGTGATAGGCCAGATTGAGGCTCTCCTCGACGATCGCATTGACGTCGGTGGAGCGATGCTCGCCGGAGCCCTCGCGTGAATGCAGCAGCATGTTCTTGACGATGGAATCGGCGCGCTTGCCGTGCTGCACCACCTTCTCCAGGTTTCCGCGCAGCATGCCTGTCAGCTCGTCCACCTCGTCCTTCGTCTTGTCGTCGAGAGAAGCCGTTCGCAGAACCTCCTTGAGCTCGTCGATCAATTCGGTCGACACCGAGGAGAAATTGTTGACGAAGTTGAGCGGGTTCTTGATCTCGTGGGCAATGCCTGCCGTGAGCTGGCCGAGCGAGGCCAGCTTCTCGGTCTGAACCAGGCGGTCCTGCGCCGCGCGCAGGTCGTCGAGGGATTGCCTCAGTTCTGCGGTCCGCCGCTCGACCTTGTGTTCAAGGTCGGCGTAGGATTCCTGCAAGCGCTCGCCCATGTGGTTGAACTGGTTCGCGAGCTCCTCGAGTTCGTCGCCGGTCCTGATCGATATCCGCTGCGCGAAATCGCCCCCGCCGATGCGCATCGCCCCCGTACGCAGCGCCTGGATCGGGCCGACCATGCGGCGCGCGAGAAAGACTCCGGCGAGCACCGCGAAGATCGATGCTCCGAGCAGGACAATTGCGAGCCGCTCCAACGAGGCATAGAGCGCCGCATAGGCCTCCTCGACCGGCAGCTCGACGAACATGGTCCAGCCGACCGGGCTGATCGGCGCAGAAGTCGTCAGGACTTTCTGTCCCTGGATGTTGGTCGCCTCCTGCAAAGCATCCGGCATGACACCGCCGCCGGCCAGCGCGGCGCGCACCTGCGCCAGCCCGGACAGATCTGTATTGCGCAGGACCAGGCTGATGTCGGGGTGCGCAATCAGGCGCCCCTCCGGACCGACCACATAGGCGTGTCCATGCTCGCCGACCTTGATCCGGGACACGACGTCCCAGATCAGCTTGAGGTTGACGTCCGCGATGCTGACGCCGGCATCCTTGCGCGCGCCGGCCTGCGCCAGCGTCATGTAAGGCTCGGACTCCCTGCGGAAATAGACCGGTCCGTAAAAGACCTTGTGCGCAACCGCCTGGGTGAACTTCGGATCGCCCGACAGGTCGGCGCCACTGTCGATCACGTCCATGGCCAGACGCGAGACGCGCAGGCGCTCCCTGCCGGTCGAATCCACCTGGGCGAGCTCGGTGATCGCAGGCACCTGACGCAGCAGCCGCAGCGCGTCAAACCGGCGCGGCTCGATCGAGCCTGCCGACCACGGTAGCTGCGTGGTCCAGCCCAGCTGGCTCTCGATCTCCTTGACGAACTGGCTGATCTTCGCGGCGGCCGCCTCGGCCTGCTCGTGCTGGACCCGGATCAGCGCGGCCTTGTGCTCCCGGTAATAGAAGAGAACCTCGAACAGCCCATTGGCCAGCAGGGCGACGGCGACGACAGCCACGAACAGTCCGACATATTTGGTGAACAGCCGAGTCCTGATGCGGCCTTCCGGAGTGCTTGATACTCCGCCGTCCCCGGTCGCGCGTGCCAGGGCCCCGGTTTGCGGGGTATCGGAATGGACGGAAATGCTCATTCCCCAAGCCTAGCAAGAAGGCCGTGCCTTGTCTCCCGCCGCAGCGGGCAGGGTTACTCGATGACCTCGTCGGCAAGGGCCAGCAAGGTCGGCGGAATTTCAAATCCGGCTGCCTTGGCGGTCTTGAGATTGATCACCAGGGGATAGCGGGTCGGCAGCTCGAACGGCAGATCGCCGGGGCTGGCCCCGTTGAAAATGCGGGCGACGAGCGCTGCAGCCCGCTCGAAGGATTCCGGCACATCCGCTCCGTAAGACATCAGTCCGCCGTCGCGGGCAAGGTCGGCATTTTCGTAGATCGCCGGCAGCTTTCGGACGGCGGCGAACTCGAACACCCGCTTGCGGTTGAGAATGGTGAGCGCGTCGGCCACCATCAGGATGCCGTCCGGGAGATCGCCGTTCATCACGGAGAACGCCTCGTCGAAGTCGTCAGGCTCGCGGACGCCGAGCGCCTGCACGGTCAACCCGAGCTCCTGGGCCGCCTTCGCCGAGGCCTGATAGCGCGTGGTCATGCCGAGGTCGTCCTTGTTCCAGAGCATTGCGACCTTGGATAGTTTCGGCGACATGTCCTTGAGCAGCGACAGCCGCTTCGCGCTGAGCGTTGCCGCGACATCCGAAATCCCCGTGATCTGGCCGCCTGGATGCGCCAGGCTTTCTATCAGCTTGGTTTCGACGGGATCACCGATGCCGCTTGCCGCCACCGTCGCAATGCCAGCCGCCTTCGCCGCCATGGCCGTCGGGTAGCCCACGATCACGACTGCATCGATGTTTTTGGTCTTCAGCTCACCGATCAGTGCGGGAAGCTTGGCGACATCGCCCTGGGCGCCGCGCGCCTCAAAAGTCAAGTTCTGGCCAAGCTTGAAACCACGCTCGCCGAGCACCTTGATCAGGATCTTGCCGCCCGGACTGGTTTCGGTAATTGGCGAGATCGGGGTCAGTGTGCCCAGATGAAACGTTCGGCCGCCCTCAGCCGCAGCGGAGCGCGGTCCCAACAGCGACACACTACCGAGCCCTCCCAGGAATTCACGCCGCCTCATCGTATCTTCCCTGCCCTGGCGCAACAGCGCGCTGGACAAAGTCTAGCACGGGACGAGAAAAAAGCGGCAATGGCGATGGCCATTGCCGCTCTGCAATCTCCGCTTCCGACGGTCTCAGGTGGGGCGTAACGCCTTGCCACTGAGGTCGAGTTCGTTGACCTGCTTATTGCGCTCGGAATCGGCCGCCGCACGATGGTCGGTCGCCAGCACGACATAAACCGCCGGCAGCACGAACAGGGTGAACAGCGTGCCGATCGACATGCCGGCGACGACCACAAGGCCGATCGAGAAGCGGCTGGCCGCACCGGCGCCGGACGCGGTCAGCAGCGGGATCAGGCCGGTCACCATCGCAGCCGTCGTCATCAGGATCGGCCGCAAACGGATGCGGGCCGACATCTCGATGGCCGAGCGGCGGTCGAGCCGCTCGTTGACCTGGAGTTCGTTGGCGAACTCCACCATCAGGATGCCGTGCTTGGTGATCAGGCCCACCAGAGTGAGCAGACCGACCTGGGTGTAGATGTTCATGGTCGCCACGCCGAAGAACAGCGGGATCAAGGCACCCACGATCGCCATCGGCACCGAGATCATGATCACGAACGGATCCCGCAGGCTCTCGAACTGCGCGGCCAGCACCAGGAAGATGATGATCAGCGCGAAGCCGAAGGTGATGGCGAGCTGATTGCCTTCCTGCACGTACTGCCTGGAATCCGCGAGATAGTCGTGACTGAATCCCTGCGGCAGCTTCTTGGCCTCGCCCTCGAGGAAGTCCACCGCGGCGCCGACGGTGACGCCGGGCATCGGCACGGCCGAGAACGTCGCCGAGTTGAGCTGATTGTAGTGCGTCAGCGAATTCGGATCGGTCTTGGTCTTGATCGAGACCACGGTCGACAGCGGAAGCTGCTGCCCGGTATTGGTCGTCACATAATAGCCTCCGAGCGATTCCGGAGAGAGGCGCTCGCTACGCGGCACCTGCGGGATCACCTGATACGAACGTCCTTGGAGATTGAAGCGGTTGATATAGTTGCCGCCGAGCAGAACCGCGAGCGTCGAGCCGAGATTCTGCATGTTGACGCCAAGATCCTGCGCCTTGGTGCGGTCGATCGTGACTTCGACGTTCGGCTGGTTGTAGGCGAGATCGCTGTCGGAGACGATGAACATGCCGCTCTTGCGGGCCGCGTCCTTCAGCTTCTCCATCTGCTCATAAACGGTCTGGAAGCCCGCGGTGGAGCTGATGACCATCTGCACCGGCAAGCCCCCAGGGCCGCCCGGCAGCGGCGGCAGGTTGAATGCGAAGGCCTGGACGCCCTCGATCTTGGAAAGCTCGGCCTGAACCAGAGGCTTCAGCGCGATCGAGGAGCGCTTGCGCTCGTCCCACGGTTTGAGCAGCATGCCGGCGATGCCGCCTTGCGGACCGTTGATGCCGTTCAGCACGAAGCGAAGATCGGTCTCCGGGAAGCTCTGAAACTTCTTGTCGAGCTTGTCGCCGTAGAAATCGACATAGTCGATGTTGGCGTATTTCGGCGCCTTGGTCACCGCGAACACGATGCCCTGGTCTTCCTCAGGCGCCAGCTCTTTCGAGGTGTGCATGTAGAGGAAGCCGACAAGCCCGAGGATCGTCACCGCGAACAGGCCGGTGATGGCCTTGTAGTCGAGCGAGCGATCGAGCCGGCGGCCGTACCAACGGGTCAGCGCGCCGAACACTCTGTTGACGAGCTTTGCGAAGCGGCCCTCTTCGGTGTTCTTGAGGAGCACCGAACACATCATCGGCGACAGCGTCAGGGCGATCACGCCCGACACGATCACCGAGCCGGCGAGGGTGAAGGCGAATTCGCGGAACAGCGAACCGGTGAGGCCGCCGAGGAAGCCGATGGGGGCATACACGGCCGCGAGCGTGATGGTCATCGACACGACGGGGCCGACGATCTCGCGCGCGCCTTGGAGCGATGCCTGGACTGGCGTCTTCCCTTCCTCCAGATGGCGGTGGATGTTCTCCACCACGACAATGGCATCGTCGACCACGAGGCCGATCGCGAGCACCATCGCGAGCAGGGTCAGCAGGTTGAAACTGAATCCCAGCGCCAGCATCAAGGTACAGACGCCGATCATCGACAGCGGGATGGTGACCACAGGGATGATGACCGAGCGGAGCGAAGCCAGGAACAGGAAGATCACCACGATCACGATGATCACGGCTTCGCCCAGCGTCTTCTCCACCTCGTCGATCGAGGATTGGATGAACTTGGTCGAGTCGTAGGCGACCTTCATCTTCATCGACGGCGGCAGGTTGCGTTCGAGCTCGGGGAACAGTGCGCGCACGCCCTTGACCAATGTCAGTGGGTTGCCCTGTGGCGTCGCCTGCACGCCGATGAAGATCGCATGCTCGCCGTTGAAGGCGACGCTCGCGTCCGTGCTCTGGGCGGCAAGCTCGACGGTGGCGATGTCCTCCATGCGCACAAAGCCGCCGTCCTTGGCCTTGACGATCATCTTCTTGAACTGGTTGACGTCGGTCAGACCCGTGTTCGTCGAGACGTTCGAGACGATGAGGTAGCCTTTGGTCTGGCCCGCCGCGGACTGGAAGTTGTTGGCCGTGATCGCGGAGGCGACGTCCGCCGGCGATACGTTGCGGCCGGCCATCTTCACCGGATCAAGCCAGAGCCGCATCGCAAAGGTCTGACCGCCGAGGATGTCGGCCGAGGCCACGCCGTCCACCGTCGACAGCACCGGCTGAACCACGCGCGTCAGGTAGTCCGAGATCGCCGAGCCCGACAGCTCCTCCGAGGAGAATCCGAGATACATCACGGCCGTGGTCTGGCCCGTGGTCTTGGTGACGATCGGGTCGTTGGACTCCTTCGGGATCAGGTATTTGACCGAGTTCGTCTTGGCCAGCACCTCGGTGAGCGCCTGGTTCGGATCGAAATTCAGCTTGATGTAGACCTGGATCGTCGAGGTGCCGAGCACCGAGGATGAGGTGATATAGTCCACGCCCTCGGCGGAAGCGACCGCCTGCTCGATCGGCGTCGTGATGAAGCCCTGGATCAGGTCCGCGGACGCGCCGGGATAAACGGTCGTGATGTTGATGACCGTGTTCGACAGTTTCGGATACTGCCGGATCGGCAGCACCATCGCCGCGCGCAGTCCGATCAGCAGGATCAGCAAGCTGACAACGACCGACAGAACCGGGCGCTTGATGAAAATATCAGTAAAGGCCATCGCGGCGATCTCGATTTCTTTGTCTCAAGAGACGTGATCCGGCCAAGCCGGATCACGTGAGTGTCTCGTCAGTAGCGCGGCGGCTGCGCAGGGATCTGCGGAGCCGGATCGGTCGAAATCGCAACGGGTGCGCCCGACTGCAGCTTCAGCTGGCCGACGGCGACGACCTTGTCGCCCGCCTTGACGCCCTTGATGATCTCGACACGACCGTTGACGCGGTTACCGGTCTGCACGAAGGTACGCACTGCGGAGAGGCTGGTCTTGCCGTCCGCTTCCTTCTTCTCGGTGATCACGAATACCGAGTCTCCATACAGCGTGTAGTCGACCGCGGTTTCGGGAACGGTGATCACGGCCGGGTTGTCCGGCAGCACCACGGTGGTGGTCACGAACATACCCGGCTTCAGGATCTTCTCCGGATTGGCGATCGTCGCCTGCACGCGGATGTTACGGGTATCGGTCGCGATCTGCGGCTCGATCGTGGTGATCTTGCCGTCGAAGGTGCGGCCCGGATAGGCGTCGACCTTCAGCCGGACCGGCTGGCCGACCTTGAGGCTGCCCGAGTCCTTTTCCGTTACCGTGAAGTTGGCCCACAGTTCCGACAGATCCGTCAGCGATACGATCGCCGTGCCGGCGGTCAGATACTGGCCGACCTCGACCTTACGGACGCCGAGCTCGCCGGAGAACGGCGCGCGCACCAGCTTCTGCGAGATCAGCGCTTCGGTCTTGGCGATCCCGGCCATGGCTTGGTCATAGGTCGCCTGCGCGGCATCGACGGTCGACTGCGGACCAAACTGGCGCGCCGCCAATTGTTTGGCGCGGTCGAGCGCGAGCTGCGCGCCAGTTGCCTGCGCCTTGTAATTGGCAAGGTCACCCTGCTCCGGGGCGTCGAACAGCTGCACCAGCGGAGTGCCGGCCTCGACATGCGTACCGGGCTCAAACTTGATCTCGGTCACGCGGCCATTGACGTCGGCGGTGACGTCGACCTGGTGCACGGCGGCGAGACCGCCGACCGCGGTGAGCAGGTTCGGCACCACCTCGGACTTCGCTTCCGCTGCGCTGACCAGGGTCGGCGGCGGCTTGTTGTTGGCGAAGAACTGCTTGATCATCTGGCCGCGGAAATAATTGAACCAGACGAGACCACCGACGAGGGCGCCGAGAAGCGTGCCGACGATGATGAACCACAGCACCGGCCGGACCGGACGCTTGGGAGCCTTGCTGTCGATCGGTTCGCCCGAAATCTTGTGTTCGGTTACGATGTTCATTGTCATACGCTTTCTGCAATTGCCGTCTTGCCCACACCACCGGCCTGATCGTGGCCCAGATGCGAAGCAATTGCGGCGTCGTTAAGTCCGATGCCTCGGAGGAGAAACTCACAAAGCTGCCGCTCCAGATCGTTCGGACCGCCATAGGCGAGACACGGCATGGAGGGCAGCCTGGTCAGCGCAGCTGTCATCACCGTATGATGCGCAAACCAGAACAGGTTGAGTGGCTCACCGCCGCAGACCCGCGCATCGCCGGCGGCGACGGCTCGGTCGAGCGAGGCGACGAAGATCGGTCCGATCAGCGCCTCGATCTTGGCATATAGCAAACGCGCGAACTCGCCGTCATCCAGATGACTGGTGGCCATCAGTCGCAGGCGTTGCGCCTCCTCCTGATCAGGACCGTCGGCGATCAGCAGGAAATGCTGGACCATGCCGCGGATCAGCTCGACCAGGGTAGCCGTCGACGGCTCCCGCTCGAGGAGCTCGGTCAGCGCCGGGTCCGCTTCGCATTCGTCGCTCAGGATCTCGGCGTAGAGCGCCGCCTTGGACGGGAAATGCTTGAACAGCAGCGCCTCGGAAATGGCAGCAGCGGCCGCCACGCTCTTGGTCGTGGTGCCGTTATAACCGTGTCGGGCAAAGCAGCGTTTCGCGGCACCGAGGATCAATTGACGCCTCAGGTCGCTCGTCATACGCAATGAGCTCATGCTAGTGAGTAACCACTCACTAGCGCGAAAGTCAAGCACTATGCTGCATCGCAACCTGAATGCGTTGTAAAATCAGGAGAAATCAGCCTCCCCTGCACGTCCTGCGAGCAGGACTTTGGCGACCTAGATGGGCTGAAAGCCGAGGTCCCCTCGGATCCGGTTGAGAATGTACGTCCCATCCCGCGTGGGCAGGATGCGCTCCAGATTGGCGCTATCGATCTTCACACTGGCAAATCGCGGCCCGGCCGTGAGGTCGTGGACGGCTTTGGCGAAGGCCTCCACCTCGGCCATGGTCGAGATCGCCCGGCTGTCCTTGATACCGCAGGCCCTGGCGACGCCGACGAGGTCGGCAGCGGCGGAGGTATGGCTGGTCTGGCCGCCGGTCTCGCCATAGGCCTCGTTGTCGAGCACCGCGATCGAGAGATTGGCCGGCTTCTGCAGGCCAATGGTGGCAAGGCTGCCCATGCCCATCAGCATCTCACCGTCGCCGGTGATGACCAGCACCGGCAGTGTCGGCTGAGCCAGCGCGAGGCCGAGGCCGATCATCGCAGCGCCGCCCATGCCGCCCCAGAGATAGAAGTTGCGGGCGTGGTCGCCGGCGGCGGTGATGTCGTTGGTCGAGGCCCCGAGGCCGCCGATCGCGACGACGTCCTTGCGGTTCGCAAGCAGCGCGGAGACCACCTGACGGCGATCGAGGAGATTGGCCTTGCTCATTTGGTGAAAACCTTGGCGCCGATCAGGCGCTGCGACAGCAGGACGGCGGTGGGCGTGAGTGCGTTGTAGGCCTGCGCCGCAGCTGCTTCCAGCACCGCGGGCACCTCGGCCGCGTTCGAGGCGCGCAGCACCTTGATGCCCGAGAGCTCGAGTACGCCCTGCGTGGTCGAGCCCATCGGCACCTGCCACGGATTGAACTCGCCCCACTCACCTCGCATCGTAACGAGCGTCAGGAACGGAAAGCGCAGGATCGGGATCAGCGACAGCATGTTGATGCAATTGCCGACGCCGCTGGACTGCATCAGCAGGACGCCGCGCTGGCCGCCGGCCCAGGCGCCGGCGAGCAGCGCCACGCCCTCCTCCTCCGTCGTCAGCGGAATGCCGCGCATCGCAGGCGAGTCCAGCACGCGCAGGATCAGCTTCGAATGGCCGGCATCGGGCACGTAGGGCACCTGGCGGACGTCGAAGCGTTGCAAGGTCGCGAAGATATCGTCGGGCCAGGTCGGCGCCGTGTCGGCAGCATCAGTGCGGGCGTGCATTTTCCTGTCCGGTCGGCTAGCAAGGTTCGAAGAGTGTAGACGCGTCCACGCATCGACCAGAACAACAAAAACGGCATAACGGCTTTAACGTGCGAGTATAACGGGATGAACGCAGATGCGAAGGAGCTGGCGGCGAGCTTCGACCTCGAGAGACTGACGCCGGAGTTCTACGACAACCCCTATCCGACCTATCGTGCACTGCGGGAGAACGAGCCGGTCAAGCGCCTGCCGAGCGGCACCGTGTTCCTGACCCGCTATGACGATCTCGTCACCGCCTACAAGAACACCAGGTCGTTCAGCTCGGACAAGAAGCGCGAGTTCGCGCCGAAATATGGCGACACGCCGCTCTACGAGCACCACACGACGAGCCTTGTCTTCAACGACCCGCCTTCGCACACCCGCGTACGCCGCCTGATCATGGGCGCGCTGTCGCCCCGCGCGATCGCCAGCATGGAAGGCGACCTCATCAAGCTGGTCGACGGCCTGCTGGACGCCATCGCCGCCAAGGGCCGTTGCGAGCTGATCGAGGATTTCGCCGCCTCGATCCCGATCGAGGTGATCGGCAATCTGCTGGACGTTCCCCATGAGGAACGCGCGCCGCTACGCGACTGGTCGCTGGCGATTCTTGGTGCGCTCGAGCCGGTGGTGTCGCCTGAAGCGGCTGCGCGCGGCAACACGGCCGTGACGGATTTCCTTGGCTATCTCGAAACGCTGGTCGCACGGCGGCGCGCGAAGCCGGGCAATCCTGATCGTGACGTGCTGACGCGCCTGATCCAGGGCGAGGAGAACGGCGAGCGGCTGACCGAGAAGGAGCTCCTGCACAATTGCATTTTCCTGCTCAATGCCGGCCACGAGACCACGACCAATCTGATCGGCAACGGCCTCGTCGCGCTGCATCGGCATCCCGACCAGAAGCAGCGGCTGATCGATAACCCCGACCTGATCAAGACCGCGGTCGAGGAGATCCTTCGTTACGAGAGCTCGAACCAGCTCGGCAATCGCATGACTACCGAGCGGGTCGAACTCGGCGGCGTCATGCTCGAGGCCGGCACGTCGGTGACGCTGTGCATCGGAGCTGCCAACCGCGACCCCGCGCAGTTTGCCGAGCCCGAAACATTCGACATCGCGCGCACGCCGAACCGGCACCTCGCCTTTGCCACCGGCGCGCATCAATGCGCCGGCATGGCGCTGGCGCGGCTCGAAGGCGCGATTGCGATCTCGCGCTTCCTGGCGCGCTTCCCGGACTATGCCGTAAGCGGCCAGCCGGTGCGCGGTGGTCGGGTCCGGTTTCGGGGCTTTTCAAGCGTGCCTTGCGCGACCGGATGAGGTCTTAAAACAAAAAAGTCGAAAACAACCCCATGCACAGTAGACCGCGGCCGGCGCGAATGCCGCGGTGAATCCGCACAACCATTTGGCACCTCAGGCAATCCACTGCGCCGCGCGCAATGGACGCCAGAACGCCTACACCAGCGCCTTGTGCCGCGCGATGCAGGCGCGCAACACTTCGTCCATCGGCTTGCTCCACCAGTCATTGGAGAAGATCTCGATCTCCGAATAGCCGGCAAAGCCCTGCGCCTCCACGGCCGCGCGCACCGATTTGATGTCGATGACGCCATCGCCCATCATGCCGCGGTCGTTGAGGATGTCTTTTGTCGGCACCAGCCAGTCGCAGACGTGGAAGGCGAGCAGGCGATCCTGGCCGGCACGCGCGATCTGGCCCATCAGCTCAGGATCCCACCAGATGTGGTAGACATCGAGCGCGACGCCGAGCATGCCGGTGCGATCGGGATCGAGCCGGTCGCAAATGTCGAGCGCCTGTTTCGTGGTGTTCACGCAGGCGCGGTCGGCGGCATAGGCGGGATGCAGCGGTTCGATCGCCAGCGGCAGCTTCGCCTGCCTGGCATAGTCGAGCATCTCGGCGAGCGCTTCCTCGACCTGGCCGCGCGCTGCAAAGATATCCCTGGACGCCTCGCTGCCGGGCCGCGAATATTGCGGCAGGCCGCCGACGACGAGAACGACGCAGGGCGCGCCCAGCGCCTTGGCCTCATCGACGCAGCGCCTGTTGTCGTCGCGCACTTCGCCCCGGTGCGCCACATCCGAGGTGAACATGCCGCCACGGCAATAGCCTGACAGTTCGAGGCCGGCGTCGCGCACCGCGCGCGCCGCGCGATCGAGACCGGCGGCGGCGACCTGGTCGCGCCAGGGATCGATGGCGCGAATGTCGTGCCTGGCACAGGCGTCGATGATCTCGACGAGATCACCCTGTTTGCGGACCGTCGCCGTGTTCAGCGACAGCCAGCGATGATCGGACGAAAAATCACGCATCAGGGTTCGATACCGTGGGTGGCGAGCACGGTCTTCATCCGCTGCGTCGCGAGTTCGGGATTGGCGAGCAGACCGGCCTTGTCGGCCAGACGGAACAGCTCGGCCAGATGCAGCGTGGAGCGCGTACTCTCCTGGCCGCCGACCATGGTGAAATGGTCCTGATGGCCGTTGAGATAGGCCATGAAGACGACGCCGGTCTTGTAGAAGCGCGTCGGCGCCTTGAAGATGTGACGCGACAGCGGCACCGTTGGACCCAGCACGTCGTGGAAGCCGGCTACGTCGCCGGCCGCAAGTCGCGACAGCGCATAGGATGCCGCCGGCGCGATCGCGTCGAAGATACCGAGCAGCGCGTGCGAAAAGCCCTGTTCGTCGCCGGCGATCAGCTCCGCGTAGTTGAAATCATCGCCGGTATACATCCTGATGCGCTTGTCGAGACGGCGGCGCATGTCGATCTCGCGCTGCTTGTCGAGCAGCGAGACTTTTACGCCGTCGACTTTGGCCACGTTGCCGTTGATGATGGCGACCGCAATGTCCATCGCCTTGTCGAGATCTTTTGTGCCCCAATAGCCGCTCAGCGCCGGATCGAACATGTCGCCGAGCCAGTGGATGATCACGGGGTCGCGGACCTGCGACAGCACGCGATCGTAGACCTTGGCGTAGTCGTCGGCGCTACGACCGAGCTTGGCGAGCGCGCGAGAGGCCATCAGGATGATGCGGCCGCCGACCTTCTCGACCGCCGAGATCTGCTCCTCATAGGCGCGGATGACGTCGTCGATGGTCTTGGCGTCCTCAACCGCGAGATGGTCGGTGCCGGCACCGGAGAACACCAGCGCATTGCGGCGCTTGGCGGCGCCGACCGAGCGTGTCATCAGCTCCAGCGATGTCGGCCAGTCCAGCCCCATGCCGCGCTGTGCGGTGTCCATGGCTTCGGCAACGCCAAGCCCGAGATCCCAGACGTGCTCGCGGAAGGCGATCGTCTTGTCCCAGTCGACGGCGGCCGACAGCCAGGGGTCGTTCTCCGCAAGGGGATCGGCAACCGTGTGCACAGCCGAGAAGGCGATGCGGTTCAGCGGCCCCTCGAGCTTGACGGGGAACGTGCGCGAGGCTGCGAGCCGGTAGGTCTCGATCGAGCGATCGGGTTTCGGCAGTTTTAATGACAATGACGACATGGGTTGAACGGGCTTATTCATGTTCTCAGACCTCTCCCCGTCATTGCGAGCGAAGCGAAGCAATCCAGAATGCCTCTGCGGCAAGAGTCTGGATTGCTTCGTCGCTTCGCTCCTCGCAATGACGGCTGGATAGACATCGGGGGCTTATCCGCTAGGCTCAGACCTTGATCGGGGCGACGTCGATCCAGCGCCGCTCCTTCCAGCTCTTCAGCGCGCATTCGGCGAGCTGCACGCCCTTGGCGCCTTCGAGCAGCGTGAACTTGTAGGGCGCATCCTCATAGACGTGGCGGATGAACATCTCCCATTGCTCTTTGAAGCCGTTGTCGTAGGAGACGTTGTCGGGCAGCTTCTGCCAGTCGCCGTAGAAATCATGCAGGCGCTTCTCATCGGGATTCCACACCGGCCTCGGCGTCGCCTGCCGCGCCTGGATCATGCAGTCGGTGAGACCTGCGACCGCCGAACCGTGGCTGCCATCGACCTGGAATGTGACGAGGTCGTCGCGATAGACGCGCGTCACCCAGGACATGTTGATGTGCGCAATGATGCCACCTTCGAGCTGGAAGGTCGCATATGCGGAATCGTCGGCGGTCGCCTTGTACGCCTTGCCCTGCTCGTCGAAACGCTCGGGAATGTCGGTGTTGCCGATGCAGACGACGCTTCTAACGTTGCCGAAGAGGTTGTCGAGCACGTAGCGCCAGTGGCAGACCATGTCCAGAATGATGCCGCCGCCGTCCTCGCTGCGATAATTCCATGACGGCCGCTGCGCCTCCTGCCAGCCGCCCTCGAACACCCAATAGCCGAACTCGCCGCGCACCGAGAGGATGCGACCGAAGAAGCCGGAGTCGCGCAGGAACGCGATCTTCTTCAGGCCCGGCAGGAACAGCTTGTCCTGCACCGTACCGTGCTTGACGCCCTTGGCATTGGCAAGTTTTACCACCTCGACGGCTTCCTCGAAATTCGTCGCGATCGGCTTCTCGCAATAGACGTGCTTGCCGGCATTGATGGCCTGGGTCAGCAGACCGGGGCGCGCCTGCGTGGTCGCGGCGTCGAAGAACATGGTGTCGTTGTTGTCGGCCAGCGCCGCGTCGAGGTCGGTCGTCCAGCGCGTGACGTTGTAGCGTTTGGCGAGCGCTTCGACCTTCTCGGCGCTGCGGCCGACCAGGATCGGATCGGGCATGACGCGGTCGCCGTTCTTCAGGCGGACGCCGCCCTCGTCGCGGATCGCGACGATCGAGCGGATCAGATGCTGGTTGAGCCCCATGCGGCCGGTAACGCCGTTCATGATGAGGCCGAGACGTTGGGTGGTCATGCCAAATACTCCTGAAGTGATCCTGGCTGTTCGAGTGGACGAAGCGCCGACCAGTCCGGATGGACCGAGGTGGCAAAGCCCACCGCATGAAGCGATCCCGTCAGGAGATCGCCGTTGTGAATGTTGAGACGAATGCCCTGCCCGGCATCGGCATAGAGATCCGGATGCGCGGCGGCGAAGGCCTGTACTTCGCCAGCCGGCGTTTCGCCGAATCCGTCGACATAGTGGTGACCGTTGCGCTCGGCATGGGTGACGCCGATGAAGGCGCCGAGTGCGAGGTCCTGCTGCACGGCAAGGCCTGCCTGGCAGGTCAGGTCCTCGCCCGTGATGAAGAAGGTCTCGCCGCCGGCGCTCCATTTCGCTGCCCGGGTCGCGTTGACGATGGATTTGTACAGGCCCTTGCAGGACTTCGAGGAAATGCCGCGATAGCCGAGCGCCCGCGCCGCTGGGAACGCGTCATACGAATCATCGGCCTCGTCGATGATGAAATCGCGCGTGGCCACCGAGCCCAGCGGCGACTGCCTGATGATGTCGCGCGGCATCGGCTGTTCGATATAGAGCAGGCGCGAGGCGATGGGACGTAGCGCGGTGTCATGATCCAGCCGATCCATCAGCGCTTGCAGCGCGGCCAAATCGGCGTACTGCTCGTTGGCGTCGAGCGTCACTTTGGTGTCGCGTCCCAGCGCGTCGAGCTCCTTGCCGATGCGCGCCAGCCGCGCCGCATCGGAGGCGGGATCGCCACTCAGCTTCAGCTTGAAATACCGTGCACCGGCGTTCTCATGTCCGTCGGCAACACCGCCCTCGCCTTCGATGGGATCGTCGAGGCCGACCGTATGCCTGACGGCGACGCGCGGCAGCGGTTTGCGGCCGGCAAGAAAGATGGTGAGATCCGCATCCTTCAGATCGGGCGAAAGCTGCGCATCGATGCCGGCAATGTTGCCGGTCATTCCATTGAAAAAGTCGGTCTCGGCCGCACGCAAGAGCGCATCGAGAATGGCCTTGTCGATCTCCGCGGGGCCATAGGCGGCCGCCAGCGTTGGGATGTTTTCTTTCGCGCAAGCCGCGACCTGCACACCGATGCACGATGCATGCAGATCGAACGCGGTCTGGAATCCGGTCCGCGCCAGGTAGAGCCCGCGCGCGATCTCAAGCGAGCGGCGCAGGCCGTCGACCGTCTGCGCCGGCGACAGCTCCGGCCGCTTGTCGAACCATTTCGGCACCAGCAACTCGGCGCTGGCGCCGACCGCTAGACCCCTGCCCTCGACCTCGATCTCGACCCGTGCGAACAGCTGCGGCGTCGCGTTGATGGTCACAGCGCCAAAGCGGAACGGCCGCGCGAACTGCACGGGACGTTCGAAGAAGGCGATGTCTCGCAGCTTCAGGCGCGGGGGCATGGCTTCAGTCCAGCGAACCTTGCGAAAAGAAATGCTTACGGATGCGCTGCACAAGTTCCGTGAAGACAGGGTCCGCCATCACCTCGAGCGAGCGCGGACGCGGCAGCGGGACGTCGTAGATCGCGGCGATCGCGCCGGGGCGCTCGGTCATGACCAGCACGCGGTCGGCGAGGAACACGGCCTCGGGAATCGAGTGCGTGATCAAGAGAACCGTCTTCTTCGTCTCGCGCTGGATCCGCATCAGCTCGACATTCATGCGCTCGCGCGTCAGTGCATCGAGCGCGCCGAACGGCTCGTCCATCAGCATGATCCGGGGATCGTGCACCAGCGCACGGCAGATGGAGGCGCGCTGCTGCATGCCGCCGGAGAGCTGCCAGGGCAGCTTCTTCTCAAAACCTTCGAGGCCGACGAGCTTCAAGAGCGACTTGGCGCGATCGAGATATTCCTGTCGCGGCAGCCGCTTCATGTCGATCGGCAGCATGACGTTACCCAGGATGTTGCGCCAGGGCAGCAGCAACGCGTTCTGGAACACGATGCCGACATTGCCGTGCGGCGTCGTCACCTTCTCGCCCTCGACCAGCACCTCGCCCGTCGTCGGCGGCAACAGCCCGGAGATCAACTTGAGCAGCGTGGACTTGCCGCAGCCCGACGGCCCGACCACGACGAAGAACTCGCCATCGTTGATGTGGAAGTCGAGCGGCCGCAACGACGGCACATCGCCGTCGCGCGTCCGGTAGGTCTTTGATACGCCTGACAGCGTGATGCCCGACGCATCGCCGGCCCGGTCGTTCACCAGTCGAAGATGCGCGGCCGGCTGGTCTGTTGGACTGGCCTTTTTCGGTATCATTCAGTCACATCCGATCGAACACGCAAGTTACATTCGTCATTCCGGGGCGCGACGAAGTCGCGAACCCCGAATCCATCAGGCAGCAGGTTCTGACGAAAAATGGATTCCGGGTTCGCCCTCCGGGCGCCCCGGAATGACGGGAGTGGATGTTTCACGACCCACTCTTCGGCAGATAATCGTTGGTGTAGAAGGCCTTCGGGTTCTCCTTGGCCTTGGCGTCGAGGCCGCCATATTCGACCATCAGGTTGACACTATCGGTCATGTTCTGGTCGGTGACCTGGAACGGCCGCTTGCTCTTGGTCTCGGCGGTCCGGTACAGCGGAATGGTCAGCTCGAAGCCCTGCGTCAGCGTGTCGATCTTCCCGCCCTTGGGGTTGGCATCGAGAATCGACTGCGCCGCCGCCTTTGGATCCTTCTCGGCGGCTTCGACGGCCTTGGTGGTCGCCGACATGAAGCGGCGGACGAGATCGGCATTGGCCTTCACATAGTCGGTGTTGGCGATGATGCCTGAGGAGACCATGTTGATGCCGTAATCGGCAAACTTGATCGGGTAGACGTCCTTGCCGGTGGCGTCCTTGATCTTCATGGACTGGTCCATGACGTAGCCGAGCAGGAGATCAGCCTGGCCGTTGATGACGGCATTGAGCTTGGTCTGGCCGTCCCCGGCAACGGTCTTGAAGTCGCTCTCCTTCAGGCCGGTCTTCTTCAGGAACAGCGGCCAGATCTGGGTCATGGAATCGGCCGGCGTGATCGCCACCGTCTTGCCCTTGATGTCCTCGGGCTTCCGGATGTTCTTGTCAACAAACCCCATGACGGACATCGGCGAGGTCTGCAGCAACACACCGGTCGCGATGACAGGCGCCCCCTTGATCGCCGCGCGCATCATGGTCGGAACGTCGACATAGCCGAAATCGGCAGTCTTGGCCGCGACGGCCTGCGTGGTTGCCGCCGAGCCGCGTCCTTCCTGGATTTCGAGGTCGATCCCTTCGGCGGCATAGATGCCCTTGGCCTTGCCGTAATAGAACGGCGCGTGCTCGCCATAGACGTACCAGTTCAACATCAACACGACCTTGTCCGCCGCCTGCGCCGGCATGGCTGCAAACGCCATCAGCACTCCGGCTGCAGCCCCGATCCACCGCTTCATCGTCACTCTCCCTTGTCGTTATGTTTCGGCCGTTGGTGGCCGTTCATGGCTTGAACTCAAGAGGCGAAAATCACGTCCTCGCGCTGGCTGACATGCCAGGGAATGACCAGCTTCTCGATCCGGTCGACAATCCAGAACAGGACGACGCCGAGCAGCGCGAGGAGCACGAGCGCTGCGAACATGGTCGGCAGATCGAAGGTGCCGATCGAGCGCTGCATCACATAACCGATGCCGGAATTGGAGCCGACGAACTCGCCGACGACGGCGCCGACCACCGCCAGCGTCACGGAAACCTTCAGGCCGGAGAAGATCGCCGGCAGCGCGTGCGGCAGATTCACCGCGCAAAACACCTGAAAGCGGCTGCCCTGCATGGCGCGGGCGAGATCGACCATGTCAGGATCGACCGATTTGAAGCCCTGTACGGCGGAAACGACCACAGGGAAAAAGCCGAGCAGAAACGCCGAAATCACCTTCGGCAGGATGCCGAAGCCGAACCAGACCACGAACAGCGGCGCGATCGCGATCTTGGGCACGGACTGCGAGAATACCAAGAGCGGATAGACGTAGCTCTCCACCGTCTTCGAGCCCGCGATCAACATCGCGACGGGAATGCCGAACAGCGCCGAGAGCAGGAAGCCCCAGACGGTTGCATAGGTCGTCGGCCAGCACTGGCGCAGCAGTTCGGGCCAATCGGAGCGGAGCACGGCGACGACGTCGGCCGGCGCCGGGATCTGATAGGCGGGAATCCTGAACAGCCGGATCGACAGATCCCAGGCCACCACGATGAAGACGAGGAACAGAAACGGCCGAACCCAGGCCGCGTTCAGCATCTTGGACACCGCACTATGCGGCTTCGGCTCGGCCAATTTTCACTCCCGGCAGTCTTCTTCGTTATCAGGAGAAATTAACCCGTTGGATAAATACTGTCCAGAGGATTCCCTGTGGCGTTTTGCGGCGGGTTCCGGGGATTTGGTTGAAAACGCGGAGCCGACCGTCTCGTGTCCCGGACGCGCTGCAGCGTGCAGCGCTGCTGCGCAGAGCCGGGGCCCAAAGAGACGTGCTCTGCGGTCGCATGGGCCCGGCTCTGTAGCGCATCACTTACGTGCTGCGCTGCGTCCGGGGCACGAGATCGCTACACCGTCTGCGCCACCGCAGCGCGCGACTTCGGCGTCTTCGCGATCTCGAACAACGCGGCCGACGAGCCCGTCAGCGCGGCGAGCACCAGACCGACCATGTGCGCAAGCCGCTCGTCCTTGGCGTCCTTGGCGAGCAGGTCACGGCCGAAGATCACGCCTAAGGTGGCCGAGTTCGAGAGATAGAAGAAGCTGAGCGCCGCGATCGAGATGTAGAGCTGCACCGGATCGACCGCGACCTGGAAGTCGCCGCTCTCGACCCCTCGCCGCACCACGGTGCGAATCATCTCGACGAAGGGCGAGTGCATCGACTTGACCTTGGTCGAGCGCTTCAGATGCTTGGCGCGCGCGAGGTTCTCGGTTTGCAGCAGCGACAGGAACTCGGGATTGCGCAGGAAGTAGTTCCAGGTGAATTCGATCAGGCGGCGGATCGCCTCGGGTGGATCGAGATGCTCGAGATCGAGCCCCCGCTCCTCGCTGCGGATCTTGTCATAGGCGCCTTCGAGCACCGCCAGATACAGCTCATCCTTGTTGCCGACGTGGTAGTACAGCATGCGCTTGTTGGCGCCGGCCTTGGCCGCGATGCGATCGACGCGGGCGCCGGCGAGCCCGTGCGCGGAAAACTCCTGCTTGGCCGCCTCGAGAATGCGCAGCCGCATCCCCTCGGGATCGCGCTGCCATTTCAGGGTTCGCTTTGCGGTTGCCTTGGCCAAACCGGGTGCTCGCTGGGTGGTTACAAGACGCATGTAACACGCGCATAGGCGTTTGAGAACGTTCTGTCATTCCGGGGGGCGCCCCTTTTGGGCGCGAGCCCGGAATCCATTGTGCGGCAGGGTTGGTGGATGAATGGATTCCGGGCTGGTCGCTGCGCGACGCCCCGGAATGACAGCTCACTCCGCCGGCTTCGGCGAACGCTCCAGCAGCACGGTCTGGATTCCGCAGGTGCCGCTGCGCACCGTCATGATGCGGGTGCCGGGCTTGCGGCCGTTTCTGATATCGCTGACGTCGAGGCCGGCGGCGATCAGGCGGGCGCGCGTGGCGTCGATGTCGGCGACACGCCAGCTCAGGCCCCAGAGACGGTCATGCCTGACATCGCCGCCCGCGACGGGGCGGCGCACCACCTCGACGATGAGATCGCCGCAGCGGAAGAACATCAGCTGGCCCCAATCATGATGCGAGCGGTCGAGCGCAAGATCGAGCCCGAGGCGCGCGCCGTAGAGCGCGGCGGCGCGATCGGAATCTTCGGTGGTGATTACGACGTGATCGAGCCCGTCAATCGGTGCGAAATCGGTTGGGGCCGACTTCGGACGCTCCTCGGCAAGTTCGAGGAAGAACATGCGCACGCCGCGCGTCAATTCGGTCGCGGCGCGCGTGCGCTTCCAATGCAGCACCGCCCCGCTCGCATCATCGCTGCTCTCGACCTCGGTGACGGGATCGGGCTTGAGCGCCACCCGGTCCAGCCGCCGGTGCATCTTGCCGATATCAGCGACACGAAAGCACAGGCTGGCGAGCATGCCCTCCTGGTCCTCGAGCAGTGCGCGCATCCGGTCCGCCGTCGCGGTGAAGCCGCTCGGCGCCATCAATTCGATGGTCATGTTGTCGAGGGTGAACAGCACGCGATCGGCGCCCTCGCCGGAATTCTGCCAGGCCGGCGCGCGGGCGAGCAGCGTCTGATAGGCTGCCTTGGCCGCGGCGATGTCCCTGACCAGAACGACGACGTGATCGAGGCCGGTGATCATCTTTTCCCCTTCTTGATCGACGTCTCGATCAACCTGGAACCCTGGGCCGAAAAGCGGCATTTGTCCGGGCTTGGCATGAGCCTGACATGGTCGTATTCCGGCCATAGGCCGACCTCAAGCGCTCCGGGGCGGTTTTGCGAATAATTTCAGCGTCTCCGGCACGGAACCGGTGTTAGAGTAAATCCGCCGGCCGGACCACAAGCGCATCACGGACAAGCAATGCAGGCTCTCTTCATCGGACAGACCTATATCGACGTCGTCTTCATCACCGACCACATGCCGACCGGCGACGAAAAGCACGTGGCTTCGGACTACGCCGTCTCCTTTGGCGGCAATGCGGTGACGGCGGCGTTCTGCTGCGCCAAGCTCGGCATCGTGCCCGACCTGATCGCGACCGCGGCCAATGACTGGCTGGGACGCATGTTCCAGGACATGTGCGCGAAATACGCGATCTCGCTGCATGGGCGGAAGGTGAACCAGTCTTCGCTCTCCTTCATCATGCCGAAGGACGGCAAGCGCGCCATCGTCCGCTGCCGCGACGACGAGCACATCCACCCCTTCCCGATGCTCAATCTCGGCGGCTGCCGCGCGCTGCATGTCGACGGCCATCAGCCGGATGCCGCGATCCACTATGCCAAAGTCTGCCGCGAGGCCGGCATCCTGACCTCGCTCGACGGCGGCGGCCTGCGCACCAACACGCACGAGCTCCTGGAGTTCATCGACGTCGCCATCGTTGCCGAACGGCTGTGCGAGCAGATGGACCTCACGCCGGAGAAGATGCTCGACTACCTCAAGAGCCGCGGCTGCAAGATCGGCGGCGTCACCATGGGCGAGAAGGGCCTGCTCTGGTACGACGAAACCGGGACGGTGCAGGTGATGCCGGCAATGCCGATTCCGCGCGAGCGCGTGATCGACACAAACGGCGCCGGCGACGTGTTCCACGGCGCCTATGTCTATTCTTACCTGGCCCATCCCGGCAAAAGCTGGCGCGAGCATTTCGACTTCGCGCGGGCGGCCTCGACCTTCAAGATCCAGCGCCTCGGCAACGAGGCCGGCCTGCCGACCCTTGTCGACATCGCCAAGGTCAGGCACGAGTTCGAAGTCCGGGTTTAGGGATTTGTAAGGGCGACATGTCATGGGGCGCGTCTTCGTCGCCGGCAGCATCAACATGGATGTGGTGGCGACCGCCGATCGCCACCCCAGGGTCGGCGAGACCGTCGCCGGCCGGCAGGTGCTGTATTTTCCGGGCGGCAAGGGTGCGAACCAGGCGGTCGCGGCGTCCAGGCTCGGCGCCAAGACCACGCTGATCGGACGGCTGGGCAAGGATGCGTTCGGGGCGGAGCTGAGGACGTTCCTCGGTGATCAGGGCATCGATCTCGGGTCGGTGCGCGAGGCTGACACGCATACCGGCACGGCGATCATCACCGTCGCGGCTTCCGACAACACCATCGTCGTCGTTCCCGGCAGCAATGCGCTTGTCGGCGCCGATGACGTCGCTGGCGTGAGGCTGACGAAGGGCGATGTTGCGGTCAGCCAATTCGAGATTCCTCTGCCGACCATTGCCGCGTTCTTCCAGCGCGCCCGGAGCGCCGGTGCCACGACGCTGCTCAATCCGGCCCCGGCGCAACAGATGCCCGGCGAACTGCTCGCGCTGGTCGACATCCTCGTACTGAACGAGACCGAGCTTGGGTTTCTCGCCGGCAGCGAAGTTTCCGACAGCGATGAGGCCGCAAAGATCATCGCGGTGGCGCGACAGCTTCAGGCGCGCGAGGACCAGACCATCTGCATCACGCTGGGAAAGCGCGGCGTGCTTGCACTCGCCGGACGCGAGGAGTTTGCGGTGCCCGGGCGTGTGGTGACGGCGGTTGATGCCACCGGCGCCGGCGATTGCTTCGTCGGCGCGCTGGCTTCGCAGCTCGCCGACGACGTCCCCTTGCGCGCCGCCCTCGCCTTCGCCAATGCCGCCGCCTCGATCAGCGTGCAGCGGATGGGCGCCGGGCCGTCGATGCCGACGGCCGCGGAGGTGGCGGCGGTGCTCGGCGCCGGCTGATCAGGCCAGCGCGCTCTTCAGGTCGAAGCTTTCATCCGCCGCCTGCTCGGGCGTGATGGAGCGATCCATCGCCTGCAAGCGGCGGCCGAACATGTGATCGCCGGCGCGGTTGATCGATTCGATCCCGAGCAGTCTGTCGCGGTGATAGCAGAACGCGGAAAACGCCTTCTTGGCGGGATCGCCGCGCAGCACGACGCGATCATAGCCGGCGGTGAGGCCTGCGATCTGGAGCTTGTCGTCGCCCTGGTCGCTCCAGAACCAGGGATGGCCGTCGTACGGCTTCTTGTCGCCGGTCAGCCGCGCCGCCAGGCAGCGGGCGTGATCGGTGGCGTTCTGCACCGATTCCAGCCGCAGCGAGCCGCCGAACCGCGGGCTTGCGAACAGAGCGCAGTCGCCGATTGCCGATATGTTCGGATCGGCCGTCGACAGATATTCGTCGACGATGATGCCGGCCGCAACCGGCAGCCCGGCCTCGGCCGCGAGCTCGATGTTCGGCAGCACGCCGACGCCGACCACGACGAGGTCGGCGGGCAGATGCCGGCCATCGCTCAAGGACACCCCGGTGACCTTGCCGTTCTCGGCCTCGATGCTCGTCGCCTGCACGCCGAGGTGAATACGGATGCCGGCCTCGCGATGCCGCGCTTGAAAGTATTCCGAGACCTCCGCCGTCACCGCGCGCGCCATCACCCGCGGCGCCAGTTCGAGCACGTCGACCTCAAGGCCCTTGATGCGCGCGGTGGATGCGAATTCGAGCCCGATGAAGCCGGCGCCGATGATCACAGCGCGCGTCTTCGACGGCATGATCTGTCGCAGCGCCTCGCTTTCGTCGAGGATGCGCAAGTATTTCACGTCGGGCAGATTGGCGTTGGGCAGGTCGAGCAGGCGGTTGCGCGCGCCGGTCGCCAGCACGAGGTGGCCGTAGGCCAGCGTCTCGCCCGAGGCAAGCAGCACTTTGCGCGCGGCGCGATCGATCGAGACGGCGCGGCCGGCGATCAGCTCGATCTTCTGATCCTGATAGAATTTTTCGGGGCGGAACGTCAGGCTCTCGGGCCCGGCGGAGCCCTTGATATAGGCCTTGGACAAAGGCGGCCGCTGGTACGGCAAATGCGCCTCGTCATTGATCAGGCAGATCCGTTCGGAAAACCCCGCCTGGCGCAGCGAGGCCGCGACCTGGTAGCCGCCATGGCCGGCTCCGACAATGATGACTGGACCCTCGGTCATCGGACAGCCCATTTCTGCAAGACACGAGCGTAACCCATGTTGCCACTTCTCCCCTGGTTTTGGCTTGGCTTGCCTAGGAGGAGCCGGCGCTCGTGTCCGTCCCTAAACGAAGGCGCCCGCATTTGAGCCCATCGTTCCGCCCGGCGCAAGAGCGGCGGGTGGGGATTGTCACTCCTCGGCTTCTGCGATTTAGTTGCAGCAATAACCTCCAGCCGGGGATTTCCGATGCCAGCTCCCGTCGCAAAGCCTGACGATCCCGCGCTGCTGCGGATCGAGGGTGCGATCGCGACCATCACGCTCAACCGCCCGACCGCGTTCAACTCGGTCAACCTTGCGATCGCGCAGAAGCTCGAACAGCTCGCGGCGTATATCGAGGGCGACGACGCCATCCGCGTCGTCGTGCTCGAGGGCGAAGGCCGCGCCTTCTCGGCCGGCGGCGATCTCCAGACCATCGGGGCAGCGGCCGAGGCAGGCACCGTGACGCCAGTCGTCGGCGAGCTGCTCAAGCACTATCATTCATTCATCGAGATCCTCAGGCGCATGCCGAAGATCTCGCTGTCGAGCGTGCACGGCTCGGCGGCCGGCGCGGGCATGGGCCTCGCCTTCGTCACCGATCTCTGCATCGCCGCCGAGGACGCGAAGTTCACGCCCGCTTACGCCAAGATCGGCGTGTCGCCGGATGGCGGCTCGACGGTCGGGATCGTCGGCACGGTCGGCTCGCGCCGCGCGCTGCAGATCTTCCTCGCCGAGGACAATTTCACTGCGCAGCAGGCGTATGAATGGGGCCTGGTCGCCAAGATCGTTCCCGCGGCCGAGCTGAAGGCGGCCACGCGGCAGCTGGCCGAACGCCTGGCGCAGAACCCGCCGGCGGCCATTTCAGGCACCAAGTCGCTGGTTTATCAAGCCGCCACCACGCCGGTAAAACAGCAGCTCGATGCCGAGGAGCACAAGATCATCATGGCGATGAACACGGAGGAGTTCCGTGTCGCCGTGAAGAAGTTCACCAACAAGGGCAAGTAGCGCGCTACTGCGGGCAGATGTAGCCCGTCCCCGCCGGCGACTTGAAGCAGCCGACCGATTCGGGAAGCACGTGCCGCGGCAGCCACAGCACGACGCTCGGGAAATAGATCGCAAAGGCAATGGTGGCGAAGAACACGACATAGATCGGCAGCGCCGCACGCAGCGCCTTGGCAAAACTGATGCCGACGAATTTCGAGGCCATCAGCAGCACCAGGCCGTAGGGCGGCGTGATCAGGCCGAAGGCGAGCGTCGCGATCAGCACCACGCCCATGTGCACGCCGTTGATGTCGCCCGCCTCCGTCAGCGTGTTGACCAGCGGCATGAAGATGATGATGGTCGGCACCGGCTCGATGAAGTCGCCGACCACGGTGAACAGCAGCACCATCAGCAGCATGATCAGGTGCGGATCGTGGCCCGCAATCGAGGTGATCATCTCGGCGATGTAGCTGGCACCGCGCAAGTAAGCGAGCATCCAGCCGAACGCGTTAGCGGCGCCGATGGTGATCAGCGGCAGCGAGAAGATCAGGCCGGCCAGGCAGAAATCGTACGGGATCTTCTTGAAGTGCCCGCGGTTGAGCCCGGGGATCACCACCAGGATGATCCACACCACGGCGACGACGCCGGCCTCCGTCGGCGTGAACCAGCCGGTCAGGATGCCCCCGAGCAGGATCACCGGGATCATCAGCGGCAGCGCCGCATCTCCGGCCGCGAACACGATCTGCCGCAGCGGCGCGCGCGGCTTGCGCAAGCCCGAGGGGCCGAAGAAATAGCAGTAGATCATCAGGCCGAAGCCGATCATCAAGCCGGGCACGACGCCCGCCATGAACAGGCCGGCGATGGAGACGTTACCGACCGCGCCATAGACCACGGCGGTGATGCTCGGCGGCACCAGCGCGGCGATGGTCGAGGCCGAGGCGATGATCGCGGCGATGAAGGCGGGCTCGTAGCCCTCGCGCTTCATCGGACCGCCGAGCGCCCGGCTCATCACGGCGACGTCGGCGGTGGTCGAGCCCGACATTTCCGAGAAGAACATGCTGAAGACGACCACGACCTGCGACAGCCCGCCCCTGATATGGCCGACCAGCGACACCGAGAGATTGGCAATTCGCACCACCACATTGGCCGAGCTCATGAGCTCGCCGACCAGGAGGAAGAACGGAATGGCGAGCAGCGCTTCGGAATCGACGCCGTCGAAGATCTTCTGGATGATCGCGGCGAGCGACACATCGGACAGCATCGCGCCGATGAAGACGCCGGCCATCAAGGAGAACGGCACGGGCACGCCGAGATAGCCGAACGACAGGAAGCAGATCGACATCAACGCCAGGACGACGGGTGCGCTCACGGCTGCGCCCTCGCCTGCGCCTCGGTGACGACGGGCGCCGCATCCTCGTCCGGCGGCGTGGGATGATCAAAGCCGTTGCGCAGGCCGTTGACGAGCTGCTCGATCGTGAACAGGCCGATCAGCACGCCCGACAGCGGGATGATCGCATAGAGCGAAGCGATCGGCGTGCCCGACGGCAGGCGGAAGCTGCCGAAGCCGCGCAGGTAATTCTGGTAGCCGTACCAGATCAAGCAGAAGGCGACGCCGAGCACGATGATCCGGATGATCACTTCGACGATCACCCGCGGCGTGCCGTGCATCGCCTCGGAGATCGCGGTGAGATAGAGGTGATCGTTGCGCCGCGTCGCTGCCGCCGTGCCGATGAAGATGGCGTAGATGAACAGCGTCGATGTGACCTCCTGGAGCCACAGCCAGGGATGACCGATCGTGCGGGTGACGACGTCGGCGGTCACCGACAGGGAGAAGCCGAAGCACAGCACGCCGCAGAGGATCATCAGCGCGAGCTCAAGCCAGTCGAGCGCGCGCCATTTGAGATGGCGTTGGCGTTGGAGGATGAGCTTGTCGGCGATGGGCATTGATATCCCCGGCTGCGGCTGGCTACACCTCTCCCGCTTGCGGGAGAGGTCGGCGCGGAGCGCCGGGTGAGGGTTCTTTCCTCGAGGGAATTGTCCCAATGCGGAGACACCCTCTCCCCTGCCTCTCCCGGAAGCGGGAGAGGGAGCGCACCGTCTTCCGGCATTACGTCAATTGATCGACCGGATCAGATCCTTGATCTTCTCGGCGTGCGGGCCGAGCTCCTTGGCGAGCTTGTCCAGATAAGGATCGGCGATCGCCGTAAAGCTCTTCTTGTCGACGTTGTCGACGACCTTGACGCCCATCTTCTTCAGCTTCTCGGCCGCACTGCGCTCGAGGTCGAAGGCTTTCGCGGGCTCCTTGGTGCTGATCTCGTTGGCCGCGGTCTGCACCCAGCCCTTCTGCTCGGCCGAGAGGCTCTGCCAAAGCTTGTCGGAGACGAATACCAGCGCGTTGTTGGCTTCGTGCTCGGTGATGTTCAGCACCGGGGCAACTTCGTAGTGCTTGTTGACGAGGTAGACATTGATGCTGTTCTCGGCGACGTCCACGACGCCGGTCTGCAGGCTGGTGTAGACGCTGCCGAACGGCATGTGCACCGTCTGGGCGCCGTACGCCGGGAACATGGTGTCTTCGGTCGCGGTCGCCTGTACGCGGACCTTCAGGCCCTTGATATCTCCGACATTGTGGATCTCCTTCTTGGAGTACATGTGACGGACGCCCTGCGAGCCCGTGCCGATCAAGTGCAGGCCCTGCGTGGTCTCCTCGATCATGGTCTTGAGCGCTTCGAACACGCGGGGGTCCGCAAGCCCCTTGATCACATGCTGCTCGTCCCGGAACAGATAGTGCAGCGACATCACGCCGGCCTGCGGCGAGATCGTCGCGGTGTTGGCGGAGGAAACGATGGAGAATTCGACGTCGCCGGACTTGACGAGCTGGAGCACCTGCGGCTCCTGGCCGAGCTGCGCGCCCGGATACTGGTCGATGATCATGGTGCCTTTGCTCAATTCCTTGAGCTTGTCGGCAAAGAGGTCGCCGGCGATGGAATAGCCGGTGTTACGGGGCTGGTCGTAAGCGAAGCGATAATGCTTCACCTCCTGTGCCCCCGCGCCCGTGACGAACAGCATGGCGGCCGCAGCCACCAATGCACGCATGGATCGTGCAGTCATCGTCTCCCCCTTGTGTTATCGCCCGCCGCTTTCAGCGGTCTGGGCGTTCGTTGTCAGCCGTTACTCAGTTTGCTTGCCAGTCCTCTGCATGAAGTCGAAGTCGCAGCCCTCGTCGGCCTGCATGATGGTCTCGTGGAACAGCCAGGCATAGCCGCGCCGCGCCTCCTCGAACGCGGCAGCCGGCTTCAAGGCCGCGCGCCGGCGCTCCAGCTCGGCCGCATCGACCAGAAGCTCGATGCTGCGCTTGGCCACGTCGAGGCTGATCATGTCGCCGTTCTTCACCAGCGCCAACGGCCCGCCGACCGCGGATTCCGGCGTAATGTGGAGAACGATGGTGCCGAACGCGGTACCGCTCATGCGCGCATCGGAGATGCGCACCATGTCCTTGGTGCCGCCGCGCGCGAGCTTCTTTGGAATCGGCAAGTATCCCGCTTCGGGCATGCCGGGCGCGCCCTTGGGGCCGGCATTGCGCAGCACCAGCACGTCGTCGGCGGTGACGTCGAGATCGGGATCGTCGACCCGCAAGGTCATATCCTCGACGGATTCGAACACGACGGCCCGTCCCGTATGCTTCAAAAGCTTCGGGCTCGCGGCCGACTGCTTGATCACGGCGCCGCGCGGCGCGAGGTTACCGTGCAGGATGGCGAGGCCGCCTTCTGTCTTGATCGGATTGTCGCGCGAGCGGATCGCGTCCTGGCCGGGCACGTCTTCCGCATTGGCTACGACGTCGCGCAGCGTCTGGCCCGAGATCGTCCTGGCATCGAGATCGACGAGATCGCCGAGTTGCGCCAGCAGCTTCGGCACGCCGCCGGCATGATGGAAATGCTCCATATAATGCTCGCCGGACGGCTTGAGGTCGACCAGAACCGGCACCTCGCGGCCGATCTGGTCGAACGCTGCGAGATCGAGCCGGTGCGGCGAGCGATGTGCCATTGCGGTCAGATGGATGAGGCCGTTGGTCGAGCCGCCGATCGCCTGCAGCACGACCTGTGCGTTCTTGAACGACGCCGGCGTCAGGAGTTCGCTCGGCTTCGGTCCCTTGGTCTTGGCCATCTCGGCGGCCACGCGACCGCTGGCCTCGGCGAGGCGGAAACGCTCGGCATGCGGCGCCGGGATGGTCGCGCTCATCGGCAGCGATAGGCCCATAGCTTCGATCATGCAGGCCATGGTCGAAGCCGTGCCCATCACCATGCAGGTGCCGACCGACGGCGCGAGACGGCCGTTCACCGCCTCGATCTCGGCATCGTCCATGTCGCCGGCGCGATATTTCGCCCAGAGGCGGCGGCAGTCGGTGCAGGCGCCCAGCACCTCGCCCTTGTGATGGCCGACCACCATGGGGCCGACGGGAATGACCACCGTCGGCAGATCGGCGCTGATCGCGGCCATCACCTGCGCCGGCAGCGTCTTGTCGCAGCCGCCGATCACGATCACCGAATCCATCGGCTGCGCCCGGATCATCTCCTCGGTGTCCATCGCCATCAGATTGCGCAGGTACATCGAGGTCGGATGCGCGAAGCTCTCGGCGATCGAGATGGTCGGGAACACGAACGGCATCGCGCCCGACAGCATCACGCCGCGCTTGGCGGCTTCGATGATTTGGGGGACATTGCCGTGGCAGGGATTGTAGTCGCTATAGGTGTTGGTGATGCCGACGATCGGGCGCTCCAGCGCGTCGTCGGAATAGCCCATGGCCTTGATGAACGCCTTGCGCAGGAACAGCGAGAAGCCGGCATCGCCATAGCTCGTCAGACCCTTGCGCAAGCCACTCGTCATCACGTCACTCCCTGAGTTGCCATTGTGGTACAGGCTGCCCCTCGATTGTCAATAACATTGGCGCCCGCCCCGCTATTTCTGGACCGGCGCACCGCCTAGCCGCCAGATTATTGACAATCTGCCCGTTCTCTGCTCCCTGAGGCAAGCCGGCGGGCGCCGGGAGGCTGAGGGCATGTCCGACATCCGCACCGCAGAGGCCAGGCCTGTCAGGCGCGACGATCCTGATGACGTCGTTGCGCGGCTGGAGGAGGACATCATCTTCGGCCGTCTCGCACCGGGCGCGCGCCTGACCGAGGACGCGCTGATGTCGCGCTACGGCACCTCGCGCCACTTCGTGCGCCAGGCGCTGGTGGATGCCGAACGCCGCGGCATCGTCCGCCGCGAGAAGAATGTCGGCGCCACCGTGCGGTTCTATGCGGCCGATGAGGTCCGGCAGATCTACGAGGTCCGCGAGATGCTGACCCGGCAAGCCGCGCTGATGATCCCCCTGCCCGCGCCCAAAAGCCTGATCGACCAATTGACCGCCTTGCAACGGCAATACTGCGCCAAGGCGGATGTGAAGGATCTGCGCGGCATCCACGAGGCCAACGACGCCTTCCACCTCGCGCTGTTCTCCGCCTGCGGCAATCCCTACCTAGTACGCTCACTCCAGGACTACATGAACCTGACGCTGCCGATGCGCGCGAAGAATCTCGCCGATCGCGACGGCCTCGCGCAATCGCGGCGCCAGCACGAGTTGATGATCGAGCTCTTGAAGGGCCGCGACAGCTGGGCACTGGCGCAGCTGTGCGTGGATCATATGCAGTTCAGCAAGAAGGATTATTTGGCGCGGATTGCGGGAGATCTAGTGCCTCCGTCTATACCCGCTTCTCGGTGAGCGAACTTTCCGCAAGCCGTAGACTCGCCCTGGTAACAGCGCTCCGTCGACGCGTCATTGCGAGCGCAGCGAAGTAATCCAGGGTTCCTCTGCGGTGAGATTCTGGATTGCTTCGCTGTTCGCAATGACGCGAGGTTCTGTGCGTGTTTGTCAAAACCGCCTCAACAGGCCGCGTTCCACACTGGCTTCGCCATAGGCAGCGCAGGCCCTTTTCGGACTCCTGATCAAATCCGTCCGGACGCGCTTGAACGCCTTGCGGGCGGCCTCGAAAACTTCGGGTCGGAATTTGTCGTGATCGTAGCTCTCGCCATCGTGAGCCTTGATCGCCGCGGAATAGGCGTCAATCATCGCCATCGCCGCATTGGGGTTGCCGAGCAGCCGGGCGCCGAGCTGGACAGCGCCCGCGCCATCGACCTCGTAGCCGACGCATCGTTGCTCCAGCACGACCGATGCCGTGACGAGCTGGTCGAGGAAGGTCGCTTCGGCATCGCTGAGCGGTGCAGCGCGCAACGGCCAGGACACGATCATCCCGAGCATTGCGACCAGTGACAATTTGAATTTCATTGTCGTGGCTCTCGAATTGCGATCGCACATATCGAGAGCCAGACGATGTCCATGGGCCGTTGATCTAGATCAACGGCCGTCTCCGCAAATTGACACGCTCGGACACGTCATTGCGAGCGCAGCGAAGCAATCCAGGAATCCCTCCACGGAAAGACTCTGGACTGCTTCGCTGCGCTGGCAATGACAATGGTGAGAGTTGAGTATCCTACTCTCACCGTCCTTGCAGACACCGTCCGCGGCGATGTCTCAGCAAACGATTACCGCTTATTCCAATCGATGATCCGGCTCGCGTCCCCGTCGAATTCCTTGCTCGCGAACGCGCCGCCCTGAAAATGATCGCCGATCGGATCTGGCTTGAGCTTGGCCTGCTCGGCCATGGCGTGTGCCACATGATCTTCGGAACGGCCGACGGGGCGGTAACCGAATTCGTAGGCGCGGCTGTTGTCCCACCAGGCGCGCTCGTTCAGCGAGACGCCGTAGAAGACCTCGAAATGGATCTCGGGATGCTCGAGCCCGATCCGGCAGAGCTGCACCAGATCTTCCGGCTTCAGCCACATCGCGATGCGGCGGTGATCGAGCGGCTTCTCGTCACAATTGCCGATACGAATGCAGGTGACTTTGAGGCCGTGCTTGTCGGCATAGAGCGCGCCAACCGCTTCGCCGAACACCTTGCTGACGCCATAGCGTCCGTCGGGGCGCACGGTGACGTCGGTGCCGATCTTCTGGTGGCGCGGATAGAATCCGACGACGTGGTTGGACGAAGCGAACACCACGCGCTTGACGCCCTTGCGGTACGCGGCCTCGAACAGATTGTAGCCGCCGATAATGTTGGCCTGGAGGATGTCGTTCCAGGGGCCTTCGACCGAATAGCCGCCGAAATGGATGATGCCGTCGACGCCCTCGCAGATCGCCTCGCACTGCGCCAGGTCGGACAGGTCCGCCGCCTTGAACTGCTCGTTCGGCCCGAGATCCGCCGGGGGACGGATGTCGGAGAGCAGCAGATCCGGATAGATCGGCGGCAGCAGCTTGCGCAGGCGCGTTCCGATTCCGCCCGAAGCTCCCGTCATCAAGATGCGCGGCATATCTTTCCTCGTATGTGGCGACCGATTTGCGGTCACGTGTCTCTAATGATAGCTGGATTGTCCAGAGGGAACGAAACGAGAGAACCGACATGAATGAGGCATCGTCCCACACCCAGGATGCCCGCCAGGGCTGGCGGCCGGCGACTCATTACCCCGATCCGGCCATTCACGCGCTCGATCCCCGCTTCGAAAAATACTGGCTGAAGCTCTCGGCCGTGGAGCGGCTGACAACCGGCCTGCGCTGGGCCGAGGGTCCGGTCTGGTTCGGTGACGGGCGCTATCTGCTCTGCAGCGACATTCCGAACCAGCGCATCATCAAATGGGAGGAAGAGACCGGCGCGGTGTCGGTGTTCAGGAAGCCTTCCAATTTCGCCAACGGCAACACGCGCGACCGCCAGGGCCGCCTCATCACCTGCGAGCACGGCGGCCGCCGCGTGACCCGCACCGAATATGACGGCGAGATCACCGTGCTGATGGATCAATTCAACGGCAAGCGGTTGAACTCGCCGAACGATGTCGTTGTCAAATCGGACGGCTCGATCTGGTTCACCGATCCCACCTTCGGCCTGCTCGGCAATTACGAGGGCTACAAGGCCGAGTCCGAGATCGAGCCGAACGTCTACCGACTCGATCCCGCGAGCGGCAAGGCGGCCGTGGTCGCCGAGGGCGTGCTGGGCCCGAACGGGCTGTGCTTCTCGCCCGACGAGACGATTCTCTACGTCGTGGAGTCCCGTGGCGTACCGAACCGCAAGATCCTCGCTTATGATGTCTCGGCCGATGGCACGTCGATTTCGAACAAGCGCGTGCATATCGATGCCGGTCCGGGCACGCCTGACGGCATGCGCTGCGACGTCGACGGCAATCTCTGGTGCGGCTGGGGCATGGGCGATCCCGAACTCGACGGCGTCGTGGTGTTCGCGCCCGACGGCGTCATGATCGGACGTATCGCGTTGCCCGAACGATGTGCCAATCTCTGCTTCGGCGGCGTCAAACGCAACCGCCTGTTCATGGCGGCAAGCCAGTCGATCTACGCACTGTATGTGAATACGCAAGGCGCGGTGGGGGGATAGACGGGTCCTCTCGCCATCGTCATTCCGGGGCACGCCGTCTTCGGCGCGAACCCGGAATCCATCGTGCAGCAGCGCCCGCGGCCAAATGGATTCCGGGCTCATCGCTTCGCGATGCCCCGGAATGACGGCGGAGCAAGTCGCTTCGCTCGCAATGACTAGAAAAACAGGAACGCCGGAGCGGTTTGCCGCTCCGGCGTCATGTTCATTCGAGCGCTCAAACTTACGCCGCGTTGAAGCCGGCCACCGCCTTCACTTCGAGGAAGTCCTCGAGGCCGAACTTGCCCCACTCGCGGCCGTTGCCCGACTGCTTGTAGCCGCCGAACGGCGCGGTGCGGTCGTTCGGCACGCCCTGGAGGTTGACGTTGCCGGCACGGATCTGGCGGCCGACGCGCTTGGCGTCCTCGACCGACGGGCCGTAGACGTAGCCGGCGAGGCCATAGGGCGTGTCGTTGGCGATCTTGACGGCATCGGCTTCGTCCTTGGCGCCGATGATGGTCAGTACCGGTCCGAAGATCTCCTCGCGCGCGATCGTCATGTCAGGGGTGACGTCAGCGAAGATGGTCGGACGGACATAGAAGCCCTTGTTGACGCCTTCGGGCAGACCCGGGCCGCCGGCGACGAGCGTTGCGCCCTCATCGATGCCCTTCTTGATCAGGCCCTGGATCTTGTCCCACTGGCCGCGGTTCACCACGGGACCGATCGTCGTACCATCCGCGCGCGGATCACCCGCCTTGGTCTTGTCGGCGACGGCCTTCGCGATCGCGGCGACTTCCTTCATCTTCGACAGCGGCACGATCATGCGCGAGGGCGCGTTGCAGGACTGGCCGGAGTTGTTGAACATGTGCATCACGCCGCCGGTCACCGCCTTGGTGAGGTCGGCGCCTTCGAGGATGACGTTCGGCGACTTGCCACCGAGCTCCTGGCTGACGCGCTTCACGGTGGGCGCGGCGCGCTTGGCCACATCGATGCCGGCGCGGGTCGAGCCGGTGAAGGAGATCATGTCGATGTCGGGGTGCTCGCTCATGGCGGCGCCGACCTCCGGGCCGAGGCCGTTGACGAGATTGAACACGCCCTTCGGCACGCCGGCTTCATGGAGGATTTCCGCAAAGATCAAAGCCGAGGTCGGCGTGAACTCCGACGGCTTCAAAATCATGGTGCAGCCGGCGGCGAGCGCGGGCGCGACCTTGCAGGCGATCTGGTTGAGCGGCCAGTTCCACGGGGTGATCATGCCGACCACGCCGATCGGCTCGCGCAGCACCATGGCGGTGCCGACCGGCTCCTCGAAATGATAGTTCTTGAGCACGTCGAGCGTGGTCATGAGATGGCCGAGTCCGGCGCCGGCCTGGAGCTTCTCGGCCATCGGCAGCGGCGCGCCCATCTCGTCGGAGACGGCGGCGCCGATCTCCTTGAGGCGGCCCTTGTAGACCTCGATGATCTTCGAGAGTAGCGCGACGCGCTCCTCGCGGCTGGTCTGGGAGAAGGTGGCGAAGGCGCGCTTGGCGGCGGCGACCGCCTTGTCCACGTCGGCCTTGGAGCCCAGCGCAACCTCGTACATCGCCTCTTCCGTCGCGGGATTGACGACCGGAGTGGACTTCTTGACGGCGGGATCGACCCAGGCGCCGTCGATGTAGAATTGCATGCGATTGACCATCGTTAACCTCTTCTTGGGGGCTTGGAGGGGGGCGTTTCGGCAGGCATCCTTGCACGAAAGCGCCGGCAGTTGAACCCGCCATATGCGGGGCCAGCGTTGCGGCGGACGGAGGTTATATGAGCCGAGGGCGGGAACGTGGCAAGGTTCTCACAGCCGTCATTCCGGGGCGCGACAAAGTCGCGAGCCCGGAATCCATTTCGCCACCTGTCCTGACGCCCGATGGATTGCGGGTTCGACGCTGCGCGTCGCCCCGGAATGACAGGACGGTTGGCTCCGCTACACCGCCATCTTCCGATGCAGCACCGGTGCCCCTGTGGTGAGGCTTTCCGCCGCATCGATGATCGCGTTGGCGTCGATGCCGTAGTGCCGATAAAGGTCAGCGATCGTGCCGGTCTGGCCGAACTGCTCGACGCCGAGCGCCTCGACGCGATGACCGCGGACGCTGCCGAGCCAGCCGAGCGCGCTGGGATGACCGTCGATCACGGTCACGATGCCGCAGTCGCGCGGCAGCGGCGCCAGCAGCTTTTCGATGTGGCTGAGATGCTGCACGCCGCGCCGATCGCGGCGCAATTTCCGTGCGGCGGTCCACCCTGCGTGGAGACGGTCCGCCGAGGTGATCGCGAGCAGGCCGACGTCGCGCCTGTCCTCGCCGATGAAGCCGGTGGCCTCGATGGCCTCGGGCGCCACCGCGCCGGTATAGACGATCACGACCTCGGCATTCGGGCCGGGCTTGCGCAGCCAATAAGCGCCGTCGGTGATGCCTTGTTGCAGCTCTGGCGTCATGATCCGCTGCGGCTGCTCGATGCTGCGCGTCGAGAGCCGCAAATAGACGGAACCGCCCTCGCCCGGCTCGCGCTGCATGTGCTGAAAGCCGAAAGCCATGATGACAGCAAGCTCGTCGACGAAGGCCGGCTCGAACGAGGCGAGCCCGTCCTGCGCCATGCCGATCAGGGGCGTTGCGATCGACTGGTGTGCGCCGCCTTCCGGAGCAAGCGTGATGCCTGATGGGGTCGCCGCCACCATGAAGCGCGCATCCTGGTAGCAGGCGTAGTTGAGCGCATCGAGGCCGCGCTCGATGAAGGGATCGTAGAGCGTGCCGACCGGCAGCAGCCGCGCGCCGTTGATCTGGTGCGACAGGCCGAGCGCGGAGAGCATGATGAACAGGTTCATCTCGGCAATGCCGAGCTCGAGATGCTGGCCCTTTGGCGAGGCGTCCCAATTGTAGGTCGAGGGAATTTTCTCGCTGCGGAATAAGTCCGCCTTCTCGGCGCGCGCGAACAGGCCGCGCCGGTTCACCCACGGGCCGAGGTTGGTTGAGACGGTGACGTCGGGCGAGGTCGTGACGATGCGCTTTGCCAGCTCGCTGTCACCGCGCGCGATCTCGTTCAGCACGAGCCCAAAGCCTTGTTGCGTGGACATCTGCGGCGACGGCTTGAAGGCGAGCGACGTGGGCACCTCGATAACAGGCGCGGTCAGCCGGCGGCCATCCCTGTTGAACGGCACGCGCGCGAGAAAGGTCTCCAGCTCGGCGGCGCTTTGCGTCAGGCCCTCGAACTTGTCCCATTCGTGCCCGGGCCGGATGTTCTGGCTCTCGCGGTATTTCTCCATCTGCGCGACCGTCATCAGGCCCGCATGATTGTCCTTGTGGCCCTGGAACGGCAGGCCAACGCCCTTGATGGTGTAGGCGATGAAGCAGACCGGGCGATCGTGGTCGATGGACTCGAACGCCTCCAACATGCTCGCCATATCGTGGCCGCCGAGATTTGACATCAGCGCCAGCAGCTCCTCATCGCTGCGCTTGTCGATCAATTTCGTGATCGGGCCCTGATCGCCGATCTCGTCCTGCAGATGCTTGCGAAAAGCGGCGCCGCCCTGGAAGCACAGGGCTGCGTAGAGTGCGTTCGGACAATTGTCGATCCAGGCCTTCAGCGCTCCGCCACCGGGTTCGGCGAACGCTTCACGCATCAGGCGACCGTATTTCACGATGACGACGTCCCAGCCGAAATTGCGGAACACGGTCTCGAACTTTTCCCAAAGCCCCTCGCGCACGACGGCATCGAGCGACTGCCTGTTGTAGTCGACCACCCACCAGGTGTTGCGCAGGCCGTGCTTCCATCCTTCGGCGAGCGCCTCGAAGATGTTGCCCTCGTCCATCTCGGCATCACCGACCAGCGCGATCATCCGCCCCTCGCGGCGGTCCTTCATCCAGCCATGGGCCTTGACGTAGTCCTGCGCCAGCGAGGCAAACAGCGTCTGCGCGACGCCGAGGCCGACCGAGCCGGTGGAGAAATCGACGTCGTCGACATCCTTGGTGCGCGAGGGATAGGACTGCGCGCCCTTGAAGCCGCGAAAATTCTCCAGCTTCTCGCGGCTCTGGCGGCCGAACAGATACTGAATGGCGTGGAACACCGGGCTCGCATGCGGCTTCACCGCGACGCGGTCCTCGGGCCGCAGCACGTGGAAGTACAAGGCCGACATGATGGTCGCGAGCGACGCCGACGAGGCCTGGTGGCCGCCGACCTTCAGGCCGTCCGCATTCGGGCGGATGTGGTTGGCGTGATGGATGGTCCATGAGGACAGCCACAGCGCCTTGCGGCTGAGGGCTGTCAGGGTTTCGAGACGATCGGAATCAACGGGCATGGCGATGCTCCGGGAAATAAGGCGGATCATACGCCTGCCGCGGCCGCCAAAATTCTCAAACTTTCGCGCTATACCTCCCTTTATTGGGATAGTTTACCAACATGACCGCCAAAACATAGGTTCCATTCCAATGACCGACCTCGACGCCATCGACCGCAAGATCCTCGGCTATCTCCAGAACGACAGCCGGCTGACCATGCAGGAGCTGGCCGACAAGGTCGGGCTGTCGGTCTCGCCTTGCCATCGACGGGTCAAGCTGCTGGAGGAGCGCGGCGTGATCTCGCGTTACATCGCAACCGTGGACCAGAAAGCGCTGGGGCTGCATGTCAGCGTCTTCATCTCCATCAAGCTGGCGCGGCAGAAGGAGGAGGACCTCAACCGCTTTGCCCGCGCGATCTCGAAATGGGACGAGGTGCTGGAGTGCTATCTGATGACCGGCAACCGCGACTATCTGCTGCGCGTCGTCGCCGCCGACCTCGCCTCCTACGAGACGTTCCTCAAGACCAAGCTGACCCGGCTCGACGGCATCGCCTCGATCGAGTCGAGCTTTGCGCTCAGCCAGGTGAAATATTCGATCGCGCTGCCGGTGTAGGACGTCATCGCCACGGCTGCACCATGATCTTGGTGTGGGCCTCGGGATTGGCGAGATCGGCGAACGCCTTTGCGACACCGTCGAGACCGACTTCCGCAGTCACCATGGCCGCCGCATCCACCTCTCCTTCCGCGATCAGGCGCAGCGAGGCCGCGAACTCCTCCGGCGTGTAGCCGAGCACGTATTGGACGCTGAGCTCCTTCATGATGCCGAGCATCGGCTCGTTCCTGTCGCTCTCCATGCAGACCCCGACCACGACGATCCTGGCATCGCGCGGCGCGCCCTCGAACACCTGCTGCAGCAGGCCGGGCACGCCGACACATTCGAAGATGATCGCGGGCTTGAGCGCCGGCAACATGGCCTGGAACGGCGGCCGCGCCGCCTTCTCCGCCTCCGACATCTGCGCGTGCTCGGCCCAGGTCGCGTAGGGCTGAGATACTTTGGGATCGACGACGATATCGGCACCGAGCTTTGCGGCGAGCGCGCGCCGCGCCGGCGAATAGTCGGCGGCGACGATCGGATGCAGGCCTTTGATCTTCAGCGCGGCGATCACCGCGAGCCCGACCGGGCCGCAGCCGATTACGAGCGGCACTTCGCCGCCGCTGACATTGGCTTTTGCCACCGCGTGGACACCGACGGCGAGCGGCTCGGTCAGCGCGGCATGTTCCGGCGCAAGGCCGTTGGGCACCTCCAGCAGCAGCGGCTCGCTGAGCAGCATCTGCTCGGCATAGCCGCCGACGAACTCGTTGGAATAGCCGATGCCCTTGATGCCCTCAGGCGTCAGCAGCGCCGGCAGCGAGCACACATGCGTGCCCGGCTTGAGCTTGCGCGCGGTGCCGGGACCGTAGTCGAGGATCTCGCAGCAGAACTCGTGGCCGAAGACGACGTCGCGCGACAGATCCATCGGCGTCCGCCCGGTCTTCTTCGCCATCTCCACCATCCGCGGCGCATGCTGACGCGCGTGCAGGTCGGAGCCGCAGATGCCGCAGGCGAGCGTCTTGACCAGTACCTGGCCGGGGCCCGGCTTCGGTTCGGCCACTCCGTCGACGACCATCTCACCGTTCCTGAAGATCGCAGCGCGCATCCGGCTCCTCCCATCGTTTTGGAGCCCTTGATAGCACGAAGCGGGACGCACTGACTTGCGTCAGGGGTTTGGGGAACGCTCTTCCAGCACCAGAAGCTGGGCCCGCCGAACGCGCTCGCGATGGGCGATGTAGAGGCCGCTGGCGACGATGAAGGCCGCGCCGGTGACGGTCCACACGTCAGGCACCTCGCCGAACAGGAAGAAGCCCAGGATGCTGACCCACAGCAGCTGCGTGTAGGAGAACGGCGCCAGCACCGAGGCATCGCCGTAGCGATACGCCAGCACGATGATCCACTGGCCGACGGTGGAGGCTACCCCGATCACGATGCCGAGCCCGATCGCGGTCCAGCTCGGCGCCACCCAGACGAACGGCACCATCACAGAGAGGATGGCGACACCCGTCAGCGCGGAATAGGCCATGGTGGTGAGCACGGCTTCCCGCCCGCTCATCATGCGCGTCAGGATCAGCGCCGCGGCCCAGCAAAAGGCCGAAACGATCGGGAAGAACGCGGCGGCATGAAACGCGCTCGAGCCCGGGCGCAGGATGATCAACACGCCGAAGAGGCCGATCGCGGTCGCGATCCAGCGGCGCATGCCGACCTTCTCGCTCAGGAAGATGATCGACAGCGCCGTGACGAACAGCGGCGAGACGAAACCGGTGGCGGACGCCTCCGCGATGGGAAGGAAGCGCAGGCCGGTGATGAAAAACAGTGAGGAGCCGAGCAGGGCAGCGCCGCGCATCAACTGCAGGCCAAGGCGCTCGGTGCGCATCGCCTGCAGCGGCGAGCCCGGCAGCATCACCGGCGTGAACATCAGCGCGAAGGTGACGAAGCGGATCCAGGTGATCTCGATCGAGGGCAGGCTGGCGGAAAGATATTTCGCGGTGACGTCGGAGGTGCCGAGAAACACCGTCGAGAGCAATACCAATGCAATGCCCTTGAAGGGATGATCGACGCGCGCAGGCGCGCGGCGAGCCTCCTGCTTCTTCTCCGGCACGGGCATGGGAATACTGTCGAGCCTTGCGGCTGCGGCGGGCGGCGGTGTCACTGTGGGAACTCGGCAAAGGCGAATCGAGAACGTTCGTAAAAAACGACAAATGCGCCGCGTTCACAACTTCCGAAAACAGGATGCGGATATGCGCTCACGTCCGCGCGCGTCAATACTCCATTAAGAATGGGCGTTTGTGCACTACAGCATGGGCAGGCTGCGCGGCTTCGGGCCGCGCGGAAAAGCCGCATCCAGCGCCAAAATCTCCTCTTTCGTCAGCACGAGATCGCCGGCGGCCGCATTTTCGCCGGCATGTTCCGCGGACGAGGCCTTCGGGATCGCGAACACCGTAGTCGCACGGGTGAGGAAGCTCAGCGCGACCTGACGCGGCGTCGCGCGACGCGCCTGCGCGATGCGCGCCAGCACGGCGCCGCCCTTGCTGCGGTCGTCGGGAAAATCGTCGTGCCCGAACGGCGAATAGGCGACGACGGCGACGCCGTGCCGCTCGCACCACGGGATCACCGCATGCTCGATCGCGCGCTCCTTGAGATGATAGAGCACCTGATTGCAGGCGACCTTGCCCTCGCCTGAAACCGCGAGAATTTCGTCGAGATCGTCGGCGTCGAAATTCGAAACGCCCCAGGACTTGATCTTGCCGGACGACACCAGTTCCTCGAACGCAGCGACGGTGTCCTCGAGCGCGTACGATCCGCGCCAGTGCAGCAGATAGCAATCGAGGCTGTCAGTCTTCAGCCGCTTCAGCGACCGCTCGCAGGCCGTGATGGTGCCGCGGCGCGAGGCGTTGCTCGGCAGAACTTTCGAGACGAGGAACACCTCGTCGCGGCGGCCCGTGATGGCGTCGGCAATGACGAGCTCGGCATCGCCATACATCTCGGCGGTGTCGATATGGGTCATGCCCAGATCGAGCCCGCGCTGAAGCGCGGCAATCGCGCGCTTGCGATCGCCATGATCGAGATACCAGGTGCCCTGCCCGATCACGGAAACGCTGGCGCCGGTTTTGCCGAAGGGATGCCTGTTCATGTTCGTCTCCAATGCCAGCTCTTCAGGTCAGGCAAACCGCCATCCCGCTCAAGAGTTCAATCCGCTGATATCGGCGACCAGGACACTGCCGGTCGCCGATTCCGTGATATAGATCCGATCTCTGTTCGCGCCACCGATGGCGACATTGGTGCAGTTCGGCCCGGCGCAGGACTTGATCCGCGCGATCAATTCGCCGTTCGGTGCGAACACGAAGACGTGGCCGAGCGAGGCGTGGCCGACGAACAGACGGCCTTTCGCATCCATCGTTAGGCCATCGGGACCCGAGGTGCCGAACAGCGAGCAGAACCGGCCGACCTTGGACACGCTGCCGTCCCGCATGAACGGCAGCCGCCATACTGCGTTGTCGCGCGTCATCGCAACGAACAGCACGGTCTCGGTCGGATCGAGCACCAGCCCATTCGGGCTGACGCCGGTATCGATCAGGCAATCGAGCCGGCCGTTCGACGTCAGCCGATAGACGCGCCCGCTGGGATCGTGCAGGCCGGTCTGGCCCTGGTCGGTAAAGAAGATGTCGCCGTTGGAGCCGAGATGCAGATCGTTGCAGCCGCGGAACGATTCCGAATTGCGCGACGTCAGGACCGGCGTGACGCGGCCGGCCTGGGCATCGAGTTCCATGATGCCATGCATATAATCGGCGACCAGGATACGCCCGTCAGCCGCGATCTTCAGCCCGTTCGGCCAGCCCTCGTACTCGATCACGAGCAACCACGCACCATCGGGCGCGATACGAAAGATCCGACCGAAGGGAATGTCGACGATGTAGAGATTGCCCTCCTTGTCGAATGACGGCCCTTCAACAAAACTGTCGGTCGGCACGCCCGGCCGGTTGGCGTCGGCCCAATCCGTCCGCACGCCCTTGCGGCGAAACGTGTCGGGCATGGCTGAGAAGATCTTGGTTTCGATCAGGCGCGGTGGCGTTTCCAGGTACATCATGGTTGTTGTGATTGTTGAGGGGGAGCGCGGCAGCATAGGGCACTATCGCGGGCGCGTCGATTGGGGCGGAGGCATGGCACTTCCATGCCACTCCCACGGACGTGCGCCGTGTGAAACGCTTCTGCCCTGCATCCGGGGTGCATCAACCCAGTCATTACGGGCGCAGCGAAGCAATCCAGACTGTCACCGTGGAGGGACTCTGGATTGCTTCGCTACGCTCGCAATGACAGGGGAGAGAGCCGGGCCTAGCTCGCGGCACCTGCCAGTTTGACTTCTCTTGCCGACGCAATGTCCGTCGTCGCGATCAGCCGCTTCAGCTCGGGGATGCAGGAGCCGCAATTGGTGCCGGCCTTGAGCTTGGCGCCGATCTCGGCCGCGGTCCGCGCGCCGCCCGCGATGCTGTCGCAGATGGTGCCGCGGCCGACGCCGAAGCAGGCGCAGACGATCGGGCCGGTCGAGGCGGCGCCTTCGCCGGACTTGCCTGACAGCAGCATGCGGCGCTGCTCGTCGGTGACGTAATCGGCCGCGAACAGGCTCTTCACCACCTCCCAGTCGCCGGCATCATGCCCGGGGCCGACGAACAGGCAGGTCTCGATGCGGTCGCCCGCGAACGAGGCCGCGCGATAGATGCCGCCGCCGAAATCGCGATACTCGGCAATGTCCTCGCCGGAGACGGAATCGAGCCAGGCTGGCCAGCGCGACAGATCCGCATTGTCGGCGAAGAGATAGCCGAAGCCGCCGGCGACAGTGGCGCGGGTCCACAACAGGTTCTGTGGCAGATCGAGCTGCTTGCGCGACAGTGCGAAGCCGCGGAAGACGAACTCGTAAGGAGCGATCGCCGCCGGCGTCGCCTTCGACTCCGGCTGGCCCGAGAACGGATCGGTGAACGGTGCTACCAGCGCGCCGACGCGGCCGTGCGAAGCATTCATCGCGCTCCAGTGGATCGGCACGAACAGCGCGCCGCGCTGCTGGCCTTCGCCGACGACGACCTTCAGGATGCACTGACCATAATCGGTGGTGATGCGGGCGTAGCCGTCATGGACGATGCCGTACTTGCCGGCGTCATCAGGGTGGATCTCGACGAAAGGTTCGGGCAGATGCGCACCCAGGCGCTGGCTCAGGCCCGTGCGTGTCATGGTGTGCCACTGGTCGCGGATGCGTCCGGTGTTGAGCCTCAGGGGCCTCGAGGGCCCTGTCTCGCCACGCAGCGCCGGCACCTCCGGCGCGACGAAGCGGCCCTTGCCGTCATTGGTGAAGAATCCGCCCTCGGCGAAGAAGCGCTCGCCTGGTGCCTCGCCTTCGCGCGCAGGCCACTGCACCGGTTTCAAGGCGTCGAAGGCGTCGTCGGACAGCGAAGTCATCGCACCGATATCGAAGTCGCGGCTGCCGTCGTTCTCGAACGCCGAGAGCGCGGCGTGCTCGCGGAAGATGTCGGCCGCGGATTTGTAGTTGAAGCTGTCGCCGAAGCCGAGGCGCTTGGCGGTCTCGCTGAGAATCCACCAGTCGGGGCGCGCCTCGCCCGGCGCCGGCAGGAACGAGCGCTGGCGCGAGATGCGGCGCTCGGAGTTGGTCACGGTGCCCGATTTCTCGCCCCAGGCCAGCGCGGGCAACAGCACATGCGGGCCGGCCTCGACCGTGTCGTTAGAGAGCACGTTCTCCGAGACCACGAACAGCTCGAGCTTCTTCAGGGCATCGCGGACCATGTCCGCGTCGGGCAGCGACACCGCGGGATTGGTGCCCATCACCCACAGTGCCTTGACCTCGCCGCGATTGATCGCCTCGAACAGCTGCACTGCCTTCAGGCCTTCATGGGTGGCGATGCGCGGCGCCTTCCAGAACCGCCTGACACGATCGATGTCGGGCGGCGTGAAACCCATATGGGCGGCGAGCATATTGGCGAGGCCACCGACTTCGCGGCCCCCCATCGCGTTGGGCTGACCGGTCAGCGAGAACGGCGAAGCGCCCACCTTCCCGATCCGCCCCGTGGCGAGATGGCAGTTCAGGATCGCGTTGACCTTGTCGGTGCCCTGGGCCGACTGGTTGACCCCTTGCGAATAGAGCGTGACGACCTTCTCGGTGTCGCGGAACATCTTGAAGAAGATGGCGACGTCCTGCTCGGAGAGACCCGTGGCCAGCGCGGTCGCGGTGACGCTGCCGGCGATGTTGCGTGCGCGCGCCAGCGCATCGTCGAAGCCGGAGGTGTTCTGCGCGATGTAGTCGCGATCGAGCGCGCCATTGTCGGCAAGATGGACGAACAGGCCGGAGAACAGCGCGGTATCGGTGCCGGGCTTGAGGCCGAGGAACAGATCGACATCGCTTGCGGTATCGGTGCGGCGCGGATCGATCACGATCATGCGCGCGCCGCGCTCCGCACGGTTCTTCAACATGCGCTGGAATAGAACGGGATGACACCAGGCGGCGTTCGAGCCGACGAAGACGAGCAGATCGGCCTGGTCGAGATCCTCATAGCACCCCGGTACGGTATCGGCGCCGAAGGCGCGGCGATGGCCGGCGACTGAGGACGACATGCACAGCCGCGAATTGGTATCGACGTTGGCGGTTCCGACAAAGCCCTTCATCAGCTTGTTGGCGACGTAATAATCCTCGGTGAGGAGCTGTCCGGAGAGATAGAACGCGACCGCGTCGGCGCCGTCGCGCGCCACGATGTGCTGCATGCGGTGGGCGACATGATCGAGCGCATCGCTCCAGGCGACGCGTTCCAGCACGCCCTTGCAGCGGATCATCGGATACAGCAGACGGCTTTCCAGCCCGACGGTCTCGCCGAGCGCGGAGCCCTTGGAGCAGAGCCGACCGAAATTGGCGGGATGATCGGGATCGCCCGCGATCGCCGCCCCACCCTTGCCGTCGGGCGTCGCCAGCACGCCGCAGCCGACGCCGCAATAGGGACAGGTCGTTCTGGTTGCGCGAAGCGTCGGATCGATTGCCGTCATTCCAAACTGCCTTTTCAAGCCGCCCTGGACGGATGCGCCAGCGCGCGGCCGAACATCATGTCGGTACGGATCGCAGCCACCTTCTCGCGATTGCGGATCAGCTCGAGATACCAGAGCGCATCGACGGTATCGCCGATCAGCACGGCCCCGGTGAGCCGGCCGTCGGCGATGACGAGCTTCTTGTAGGTGCCGCGCCTGCGATCGGTGAGAACGAGGCTCTCGCTGCCGTCGCCGCCCATGAAATCGCCGGCGGAGAACACGCTGACGCCGGACACCTTCAGGTTGGTCGAGACGATGCTGCCCTGATAGGCGGCGGGGCGGCCGGCAAGATGCCGCGCCAGCACGCGCGCCTGCTCATAGGCCGGCTCGACCAGCCCATAGCAGGTGCCGCGATGCTCGGCGCATTCGCCAATTGCGTAGATGTCGGGCGACGCCGTCTGCATCACGTCGTTGACGACGATGCCACGGTTGACGGCGATGCCGGCGTCCTTGGCAAGCGCCACGTTGGGTTTGATGCCGGCGGCGAAGATCACAGCGTCGGCCTCGATGCGGCTGCCGTCGGCGAGCTCGACGGCCTCGACATGATTGTCGCCGTGAATCCGGGCCGTCGAAGCATTGAGCAGGATCCGGATGCCCTTGCGCTCCACCAGTGTCTTGAGCAGGTCGGCGGCCGGCAGATCGAGCTGACGCTCCATCAGCCGGTCCATCAGATGCAGCAGCGTCACCGGCGCTCCGGCCTTGGCCAGCCCGTACGCCGCCTCGAGCCCGAGCAGACCGCCGCCGACCACGACAACGCGCTTCCTGGCAGCAGCGAGCGTCAGCAGCAGGTCGACGTCGCGGCTGTCGCGAAAGGTGTGCACGCCTGCGAGATCGGCGCCCGGCAGGTTGAGCCGCAGCGGCGTCGATCCTGTGGCGAGCACGAGCTTGGAATATTCCACGCTCTCCTCGCCGTCGATCTTGAGCTCGCGGCGGCCGGTGTCGATCTCGGTGACGCGATAGCCATACCGAACCGTGACGCCGCGATGGCGCCACCAGTCCGCCGGCCGCAGCTCGATCTCGTGCGAGCCGGTCTCGCCGGCCAGCACGGAGGAGAGCAGCACTCTGTTGTAAGCGAGCCGAGGTTCATCGCCGATAACGGCAACCGCGTAGCGGCCGAGTGCGGTCTTGGCGAGTTCATCGACCAGACGCGCGGCCGCCATACCGTTACCGACGATGACGAGGGGCTCACTCACGAGACATCTCCTATTCGGCGGCCTGCGCCTGTGGGCCATAGGCCTCGGAAATCATGTAGCCGGACAGCACGCCATAGGCGTCGGTCCAGGCGGTGGCGAGTTCGGGTGTCCAGGCCTCGCCAAGGCCCTTCTCCAAGGTCCAGAGCAAGGTCGCGCCGACCACGGGATAGTGTTCGGCCTTGGCGCCGTAAGCGACGTGACGCTTGGCAAGCGCGGAGGCCGCGGGAAGAATCGTCTCGAGGTTCGACAGGCCGCTGACCACGGCAGCGAGCATGCCCATCAGCTTCTTGCGCTGCTCGGTCATGTCCTGCGGAAACATCGCGCGCACGGACGGGGCGACCTCGAACAAGCGGTCGTAGAACAGCTGGGAGGCTGCTTCTGAAATCGGCGCGACCTTGGAAAAGCTCTGCTGCACGAGCGCGATCTGTTGAGGAGTCATGATGTTGTCCTGTCTGTTTCGGTCTGCCTTCGTCCGCGCCGTTGCGGAAAAGGTTCATGGGCCAAACGTCACCAGAGAGACCTCTCCCCGCGTACGGGAAGAGGCGATTTTCGTAACCTCGCTTACACCCGCGCTTCGGCGAGGCTTGGCGCGCCTTCACCCTGCGGGCTGCGACGCAGATAGAACCACCAGGTCATAGCGAGGCAGACGGCGTAGAACGCGAGGAAGATGGCCAGCGCGAGCTGCGGACCGCCGGTCGCCGCGATCGACTTGCCGAAGCTGCTCGGGATCAGATAACCGCCGACGGCACCCACCGCGCCGATGAAGCCGACAGCCGCACCGCTCTCGATGCTCGCCGTCTTCAGCGCCAGCGCGCGCGCCGCGTCGCCCTTGCCGCGCACCTTGAACAGGTTTTCTTCGCGGAAGATCGAGGGGATCATGCGATAGGTCGATCCGTTGCCGATGCCCGTGGTCAGGAACAGGATCAGGAACATCGACAGGAAGCCGGTGAAATCCTTTTGCCCGACGAAGTAGAGGACGCCGATCGTGGCAGCCGCCATCGCGATGAAATTCCAGAAGGTGATGATGGACCCGCCGAGCTTGTCGGCGAGCCAGCCGCCGAAGGGTCGCGACAGCGAACCGACCAGCGGCCCGAGGAATGCGATCGAGATCGTCACCGTCGGAAACTGGGTCTTGATCAGCAGCGGAAACGCGGCGGAGTAGCCGATGAAGGAGCCGAACGTTCCGATGTAGATGAAGGCCATGATCCAGGTGTGCTTGCGCTTGACGATGGCAAGCTGGTTCTTGATCGACGCCTTCGCCGAGGTCAGGTTGTTCATGAAGAACATGGCGCCAAACACCGCGATCGCGATCGGCAATACCCACATCAGGCCGGCGTTCTGGAGATAGACGCCGCCGACCGGCTCTGCCTGGAACAGGTTGATGACGGCGAGCGTCATCAGGATCGGCGTCAACAGTTGCACGCTCGAGACACCGATATTTCCGCCGGCGGCGTTGAGGCCGAGCGCCCACCCCTTCATCCGGTCAGGGAAGAAGAAGGAGATGTTGGTCATGCTGGAGGCGAAGTTGCCGCCGCCGAGGCCTGCGGTCGAAGCAATCAGCAGCATCAGCCAGAACGGCGTGTCGGGCCGGCTCACGAAATAAGCGAGCGACAACGTCGGGATGAACAGAACGGCTGCGCTGAAAATGGTCCAGTTGCGGCCGCCGAACGTTGTTACAGCGAAGGTGTAGGGAAAGCGCATCAGGGCGCCGATCAATCCCGGCACCGCCACGAGTTGGAACAGTTCGTCGGTCGAGTAGTGGAAGCCCGCCTGCGGCAGCTTGGTCGCAACGATGCTCCAGATCAGCCAGACGGAGAAGCCGATGTGCTCGGCGACGATCGACCAGATCAGGTTGCGCCGGGCGACGTCCTTGCCGCCCCCATTCCAGAACGCCTCATCTTCGGGGCGCCAGTCAGAAATCCACGTCGGATTGCCTTCCTTCATTGGAAATAGTCCCTTTCGCTAGGAAGCGGGACACCGCCTCACGCGGAGGCGTAAAGCTGCACGCTCGGGGAAGCCCCCGTTTTCGGCGGTGTCACGATTTGAATGATTGCTCGGTGACGGCGTCGATGGCGTCGAAAGGCTTCAATTCAAGCTCCATGCCAAACCACGCTTCGCAGAAAATACGAACGTCCGCAGTGACTTACATCAATTGATGAAAAAATGTTCACGCCCATAATTGCATCAAAAACTTGCTCGCCGCTCATTTCTTGAATGCCGATTCGCCTGTTGATTGTGCGGCGCACAACTCTTGGGCAGGAGCCCGTTTTCGCGTCAGCTCGCCGCAGCGAGGGGTCAAATGCGACGTCTCGGAGGGGCTATCCGCTTCCGGCATTGGCAAATTCGGCGTCTGATAGGTGCCCGGCATGGCGCGATCGCTTGGCACATCCATTGCTTCCATCCTGCCTAGTCAACGATGACTGACAGTGAGCCGGAGCATCAAGCCACCGAGGCCACTGGGAAGCCTGTTCGCTGGTCCGCCAAGGCGGTCATCGTGACGCTATCCCTTGCGCATGTCGGTGCCCCTCTTCGATCCGCGTCCACTCTCTCGGGCGCAAAGCTCACTGCCTGGCAGAGGCGTCGATCCGGCACGGGCCTGGTCGATCGTGCACATGAGCAAAGGAGCTGTTGATGTCGTATCTCGCACCCTCGGAATTCGTCACCAAGATGGTGGACGCCGGCGAATCCAAGATCTTCATGTCCACCCGGGATACGGTCATCCGCGCCTACATGGCCGGCGCCATCCTGGCACTCGCGGCCTGGTTCGCCGTCACTATCAACGTCAACACCGGCCAGCCGATCATCGGCGCGCTGCTGTTTCCGGTAGGCTTCTCCATGCTCTATCTGCTGGGCTTCGACCTGCTCACCGGCGTGTTCGTGCTCTCGCCGCTTGCGCTGATCGACAAGCGGCCGGGCGTGACGCTCGGCGGCGTGCTGCGCAACTGGGGCCTCGTCTTCGTCGGCAATTTCGGCGGCGCGCTCACCGTCGCCTTCATGATGGCGTTCGTCACGACCTTCGGCTTCACCCAGGACCCGGACAAGGTCGGGGCTGCGATCGGCAATATCGGCGAGGGCCGCACGCTGGGCTATGCGGCACATGGCGCCGCCGGCATGGCGACGCTGTTCATCCGCGGCATGCTGTGCAACTGGATGGTCTCGACCGGCGTCGTCGGCGCCATGATCTCGACCACCGTCCCCGGCAAGGTGATCGCGATGTGGATGCCGATCCTGGTGTTCTTCTACATGGTGTTCGAGCATTCGGTCGTGAACATGTTCCTGTTCCCGTCCGGCCTGATGCTGCACGCCAGGTTCTCGATCCTCGACTATTTCATCTGGAACGAGATCCCGACCGTGCTGGGCAACCTGGTCGGCGGCCTCGCCTTCACCGGCCTCACACTCTACACGACGCACGTGTTGACCAAGCCGAAGCGGCAGCCGGCCGCCAATCCGTCGAGCCGCGCCGCGGCCTGATCGAATTGGTTTGAGCAACAAGGGAGCTTTGCCTGATAAGGTAAGGCTCCCTTTCTGTTGGTGGCGAGGATGGGTCGGGGCTTGCAAATCTCGATCGGGCAGCACTCCGACAAGGGGCGCAAGCCGGTCAACCAGGACTTTCACGGCGCGCTGATTCCGACGGAGCCGCTGTTGAGCCTGAAGGGAATCGCCGTCGTCCTGGCCGACGGCATCTCGAGCAGCGCGGTGAGCCAGGAGGCGAGCGAGTCGGCGGTCAAGAGCTTCCTGACCGACTATTACTGTACTTCCGAATCCTGGACGGTGAAGCATTCGGCGCGGCGCGTGCTTGAAGCCACCAACTCGTGGCTCCATGCCGAAACGCGGCGCAGCCGGTACGCCTATGATCGCGACAAGGGCTACGTCTGCACTTTCACGGCCATGGTCATCAAGTCGACCATGGCCCACATCTTTCACGTCGGTGACTGCCGGATCTACCGCGTAGCCGGCAAGGCTCTCGAACAGCTGACCGATGACCATCGCACCATCGTCTCGTCGGAGCAGACCTATCTCGGTCGCGCGCTCGGGATCAACCCGCAGATCGAAATCGACTACCAGGCTCTTCAGATCGAAAAGGGCGACATCTTCCTGCTGGCCACCGATGGCGCGTACGAGTTCGTCGATCAACGCTTCGTCACGGCCACACTCGAGGCCTGTGCCGGCGATCTCGACGGGGCGGCGAGGAGTATCGTCGAGGAGGCCTATCGGCGCGGCAGTGACGATAACATCACCGTCCAGATCCTGCGCATCGACGAGGTGCCACGGACTGGCTCATCGGAGATCTTTGGCAGTACCGCCGAGCTGCCGCTTCCGCCATTGCCGGAGCCCCGGGCGCTGTTCGACGGTTACCGCATCGTGCGCGAAGTGCATGCCTCTAGCCGCAGCCATATCTATCTGGCGGTCGACAGCGAGACCGACGAGATGGTCGCCCTGAAGATCCCCTCGATCGATCTCCGCGACGAGCCCGCCTATTTGCAGCGCTTCCTGATGGAGGAGTGGATCGCGCGGCGGATCGACAGTCCGCACGTCCTGAAGCCGCGCTCGCGCTCCAAGCGGCGAAACTATCTCTACGTCGCGACCGAGTTCATCGAAGGGCAGACGCTGCGGCAATGGATGCTGGACCATCCGCGTCCCGACATCGAGACCGTGCGCGACATCGTGGACCAGATCGCGTCGGGCCTGCGCGCCTTCCATCGCATGGAGATGCTGCACCAGGATCTCAGGCCCGACAATATCCTGATCGACAAGACCGGCACCGTGAAGATCATCGACTTTGGCGCGGTCAAGGTCGCCGGCGTGGCGGAAGCATCGCCCGATCCGGCCGACGCCGAAATCCTCGGGACGTTGCAGTACACCGCACCGGAATATTTCCTCGGCGAAGGCGGCTCCCCGCGCTCGGACATGTTTTCGCTGGCGGCCATTTGCTACCAGATGCTGACCGGAGAGTTGCCTTACGGCGCCCAGGTTGCCCGCATCAGGGGACGGTCGGACGCATGGAAGCTCCGGTATCGTCCGGCCAGCCACGACGACCGCGCCGTCCCCATCTGGATCGACGGCGCGCTACGCAAGGCGCTGCATCCCGATCCCAACAAGCGGCACGAGGACCTGTCCGAATTCACTTACGAGCTCAGGACTCCGAATCCGGCCTATTTCGCCACGCGGACCACGCCCCTGATCGAGCGCAATCCGCTGCTGTTCTGGAAGCTGACGACGGTGGTTCTGGCCTGCACCGTCGTCGCCTTGCTCGCCCTGCTGCATGCGCGTTAGCAGGGCTGGCCCGGTCAGGCCGGCTCTGCCGCCTTCGTCCCCAGCGGCTTGGGCGCGATGCCGCCGCCCGGCTTGAGGTGGAATTCGTAAGTCATCAGATGCCACTTCCCGGTCGCCTTGGTGCCGTCGGGCATCTCGGCATCGGTGCGCGGCTCGACCTTGGCGATGAGGTCGTCCTTGACCCCGAACACCACGTCGGAATCGAGATATTTGTCGCCGTCCATGAAGACATGGGTGATCAGCGGCTCGTACCCCCTGGCGTTGACCAGGAAGTGCACATGCGCCGGACGCATCGGATGACGCCTGGTCTGCACGATCATCTCGCCGACGGGCCCGTCGGTCGGGATCGGATAGCTGCACGGCAGAATGGTGCGGAAGAAGAAGCGGCCATCGGCGTCGGTGATGAAGCGCGCCCGCGCCGAGGCGCCGACTTCGTCATAGTTCGCCTTCTGGGAATCGTAGAAGCCGTCGTCGTCGGCATGCCAGACGTCGATAGGAACATTGGCGAGCGGCTGGCCCTTGAGATCGGTGACGCGGCTCTGCACGAACATCCGCTCGCCAGTCAGGTTGTTCGGCGAGATGTCGGTGCCGTGGGCGGTTACCTTGTGCTCGCCGACATAGAACGGGCCCAGCACCGTGGTCTCGGTGGCGCCGTCGCGGTCGCGATGATTGACCGCGTCGACCAGCATGGAGACGCCGAGCACGTCGGAGAGCAGGATGAACTCCTGCCTTGTATCGCTGCATTTCTGGCCGGTGCGGGTCAGGAAATCGATGGCGTATTCCCACTCCTCGAAGGTGAGACCGGTCTTGCTCACGTAATCGTGCAGCGACTTCACCAATTCCTGCAGCAGGAATTTCGCGCGGCGGTCAGGCGTGTTGTCGAAGCTTTTGACGACGGCTTCGGTAAGCTCGGTCTCGTTGAACTGGGTCATGGTGCGTTGCCCTTGTTTTTTCTCGTTGGCCCGTTGAGGCTCCTTGGAGGCGTTCCAGGCCGGAGCCTACACCATCGGGCGGGCTCGCGTTAAGCGCGACCCGCTTGGAAGAGGGGCGTCATTTCGGCTATCAACGTCGGACAAAACTGCCCGGAGGAACTGATGCTCGCCCCAACCCCCGCCTCGCCCGAATCCGTCGGCATGTCGAAGGCCGCGCTCGACCGCGTCGATGCCCATCTGAAGGCCAGGTATATCGATGCCGGCCGCTTCCCGGGCACGCACCTGCTCGTCTACCGCCGCGGCAAGATCGCCCACAGCTCGGTGCAGGGCCTTGCCGATGTCGAGCGCAAGGTGCCGGTCAGGGACGACACCATCTACCGCATCTATTCCATGACCAAGCCGCTCACCAGCGTCGCCTTCATGATGCTGGTCGAGGAAGGCCTCGTCGCGATCGACGAGCCGGTCGCAAAGTACATTCCGGAATGGAAAAACCTCGGCGTGTTCGTCGCCGGCACCTCGCCGTCCTTCCTGACCCGGCCGCCGTCCCGCCCGATGCTGATCGTCGACCTGCTGCGCCACACGTCAGGGCTGACTTACGGCTTCCAGCAGCGCTCCAATGTCGACGCCGCCTATCGCGCCGAGAAGATCGGCGAGGTCGAGAAATCAGGCACGCTCCAGGGCATGATCGAGGGCCTTGCGAAGATCCCGCTGGAATTCTCGCCGGGCGAGGCCTGGAACTACTCGGTCGCGACCGACGTGATCGGCTACCTCGTCGGCAAGATTTCCGGCATGCCGTTCGAGCAGTTCCTGAAGGAACGGATCCTGGATCCGCTCGGCATGACCGACACCGATTTCCACGTGCCGGCTTCCAAGGCGCATCGCTTCGCCGCGTGCTACTCGGCAGACCCGGGCGGCGGCATGACCTTCCACGCCGGCCAGCACCGCGAGGGCATCACGCTCCAGGATGATCCGGCGACGAGTTCGTTCCTCTCCCCGCCCTCCTTCATCTCCGGCGGCGGCGGGCTGTGCTCGACGGTTGCCGACTATCTGACCTTCTGCCGCGCGCTGCTCAACGGCGGCGAGCTTGGCGGCGTGAGGCTGATCGGGCCGAAGACGCTGGCGCTGATGACGAGCAATCACGTTCCGGGCGGGCAGACGCTGCCGGAGATGTCGCGCTCGCTGTTCTCGGAGGCCACCTATAACGGCATCGGCTTCGGCCTGGGATTTGCGGTGACCATGCGCCCGGCCGAGACGCTGATTGCCGGCAGCCCCGGCGAATACAATTGGGGCGGCGCGGCTACGACCTCGTTCTGGATCGATCCGGCTGAAGAGCTGATCACGATCTTCATGACGCAGGTTCTGCCGTCGAGCGCCTATCCGCTCCGACGCGAGCTGCGCAGCATGGTCTATGCCGCAATCACCGAGAGCAATCTCTGACCTTCCTAACATTTGTTGCAATGGGCTCCGCGTCATCGCGGAGCTCATTGCTTCTCTGCTAGTGGAAATGGCCGATCAGATAGATTCCACCGCCGATCACCAGCACGGCCGGAACGGCCCACAAGATCAAGACTGGCATTTGTCATCCTCCTCAGTTTGACGTGCAGACCTTGACGGTCTTCATGCTGCTCTCAGCCTCGGTGCGCGATTTGTAGATCGTGCCCGAAGGACTGACGACCGTCATTGACGAGTCCGTCGGCTTCTTGTCGACGACGGTGCATTTCTTGGTCTTGACGTCCTGCACGACGTAGAACTCGTCGGCCGCGAACGCCGGCAGAGAGAATGCAGTAATCATCAGCGCTGCGGTCATGATCTTCAGTTTCATCTGGTTCCTCCTCCAATCGCCGGGCATTCGGCACCCGGTCTATTCAGGAACGGGAAAAACTAGCAATTTGTTCCTATTGAACCGGAACGACGCCTTCGGCGGGATGTTGACGGAGCGGTCATCTCTCGGAGTCGATCGCATGTCACCGCATCGCGAGGCCCGGATCGCCGGGCTGAGCTTGGCGGCCGTTTATGCCCTCTGCCTGCTGCTCACCGCAATCAGCATGAGCTGAGATGAACTGCGTTCCAGAACTCCTGTTCCGAACCGCCCGCCGGATACGAAAAATCATGGCGCCGCGCCTGCCCTGCCCGTATGGTTTGAGAAAATCATAATCCGGCGCGATCGCGCTGGAACCGGGGCGCCCGCGTTTGTCGAAACTCACCTTGCCGGTCCGACTCGCTCTCCTGGTCACGGGAACGATGCTGCCCTTGATCGTCTTCGCGGTCGGCATTGCCTATTTCAATTATCGTCAGGACCGCAGCGACGCGACGCGCCGGGTGCTCGAGACGGTGCGGAGCATGCGTCTCGTGCTCGATGCCGAAGTGCAGCGGATGACGGGCGGCTTGCAGGTGCTCGCGCTCAGCGATTCCCTGCGCAACGGGGACTTCGACGGCTTCCGGCGTCTCGCCGTCGGATTCATCAGTCAATATGGCGAAGACAGCGTCCTGCTGCTGGCCGACAGGTCCGGGCACCAGCTGTTCTCGACGGCCACGACCGAAACGAAGAATCTGCCGTCGCGCAACAACCACGAAATCGTCGAACGGGTCTTTGCGAGCAAGGCGCCGCAGTATTCCGATCTGTTCGTTGGATCGACCAAGAAGCGTGCGATCGTTACGGTCGAGGTCCCCGTAATGCGCGACGGCGAAGTCGCCTATGCGCTCTCCTTCAGCCCGCCGATCGACATTTTCCAGCACCTGATCGAGCGGCAGCGCCCGGACGAGCGATGGACCGTATCGCTGCTGGACAGCAAAGGCATCGTTTTCGCGCGCGCTCCCAATCCCGGCGAGACGTTTGGCAAGCAGGCATCGCCATCGCTCTTCGAGGCGATGTTCCGCTCACCCGAGGCGGTTCTGTCGAGCGTCTCGCTCGACGGCGTCGCGCTTGCTTCGGCCTATACGCGATCGCGGCTGACCGGCTGGACCATCGCGGCCGGACTCACCGAGAGCTCGCTGATCGCGCCGCTCTGGCGCAACATCGCGATCACCAGTCTGATCGGCGGCGTGCTGCTCCTGGTCGGCCTCACCTTTGCGATCAGGATGGCAACGACGATCGCGCGCGGCGAGATGCTGCACAATCTTCTGATCGAGGAGCTCAACCATCGCGTCAAGAACACGTTGGCGCTGATGCAGGCGATTGCGGTGCAGACTTTTCGCAGCGCAAGTCGCGACGAGCGAACCAAGTTCGAGGGGCGCCTCGGCGCGCTCGCCGAAGCACATAACCTTCTCAGCCAGGAGAAGTGGGCAGGCTCGGAACTGCGGGACGTGATCGCACGCGCGCTCCAGCCGTTCCTGCTTGCAAATCCCGATCGCATCCGCATGGCCGGCCCCGGCGTGCCAGTGTCGCCGCGGCTCGCCGTGGTGCTGTCGATGATCGTGCACGAGATCGCGACCAACGCCGCGAAATACGGCGCCTTGTCCAACGAGACCGGCCGGGTGACGCTGGACTGGGAGGTCCTCGCCGACACGCCGAAGCCGCGGCTGCGGCTGATCTGGACCGAACTCGGCGGCCCATTGGTGACGGCGCCGGTACAGCGCGGCTTCGGCTCTCGCCTGATCGAGCGCAGCGCACGCGACCAGCTCGGCGGCGAAGCCACGGTCGACTTCCTGCCGCGGGGCGTGGTCTGCACGGTGACCTGCGCGCTGGACGGGGAGCGGTGAAGCAAGGATATCCCAAATGAAGATCACCAAAGTTCGCACCCACGTCCTCGAAGCCAAACTCTCGCAGCCTTTCGCCTATTCGCGCGCCTGGTACGACACCCGCAGCGCGATGCTGGTCGAGATCGAGACGGACGACGGCGTGACCGGCTGGGGCGAATGCTACGGACCTGCGCGGATGACGGCGGCGGTCGTCACAAGCGTCGCGCCATGGCTGATCGGCGAGGACCCGCTGCGCACCGAAGTGCTGTGGCAAATGATCTACGCGCGCCTGCGCGATCACGGCCAGAAAGGCGTCGTGATCCAGGGCTTGAGCGGCATCGACATCGCGCTGTGGGATATCAAGGGCAGGCATTTTGGCGTGCCCGTGCATCAGCTGCTCGGTGGCGCCGCGCGGAGGGAGGTGCAAGCCTATGCGACCGGGCTTTACCGGCGCAAATCCGGCGATCCGCTCAAATATCTGCCGGAGGAAGCGGCCGCTTATGCCGCCGAAGGTTTTCGCGCCGTGAAGGTGAAGGTCGGCTTCGGCATAGCGGAGGACGCCGCCGTCACCCGCGTCGTGCGCCAGGCGATCGGTCCGGACGTTGCACTGATGGTGGATGCCAACCACGCCTATGATGCCGTCGCCGCGATCCGGCTCGGCCGGCTGATCGAACCCTACGAGATCGGATGGTTTGAGGAGCCGGTGCCGCCGGAGGATGTCGCGGGCTATCGCGCGGTGAAAGCCGCGCTGACGATCCCCATCGCCGGCGGCGAATGCGAATTCACGCGCTTCGGCTTCCGCGACCTGTTCGCCTCGCACGCGCTCGACGTCGCCCAACCCGATACCTGCGCAGCCGGCGGCCTCAGCGAATGCAAGAAGATCGCCGACATGAGCGAGGCGTTCGGCATCCGCTACAATCCGCATGTCTGGGGCACCGGAATTGCGCTCGCGGCCTCGCTTCAGCTCCTTGCCGTGCTGCCTTCGCACACGCCGACTTCACTGGCACCGCTCGAGCCGATGCTCGAGTTCGATCGCACCGAACATCCGATCCGGCAGGCGATCCTGAAAGAGCCGATCGAGCACGTGAACGGCGTGGTTCGTGTGCCCGATGGTCCGGGCCTCGGCATCGAGATCGACCGCGAGGCGCTGGCGCGATTTGCGCTGACTTAGCGTAGCACCGAAAGATCGTCGCGCTTGTCCCGCTTTAGCGGCGACGCAAGCCACCATCGAAGGGATCAAACGCGCCGTCCGCGACGGCGCCCTACCCGATCGTCTGCAGCGACGGAAACGTCTCCAGCAGCCAGATGCTCACATTGGAGACCGCGCCGGTGAGGAAGCCGATGCCGGTGATCACCATCAACACGCCCATGGCGCGCTCGACATTGACGAGGTGGCCCTTCATGCGCGCGAACAGCTTTGTGAACTGCTCGATCATCAGCGCGGCAATCAGGAAGGGAATGCCGAGACCGGCGGAATAGACCGCGAGCAGGCCGGCGCCCTTCGTCACGGTGGCTTCGGCCGCGGCGATCGAGAGGATGGCTGCGAGGATCGGGCCGATGCAGGGCGTCCAGCCGAAGGCGAAGGCGAGGCCCATGATGTAGGCGCCCCAGAGCCCGACGGGCTTCGGAATCGGAAGCCGCCCTTCCCGCATCAACAGGCCGATGCGCGTCAGCCCGAGGAAGTGCAGCCCCATCACGATGATGACGATGCCGGCGAGGATCGACAGCTCCGCCGACCAGGCGCGGATCAGTCCGCCGATCAGAGAGGCGCTGGCGCCGAGCGCCACGAACACCGTGGAGAAGCCCAGCACGAACAGCAGCGCCGAGATCATGATAGCGCGCTTCGAGGCCGTGTCAGGCTCGTCGCTCTCGACATGCTCGATCGTGGCGCCGGTGAGATAGATCAGATAGGGCGGCACCAGCGGCAGCACGCAAGGGGAGAGAAAGCTGACGAGGCCGGCAATCAGCGCCGCCGTAATCGAAACATTTTGCATGATGCAGTCAAAACCATCCCGGGCGCTCGGGCTGGGCGCGGTCAACGCGCACGGGACCAGAGCCGAACCGGCTCTGGTGTAGCCGATGCCGGGGAATGCGCAACAGAGGCGCGATCAAACCAGGGCTCCTCCCGATGCCATCTGCGATCACAGATGCGGCACCGGGACGCGCACAGATCTCGCAAAAAAGCGAGATCCGGCGGCGCGGCTACTTCACCACGCGGAGCAGCGGACGCCGGGGCTGGTCCTGCGTCTGCTTGGAGGGGGACGGCGGCTCGCTGGCAGCGCTCCGCAGCATCTCGTCGCACAGCGCCTTGAGGTCGGCACTGTCAATTCCTTTGAGCTTCATCCTGACGTCGAGGATGACGATCGAGAGCAATTCGGCCGACTCGCGGCTGTTGCCTTCGTTGAGAACCTTCCAGCACTCCTCGAGCGTCTCGAGCACCGCCTGCAACTGTTCGTCTGAATGCGACACCGGCGTTCTTTCCGTTAATTCGGCCTGCGAGACGTGCTTGAAACGATCCCCTCGGCCCCCAAAGAGCACCAAGGATAACACGAGGACTCCGTGCCCTCGAAGACGATTTCGGTGTGTTCCTGCGTTGAAACAGCGGTTCCAGACGGCATCATTCGGCGCAGCAAGCCAGAACGGTGAAGGGTGAAACGTTTGAGCGGGCGCGATTGATCCGTCTCATCGGGGCGCAAGACGTCTTGCATGCCTGCCTCTGGTCCAGTTGGACCCGGCAATCCCGCAGCCATTCTACGGCTCGCAACGGAACGCACGCCTACCCCTCTTCCGGACAGAAATCAGCCCGTTCCCAACCCCAAGCACACCTAAATACCGTCTCTGGCGCGGTAAGTATGAGTTCAAAACTCACCGTTCCCCAACCCGTCGTGGTTGTGGTTTGCGCTAGATTCTGCCAGTTTAGCGGCCCGAAGGGACTTGTATGCATTCCTTAGCGGAAAGGGGCGTTCCACGAGAGGAACGCCTAAAGACAAACATCAGCGGCCTCTCGGACTGGGATGCCGCCCGCATATTCCTTGAAGTCGTTCGATGCGGAAGCTTCCGATCGGCGGCCGAACGCCTGTCGTTATCGATCAACGCCGTCCGCCGCCGAATCGATGATTTCGAGCGCCAGACCGACACCACGCTCTTCACCCGCGACGTCCATGGCACCCATCTTACCGATGAAGGCGCACTGGTGGTCGCGGCCGTCGAGCGCATGGAGGCAGCTGCCTTCGACGTGATGCGCACCAGTGATTCGACCGCCAACGCCCTCACCGGCGAGGTCCGCGTCGCCGTCACCGAAGGATTGGGTACGTTCTGGCTCGCTCCGCGCTTGGTGGAATTCCAGCAGGCCTATCCGAAGATCCTGGTCGATCTGCATTGCGCGATGCGCTCGGCCGACGTCTCCCGCCATGAGGCGGACGTCGCCATCCATCTGTCGCGCCCCTCGGCGCTCGACGTCAAGCTGGTGCGGCTCGGCCGCATGCACCTGATGTTCTGGGCCTCCCGGAGTTACGTCGAGAGATATGGCGCGCCGCGCTCGGCGGCGGAATTGATCAAGCACCGCCTGGTGCTGCAATTCGCCGATCAGATCGCCGCCAAGGAAACCTTCGAGAGCTTCTTCCCGGGCGTTCCGGAGCGTGACCTTCTGGTCATGAAGACCAACGTCTCAAGCGCCAATTATTGGGCGGTCGCGAATGGCGCCGGCATCGGCGTCTTCCCGAGCTATGCCATTGCGCTTGGCGGGAAGTTGATTCCACTAGAGGTCGAGTTGAACCGACCGCTGGATATCTGGTTGTCCTACCATCCCGGTAGCGGCCGGATTCCCCGCGTGCGGCACATGATTGACTGGCTGATCGAAGCTTTCAATCCGGCTCGCTTCCCGTGGTTTAAGGAAGAGTTCGTGCACCCGCATGAATTCAAGGACTCGTATATGGGCGAACCCCTGACCCAGCTCTTCGGGGGATTTTCAACCGAAGAACAAAGGTGAAAACAGAGATGAAAGCAGCGGCGAAAAGGATGAAGCAGCGCAGTGCCGGCAAGCCGGACATTGAGCTTGGCAAGCGGATCCGTCTGCGGCGCGTCGAGATGAAGATCTCGCAGGCCGAGCTGGGCGAAAAGCTCGGCGTCAGCTTCCAGCAGGTCCAGAAATACGAGAAGGGCGTCAATCGCGTCGGCGCGGCTCGTCTTCAACAGATCGCCTCCGCCCTCGATGTGCCCGTGACCTTCTTCTATGACGGCGACAACAAGGCCCGCGAAGTCGAAAGCCTCCTGTTCCTGGACTCGGCTTTCAGCCTCCGCCTGCTGCGCGCCTACAGCAAGATCAAGGACCAGACGGTGCAGCGTCAGCTCGTCTCGCTGATGGAATCGATCGCGGCGAACGAGGACTGAGCCGGTCGACGGTCCGGTCCTTCCGGCCCGATGTTCAATCCGCCGCGCCGCGGGGGCGCGGCCGGATTGGGCGTGATATGACGACTCAGGTTTGGGCCCGCGCGCCATCCGCGCGGTCTTGGCTTTTCGGGGCGGCCTGGCCGCCCCTTTTCTTTGCGCTATGCCGGCATCCGCCGTCATTGATCGCTGATATCGCGAACCCTTCCTGACCTTGCTGCGACCTAATCGAGAGCCGTGGTGCCAGGAATGCACCGGTTCGATGTGCCACGCTTAATGGGACCGCAACCCCGATGCCCTAGCCTTCCGCCAATTTCAGCGAATCGGCGCATGCGGCCTGGGCGGCCGGGACGCGCCGACACGAGCGCCCGTTGCGGGTCTCGTCCTCATGGGGAAGACCGGACAAAATGTCGAAACGCCATGTCGTGATCATTGCCATGGGCCTGCTTGCCAGCGCTTCGGCGCTTGCGCAGACCGAGACCACGGGCCAGAGCGGCCCCAAGGCCAATAGTTCGTCCGGCACGGTGCCCGCGACCGCCAACCCGGCTCACGCCGCCGCGCCAAAAGCCGCAGCAGCCCCGGCCTCCACCGCCGAGAGCCGCTCCGCCGCGGCGCTCGCGCTGACGCATGAGCCGACCTATGATGAAGGCACCGCCCAGCGGATCAAGGACGCGGCGCTGAGCTATTCCGACCTTGCGGTGCGCGGCGGCTGGCCGACGATTCCCGCGGACGCAAAATTCGCGCTCGGCGTCCAAGGGGCCAATGACGATCTGCTCCGCAAGCGGCTGATCCTCTCCGGTGACCTTGCGTCCGACAAAGCGAGCGGCGCCTATGACCAGGATCTCGCTGACGGTGTGAAGCGCTTCCAGGCCCGTCACGGCCTTGCACTTACGGGCCTGATGACGCCGCGCACGCTCGCGGCCATGAACGTCCCGGTGCAGAAGCGTATCCGCCAGCTGGAAGCCTCGCTCGAGCGGCTCGAGAACACCAATTTCAGCTTCGGCCAGCGTTATGTCGTGGTCAACATCCCCGCCGCCTACGCCGAGGCGGTCGAGAACGACGTGGTGGTGCGGCGCTATCGCGTCATCGTCGGCAAGACCGAAAAGCCCTCGCCGACATTGACGGCCCAGATCACCGGCGTCGTGCTCAATCCGACCTGGACGGTCCCCTCCTCGATCGCCAAGACCGAGATCTCCGCCCACATGCGCAAGGACCCGACCTATCTGTCGCGCATGCACATGGAGGTGCTCGACGCCCACGACAATCCGATCGATCCGCGTTCGGTCGACTGGTCGGGCACGCACACGCCGAACTTCACCGTGCGCCAGCAGAACGGCAGCTTCAACGCACTCGGCGCGGTCAAGATCGACATGCCGAACTCCTATTCGGTCTACATGCACGACACCAACCAGCGCAATCTGTTCAGCGACGACTACCGCTTCGATTCCCACGGCTGCTCGCGCGTCGACAATGTGCGCGATCTCGCCGCCTGGCTGCTCAAGGACCAGCCGAAATGGACCCGCGCCGCGATCGATGCAGAGATCGCCACCGGGCAACATCAGGACGTCGCCATGGCCAGGAAGGTCCCGGTCGCCTGGATCTATCTCACGGCCTGGATGACCAAGGACCAGACCATCCAGTTCCGCAACGACGTCTATAACCAGGACGAACAGTTGCTGGAGGCGACCGCCGAGGAAGCGGCGTTCTTCAGCAACGCCGGCAACCACCCGCTGACCGCGCATATGGCGCAATAGGCATGCAATCGCGGCACGGGTGGCTGCGGATCTCTTCACCCGCCGCAGTTGACCCGGACCTCGGGCTGACAGCACATTGCGCCTTGTCTGAAGACAAGCGAGCGCGCGATGCCTGACCTCTCCCAAAATACCCCCTACGCCGACGGCAAGATCCTCAAGCAGGTCATCGACGGCGTCGGCGTGATCACCTTCAACAATCCCGACAAGCGCAATGCGATGTCGCTGGAGATGTGGGAGGGATTCGGCGAGGCGCTGACAGCCTTGCGCGACGACGAGACGGTGCGCGTCGTGATCCTGCGCGGTGCCGGCGGCAAGGCGTTCGTGTCGGGCGCCGACATCAGCCAGTTCGAGAAGGTCAGGCACAACGCTGCCGCATCCGAAGCGTATGCCAGGCGCAGCGCCGCCCAGCGCGCGCTGCTTGCCGATTATCCCAAGCCGACCATCGCGTGTATCGAGGGCTTCTGCCTCGGCGGCGGCATGCAGGTCGCGATGCTCGCCGACATCAGGATATCAGCGCATGGCAGCCAGTTCGGCATTCCCGCGGCAAAGCTCGGCATCGCTTATGGCTATGACGGCTTGAAGCACCTGGTGTCGCTGGTCGGGCCGTCCTGGGCCCGGCTCCTGATGTATACCGGCATGCGCATCGACGCGGCGGAGGCGCTGCGCATCGGCCTCGTCGAGCGCCTGTTCCCCATCGATCAGCTCTGGGGAGAGACGATGGCGATCGCGCAGACCATCTCCGAAAACGCCCCGCTCGCGATCAAGGCCGCCAAGATCACCATCGCGCAGGTGCTGAAGGACGAAAGCGCCCGCGACATGGACGCGATCAAGGCGATCGGCACGGTCTGCATGGACAGCGCCGATTTTCGCGAGGGCCGGCAGGCCTTCATGGAAAAGCGGAAGCCGCAGTTCAGGGGAAGGTAAAGGGTCGCCTCGAGCGCACGTCTTTCCGTCGTCATTGCGAGGAGCCCTTGCGACGATGCAATCCAGAAAGCATCTGCGGAGAGATTCTGGATTGCTTCGCTGCGCTCGCAATGACGAAGCGGAGAGAACGGCACTCTGGAACTCGCCGGTAGTCTGAACCTTCATTCACCAAGATTAAATTCCTCGCGCGGTTTGTCGCGGTAGCAACCACTTGATCCCTCGCAAGTTCTTCCGCCACCAACGAGGGAGATTGCGATGAAACTCAAATTTGCTGTTCTTGGTCTGGCTGCCATAGGCGGTGCCGCGCTGGCGTCGGGACAAGCGCTCGCGGCAATGCCGAACGGCATCCCGCAGGCCGACCAGGTTGCGAGCGGTCCGGCGGCGCATGTCGATCAAGTGCGGATGGTCTGCAATGCCTGGGGCCGCTGCTGGTGGCGTCCGAACTATTACGGCGCCTACGGCTTTTATGGCCCGCGGCCGTTCTACGGCCCGCGCCCCTGGGGCTGGCGCCATCGCTACTGGCACCGCTGGTGAACGAGAAGGGGCCGCAAGGCCCCTTTGCCCCACGCTCCCGATCGAAGAGACGAATCCCGCTCGTTCAGCAGACCAGGCAGCAGCTCTAGGAAGCCGCTTCGTGGAGAAGTTGGCCCGCAGTTACGATGCGCACTGAGCGATTTGTTAAGAGGTTGCTCCAGACCCGATGGTGATGTCGGATCACGGCAGCAGCGTCCATATGCGGCCGATCGCTCACTGTATGAGCGTCACTGGCAACAACGACGTGGTGGTCGCTTGATATTGCCGAACGGACCGTTGAATCGACGCAGGAATCGGTCGCCCAGCCGGTGACGATGACCCGATCCGGCGCAATTTGAGCCAAGGTGCTGTGCAGCCCGGTTCGAACAAACGGATCGTTCAATGTCTTCTCGATCACGGCGTCGTCTGTGTGACGATCCAGTTCGGGCAGAAATGACCACCCCTCGGCGTCCCGCTCAAAACCATCGCCCGGCTTGCCGCAGTGCCTGATCCATATGACCTTGCCAGATCTTTCACGCACCATCGCGGTAAGCAAATTTATGCGTCGAACCACGCCCTGAAGATCGTGCTTCGGCGCACCATTCAAGAGGCCCACCTGCATGTCGAGCACAATGATCGCGTCCATCGGACTGCTCGGCTATTTCGAGAACTGAATATACACCTTCCTCAGAGCGCCGCGAGCACCGCCCTGGTGATATCCGCCGTGCCATTGCTGCCACCAAATTCCATCGGCGTGAGACCCCCGGCATAGACCTGATCGACCGCGCGCTCGATTTGCTCGCCTGCCTCCGTCGCGCTCTCGATGCCGTGCTTGTCGGCGAGCCAGTCCAGCATCATCGCCGCCGACAGGATCATGCCGGTCGGGTTGGCCTTGCCCTGTCCCATGATGTCAGGGGCGGTGCCGTGGCATGGCTGGAACACCGCGTAGGTGTCACCGATGTCGGCCGAAGGCGCCATGCCGAGGCCGCCGATCAGGCTCGCGGTGATGTCGGAGACGATGTCGCCGAACATATTCTCCATCACCATCACGTCGAAATCCCATGGGCGCTTGACCAGCATCGCCGCGCAGGCGTCGACATAGAGCCGATCGGTCTTCACGTCCGGATGCTTCTTCGCGATCTCGTCGAAAATGCCGCGGAAGAACGCAAACGCCTTGAACACGTTCGCCTTGTCGACGCAGGCGAGGGTTCCCTGCTTGCCGCGCGCCTTGCGCCGCTCGGCGAGGCGAAACGAGAAGTCGAACAGCCGCTCGGATGTCTTGCGCGTGATCACCATGGTCTCGCGCGCGTCCTCGTGGGTGACGACGCCCTTGCCCATCGAGGCGAACAGGCCTTCGGTGGACTCCCGGATCACCACGAGATCGATGCCGCGCTGGTCGGCGCTGACGATCGGGCTCGGCACGCCGGGAATGAGGCGCGCCGGGCGCACGCCGGCATAGAGATCGAAGATGAAGCGCAGCTCGATCTGCGGCGCGATTTCGGTGTTGTCGGGGTAGCGCACCGACGGCAGACCGCAGGCCCCGAGCAGGATCGCGTCCGCCCCCTCGCACAGCTTGATCGTCGAATCCGGCATCGACTTGCCGGTGGCGAGATAATTGTTGGCGCCCGCCGGCGCCTCGGTGAAGCGGAAGCTCAGGCCCGACCTGTCGCCGACCTTGCGCAGCACTTCGAGCGCGGGCGCCATGACTTCGGGACCAATGCCGTCACCGGCGAGCACGGCAATGTGAAAGGCGTTGTTTGCGGACATGGGTTTCCTACGCGACGAAAGAAGTGGCCCGTCATGGCGAGCGAAGCGAAGCAATCCAGAACTGCATCTGCGGAAACATTCTGGATTGCTTCGTCGCTTCGCTCCTCGCAATGACGCGTCGAACTACGGCACGAGCACGGTGCGCCCGACCACCGCGCCCTGCTGCAATTGCAGCAGCGCCTCGTTGGCCTTGTCGAGCGGCAGCCGCGTCACCGGGATCGGCGGCACCTTCTTCGCACGCACGAGATCGAGCAGTTCCTGCGTCTCGCGCAGGTTTCCCACATAGCTGCCTTGAATCGTCACCGCCTTGATCGGAATCAGCGGCAGCGCCCAGGTCGCGCCGCCGCCGAACAGGCCTACGATGACGAGCTTGCCGCCCTTGGTCAGACAGTCGAAGCCGAGCTGCGTCGTCGCGGCGTTGCCGACGAGATCGATCACCGCGCGGATCGGACCGCCGGCCTTCTTTGCCAGCTGCTCCAGCGCATCCGGCGCCTTGGGATCAACAGTTGCAAGCGCGCCGGCCTTTTCCGCGGCCTCGCGCTTCCTGGCGTCGATATCGACCATGATCGCACCCTTGCCCCCCATCGCCTTCAAGAGCGAGAGCGCCATGAGCCCGAGACCGCCGGCGCCGAACATCACGATCGGCGTGTCGAAATGCTGCTCGACCTTCTTCAGCGCGCTGTAGGTGGTGACGCCCGAGCACGCATAAGGCGCGGTCGTCGCGGGATCGAGCCCCCTGAGGTTGAGCAGGTAACGCGGATGCGGCACCAGCATGTGATCGGAATAACCGCCATCGCAATAGACGCCGAGCGAGCGCGGGGTCAGGCACATGTTCTCGTCACCGGCAAGGCACGTCGCACATTTGCCGCAGCCGATCCAGGGATAGACCAGGCCGACATCGCCGAGCTTGAGATCGCCCTGGTCGGCCGGCTTCACGTGGGGGCCGAACGCAACAACCTCGCCGACAGTCTCGTGGCCCATGGTCAGCGGCAGATTGATGCCGCGATCCCTCAGCGACAGCGGCTTGCGGCCATGGCCCAGATCGTAGCCGCCTTCCCAGATGTGAAGGTCGCTGTGGCAGACGCCGGCGGCCTTGACCTTGATCAGCACCTGCGTGCCCGACGGCTGCGGCGTCGCCTCATCGAACTCCTGCAGCGGCGCCTTGAAATCGGCAACCTTGAAACTCTTCATCAGCGTCCTCCCGGCATTCGTCTTGTCGTCGCCACCATGCCACGGGCGGCCAAGTGAGACAAATCCGGGACTCGTCTTAGTTCAGGCCAGCGGATGGTGGCAAGCCGCGAACTGGCCTGACGTGACCTCGCGCAACTCCGGTATCTCCGCGCTGCATCGCTGGTCCGCCCGCGGGCAGCGGGTGCGGAAGCGGCAGCCGGAGGGCGGCGCAATCGGCGACGGCGGCTCGCCGGTTGCCACACTCTCGGCGGGACGCACATCCGGATCAGGCACCGGAATCGCCTGCAGCAGCAGCGCCGTATAGGGATGCGCGGGTCTCGCGAACAATTGCTCCGATGGCCCGACCTCGCAGAGCCGGCCGAGATACATCACCGCGACGCGGTCGCTCACGGCTTTGACGACCGCGAGGTCATGCGCGATGAACAGCAGCGTCAGGCCGAACCGCGCCTTCATCTCCTCCAGCAGATTCAGGATCTGCGCGCGAATGGAGACGTCGAGCGCCGAGACCGGCTCGTCGCAGACGATGAATTCGGGATTGAGTACCAGCGATCGCGCGATCGAAATGCGCTGGCACTGGCCGCCGGAGAATTCGTGCGGCAGGCGGTTCGCCACGAGTTCGGGATCGAGCCCGACAGCGGCGAGCACGTCGTGAACCCTGCGCCTGCGCTCGGCGGCGTCCTTGACACCGGCGATGATCAGCGGTTCGGCGACGATGTCGCCGATGCGCCGGCGCGGATTGAGCGAGGCGATCGGATCCTGGAAGATGAGCTGCACGCGGCGGCGCATCTTGCGCAGCGCCTCGCCCTCCATCGCGGTGAGGTCCTCGCCGTCGAACAGCACGCGGCCGGACTTGGCGCGGCGCAATTGCAGCACGGCGCGCCCCAGCGTCGACTTGCCGCAGCCGGATTCACCGACCAGCCCCAGCGTCTCGCCCCGCGCGACATGAAGGCTGACGCCGGAGACGGCATGCACGGTCTTGTTGCCGAGCCCATATTCGACGACGAGATTGTCGACGTTCAGGAGCGGCTCGTCGCGCACGGCCAGCTGCATCATGCGCCGATCCTTTCCGCCATCTGGATCGGGTGGAAGCAGGCATAGAGATGATCGGCCGTCTCGGCGCTCATCAGGCCCGGCTTGGCCTCACGACAGCGGCTGGTGGCATAGCGGCAGCGCGGCGCGAAGGAGCAGCCCTTCAGCGGCCGGGTCGGATCGGGCGGCCGGCCGGAAATCGCCGGCAACGGCGTATGCGGCGCGGTCTCCAGCTTCGGAATCGCCGCCAGCAGCGCTTCCGTGTAAGGCATATGCATGCGTTTGAACAACGCCTGCGTCGGCGCGCGCTCCACCACCCTGCCCGCATACATCACCGCGACCTCGTCGGCGCGGCCGGCGACGACGCCGAGATCGTGCGTGATGATGATCATCGCCATATGGCGGCGGCGCTGCTCGCGCGCCAGCAGATCGAGGATCTGCGCCTGGATGGTGACGTCGAGCGCCGTGGTCGGCTCGTCCGCGATCAGCAGTTTCGGCTCGCAGGACAGCGCGATCGCGATCGCGATGCGCTGGCGCATGCCGCCGGAGCATTGATGGGGATATTGCGCGAGCCGCTGCTCCGGCGCCGGGATGCCGACGGCGGCGAGCAGCTCGATGCTGCGCTTGCGCGCGGCGGGCGCCTCTAGCTCGAGATGCTCCTGAATCGTCTCCATCAGCTGAGTGCCGATGGTAAGCACCGGATTGAGCGAAGTCATGGGGTCCTGGAACACCACCGCGAGGTCGCGCGCGCGGAGGCGGCGCAGGCTTTCAGGGGCGAGCCGGACCAGATCCTGACCGTCGAACGTGACGCGCCCCGTGAGCTTCGCCTTCCTCGGCAGCAGCTGAAGGACCGCGCGCGACAGCATGGTCTTGCCGCAGCCAGATTCACCGACGATTCCGAGCGTGCGGCCCGCCTCCAGCGACAGATCCACATGGTCCACGGCGCGCAAGATACCGCGCGGGGTCGGCAACTCGACCGCGACGTCCTCGATCGTCAGGAGCTGTGTGCTCACAGCGCCCCCTGACGCGGGTCGGTCAGCGCCCGCATGGTGTCGCCGACGAGGTTGAACGCCAGCACGGTGAGGAACAATCCGGCCGCCGGCAGGAAGGCGAGCCGCGGCGCGACGTCGAGGCTGTCGCGCCCCTCGCCGATCATGCTGCCCCAGCTCGCCATCGGCGGCGGCACGCCTAGGCCGAGAAAGGACAACGCCCCCTCGACCACGATGGTGACGGCGACACCGAGCAGGAAGAAGGCGAGCAGCGGCAGGATCACGTTCGGCAGCAGCTCGCGCAGCAGAATGCGCGCATGGCTGGCACCCAGTGCCTCGGCCGCGATCACGAATTCGCGCCGCGCCAGAGACAGCGTCGCTGCGCGCGCGACCCGCATGAAGGCGGGAATGCCGAGCACGCCGAGGATGACGGTGAGATTGGGAATGGACTGGCCGAGATAGGCTGTGACCGCGAGCGCGAAGATCAGCGGCGGAAACGCCAGCAGCACGTCCATGCTGCCGACCACCAGCGTTTCGAACCTCCCGCGGAAATAGCCGGCGAGCAGACCGAGCGCACCGCCGATGCCGAGGCCGATCAATGGGGCGATCAGCCCGACTGTCAGCGAGACGCGCGCGCCAAAGATCAGCCGGGCCAGTTCGTCGCGGCCGAGACCGTCGGTGCCAAGCCAGTGCTCGCTGGAAAAGGCGGCGCGCCGCTCCAGCATGTCCATGTCGACGGGATTTTGCAGCGGCAGCAGAGGCGCAAGAATCGCAAGCGCGAGGATGATGGCGAGCCAAAGGCTCGCGATCCAGAACAACAGCCCGAGCTTGCGCTTGCGCCTGACCGGCGCGGCTGTCACCTCGTCCTGCATCGAGAGCTCAAGCGTGGCCATGACGGATCCTCGGATCGAGCACGGCATAGAGCATGTCGACGATGAAGTTCACGAGCACGAAGCCGCAGGCGACGAGCAGCACCACACCCTGGAGGATGACGAGGTCACGGGTATAGATCGCCCCGACCAGCAGCCGGCCGATGCCGGGCAGCGCGAAGATCGATTCCACGATCAAGGTGCCGCCGAGCAGGCGACCGATGTTGATGCCCGTCACCGTCACCAGCGTCAGCGACGACGGCTTGAGCGCATGGACGAACAGGATGCGCGATGGCTTCAGGCCCTTGGCCTTCGCGAGCGCGATATAGTCCTCCTGCAAGGTCGCGATCATGTCGGAGCGCAGCACGCGCATGATTCCAGGCCATTCCGCCAGCGCCAGCGTCAGCGCCGGGAGCACGAAGAAGCGCAAGTTCGCGAGCGGCTCTTCGGTGAACGGGACATAGCCGGTCGCCGGCAACCAGTGCAGCTCGACCGCGAACAGATAGATCAGGAGGATCGCCACCAGGAAGGACGGCATCGACAGCATCGCAAAGGCGCTGCCGGTCATGAAGCGATCGAATGCGCCGCCGGCGCGCGCGGCGCAGGCGATCGCGATCGGCACGCCGATCAGGAGCCCGACGAACTCCGCCATCAGCATCAATTCGAGCGAGACCGGAATGCGCTCGGAGACCGCCTGCAGCACCGTCTGCCCGGTGCGGAACGAGCGGCCGAGGTCGCCTTGGAGGACGTGCCCGAGCCAGCTCAGGTAACGCCACCATAGCGGCTGGTCGAGCCCCATGTCATGGCGGAGCGCCGCGACGTTCTCCGGCGTCGCCTGATCGCCGAGGATGACCATGGCAAGATCACCCGGCAGCAGCGAGGCGATCAGGAAGGTGAGCAGCGAGACGGCGAGCAGCACCGGCAGGATCGCCAGCAGCCGCCGCACGATGAAGTTCAGCATCACCAGGTCATTCCAGCCAGGCGTCGGAGACGTCGATCACGCTGTTGTAGATTTTCGGAAAGCCTTTCAGCTTCGCGCTCGACAGCGCGTAATAGGTGTTCTGGAACGTCCAGAACCAGATCGCTTCCTTGTTGATGAGCCGGCTGATGGCGCAATAATCCTCGGTGCGCTGGCCGACATCGGCGGTGACGCGCGCATGGTCGAGCAGCCGGTCGAGCTCCGGATCGGAGAAGCCGGCGAGCGCGAGCGGGCTGCCGGTATGGAAGTTCGCGTACATCTGCGGATCGGGATCGGCGAGATCGACGATACGCCACGGCGTCAGCTGGAATTGGCGCGTGAAAGCGCGCGAGGGAATGGTCGCCTGATCGACCTGCTCGATCTCCATGTTGGCGCCGACGCGCTTCCAGAATTGCTGCAGCACCTGGCCGATCATGCGGCCGCGGGGCGTCGCGGTGACCAGCATCCTGAACTCGACCGGCTTGCCGTAGTCCTTGATCAGCGCCTTGGCCTTCTCGACATCGTAAGGCAGCGCGCCATCGTCCTTGCACTTGACCCAGGACCCATCGCCGTAAGGATTGCTCGCGGGCCGGCTCAGGCCGTTGCTGATTGCCTGCGACATTTTGGGCCGGTCGATCGCCATCACCAGCGCCTGGCGCACGCGGACGTCGTCGAACGGCGCCACCTTGGTGTTGAAGGCGTAGACCTGCGCACCCGAGCCCTTGTAGGTGTGTACGGTGAGCTTAGAGTCCTTCTGCGCCTTCATGATGTTGTCGGCGTCGTTTTCGTCGTCCCAGATAATGTCGGCCTCGCCCGATTGCAGCGAGGCGAAGCGTGACTGCGCATCGGGCAGCGGCTTCAGAACGATGCGGTCGAGGTACGGACGGCTCTTGTCCCAATAATTGGGATTCTTCTCCAGCACCATGCGGTCGCCGGCGGTCCATGATTTCAGGATATAGGGACCGGTGCCGACCGGGTTGCGGTTGTAGTCGTCGCCCTTGGTCTTCCACGCCGTCGGAGAGTGTACGACGTTGTTTTGGCTCTGGATGGTGATCGTCGCCGGCAGGTTCACCGAGGGGTCGGTGAGATGATAGACCACGGTGTATTCGTCGGGCGCCAGCACCTCCTTGACGTTGGTGATGTAGAAGGCGCAACGGCACTTGTTGGCCGGGTCCTTCTGCCGGTCGAAATTGTCCTTGAAGGCCTGCGCATTGAACGGCGTGCCGTCATGGAATGTCACGCCCTTGCGCAGCTTGAAGGTCCAGGTCTTGTAATCGTCGGAATGGGTCCAGGACTCCGCGAGCTTCGGCGCCGCCTCGCCCTTGTCATCGAGCGTGACGAGCGTGTCGAAGATCGCGGCCGCCGCGGTGAAGGTGGAGGTATCGTAGACGCCGACCTTGAGCGGATCGAAGCCCGGAATGTCCAGCTCCTGGCCGACGGTGATGCTGCCGCCGGCCTTCTGCGCCGACGCCGGACCGGCCAGCGGGACGATCGCAAATGCCGCAACAAGGAAAATCGGCGCGTGCCTGCGCGCCGCAGCAGCAATCCTGGTCATGGTTCCTCCCGGGATCCTCGTCCGATGTTTCGGATCGTTGAATGACTCGGAGGCGAGATTGGCGACAAATGCGCGCGACGGCAAGGGGAACGCGCGAGCGATCAGTTGCCGCATGCGGCGGCGCAATGTTGCTCGGCGCGTCGCGGATGTTTTGCCTGTCGGAATTGACGCATCATTCGCGAAGGCCGATCTCCTCGCGCAGCGCATCCGTATGCTCGCCGAGCACGGCGATCGTCCTACCCGGCGTGGTGTCGGCACCCGACATCCGGAACGGCAGATTGAGCACCTGAAACGAGCCGCCTCCGTCCTGCACGGACGAGAGCGCTTGCCGGTGCGCGAGCTGCGGATCGGCCAGCGCCTCTGACACGGTGCGATAGGCCGAAGCCGGCACGCCGGCGGCGCCGAGCGCTGCGAGACACGCGTCGGTTGCGAGCTGCCGCGACCAGGCTTCGACGCCATCCATCACCTCTGCCCAGTTCTCGCGTCGCGTGGCATAGGTCGAGAAGCGAGGGTCAGAGATCCATTCGGGGCGGCCGATCACGCCCATCAGGGCCTGAAACGTCTTCTCGCTGGCGACCGTGATCATCACATAGCCGTTCGCCGTCTCGGTCGGCCCGAACATCGGGCGCGGCGGCGGCTTTACGGCAAATTGCGCGCCCTGCAATTCGGTCAAGGTCAGCGACAGCATCGATTCCAGCATGGAGACATCGATGTGCTGGCCGAGCCCGGTCACGCTGCGCTGATAGAGCGCGGAGGCGATCGCGCCGAAGCCGTAGGTGCCGGTGACGACGTCGGCATGATAGATGCCGCAATAGTCGGGCCTGTTGCGGCCGGGCTGATAGGCAAGATGCGCCATATCGTAGCCGGAGGCGGCATGGATTACCGGCGCGTAGGCCGGCAGCTCGGCCGAGGGGCCGGTCTGGCCGTAGCCGGAGATCGAGCAATAGATCAGCCTGGGATTGACCGGGCGCAGGCTGTCGCAGTCGAGCCGCAGCCGGCGCATCACGCCGGGACGAAAATTCTCGACCAGGATGTCCGACGTGGCGACCAGCCGGCGGACCACCTCGCGCCCGTCCTCGGACTTGAGGTCGAGCACCACGCTCTTCTTGCCGACATTGAGCTGGCCGAACACGGTGCTGCAGCCCTTGCGCAACGGTGGCCGGGTGCGCATCGTCTCGCCGCCGTCGGTCTCGATCTTGATGACCTCGGCGCCCATGTCGGCCAGCATCCGCGCGCAATGGGGCCCGGCGATGGTGGTCGAAAAATCCAGCACCCTGAGGCCCGCGAAGGCCTTTGTCGTCATCCCCTCATGCTTATCTGCTAGCTGCATCCCCATGCCCCTTTGGAACCTTCATTGTTCTCTCTTGTTGATGCGGCGACCCTAGAGGGCGGCGGCTGAGTAGGAAAGTCTTTACCGATCAGACGCGCCGCGTTGGGGGGCTGGAGAATTTCCGGAGCAACTGGACCCGTTCTTGCATAGCAGCAAACGGGATCGGATGAGGGCAGCTGTTCTTGAGGGTCTTGTTCGTCACGACAGAGATGGACGACTTCGTCCGCGTCGGTGGACTCGGCGCCGTGTCCGCGGCCTTGCCTCGTGCGCTCCGTCCCTTCGCCGATATCCGGATCATGCTGCCCGGCTATCGCGACATCATCGAGCAACTCACGCATATTCAGATCGTTGGCCGCTGCCCGGCATTCGCGGAAATGCCGGCCTGCTCGCTGGGCCGGGCCGCGACCAAGGACGGAATGCCTGTTTATGTGCTGTTGTGCTCGCAGCTCTACGACCGGCCCGGCAACCCCTATGGCGACGAGTCCGGGCGCGACTGGCCTGATAACGACATCCGCTTCGCGCGGTTTGCTTCGGCGGCCGCTGAGCTGGCCATGGGCATGCTGGACAAGAATTGGGCAGCAGACCTGATCCATGCCAATGACTGGCAGGCCTCGCTCGTGCCGGCCTATCTCGCCTGGCGCGGCGCCAAGCTGCCGTCGATCCTGACGATCCACAACCTTGCCTATCAGGGTCTCTTCCCGAAGGAGTCGTTGCGGCGGATCGGCGTCCCCGAAAGCTCCTTCCACATCGACGGCGTCGAGTTCTACGACCAGCTCTCCTTCCTGAAGGCGGGGCTGGTCTATGCCTCCCACCTCACCACCGTCAGCGGCACCTATGCGCGCGAGATCACGACCGAGGAATTCGGCTGCGGCCTCGAAGGCCTGCTGCGCGTCCGCTCCGAGGCGTCCGAGCTCACCGGCATCCTCAACGGCATCGACGAGAGCTGGGACCCGCGCTATTGCGCCCAGCTCGCGCAACAATTCGGGGCCGGCGACTGGGTCGGCAAGAAAGCCAATGCGGATTACGTGCGCAAGCAGTTCGGGCTTGCCGTCTCGCGCGGGCCGATGTTTGCGATCGTCGCACGGCTCGTGCATCAGAAGGGCATCGACCTCGTGCTGTCGGCCGCCGACGAGATCGTCGACGCCGGCGGGCAGATCGTGGTCACCGGCTCCGGCGAGCCCGCGCTCGAGCAGGCGCTGATCGACGCGCATCGCCGCCGCCCCGACGCCATCGGCGTCACCATCGGCTTCAACGACGCCCAGGCGCGGCGCATTTTCGCCGGCAGCGATTTCACCTTGATGCCCTCCCGCTTCGAGCCCTGCGGGCTCAGCCAGATGTACGCCCAGCGCTTCGGCTCGCTGCCGATCGGGCACCAGACCGGCGGCCTTGCCGAAACCATCAGCGACGGCGAGACCGGCTTCCTGTTCTCGAGACCGTCGCACGAATCTTTCCTCGGCGGCGTCCGCCGTGCCTTCGAGGCGTTCATGGCCCACGACCAGCTCGACACCATGCGCCGCAGCGCCATGGGCCGGTCATTCTCCTGGAGCATCTCGGCGGGAAGTTACAGCAAGCTGTACCGGAAGCTGGCGGCGGCGTGAGCTGCGCGTTCTCTCATGCCCCGGACGCAGCGCAGCGTCTCTTCGACGGTGCGCTGCTGAGCCGGGGCCCATGTCGCACCGGATTTCGCGGCTCCTGGATCCCGGCTCTGCGCCGCAACGCTCACGCGTTGCAGCTTGTCCGGGACACGGAGATCATTCCTCACCCCTTCCCGCGCACGTCCATTTGCGGGCGACCAATCCAGGCGCGGTTGAGGCAGCGGGTCATCCAGTCCGGCTGCGGCTCGCCGCGCAAGCGCGCCTGCGCTTCCTGGTAGGGACCGACATAGCGCAGCCGGTCGGGCAGTTTCGGATAAACGCGCGTGATCCACCGCAGGGCGTTCTGCGCAGATTTCTTGTCGCGCGCGTCGAGCTCAAGACCGAACCCTAAGCGCAGGCGCTCCGGCAGCAGGCTTGCCGTGAGCGCGCGGTACCATCGCGGCGGCCGCAGCCACGGACGTGCGCCACCGAAAATCTGCGCCGCGATCTCGCGCGCGGCCGGGCTCACGGTGAGCGTCTCCGACTGCACCATCGCGGCCATGTAGGCCGCAAAGCCGGACCAGTCGGCCGGCAGGTCATCCGCCGTCAGTCCGAACAGCGCGCCGAACGTCCGGCTTTCGGTCCAGTAGCGCTCGCGCTCCGCCACCGAGAACGGCGGCAGAACCAGATCGTGCGCCATCAACGCGGTCTCGACCAGCGTGGCATGAACCCAGCGCAGCGACGGGATGTCGTTGGCACAGTAACGCGAGCCGGCCGCGAACGGACCGACGGTCTCCGGCATCTCGCCGACGATCATGCTGTGGCGCCGGTGCAGTTGCCGCGATGACGACAGCGCCCGGTCGAGCGAGCCGAACACCATGGCAAAGACGATGTCGAAGGTGCGATGGAAGCGCCCGATCGGATCGGCAAGAGTCCTGGAATGTTCGGCGATCGCGGCCGCGACCCAGGGATGCGCGAGCTGCAGCAGCAGCGCCCGGCCGGCGCCGAGGAAGATGACGGCCTCCCGGTCGATCCGCCAGGTCACCGTGTCAGGACCGAACACGCCCGCGATCGGTCCCGCCGCGCAAGCGCGGACCTGATCGAGAGCTATCTCCAGCTCGTTCCCGGATACCACCTGCAGGGACCTCATCGACTGCGGCTTGCTACGATCCGCAACGCCTGTGGCAATTCGATGAAGCGAGCGTCGGCCTGAGGCGCTATTCCGCGGCCATCGGCATGTCGTCCAGATGCTCGTGCAGCACCACGCCCGACAGCGGATCGAATTCGCCGACCCACGGCGCGCGCGCCAGCACCGAGCGGGTATGTGCATAGCCCGCGTCCCAACGCTGCATGATCCCGGACGGGCTGAAGTCGATGTCCTTGGTGTGGCTTTCGCGATCGAGCTGAGGGGCGAGCAGCCGCACCACATGCATCCGGGTCGGACAGCCATAGCTGGTCAATTCCCTCACGGCGGGATCGGCGCGCTCGCTTTCGGACAGACGCCCGGCGAGCTGGTTGATGACGTGGCGCAGACGATGGGCCTGCTGCTGCCGGACGATCTGGCTCGCGATGCGGCTGGAGTACTGCACGTCCTTGTGACGGTTCAGCACCTCCGCCATCGTGGTCGGCTCGGTGCCGACGGGATTCCACAGATGCACCGCGAAGATCAGCGAATCCTTGCGCGGGTTGTCGTCAAAGACCGCCTCGGTCGGCGTGTTCGACAGGATGCCGCCGTCCCAATAGAGCTCGCCATCGATCCGCACCGCGGGGAATGCCGGCGGAAGCGCGCCCGATGCCATGATGTGCTTCACCGTCAGCTCGCCGTCGCGGCTGTCGAAATAGCGCATCTGGCTGCTACGGACATGCGCCGCGCCGACCGTCAACCGCGGCGCGCAGCGATTGACCAGGCTGAAATCGACGAGCTCGCGGAGCGTCTTCTCCAGCGGCGCGGTCGAATAGAAGCCCGCGTGATCGGTTCCCAGCGGGTAGGAATCGCCGGCATGCGCCAGCGGATTGGGGCGGAAGAAGCCGGGAATGCCGTTGGTGACGGTCGACCAATAAGCCAGCTTGTCATTGAAGCCGGGAAACGCGCTGCGCAGATTCCAGACCGGGTTCTGCTCCATCCGCTTCCAGAATTCTTTCAGCCGCGCCAGCCGCTGTCCCGGCTCGTTGCCTGCAATGAGGCTTGCATTGATCGCGCCGATCGAGGTGCCGATGATCCAGTCCGGCTCGATGCCGGCCTCGTGCAGGGCCTGGTACACGCCAGCCTGGTAGGAGCCGAGGGCGCCGCCGCCCTGGAGGACCAGCACGACCTGGCCCGGCAGGTCCTTGCTCTTTGCGTTGTCCTGTGTGCCGTTCATGGTTCGCTCCTGATGGGCCTGCGTCGGTCGAATGTTCGCCGTCGGCCGCGACTTGTTACGCCGCTGCGAACGATCCCGTTTCATGTCAATGCGCGGTCCAACCACCATCGACGGGAAGCGCAATGCCGGTGATCGAGGCGGCCGCGTCCGTCGCCAGGAACACCGTGAGCGCGCCAAGCTCCTCGACCGTGGCGAAGCGCTTGTTCGGCTGCTGCGGGAGCAAGACATCACGGATCACCTGATCGCGGGAAATGCCGTGCGCGGTGGCCTGCCCGTCGATCTGCGCCTCGACCAGCGGCGTGTAGACGTAACCGGGGCAGATCGCGTTACAGGTGATGCCCTCTTCCGCGGTCTCCAGCGCCGTCACCTTGGTCAGGCCGACGATGCCGTGCTTGGCGGCGACATAGGCCGCCTTGAACGGCGAACCGACCAGGCCGTGCGCGGATGCGACATTGACGATGCGGCCAAAGCCGTTCCGGCGCATCGCCGTCAGTGCGAGCCGTGTCGTGTGAAAAGCCGACGACAGGTTGATCGCAAGGATCTGGTCCCATTTCTCGACCGGAAACTGGTCCAGCGGCGCGACATGCTGGATGCCCGCATTGTTGACGAGGATGTCGAGCCGGCCGGACTCGGCGATGGTGGCTGCGATCATCTCGGCGATCGATTTCGGCCTCGTCATGTCGGCCGGCGAATAGCTCGCCTTGACGCCGAATTCGGCAGCGATCTGCTCGCGCGTCCGGCCGATTTCGCTGACGACACCAAGGCCATTGAGCACAATGTCGGCGCCGGCGGCAGCCAGCGCCCGCGCGATGCCGAGGCCGATTCCGCTGGTCGATCCGGTGATCAATGCCACCTTGCCGGCGAGCACGCGTGACGAAGCGGACGCCTGCGTCTTGATCGGGACATTCATGATCCAAACCTCTTCGGGGCAAACAGCCGGCGCGGGTCAGCGCCGTGGTCAGGCCGAAATGTGCCGGATCATCCAATCCTGTGAAAATGCCGGTTGGCTTCCGAGTCCATACGTCCGCGCTATCGCAGCCGGGATGTCATTCCCGGCGCCGATGGGCTAGATTTTCGTCGATCCTGCTGGGGAGCCGAACCATGGAAATGCATCAGGTCCGCTACTTCCTCGCCGTGGCGCAGCTCTTGAACTTCACGCGCGCCGCCGAGGAATGCAACGTGACGCAGCCGTCGCTGACGCGCGCGATCAAGCAGCTCGAGGCCGAGCTCGGCGGCGACCTGTTTCGCCGCGAGCGCCCGGCCGCCCAATTGACCGAGCTCGGCCAGCGCATGCATCCGCTGCTCAAGCAGTGCTATGACGCCGCCGCCGGCGCCCGTTCGCTTGCCTCCTCATTCAAGAGCGGCGAGATCGGTGCGCTGCGTATCGCGCTGACGCATTCGGTCGACCTTGCGTTGCTGATACCGCACCTCAACGAGATCAAACGACAGTTCAACCGGCTCGAATTCCGATTCCTGCGCGGCTCGAGCAGAGATGTCGGCGACTTCCTGAAGAAGGGGGAGGCGGAGCTCGGTATCGCGGCCGAGATCGACGAGGCCTGGGACCGGCTCGATACCTGGCCACTCTTCACCGAAGGCTTCGAGCTCGTCGTCAGCAGCGGACACCGGCTGGCCGGCCGCAGCAACATATCGGTGGAGGATTTGCGCTCCGAACAATTGCTGAGCCGGACCTTCTGCGAGCATTCCGGCCGCATCTCTGCCAGCCTGCGCGAGCATGGCATTGATCACGGCCACGAGATATCGAGCGAGCGCGATCTGATCGAGCTGGTCGAAGCCGACATCGGCGTTGCCATGGTCCCCCACACCTCGCCCGTGCCGGAAACGCTGACCCGCGCCGCGGTCACAGGGCTCGACGCCCGCCGCACCGTGAGCCTCTACGGTGTGGCTGGACGCCAGCGCACGGCGGTGGCCAATGCCGTGATGCGGATGCTGCGCGGCGCGGACTGGCGAGCGGTTGCCGGCTGAATTCGCTTGAGGAGCGTGCAGGTCGCGTCAGCGATCGGCGCTTGCGCTTTCGAGCGCTGCAAGCAGATCGTCGATCTCCATGCGCTTGCGGAAATCCGGATCGACGAAGCGGGCCTTGACGATGCCGTCGCGGCCGACCACGAACACGGCCGGGATCGGCAGCATCCAGCCGTCATTGCCGTGAAATTTCGCCATGTCTTGATAGGACAGCAAGTTCTGGATCTCGGCGCCGAGCCAGATCGCCAGATTCAACGACAGCGCGTAGCCGTTATCGAGATCGGTCAGGATCGGGAATGGCGCAGCGGAATCGACCTTGAGTTGCCGTGTATATTCCTGGGTTTCCGGCACGATGGCGACGATCCGCGCTCCCATGGCCTCGATGCGATCGAGCGCCTGAACCACGGCACGGACGTTGAGCCGGCAATAAGGACACCAGTGCCCACGGAAGAACATCACCGCGACCGGCCCATCCTCCAGGAGGGTCGGCAAGGTGACGAGACGTCCGCTTTCATCCGGCAGCATGAACGGCGGCATCGGATCTCCCGGACGAGGCGCTGTCTCGCCACCGCCGTTCCCACCCAATCGCGCCACCAGGCGATCGACCGCCTCGCCATAGGCCGGGAAGACCTCGCGGCTGGCATCGGCATAGGCGCGGAGCTGTTCGTTGAGCGTGCCATCCATGTCGCGACAGCGCTGGAAGGCGGCCCTGAGCCGCTCGGCATCGGCTGGCGAGAGAGACGTCATCTTCAGCTCCGGCATTCTTGAGACGAATACTAGTTTCCCGTTCCGGCCGCCCGCAAGGGGCGGCCGCGACTCGGGGCCGATCAGTTGACGTAGAAATTGCCTGTCGGATCCAGCCGGCCCGGCGTGTAGTACAGCGAACCGTTGTCCATGAAGAAGACGGTGTTTTCGGGCACCTTCTTGGCGTTCTTCATCATCGCCTCGTGGTTCTTCTCGGCCGGGGCCATCGCCATCGCCGACATCTTGCCGGGCCCACCATAGACATAGGCCATTCCGGCCTTGAAGTCCCAGGCCGCCTCCGAGAAGGCCGACGTGGCGATCACCGCGAAAGCTGCGGTGGCGATCATGGTCTTGGACAATTTCGTCATGGAATGCTCCTCCGGATTGACGTGAACGCCCGCCGATCGGGCGTGGGCCCATCCGACACCGGCTAGGTCGAAAGCGGAAATGCCGATGCCCAATCGGTTCGATAGCCGCCACGCATCAACATAGCGCTCGGCTATCGCATCGAGAGCAAGCCGGCATTTCAGGAGCGACGCAGCTTTCGCGACACTGCTGGCATAGCCGGCAACCAGCGGGGTTGCGGCCAACACAGGAGACCTCCCATGTCCACGAGCCACACATTGTCGCGCCTGATCTGGCCCGGCCTTGCCATCGTCGGCGCACTCTCGGCGCAGCCCGTGTTCGCCGGCGAATGTCCGGCCGACAAGATCAAGCCGAACGCACAGCAGATGGTCGACTACAAGCCGGTGGGCGTCACCGACGTCACGCTTGGCGCGATCGACCTCGGCAAGCAGCCGGCGCATCTCGAAGGCCGCGAGCTGCGTTTCCGCAAGCTCACCATCGCGCCCGGCGGCATCGTGCCCTGGCACAGCCATGACGATCGCCCTGCCCTGATCTTCGTGCAGCAAGGCGAAATCGTCGAATACGCCTCCAACTGCGTCGATCCGATCGTGCACAAGGCGGGCGACCTTCGCCCGGAAGTGTTTGGCACCTCGCATTGGTGGAAGAACCTCGGCAAGGAGACGGTCGTTCTCTATGTCGGCGACGTCCGCAAGGATCCGCACGATCACAACATGTGACGAGCACGCCGGCCCCGCTTGCTCGTGACGTGGCGCCCGGATGCCTTTCCCCCGCAAGCCGGGTGCCTCTCACTCTTAATAGGAGATGTCGGCTCATGACTGATCTGTCCGCACATATGAAGCCGTCTGCGATGGCGATGCATTCGCCCGGGCAGGCGCTTCGCTCGCTCGTGATCGGGCTGACCGCATTCCTGACTGTCGTCGATCTGTTCGCGACGCAGGCGATCCTGCCCTCGCTGACGCGCCATTACGGCGTCACGCCCGCGGCGATGGGCTTCGCCGTCAATGCCAGCACGTTCGGCATGGCGGTCGCCGGGCTTGTCGTGGGTCTCTTCAGCCCACACATCAATCGCCGCACCGGCATTCTGCTTAGCCTGATGCTTCTGGCGATCCCGACCAGCCTGCTCGCGGTCGCGCCTAATCTTGCTGTGTTCACCGCGCTCCGGGTCGTCCAAGGGCTCTGCATGGCCTCTGCCTTCGCATTGACCCTCGCCTATCTCGGCGAGCAATGCAGCGCGATGGACGCGGGCGCCGCGTTTGCCGCTTACATTACCGGGAACGTCGCCAGCAACCTGGTCGGGCGGCTGATCTCGGCCGCGGTCGCCGATCGCTTCGGGCTTGCCTGGAATTTCTACTTCTTTGCGGCCCTCAATCTTGCCGGTGCCGCGCTGGTCTACTTCAACATCAAGCGTGTCCAGCCGATGGCCACGACGAGGCTGATAGAAGCGCCGTTTGCCGCCATGGTCGCGCATTGGCGCGATCCGCGGCTGCGGGCGGCTTTCGGCATCGGCTTCTGCATCCTGTTCGCCTTTATCGGCACCTTCACATTCGTCAACTTCGTGCTAGTCCGGCCGCCGCTGTCGCTCGGCATGATGGACCTGGGGCTGATCTATTTCGTCTTCCTGCCATCAATCGTGACGACGTTGCTGGCCGGACGGGTCGTATCGCGCCTCGGGATACGTCCGACAATCTGGTGCGCGCTCGCCGTTGCTGGCGTCGGCCTGCCGCTCATGCTCACGCCGCATCTCGGCGAGGTGCTCGCCGGCATGGTCCTGGTCGGCGTAGGCACCTTTTTCGCGCAGGCCGCCGCCACCGGTTTCGTCGGACAGGCGGCAGCCGACAATCGTGGCGTTGCCAGCGGCACCTATCTCGCCTGCTATTTCTGCGGCGGGCTCGTCGGCACAGCCGTGCTCGGCCGCTTGTTCGACGGCTTCGGCTGGCATGCGTGCGTTGCCGGGATCGCGCTCGCCCTCGCGGCCGCGGCCCTGCTCACCTTCGCGTTGAAGCGCTAGCGCTTCGCGGGCACTTCCTGCGGCGGCGGGTCGTCGTCGGCAATCGCCCGCCAGGCCGCGCCGTCGAGATCGTCGTACTGGCCGCTGCGGAGCGACCAGAGGAAGGCGGCAAGGCCGGCGCCTCCGAGCAGCAGCGCCAGCGGCACCAGGTAAACCAGGATCTCCATCACACGATCTCCCGCGAGGCGCTGCGGGCACGCAGCGAATTGAGCATCACCACGATCGACGATCCGCTCATGGCGGCCGCCGCGATCAAGGGCGTGACGACGCCGCTGATCGCGATCGGCACGGCAAGCACATTATAGCCGATCGCAAGCCAGAGATTTTGCCGCATCAGATGCAGTGCCTTGCGCGCGGAATCGATCGCAGCGACGACCGGAGCCAGCGGCCGGCCGAGGAAGACGAGATCGGCGGTGGCCTGGCTGAGATGCGCAGCCGAGATCGGTGACATCGAGACATGGGCGGCCGCCAGCGACGGCGCGTCGTTCATGCCGTCGCCGACCATCAGCACCTTTGCACCGCGCTGCTTCAATTCCTCGATCCGCGCGATCTTGTCGGCCGGCGTGACGCCGGCGCGCCATTCGGCGACGTCGAGCGCGTGAGCCGCTGCGACCACCGCGGGTTCGCGGTCGCCGGAGAGGATCTCGATGCCGATATTGCGGGCCTTCAGCGCCGCGATCACCGCCTGCGCGTCCGGACGCAGGCCCTGGCGCACGGAGAGGATGAACTTATCCTCTCCCCTGCTGAAGGCCACGATGGACGCTTCGGGATCGAGACGGGTCGCGTCGGCGACCAGCGCCTCGGCGCCGCAGAAGGATGGACGGCCGAGGCGAAGCTCGACGCCGTCGGCCACGGCGCGCACGCCCTGCCCGGCCTCTTCGATCGCATTGAGGATCGGTGACTTTGCACCCGCGGCCTGCGCGACCGCGGCGGCGACCGGGTGATGGCTCGACAGTGCAAGGCGACCGGCGAGATCGAAAACATCGGCCGGGATGTCGGCGGCGTTGGTGACGTCGAGATCCGGCAACGTCAACGTGCCGGTCTTGTCGAAGATGACATGGTCGGCTTCGGCCAGCCGCTCGATGGCATCGCCGGAGTTGAGCAGCACGCCCGCCTTGAACATCGCGCCCGAGGCCACCGTCTGCACGGTCGGAATCGCAAGACCGAGCGCGCAGGGACAGGTGATGATCAAGACGGCAACGCCGGTGACAATAGCGTCATGCCAGCTCGCGCCCGCGATGACCCAGCCCAAAATGGTGATGAGCGCGGTCGCATGCACCACCGGCGCATAGAGCCGCGAAGCGCGGTCGGCGAGCCGCATGTAGCGCGAGCGCGCCTGGAGCGCGTTGTCGAGCAGCCGCGTGATCTCGGCAAGCAGCGTTGCTTCCGAAGCCGCCGAAACCCGTACCCGCAACGTGCCGGAGATGTTCATCGAGCCGGCATAGATGGGCGTGCCCTGCTCGGCCGTCACGTAGAGCGTCTCGCCGGTAATCAGGCTCTGGTCGATCTCGGAACGCCCCTCGATCACGCTTCCGTCGACCGCGCAGCGCTCGCCGGGCCTGAGCAGCACGATATCGCCGGGATGGATCGCGGCGACCGGCACCTGCGAGATTTCGTCGGGTCCAACGAATTTGGCCGCAGTCTCCGCCTTCAGCGCCGCAAGGTTGCCGGCAACAGCGCGGGTCCGCCGCCGCATGTTCTGGTCGAGGAAGCGGCCGACGAGCAGGAAGGTGAGCAGCATGATCGCCGCATCGAAATAGGCGTGCTCCGCATGATTGATGGTCTCGACCACGGACATGCCGAGCGCAAGGCACACGCCGATCGAAATCGGCACATCCATGTTGGTGGTCTTGTTCGACAGCGCGCGCCAGGCCGAACGGAAGAACGGCTGGCCGGCATAGGCCGCGGCCGGCAGTGCGATCAGCGCAGACAACCAGTGGAAGAAATCGCGCTGCTCCGGCAGCATGTCCGTGACGTTGCCCGACCACACCGGGATCGACAGCATCATCACGTTCATGGTGGCGAACGCGGCGACGCCGAGGCAGCGCAGCAGGAAGCGGGATTCCGCGACCTCGGTCGCTTCCGCGCTCTGGGTCTCGTAAGGGTAGGCCTTGTAGCCGAGTTCCTCGAGCCGATCGATGAAGCGAGCCGGATCGAGCGTACCCTCTTTCCATTCCAGCGCGACGCGCCGGTCGGTGAGGTTCACCCGCGCCAGCGTGACGTCGGGAATCGCCGACAGACCGCGCTCGATCTTGGCCATGCAGCCGGCGCAATGAACGCCCTCGACCGCCAGGTCGATATGCTGGACGCCTGCGCCCGCGGCGCGGACGTAGTGAGAGAAATCGCGCGTCACCTGCATGGCGTAAACCTCAGTTCAGGATCACGCGGTTGCGCGACAGGAACACGCGCTCGCCCTTGGCGTCACCCTCGATGACGAGATCCCACTGGCCCGGCGCGACGGAGGCGGCATTGCCGCGATAGACGCCGCTGCCCGCCTCGGCGAGCTCGACCGCAAGGTCGGCGCGCTTGTCGGTCGGCCGCTCGAGGCGCCCCTCGAATGTCAATCCGGTCACCGGTCGGTCCGCCGCGTCGCGGGCCTCGACCTGAAGCACGGCATTGCCGTCGGCGCGCCGCTCGATATGCGCACTGACCTTCCATTTGCGCGCCGCCTGATCCTGCGCCGCCGAGATCTCGCGGTCATAGACGAGGCCTGCGGCATAGGGGCTGTCAACCTCGGTGCCGGGCAGCGTCGCGATCGCGAGCTTCATCATGGTGACGTTGACGCCGATCACGACCCCGAAGAAGGCGACCAGCATCAGCAACACCTTGGTTCCGGTCAGCGGTTTGGCGGCCATTGCGATCTCCTGAACTTACGGCGCGACGAAATTGTCGGTGGTGGAGGCGACCACGCCGAGCCCGATATCGGTGACGTGGAAGCGGACCGGGATCGATTTCTCCGGATTATTGTCGGCCGGCGCGGTGACGAGCAGACGCAGCTCGCTGGTGGAGTCGCGCGGGATCACGATCATCGGCCTGTCCGGCGTCACCGAATCGACGCCGACGACGTGAATCGTGGGATTGACCGGACCGTCCGCATCGATCGCGATGACGCGATCATAACCGCTCTTGTTCAAGAGCCGCACCGTATAGGCGTTGCGGATCGAGCCGTCGCTGAGCTTGACCGCGAGCGGGTTGCGGTCGTGCAGCACGTTGACGTCGAGCAGGCTGCGGGTCGCGAGTGTATAGATCATGATGCCGCCGACCGCCGCTATGATCGCGCTGTAGACCACGGTGCGGGCGCGGACGAAGCGGTAGATCGGCGCCTTGCCTTCCTGGCGGCGGTGGATGTTGATGTCGTTGTCGTAGCCGATCAACCGCTTAGGCCGGCCGATCTTGCTCATTACGTTGTCGCAGGCGTCGATGCAGAGTCCGCACTGGATGCATTCGAGCTGCGGTCCGTTGCGGATGTCGATGCCGGTCGGGCAGACCGCGACGCATTGGTAGCAGTCGACGCAATCGCCGACCTGCTCGCCGAGCGCGCGCAGCTCCGCGGCCTTCTTGACCGAGGTGCGCTTCTCGCCGCGGTCGTAGCGGTAGGTGACGTTGAGCGCCCATTCGTCGGTGAGCGCGGCCTGGATGCGCGGCCAGGGGCACATGTAGGTGCAGACCTGCTCGCGCATATAGCCGGCGAGTAGATAGGTCGTCGCGGTGAGGATGCCGATCCAGGCATACGCGACCATCGGCGCCTGGAAGGTCAGGAGATCCTTCACCAGCGTCGGTGCATCGCTGAAATAGAGCACCCAGGCGCCGCCCGTCCACCACGCGATCATGAGCCAGATCGTATGCTTGGCGGCGATCTCCGAGACTCGCTTCAGCGTCAGTGAACCCGCCTGCTTGTCCTTGCGCATGCGCTCGCGGCGGTCACCCTCGACGAAGCGCTCGACGGCGTAGAACAGGTCGGTCCAGACCGTCTGCGGGCAGAGATAGCCGCACCAGATGCGGCCGCCGACCGAGTTCATCAGGAACAGCGCCACCGCGGCGACGATCAGAAGGCCGGTGAAGTAATAAACCTCCTGCGGCCACAGCTCGATGAAGAAGAAATAGAAGCGGCTGTTGGGCAGATCGATCAGCACCGCCTGGCTGGGGGCGCCAAGGCCGCGATTCCAGCGCACGAAGGGCAGGAAATAATAGACGCCGAGGCAGAACGCCATCAGGCCCCATTTGATGCGGCGGAAGGTACCGGAGACGCTCTGGGGATAGACCTTCTTGCGGGCGGCGTAGAGCGGCGCGTTGTCGTCAACCGGTGTGAGGTCTTTCGGATTTACGGCTTTGTTCATCGCTCAGCGCTTCCTGGAAGGTGCGATTGAACCTAGCCCCCGCGCCAACGAGGCCATTGATCCAACGCAAACGGGGGCGGATTTCTTCGCCCCCGCTGGAACCTGTTGTCCGCCGATCGACTATTTGCCGCCGCCCAGCGAGTGGACATAGACCGCCATCGCCTTGATGGTGGCGGGGTCGAGACGCCCTTCCCAGGCCGGCATGACACCGGCACGGCCGTTCGTGATGGTCTCGATCAAGACCGCCTCGTCGGAGCCGTAGAGCCAGATCTTGTCGGTCAGGTTGGGAGCGCCGAGCTCCTGGTTGCCCTTGCCGCCATCGCCATGGCAGGCGACGCAATTGTCCGCGAAGATCTTCTCGCCCTTTGCGGCGTCGTAGCCGTTGCGGGTCGGCAGGCCCGACAGCGAGCGCACGTAATTGGCCACCGTGACGATCTCGTCCGGCTTCAGCACGCCGTCCTTGCCGAAGGCCAGCATCTGGCCCTCGTGAGTCTTGGCGTGGCCGGAGCGCGCGCCGAACTGGATGGTCTGCATGATCTGGTCGAGCGTGCCGCCCCACAGCCAGTCGTCGTCGTTCAGGTTCGGGAAGCCCTTGGCGCCGGCCGCGCCGGAGCCGTGGCACGGCGCGCAATTGTCGCCGAACACGGTCTTGCCCTTGGCGCGGGCGAGCGCCAGCAAGGCCGGGTCCTTCTCGATGTCGGCGAGCGAAGCCGTGGCCAGCGCCGCCATCTTGTCACCCCGGATCTTCTCGAGATTGGCAAGCTCGACCGCGACGTCGGCGCGCGACGAGTAGCCGAACAGGCCCGTCGTGTTGCTCGAGATCAGCGGCCAGGCCGGATAGACGACCCAGTAGGCGATCGCCCAGACGATGGTCAGGTAGAAGCAGATCACCCACCAGCGCGGCAGCGGCGTGTTGAGCTCCTTGATGCCGTCCCATTCATGGCCGGTCGTGGCCCTGCCGGTGACGGAATCGATTTCGCTATGATGGTCGGTCATGATCTCTCACTCCTCCCGCAGGGGCAAGCTGGCCGCATCGTCGAACGCAGCCTTGTTGCGGGGCCAAAACGCGTAGGCGATGATCGCGAGAAAGATCGCGACGAAGACCGGCGTCCAGATCGTGGTCACGAGACCGGACGCTAGATTGTCGAGTGTCAGGATGGCTTTCATCGGTGATGCCTTCTCAGCGAAGATTGGCTTTCTCGTTGTAGATCTTGAAGTCAACCAGGGTGCCGAGCATCTGGAGGTACGCGATCAGCGCATCCATCTCGGTCGGCGTGCCGGGCTTGCCGTCGAAATTGTGCACCACGGCCTTGGCGTAGCGCTTGGTGAAGGCATCGGCGCCGGCATTGTCCGGATCGGCCTGGGCCTTCATGTCGGCGGCCGCATTGGCGATCTGGTCGTCGGTATAGGGCACGCCCACCGTCCGCAGCGTCCGCATGTGGTCGGCGATCGCGTCAGGATCGACTTCGGTCCTGGCGAGGAACGGATAGCCCGGCATCACCGATTGCGGCACGATCGCGCGCGGGTTGGTGAGATGGGTCACGTGCCAGTCGTCGGAATATTTGGCGCCGACGCGGGCGAGATCGGGACCGGTACGCTTCGAGCCCCACTGGAACGGGTGATCGAACATGCTCTCGGCGGCGAGCGAGAAGTGGCCGTAGCGCTCGACCTCGTCGCGCAGCGGGCGGATCATCTGCGAGTGGCAGAGATAGCAGCCTTCGCGGACGTAGATGTTGCGCCCGGCCAGCTCCAGCGGCGTGTAGGGCCTGACGCCGTCGACCTTCTCGATCGTGCTCTTGAGGTAGAACAGCGGGGTGATCTCGACGAGACCTCCGATCGCGACCACGAGCAGGATGCCCACGACCAGGATGATCGAGTTCTTTTCGAAGACTTGGTGGCGTGTCCAGAACGACATTGTTTGCTCCTCACTCCGCCGGCTGAAGAGCGACGGGCATCTGGACTTCCTGCTCGCCGACGCGAACCGTCATCCAGAGATTGTAGGCCATGATCAGCGCGCCGATCAGGAACAGGGCTCCGCCGGCGGCGCGGATGATGTAGAAGGGATGCATCGCCTCGACGGTCTCGATGAAGGAATATTCGAGGAAGCCGAGCGAGGTGTAGGCGCGCCACATCAGACCCTGGAGGATGCCGGACACCCACATCGCCGAGATGTAGAGAACGATGCCGAGGGTGGCGATCCAGAAGTGCCAGTTGACGAGCTTGAGGCTGTAGAGGCCCTTGCGATTCCACACCCACGGCACCAGGCAGTACAGCGCGCCGAAGGAGACGAAGCCGACCCAGCCGAGCGCACCGGAATGCACGTGGCCGATGGTCCAGTCGGTGTAGTGGCTGAGCGAGTTGACCACCTTGATCGACATCATCGGGCCTTCGAAGGTCGACATGCCGTAGAAGGCGACGGAGACGACCAGCATGCGCAGCACGGGATCGGTCCGCAGCTTGTCCCAGGCGCCCGACAGCGTCATCAGGCCGTTGATCATGCCGCCCCACGAGGGCATCCACAGCATGATCGAGAAGGTCATGCCGAGCGTCTGCGTCCAGTCCGGCAGCGCCGTGTAGTGCAGATGGTGCGGGCCGGCCCAGATGTAGAGGAAGATCAGCGCCCAGAAGTGCACGATCGAGAGACGATAGGAGTAGACCGGCCGCTCGGCCCGCTTCGGCACGAAGTAGTACATGATGGCGAGGAAGCCGGCGGTCAGGAAGAAGCCGACCGCGTTATGGCCGTACCACCACTGGAACATGGCATCCTGGATGCCGCCCCAGGCGATGTAGGACTTCGAGCCGAAGATCGACACCGGCAGCGCGGGGTTGTTGCCGAGGTGCAGGACCGCGATCGTCACGATGAAGGCGAGATAGAACCAGTTCGCGACGAAGATGTGCGGTTCCTTGCGCTTGAGGATGGTGCCCAGGAAGACGAGCAGGTAGGTGACCCAGACGATGGTCAGCCAGAGGTCCGAATACCATTCGGGCTCGGCGTATTCCTTGCCCTGCGTGACGCCGAGCAGATAGCCCGTGCCGGCGATGACGATGAAGTAGTTGTAGCCGAGCACGACGAACCAGGGCGCGAGATAGCCGGCAAGGCGCGCGCGGCAGGATTTCTGCACCACGTAGAAGGAGGTGCCGAGCAGCACGTTGCCGCCGAAGGCGAAGATCACCGCGGAGGTGTGCAGCGGCCGGAGCCGGCCGAATTGAATCCAGGGCAGATCGAAGTTCAGCGCGGGCCAGGCCAGCTGCGAGGCGATGATGAGCCCCACCAGGAAGCCTGCGATGCCCCAGAACATCGCCATGAATGCGGTGAACTTGATCGGGCCCAGATTGTAGTTGGGCCGGCCGTTGATCTCCTGCGGCGGCAGCGCCGCCGGGCGATCGTAATAGCGGTTGATGATGAAGAACACCGCGGCCAGGCTCGCGGCGGCGCTGAGCGCAGCATGAAAGGCGAAGGGCGCATCGAGCGCCTTGGCCGAAGCGATCAGGCACAGGAAGGCAGTGACCGCGAATATGAGCGCCAGGCCGCTTTCGCCTGTCGTCATGGATTTCGAGATGGAGGGCTGGGGCATCGCGGATTCTCTCTGAAAGAACACGCTGCCAGAAACCACATTCACCCTCGCGGGGAATTGATTGAAATCAAGATAGATGGATTTCTGTTAATGCGAGGCTGCCGATCGGCGAGCGCAGCGATGTCTTAAGCCTCGGGCCGAGCATTGCGGGCCGCGACCTCCGGAACATCACGGAGGTGGAACCGCAGGATTCAACAGCGTTGCATCAGTCGTTCGCGGTCGCCTTCAGCGCCACGATGACGTCCTGGCGCGCGACGATTCCGACCAGCTTCTGGCTGCTGTCGAGCACGATGATGCTCCGGATGCGATGCTCGACCATGATCTGGAGCACGCGCGTCAACCGCGTCTCGGGGCTGACATAGATGAATTCCGGAGTCATGACGTCGCCGACCTTGCGGCTCATCAGGTCGTGATAGCGCGGCAGCATCTGACTCGGCGTGAACGCAAAGCACTTCAGGATGTCGAACTTGGTGACGATTCCGACGACCTGCCCGTCGTCCTCGACCGGATAGGAGTTGAAATCGTCCTGCTCGAACATCTCGCTCAGCGCGAGCAGATTCTGGTCACGCTGCACCGTGCTGACGTTGCGCGTCATGTAACCTTCGACGGTCTGCTCAAGGAATTTGTACACGGCACGTCCTCATCAATTCTTGTCTGCCGGTCTTCCCGTCAGTGCGACAGCAGCACGCAGCGGGCGGTTTGCGTGACCAGATATTCAGTGACGCCGCCGAGAACGAGTTCGCGGAAGCGGGAATGACCGTAGGCACCGGCGACGATCAGACCGGCGCCGACATCGTCGGCGATCCTCTCCAATTGCACGACGGCGGTCTCGTTCCCGGCTTCCGGGACGCGCGCGGTCGCGGTGACACCGTGGCGGGCGAGCCAGGCAGCGACGTCGCTGACATGGGTCATCACGGCCGAGCGGTCATCGTCCTTTTCCGGAATCTCGGCGATGACGACGTCCCTGGCCTTGCGCAGCAGCGGCAGCGCATCGGCCACGGCCCGTCGCGCCTCCGGCGTGTCCTTCCAGGCCACCAGCACGCTGCGCGAATCGAGCCAGTTAATCCGGTCGGGGACGACCAAGAGCGGTCGGCCGGTCTGCATCACCAGATCCCTGGGGCTGACCAGCGAAAAGGCGTCGGAGAAAACAGGGCTCTGCCCGCCGCTGACGATGATGTCGGCGCAGCGTGCCTGCGCCAGGACATAGCGTGCGGGAAAGTCCATGGCGCTACGCCATTCCGCACGCGCGCTGCGCGTCCTGGTCGCGGCACGGAATTGCGCCTCCAGATCGGCGAGGCGCCGTTTGACGGAGCCCTCTTCCTGGTCGATCAGTCGCTGGGCCGCGATGCCGTCAGTGAAATAGAGCGGCGGGGCGAAGCGCGCCGCGGCGATTCCGATGATATCAGCCTCGAATCGCTCGGCAAGCTCGCCCGCGACCTCGAGGCGGGCGTTGTTCGGCTGATCCAGCGCCAAGCTGACCATCACGGTCGCGTATGTCATGTGGATCCTCCAAGGCAATCAATCTAAGCAAATTGTACGCCTGCCCCCGCGCCGGGAGATGAGATAGATCAATCGCCGGCCTGCCGCGCGCGACGCCAGCCGGCGTCAGACGACGGACCTTGCCTCCGGGCCGGGCTTGGGCGACATTGCGGCCAGCGGTAACCGCATCCGGAGCCAACCGCATCAGAAGAGGAGCATCGCTTGTCGCCGACCCGTGTAACGCACCCGCCGGACGACCATCGCGGCGAGCATTTCCGGGTCCGAATCGAGGGATTCGGCGTCGGTACCTGGGATCTCGACCTCTCGACGCGCGAACTGGAATGGTCGGAAACCGCGCGGATCCTGCTCGGTATCGAGCGGGGCCAGCCGGCAAGCTACGACCTCTTCCTCTCGCGGCTCGAGCCTGCGGACCGTGAACGGGTCGAGAGCGCCATCAAACAGGTCACCGAGCATGGCGGCGGATTCGACGTTTCCTTCCGGATTGCAGGAACATCCGACCGGGGCAAATGGATCAGGGCTCGCGCCGGCCTGATCAGGGATGAGGCCGGCCTTGCCCGCCATCTCAGCGGAATCCTCCTCGATATCGACAAGGAGAAGCAGGTCGAGGAAGCGCTGCGCACCCGCGAGACCCACCTCCGGTCCATTCTTCAGACCATTCCCGACGCCATGATCGTCATCGACGGCCGGGGCATCATGCAGCTGTTCAGCACGGCCGCCGAGCGCCTGTTCGGCTGGTCCGAACAGGAGGCGATCGGCCAGAACGTCAGCATCCTGATGCCGGAGCCGGACCGTAGCCGCCACGACAGCTACATTGCGCGCTATCGCACCACCAACGATCCGCACATCATCGGCATCGGCCGCATCGTGACCGGCAAGCGGCGCGACGGGACCACCTTTCCGATGCACCTGTCGATCGGCGAGATGCAGTCTGGCGGCGAGCCCTATTTCACCGGCTTCGTCCGCGATCTTACCGAGCACCAGCAGACCCAGGCGCGGCTCCAGGAGCTGCAATCCGAGCTGGTGCACGTTTCGCGGCTGACGGCGATGGGCGAAATGGCCTCGGCGCTGGCCCACGAGCTCAACCAGCCGCTGGCGGCAATCAGCAATTACATGAAAGGGTCGCGGCGCCTCCTCGCCGGCAGCGTCGATCCGAACACCCCGAAGGTCGAAAGCGCGCTTGACCGCGCGGCCGAGCAGGCCTTGCGCGCCGGGCAGATCATCCGGCGGCTGCGCGATTTCGTCTCCCGCGGCGAATCGGAGAAGCGGGTCGAGAGCCTCTCCAAACTGATCGAGGAGGCCGGCGCGCTCGGGCTCGCCGGCGCGCGCGAACAGAACGTGCAGCTTCGCTTCAGCCTCGATCCCGGCGCCGATCTCGTCCTCGCCGACCGGGTGCAGATCCAGCAGGTACTGGTCAATCTCTTCCGCAACGCGCTGGAAGCGATGGCGCAGTCGCCGCGGCGCGAGCTCGTCGTCGCCAACACCCGCGTCGCCGACGGCATGATCGAGGTCGAGGTCTCAGACACCGGCGCCGGGTTCCAGAGCGACGTGCTTCCAAACCTCTTTCAGACCTTCTTCACCACCAAGGAAACCGGCATGGGCGTGGGACTGTCCATCAGCCGCTCGATCATCGAGGCTCACGGCGGAAGGATGTGGGCCGAGAACAACGCATCGGGCGGAGCAACCTTTCGCTTCACCTTGCCGGCAACGGACGAGACCTGATTCATGACGACCAAGGGACATATCTACGTCATCGACGACGACGCCGCGATGCGGGATTCGCTGAACTTCCTGCTGGATTCCGCAGGCTTCGGCGTCACGCTGTTCGACGACGCACAGGCCTTCCTCGAGGCCCTGCCGGGCCTTGCCTTCGGCTGCGTCGTCTCCGACGTCCGCATGCCGGGGCTCGACGGCATCGAGCTCCTGAAGCGCATGAAGGCGCAGCAAAGCCCGTTCCCGATCCTGATCATGACCGGTCATGGCGACGTGCCGCTGGCGGTCGAGGCGATGAAGCTCGGGGCGGTCGACTTCCTCGAAAAGCCGTTCGAGGACGATCGTCTGACCGCCATGATCGAGCTGGCGCTCCGACAGGCCGAGCCGGCGGCCAAGAGCGAGGCCGTCGCCCAGGACATCGCCGCCCGGGTCGCGTCCCTGAGTCCCAGAGAACGCCAGGTCATGGAAGGGCTGATCGCCGGCCTCTCCAACAAGCTGATCGCCCGCGAATACGACATCAGCCCCCGGACCATCGAGGTCTACCGGGCTAACGTCATGACCAAGATGCAGGCCAATAGCCTGTCGGAGCTGGTGCGGCTGGCGATGCGCGCCGGCATGCTGAAGGACTGAAGCAATCGGATTGGGCAAATCCAATTGAGGCAGGTCAAAGCCGTTCCCGGGCGCCGTGCTAGCCAATCAGCATGATTGAGATCAGCGCGCCCCCTGAGCAGCTGTCGTCCCCCACCACAAAGCCCACCGTCTTTGTGGTCGACGATGACGCTGCCGTGTTGGGATCCCTTCGATTCCTGCTGGAAACCGACGGCTTCGCCGTGCGGACCTTCAGGAATGGCACGGCGCTGCTCAACGCCAGCGGTGCGCCCGAGGCGGATTGCTTCGTGATCGACTACAAGATGCCCGACATCAACGGCATCGATCTTGCCGGCCGGCTGCGTCAGTCCAACGGCGACACCCCGGTGATCCTGATCACCGGCTATCCCGACGGCAACATCTCGGCCCGGGCGGCGGCAGCAGGCGTCAAGGACGTGATCCTGAAGCCGCTTCTCGACGAAAACCTGATCAAACGCATCCGCCGCGCCATCCAGGACCGATCGCGGTAACCGGAGCCGGCCTCAGAACGCGCTTCTGTACTGCGCGATCTCGCTGCGAGGACCATAAATCCACATCGGCTCGCCGCACTCGCTTGGGCCGTGATCCGTCATGCAGGCGGCGCTCCAGGGCGGAGCCGCGATCTGCCGGCCCTCGATCGGGCTCGAATGCGGGTAGCTGTGGATGGTGTTGATTCGAGGCCGGGCTGTCGCTGACATGTCCGGCAGCAGCGCAAGCAACAGCGCAGCCAGAACAGGCGGAATAGATTTCGACGTCATCGGGCGTCTCCTTTGGAGAGAAGGCTTCCGATGACCAGACCTGCGTTGGAGGGCCGATATTTCCCGGACACCGAAGTGTGAGAACAGCGGTATTTTCAGCCCGCGGGGACCTCCGGGATAGTACGTAGGTAACCCCCCTTAAGATATCTCGCGAAATTTTCGATGCCCCGGATACCGCGTAGGAAAGCGCCATCACAACGGAGATGGCGCAGATGCTGACCCAGACGTTCAACACCCAGGCGATCAACACCCAAATCGGTGGCAAGATTGCCCCCGCCCATCCCGTCTCGGACCAGTTCGGCGCAATCACCGGCCATGTCGGCCTGGTCGCCACCGAGTTCTCCTACCGAAAGGACGAGGAGATCTACGGTGAAGACGAGCCGGCCGAATACGTCTATCAGGTCGTCTCCGGCGCCGTTCGCACCTACAAGCTCCTCTCCGACGGCCGCCGCCAGATCGGCGCCTTCCATCTTGCCGGCGACGTGTTCGGCCTCGAATCCGGCACCAGCCATCGCCTCGCCGCTGAAGCCATCATCGACACGACTGTGCGCCTGGTGAAGCGCGGGAGCCTCGAGAAGGCCGCCGGCACCGACGTGCAGGTCGCCCGCAAGCTCTGGGCCATGACGGCCGGCGAGCTGCGCCACGCCGAAGACCACATGCTGCTGCTTGGCCGCAAGACCGCGATGGAGCGGGTTGCGACCTTCCTGCTCGAAATGGACCGCCGCCTCGCCGTTGCCGGCATGATGGCGCTGCCGATGTGCCGCCGCGACATCGGTGACTATCTCGGCCTCACCCTCGAAACCGTCTCGCGCGCGCTGTCGCAGCTCCATGCCCAAGGCATTCTCGGCTTCTCCGGCGCCCGCCAGATCGTGCTGCGCAACCGCCAGCGCCTGCACAATCTCGACGCCTGATCTTTTCGTCCTCCCTACCAACTTGGCCGGCTGAATTCGTTCAGCCGGCCATTTCTTTTGCGGCGATCAAGCCTGTGCGCCGCGTTTCCGGCATCACGAAGAGGATCAGCAGCAGCCCGGTCGCAGCAATGCCTGCGAGGCCGAAGAAGGCGGTGGCATTGCCGAACTTGTCGCTGACATAGCCGCCGAGCGCGGTGCTCAGGGAGGCGCCGATCCCGGTCGCGGTGCCGACGATGCCCTGCGCCAGGTTGAAGTGCCCGCTGCCGAAGGCGACATCGGCGACGATCAGGGGAATCATCACCGCGAATACGGCCGCAGTGATGCCGTCGAACACCTGCACCATTACCAGCAGATAGGGATCGCGCACGGTCGCAAACAGCACGCCGCGAATCGCCAGCGCGCCGAAGCCGATCAGCAGCAACGGACGGCGGCCCCAGAGTTGCGCCTTGCGTCCGACCGAGGGCGACAGCAGCGCGACAATGGCCTGCGGCACGACGATGCAGAAAGCCACCAGCACCGTCGCCCACTGGCTCGAGCGCGCCGTCACCGCGCTTGCCATCAGGGGCATCATCGAGGCGTTGGCGAGCTGCAACAGCAACACGCTCAACGCAAAAACGATCAGCGGGCGCTGCCGAATCAGGTGCCAGATATTGGTATCGCCAGGAACAGGCGCCTCGCGCGGCATCTCGCCGTGGCAGCGCGCAATGTCGACCTCCTCCTCGCGGATGCGCGACAGCGCGATCAGGGTCGGGATCGCGAGCAGGAAGGTGACCAGGAACACCGAGCGGCTCGAGAGAAGATATCCCGCCGTCCCCATCACCGCAGCGGCGACGCCGTTGCCGAGCGAGGCAAAGCGGGCGTTGCGGCCGAGCCGCTCGCCGATCGCGAGCGGACCGACGAGGCCAAGGCTGATCGCCGCGATCGCCGGCCCCAGGACGCAGCTCGCCGCCGCATGCAGCGTGGCCGCGGTCACCACCACGGCAAAGACCGGCAGCGCCGCATAGGCCAGCGCGCAGCAGCCGATGGTCGCGATCGCAAGCGCGGCGACCAGCCGCTCGGATCTCGCGGCATCGATGATGGCGCCGCCCGGCATCTGCCCGATCAGCGCGACGATGCCGCCGATCGACAGCACGAAGCCGATCTCGACTTGCGTCCATTTCTGCGTGGTCAAATAAACGGCGATGAACGGACCGAAGCCGGTCTGCACGTCGGCGAGGAAGAAGATGAACCAGTCGAGACCGCGCAGGCTGCGGCGCGACGGCGCCGGAATGCCCGCAAGCATGGGCGCGGCGACGTTGTCCTGTTCAACGCGTCCCTCGCGCTTCTCATGATCAGGCTTCCTCGACAAGAGCACAGGCGGTCAGCCCTCCCGCATCTCACTGGATGGCTTGCAGCGGTTGAAGACTGCCGGACGCCCCCAGCACGACCATCGGCGTGTCTTCCTTGTATTCCGGCGCGGCCGCGACCTGCGCCTTGGTCAATTCCAGCGTGATGCTGTCCTTCTTGTTGGCGATCTTGCCGAAACGCAGCGCATTCCAGTCCACCACGATCTTGCGGCTGCCGACCCCGAGGAAACCGCCGAAATCGATCACGGCGGCGCGGACATGACCCTCGCGATCGACGATGACGTCGACGATGCGGCCCATGTCCTCGTCGGCAGCACTACGCACATCGCGTCCGAGCACACCGTGGGCGTCGCTGGCGCCGATGATCGTCACCGAGGGCGGCGGCGCGGCGTCCTTCGGCGTCACGGGAACGACCGATGCCGGCGGCTGAACCGTCGGAGGCGCGTTCGCCTCGGTCGTCGCCGCGGGCTGTTCCTCAGCGGCCCGCGATACGGCCACCGTCGCACCCGCGACGATCGCCACACTCAGGATCAACCATCTGCCGGTACGCATGACCCCTCCTTGCCGGCCGCTAATGCGCCAGCACGATCGACACCTGGATACGGCCGCGCGTGCGCAGAACCTCCAGCGCCACATCGTGGCCGTGGCGGCTGACGCGCAAATCGACGCTGGATTCGCCGAGGCACAGATCGCGCAGGATGACCTCGTTCAGGAACGCCGGCAGATGCGGATTGCGCAGGCGAATCTCGCAACGCGGGACGTCGAACTCGATGCCGAGCGCCGCTTCCAGCAGCGTGAACGGCGTCGCGCTGGCCCAGGCCTGCGGCGCGCAGGCGACCGGATAAAGCGTCGGACCGCGCCGCTTCTCGCGGCGGAAGCCGCAGAACAATTCCGGCAGCCGGCGCAGATCCATATAGGTTGCGGCATCGAACAGGCCCTTGAACACGTGCGCGACCGAGTGCTTCAGCCCGTAATGCGCGAGCCCGAGCGCGATGAGCGCGTTGTCGTGCGGCCAGATCGATCCGTCGTGATACGACATCGGATTGTAGCGCACCTCGCCGCGCGCGACGGTGCGAATGCCCCAGCCCGAGAAGAAGTGCGGGCGCATCAGATCGGCGGCAACGAGGCGGGCGCGGTCCTGGCGGATCATGCCGCTGAACAGCACCTGCCCGGCATTCGAGGTGCGGACCTCACACCGGCGCTTGTTGCCGTCGAGCGCGAGCGCGTATGTACCGAGCTCTTCGCACCAGAACGCCTGTTCGAAGCGTTCGGCCAGCGCCTTGGCTTCCGCCTCGAGCTTGCCGGCGAGATCGGGTTTGCCGAGCTTCAACGCGCATCGCGCGGCGAGCTGCTTGGCGGCGTAGACATAACCCTGGACTTCCGCAAGCGCGATATTGCCTTCCGCAAGCTTGCCGTCGGCGTGAAAGATCGCGTCGTAAGAGTCCTTCCAGCCCTGGTTGGCGAGGCCCTTTTCGGTGGCGCGCTGGTATTCGACGAAACCGTCCTGGTCGGGGTCGCCGGGACCGTCGATCCAGGCAAGCCCCGCCTCGATCGCCGGCCACAGCTCGATCAGCGTCTGCTCGTCACCGGTGCGCTCGAAATAGCGACCGGCAAGCAGGACGAACAAGGCGGTCGAATCCACGCTGCCGTAATATTGCGAGAACGGCACCTCGCGCAGCGCCGCCATCTCGCCGCCGCGCATCTCGTGCAGGATCTTTCCTGGCGCGGCATCGGCGAGCGGATCGACCGCCTTGGCCTGGAAATGCGCGAGCCGCCGCAGCACGCCCTTGGCGACCCGCGGATCGACCCACAGCATCTGTAGTGCGGTGATCAACCCGTCGCGGCCGAACGTCGTCGAGTACCAGGGAATGCCGGCATAGGGATAGCGCCCCTGCGGCGTCTCCGTCATCAGCATGTTGAGGTCCGCCATGGCCTGGCACAGCACCTCGTTGAAGATGTTGTTGGAGGTCTCGATGCTCGCCGCGCCGTTGGTGGACTGCCGCATCTCTCGGCGGTGGGCGAGCAACCCCCTGAAGAAGCGCGCCGGCTTTTCTCCGACCGGCCGGTTGCAGGAGACGGCGACGAACAGCGATTTGGCCTCGTGCGGATCCAGCTCGAGCTGCCAGGTCGCGGCATTGACCGAGAGCCGCGTCGGACGCGGATCGAAATGCAGGCCGGTGGTGCGCTCGGTGTCGTCGAGGCCGCGATATTCGAACAGCACGTCGGTCGGTCCGAGCAGCTTGCTGGTGCCGGTCCCGCGGCGAGGCCGTCGCTCACCGCGCACTTCGAACAGATCGGCAAAATCATTGTCGAACAGCAGCGTCAGCTCGAAGCTTGCGCGCTGCTCGCCGTGGTTCTGCAGCCCGATGCGCTGATACGCCGTGCCGCGCCACAGGAAGATCGTGCGCACGATGTGCAGCAGGTCCTTCTGCAGGACGAGACGGTCCTCGCGATAGATGTCGGGATTGGTGAGATCGACCGTCAATCCCGAATTGTCGTCGCGCAGGTTGGACCCGAGCAACAACGGCTGCAGATCGTCGAGCACGAGCTCCAGCCGCGCCAGATAGCGCGTGTCATGGTTGAACAGACCGTCGGGCCCGCCGGCCGAGGCGCCGATGTCGCCATGGCTGTCGAGAACGATGAAGGTGTCGTCGTGCTTGAGCGACCGCCGCGGCCGCGCGGCGGGGCCCGTCATCGGAATGTAGAAGGCCTGCTCCGAGACGGACTCCACCGTCTGCGATACCGAAATGATCTTGGTGACGGCTTCGGCTGCCATGAGCTGCTCCCCTGCGTCTTGATTTCGAACGCGACCAACGCAAACGCGACAGTTTGTGTTACGCGGCGAACTTCGCGAGCCGGCTCATTTCCTGGGTCACCAGCTCACGGTACGGACCATGGCTCTGCATCAGGCGGTCGGGCGCGCCGTCCTCGATGATCTTGCCGTTCTTCAGCACGACCACGCGATCGAAATTGCGCAGCGTCGCCAGCCGATGCGCGATCGCGATCACGGTGCGGCCGCGCATCAGGCGGCTTAGCGCCTCGCGGATCGCCTCCTCGGATTCGCTGTCGAGCGCGGCGGTGGCCTCGTCGAGCAGCAGGATCGGCGCATCCTTCAGGAAGGCGCGTGCGATCGCGATACGCTGACGCTGGCCGCCGGACATTTTCACGCCGCGGTCGCCGACCATGGTGTCCAGACCTTCGGGCAGGCTGTCGATGAAATCGCAGCGCGCCGCGATCGCGGCGCGGAGCACCTCGTCGTCGGTTGCGTTGGGCCGGCCGTAGCGGATGTTCTCGCGAATGGAGCGGTGGAACAGGGAAATGTCCTGGGGCACCACGGAGATCGCCTCGCGCAGGCTGAGCTGCGTCACCATCGAGATGTCCTGACCGTCGATGGTGATGCTGCCCTCGTCCACGTCGTAGAATCGCTGCAGCAGCGTGAACAGGGTCGACTTGCCGCCGCCGGACTGGCCGACCAGACCAACGCGCTGGCCCGGCTGCAGGCGCAGGCTGAACCGCTCGAAGATCTTCTCACCACCGGGATAGCCGAAGGTGACATTGTTATACGCGATCGCGGCACCGCTCTTGACCAGCGGCTCGGCCTCGGGGTGATCGCGCAGCTCGTGCGGCACCAGGAGCGTGGCGATCGCCTCGGTCAGGCGCGCCACGTGCTGGGTGACGTCGACCAGCGCCACCGCGAGATCACGCGTCGCGTTGAGGATGGAGAGGCCGAGCGTGCAGACCAGCACGACATCGCCGGTGGTGGCCTCGCCCTGCTGCCACAGCGTGATCGCCCAAGCCATCAGCGCCACCGTCAGGACCACGGTCACGGCGGCGTGAGTGAGCCGCAGCTTCTCGAGATAGCGCAGGCTGCGCCCGCGCGCCGTCAGTTCCCGGTTCACGGTCGCATCGAACCGCTCGTGCTCGTGGCCGATGCCGCAGAAGGCGCGGACCAGCGGCATGTTGCTGATGACGTCGATCATTTCGCCGTCCACGACCGCCGCCTTGTCGGCGAAATCGTCATGCAGCGGCTTGCCGGCCGCGGCCAGACGGAACATCGCGATCACCATCCCGCCGGCAACCACGATCAGGCCTGCCGCCATGTACGGACTGACGGTTCCGATCAGCATGATCGCCGCAATTGTGGCGATACACGGCGGCAACACGTTCCAGACGAACATGTTCTCGACGGTGAACACCGCGTTCGATGTCGCCGTGATGCGGCTGGTCAGCATGCCCGGCATCCGATCCGAGAAGTAGCTCGGCGCGTGTCCGGTCAGATGACGAAATATGTCACGACGTAAATCGCCCGTGACACGAACGAAGGTGAAGCTCGCGGTCCAGCTCGCGATCCGCCACAGAAAATTGTCGGCGGCGATCAGCGACATGAGCAGAATGAATGCCAGCCATACGCTGCCGCCATGCGAAGTTCCTGCAGACAAACTGTCGACAAGAGATTTGACGCCGTACTGCGTGCCTACGGAGCAGGCAACCGCGGCGACGACAGCGCCCAGGATCACCAGATGCGACGCCAGCCGATGCCGCAGATAGCGCAACACAAAGGCAAATGGTCTGCGCGCGTATCTCGAAAGATGATCCATGTGACTACCGACCCCGTCGTGATGACTTCAGTTTTCTCTTAAGCCGACTGAACATCGACCGCTTCGCCTCGGTTCCCGGGCAAGTTCATCACGACATGCGGATGCGGACGATGTGAGAAGAGGTGATGGCAGCATCGCGACCACGCTGCACTGTGTCGAAGAAGTAACGTTCGGGATAAGGAACTTCGCAACTGCGGGAACGTTCCCTTGTCGGCATGCCGGTGCCCGATACACGGCGGGGGTTTCAACCACATGATCGCAGAGGAGATGGTGAGATGCGCATCGCGCAGGTAGCTCCGTTGACGGAGGCTGTTCCACCCAAGCTGTACGGCGGCACCGAGCGGGTGGTGCATTGGTTGACGGAAGAGCTGGTTGCGCTCGGACACGACGTGACGCTGTTCGCCAGCGGCGATTCGCAGACGTCCGCGAAGCTGGACGCGCTATGGCCGCGGGCGCTCCGGCTCGACGGCTCGGTGCGCGATCCGAACGCGCTGCACATGGTGCTGCTGGAGCGCGTGCGGCAGAAATGCGACGACGAGCAGTTCGATTTCGTTCACTTCCATCTCGACTATTATCCGTGGTCGCTGTTCTACCGGCAGCCGACGCCGTTCCTGACTACGCTGCACGGCCGGCTCGACCTGCCGGAACATCAGCCCGTCTTCAACACCTTCTCCAAGATGCCCGTCATCTCGATCTCGAATGCGCAGCGGCGGCCGGTGCCGCAGGCAAACTGGGTGTCGACCATCTACCATGGGCTTCCCGAGAACCTGCTGACACCAAAGCCCGCAAAGCAGGAATACCTTGCCGTGCTCGGCCGCATCGCCCCGGAAAAAGGCGTCGACCGCGCCATCAAGATCGCGACCCATTGCGGCATCCCGCTGAAGATCGCGGCGAAGGTCGACAGGGCCGACCAGGATTACTACGACGAGCTGATCAAGCCGATGATCGATAACAATCCGCTGGTGGATTTCATCGGCGAGATCGGCGATCACGAGAAGTCGGACTTCCTGAGCGGGGCGCTCGGTCTGTTGCTGCCGATCGACTGGCCTGAGCCCTTCGGCCTCGTGATGATCGAGTCCATGGCCTGCGGCACACCGGTCGTGGCCTTCAATCGCGGCTCGGTTCCTGAGATCATCGACGAGGGCCTCACCGGCTTCGTGGTCGAAGACGTCCTCAGCGCCGCCGGCGTGGTCAACCGCCTGGCACAGCTCGACCGCACGGCCATCCGCAAGCAGTTCGAGAAGCGCTTCACCGCGCGGCGGATGGCGCTGGACTATCTCGCCGCCTATCGCAGCCTCGCGGAAGAACAGGCGCCGCGGATCAAGCTGGTGAGCAGCGCGGAGTAAGGGCTCCACAGGACTGCGCGCGGCCTGGCCGGGCTCGTCCCGGCCATAGACGTTTTGAGCCCCACTCCATCAACACGTCATTGCGAGCGTGGCGAAGCAATCCAGGCCGTCTCCGCGGAGGGACTCTGGATTGTTTCGTCGCAAGAGCTCCTCGCAATGACGGGGGACGGAGCGAGGAACGCCCCCTACACCACCGCCGCCCGCTTCGGCTCCACGATCTCGAACATCCGCGGGAATTCGTCCATCAGCCCCATCAGCTCGGCGAGCTTCATCGGATTGCCCGACAGCTTGACCTTGCCGGCGGCGACGGCTTCCGGAAAGCTCGTCAGCTTGGCGATCACTTCGTCCAGCGTCGCGCGCGCCAGCGTAAAGCTGGCGTCGGCGTTTTCGGCCTGCACGCCTTCGGTATAGGTGAGCGCGCAGTTCTCGAGGTTGAGCACGAATGTCTCGCCGGTGTCCGAAAAGCGCCAGTTCAGCACGATGCGCTTGCCTTCCGCCTTCGGGCCGTTGAGGCGGATGCCGAGCACGTCCCAGAGCTGCGAGGTGCAGAGTGCCGCCAACGTCTCGCGCGGCATCGGCGGGCGCGGCGGCGTCTTCGGCATGCCCTGCCGCAGCTCCTGGGCGCCGAACAGATAGGCATTGCGCCAGGTCGAGCTCTCGGCGGCGTAGCCGAGCTGCTCCAGCGTATCGGCCAGCAGGCTCCGCGCCGCCCCATGATCGGGCTCGGCGAAGACGAGATGGCCGAGTGCCTGCGCCACGAAGCGGAATTCGCCCCTGTCGAAATCCGCGCGCGCCCGCGCGAGGATCGCATCCGCGCCGCCCATGTATTCGACATATTTCTTGCCTGCCGCCACCGGCGGCAACGGATCGAGATTGACCGGGTTGGCGTCGTACCAGCCGAGATATTTCTGGTAGATCGCTTTCACATTGTGCCTGATATGGCCGTAATAGCCGCGGCCGTGCCAGGCGCCTTCGAGGCTCTTCGGCAGCTGGATCGTCTCGGCGATCTCGGCCGCGTTCAGCCCGTGATTCATCAGCCGGATGGTCTGGTCGTGCGCGAACTTGTAGAGGTCGCGCTGCTCGCGGATCATGGCGTCGATGCGCTCGCGGCCCCACACCGGCCAGTGATGCTGGCCGCACATCGCCTCGGCCTTGCCGCCCCACAGCTGCAGCGCTTCGCCCAGATACTTCGACCAGGCCAGCGCGTCGCGCACGTCGGCGCCGCGGAACGGCAGCAAGTTGTGGAAATTATGCGTGCAGTTCTCGGCGAGGTTCAAGAGCTTGTAGCGCGGCAGGAAGAAGTGCATCTCCGCCGGCGCTTCGCTGTTCGGCGCCATCTGGAATTCGAACTCGACGCCGTCGATCACGCGCTTGTCGCCGGTTGCCATGATCAGGTCGGTCGGTCGCAGCAACGCGACCGCGCCCGCCGCCATGGTCTTGCCGAGGCCGCAATCGACCTGCCCGCGTACCCCCTTGGCGAGGAACGGCCCGAACTGGTACTGCGCCCGGCGCAGCATCGCAGGTCCCGCGATGATGTTCTCGGAGACGGCATGCTCCATGAACAGATCAGGCGCGATGATCGGCACGCGGCCCGTGGCGAGCGCATCCTCCTCCAGCACGCCGCGCGCCCCGCCCCAATGGTCGGTGTGGGTGTGAGTGAAGATCACCGCCGCGACCGGCTTGAGGCCGCGGTGCTTGAAATACAGATCGAGCGCGGCGCGCGCGCCCTCGATCGAGGTCAGGGTGTCGACCACGATGACACCGCTGTCGCCCTCGATCAGCGTCATGTTGGCGATGTCGAGCCCGCGCACCTGGTAGACGCCCGGCACGACCTCGAACAGGCCGTGCTGCATGTTGAGCCGCGACTGCCGCCACAGGCTGGGATTGACCGTCGGCGGCGCCTCTTCAGCCGACAGAAAGCCATAGGGCTCGAGGCTCCAGACCGTCCGCCCCTGCGGATTCGTGATCTTCGCCTGCTCGATCGTGCCGAGGAAGCCGCGCGCGGCATCATCGAAATCCCGCGTATCGGAAAACGGCAGCGCCTTCAGCATCGCCTGATGCTGCGCAATCACGGACGGCGTTGCATCCTTCGGCTCAAAGCTGGTCATTTGTATCCTCCCGGCCTGATGCACGGCATCTAACCGCATCTCGCGGTCGATTGCCATCGTTAGCGCAGGGAGGAGAAAGGACCGCTCCTCTTCCTTCTCCCCCTGTGGGAGAAGGTGGCGCGAAGCGCCGGATGAGGGGTATCTCTCCGCTAGCGAGACTAACCGTGAACCCTCACCCGTCTCGCCGCTACGCGGCGAGCCACCCTCTCCAACGAGGGGAGAGGGTGCAAGGTCAGTGCATCCCAAGCACCCGCGGCAGCCAGAGCGTCAGGTCGGGCCAATAGGTCACGATGACGAGGAAGCCGAGCATGGTGAGCAGCCACGGCATCACCGCTCCCGCGAGATCCGTGATGCGCATTCGCGCGATCATCGATGCGACGTAGAGGTTGAGGCCCACAGGGGGATGGCAGAGGCCGACCTCCATGTTGACGTCCATGACGATGCCGAAATGGACGAGGTCGATGCCGAGCTTCTTGGCCGCCGGCGCCAGGATCGGCGCCATGATCAGGATGATCGAGTTCGGCTCCATGAAGTTGCCGGCGAGCAGCAGCAGCACGTTGACCAGCAGCAGGAAGCCGACCCAGCCGAGGTTCTGCGCCGCGATCCAGTCGGCGAGCGTCGCCGGCAGGTTCTCGTTGGAGAGCACGAAGGAGAACAGCACCGCGTTGGTGACGATGTAGAGCAGCATCGCGCTGGTGTTGGCGGCGCGGAGCAGCACCCGCGGCACGTCCTTCATCCCGATCGCCTTGTAGACGAACACCGAGATGAAGAACGAATAGACCGCGGCCATCGCAGCCGCCTCGGTCGCGGTGAACAGCCCGCTGTAGATGCCGCCGATGATGATGACGACCAGCATCAGGCCCCAGACACTCTCGCGGAAGGCGTGAACGGTTTCCGCCCAGGTTGCCTTCGTCAGCCGGGGATAGTCGCGCTTGCGCGCCAGCCACCAGGTGACGATGCAGAGCATGGTGGTGAGCAGGATGCCGGGCAACAGGCCGGCGACGAACAGCGCCCCGATCGAGGTATTGGTCGAGACCGCGTAGACGATCTTCGGGATCGACGGCAGCATCAAGATCCCGAGCGAGCCCGCGACCGTGATGATGCCGGCGCCGAAACGCATCGGATAGCCGTGGCGGACCATCTCCGGCAGCACGATGGCGCCGATCGCGGCGACCGTCGCCACGCTCGAGCCGCACACCAGAGCGAACATCGCGCAAGCGACGATGCCGGCAAGCCCGAGACCGCCGTGCCAGTGCCCGATCAGCGAGGTCGCGAAGTTGATCATGCGCCGCGCGACGCCGCCATGGGTGAGGAAGTTGCCGGCGAGGATGAAGAACGGGATCGCCATGATCTCGAAGCCTTCGATGCCGGTGAAGAGCTTCATCGAGACCGCTTCGATCGGCACCGCGGTCAACGTGAACAGGAACGTCATCACGGTGAGGCCGAGCGCGATCGAGACCGGAATGCCGGTCAGCATCAGCGCGATCAGCAGTGCGAACACGGTTGCCGCGCGCATCCAGTGCGGCAGCACGATGAAGCCGGTCTTCTCGGCGAGACAGAGCATGAAGATCAGGATCGGCGTCAGGATCAGGATCACGCCGAGCGGCGAGACCTTTCGCGACGCCGCTTTCGTCGCCGCGCCCGCGGGCTGCGGATGCAGCGCCGGCGAGACGTCGGCCTGGACGCCCTCGACATGGGTCTCGTCGTGATGCGGCAGATCGCCGGTCCAGAAATAGAACCAGGAGACCTGGAGGAAGCGGAAGCACATCAAGCCGGAGCCGAGCGGGATCGCCAGATAGACGAACCACATCGGCGCTTCCAGATCGTTGGATTGCTGCCCGGTGTGGAACATCTCGCCCACGAAGGAGGCGCCGAAGGCGGCGATCATGCCGGTGAACAGCGCGCCGCAGAGCAGCGCGAACAGGATGACGTGCTTGCGCGAATGCTCCGGCAGGCGGTTGACGAGCAGATCGACGCCGACATGGATGCCGGTCCGCACGCCATAGGCCGCGCCGAACTTCGCCATCCAGATGAACATGTAGATGCAGAGCTCCTGCGCCCACGACAGGTCCAGCTCGGACATGAAGGTGAACACGGCCATCGCGAGCGACGCCAGCCAGGGCATTCCGTGTGCGGTCGCCCATCGCGCGAGGTTGATCGATTCGCCCGCACCGTAACGGTGCACGACGGCGATGAAGATCAGTCCGGTTGCAGCGGCAATGAGCGTCGCGATCAACCATTCTTCGAGATGGTTGAGCGCCTGGTTGAGCAGGCGAAGCAAATCAAAGTCCCCCTATCGATACGAAACGGCCGGGAGTGCATGCACTCCCGACCGTTCGTCTTGTTCTCCCGGACAACGCGTCAGTTCATCTTGACGTCGAGTTCCTTGGCAACGAGATCGAGCACCTCCTGCCCGACCCGGCCCTTGGCCCATTTGTAGGTCGGCTGCATCGCCTCCTGCCAGGCCTTGCGGTCGGCGTCGGTCAGATAGTGCAGCGTGGTCTTGCCGGACTTCTTGATCTCGGCCAGCGCGTCCTCGTTCTCCTGGTGCGCGATCTGGTTGGTGTAGTCGGTTGCGTCCGCCATCGCCTTCTCGAGCTGGGTGCGGATATCAGGCGGCAGGCCCGACCAGAATTTCGAATTGACGATGACGGCGTATTGCAGATGCGCATGATAGGACACGGTGATGTCCTTCTGCACCTCGTAGAACTTCTGCGTCAGATAATTGGACGCCGTGTTCTCGCAGCCGTCGACCACGCCGGTCTGCAGCGCCTGGTAGACTTCCGAGAACGCCATGATCTGCGGGATCGACCCCATCAGGCGGAAGTATTGGTCGGCGATCTTGGATCCGGAGATGCGGAATTTCAGGCCCTTGAAATCCTCCGGCTTGATCAGCGGCCGGTTCGAGGACACCATGTGGAAACCGTTGTCCCAATAGGCGAGCCCGGTGATGCCCTTGGTCTCCAGCTTCTGGAACAGCCACTTGCCGACGGTGCCCTTCATCGCGGCGGAATAGGTCGCCTCGTCCTTGAACAGCCAGGGCAGATCGAGCGCCTCGAATTCCTTGATCCCGAGCGGGGCGAATTTCGCGGTCGAGGGTGCCAGCATCTGCACCGAGCCGAGCTGCAGCGCCTCGATCTCTTCCTTGTCCTTGTAGAGGGAGGAGTTCGGATAGACTTCGACCTTCACCTTGCCGTCGGTGTACTTCTCCGCAAGCTCCTTGAACTTCAGCGCGCCCTTCCCCTTCGGGGTGTCGTTGGCGACGACATGGCTGAACTTGATGACGATCGGGCTCTGGGCCTGGGCAACGGCCGGAGCCAGAGCGAACGCGACCGCAGCGGCCGCAAAGAGCAGTTTGCGCATGAAGGACCTCCCCAACAACCTAGGAAACCGGATTCTTTTTTGTTTTTAGGAATTCAGTAGTGGCAGCAATCCGGACCCCGAACAACTAGACCTAAGCCCAATTTGCCACAGCGAAGCTATGCCGCAGGCAGGCTAGCTTGACGGCGGTCGCATGCGCAACCCGGCGTTCGCTCGCCCGCGAGGAAGCGAGCGCTTATGTCGCATTGCCGAAGGTTGTTAACCTTTGCGCTGGGCGACCATGAACAGCCGCCGGAACGGGAACAGGGTCTGCCCCGCCGCATTCTTCGGATACGCCTTTGCAACCCGCATCCCGTAGGCCGTTTCGAACGCAACCTTCTCGTCGCCCTCGAGCACGTCGAGATAGCGCGTCAGCCAGGTGCCCTTGGTCCATTCCTTCACAGGATTTTCGCCTTCCAGCACCTGAAGATATTCGGTCTCCCAGATATCGATATTCTGGGACAGCGGCGCGAGCACGTCGTGATAGAAGGCCGGTCCCTCGACCGGGGGCGGCGTGACGAGGTGTTCGAGCTTGGATCGCCACGGTCCGTCCAGGGCGGTCTCGCCGATCAGGACATGCGATGGCGCCAGGAAGTTGCGCGGCATCTGCACGGCAAGGATCCCGCCGGGTGCGACCTTCTCCATGACCGAGGGAAATAGTGCCGCATGATTGGGCAGCCAGTGCAGTGCGGCATTGGAATAGACGATGTCGTATTGCTTTGCGGGATGCCAGTGGCCGAGGTCTTCATGTGACCATTCCACATCGGGCGCGGCTTTGCGTCCGGCGGCAACCATCTCGGCGGAGCCCTCGACGCCGGTCACCGCCGCAGACGGCCAGCGCTCCTTGATCAGTTTTGTCACGTTGCCGGCGCCCGCGCCGAGATCGGCGATCGTGCGCGGACCGACATCCGGAATTCGCATCAGCAGGTCCACGGCGGGCCGAAGCCGGTGGCCGGAGAATTTCAGATATTGCTGCGGATCCCAGACCATCGGCCTACGCCTTTTCTTTTTGGTGTTTCCTTCACTGTCGCTCTTGGTTACCACTGCTTGTCCCGCCCAGGCAATTCGCAAAGCCTGCGAGGCGAGCGGGAAACGAAAGCAAAAAGCAAGAACCCCAAGAGAGCGTGTGACCATGGACCTCGGCCTGAAATCGAAAACCGCTGTCGTCACCGGCGCGAGCATCGGCATCGGCCGTGCCATCGCCAAGGGCTTGGCAGCCGAAGGCGTCCGCGTCGTCGGCGTGGCCCGACGCACCGAGCTGCTCGCCGAGCTGGTGAAGGAGGTCGGAGGCGGCCTGATCACCCCGTTCGAGCAGGACGTGATGGCCAAGGACGCCGCGGAGAGGATCACCGCTTTCGCGCTGAAGCAGCTCGGTCATGTCGACATCCTCATCAACAATGCCGGCGGCAGCCGCCCTCTCCCCGTCGATGCGCCCGACAGCAAATGGGACGAGGCGATCGCGCTGAACTTCACCAGCTACCGCCGCATCGCACATGCGCTCTTGCCGCAGATGATCGAACGCAAATGGGGCCGCATCGTCAACATCACCGGCAAGTCCGAGCCGGAAGGCCTCAATGCCGCCTTTGCGGCAAAGGCCGCCGTGCATGCCTGGGCCAAGGGCCTGTCGCGCGAGATCGGCGAGCACGGCATCACCATCAACTGCATCCCGCCCGGCCGCATCATGAGCGAGCAGATCCGCCGCAACTATCCTGAGGATTATCGCGAGCGTTTTGCCGAGGAAGAGATTCCGGTCGGCTATTGGGGCGAGCCGGAAGACCTCGCCGCCCTCGCCGTGTTCCTGGCGTCGCCGGTGGCGCGCTACATCACGGGCACGGTGATCCCGGTGGATGGCGGGTTGAGAAGGTATCAGTTCTAGAGAACGGCGCCCAACCCGCTCGGTGCCGTCGCGTGGGCAAAGGCGCGCTTTCGCGCGCCGTGCCCACGATCTTTATACTCATTGCCAATAGTGGGCACGCCACCCTACGAGATCTGGCTCCACCCGGTGGCGCGATACATCACGGGCATGGTGATCCCGGCTTCGCAACTACACGATCACAAAGCTCGATGCGTGCAATTGGCTGATCGCGGTGTCGACGAAATCGATCGACCCCGCGTTCGGCGCACTGCCCAGGGCCAGCACGGTCCCGCCATGCCCATCACCCCTCAGCGCGTTCATGATATCGGCAACGGAGTGGTAATTGCCGACGCCGTTCGCGAGATCGACGACACCCGACACGTCATTGCCAAATCCGGAGATCGTATCGATCTGGTTGCCGGAATTGACAGCGACGATCAGGCCCGTGCTGTGATCGTTGATGTCGACATGGGCCGGGCCATTGATGATCGCCTGGTTGCCGAACCCGACAAAGTTGAACTGGTCTGATCCGCCATTGGCCGTCACGACGTCCAGGCCAATCTGGTTCGTCACGGTCGCCTGGGAGCCGTTGAGCACCACGTGGTTGCCGGTTCCACCCAGTGTGATCGTGTCGTGGCCGGCCCCGGCGACGACGCTGTCCGCCCCGTTGCCGGCGATGACGGTGTTTGTCCCTGAACCGACGGTGATCTGGTTGACCATTCCGCCGAGATTCACAATGTTGTTGCCGTCGCCGAGCGTGACGCTGTTGGCGCCGCCTCCGCCCGTGACGAGATCGTTTCCGTTTCCAAGTATGACCGTGTTGCCAAACCCGGAAAGCGTCACCTGGTCGTTGCCGTTGCCGCCTATCGTTGTGCTGGCGCCGTCGCCCGGATGAGCAACATTGTTGCCGTTGCCCAGCGTGATGTAGTCACCGTATCCGCCGGCGTCGATGGCGTTGTTGCCGTTCCCGAGCGTCATCATGGTGGCGCCTGTCGATCCCGTCACCGTGATGTTGCCGTCGCCACCTGTGACGCGGTTGCCGAAACCCTCCAGATGGACGGCGCTATCGCCGCTCGACACATCGACCGTCCCGTACAGTCCGGCGTAGATCGTGTCGTTGCCGCCATTGCTGTGGATGACATTGAACATGCCATAGGCGTGGATGATGTCGTTGCCCGTCGTGCCCTGAATGGTCGCGTAGCCGGATGCCGGGCCGTTGATCACGGTGGGGCCGGCCTGATGCGTGTCTATGAGGTGTTGATATCGTTGACAGTCAGGCCGACGCTGCTGGTGTCGCTCAGCGTGAACGTGGTCGTCGCGCTGCCGTCTCCGTGAGGCGAAGCGACGAAGGTGAGGTCGTGCAGCTCGGCGGTCAGCTGGGCTGCACTGGTCGCCGCCAGTTCGTAGGTCTCGTTTCCGAGCGAGATCAATCCTGCCTCGGACAGGCTACCAGCCGCGCCCGCGAGGGTGATGATCAGACTATCCATTGCCCCTGCGTTCGGATCTGTGATCGTGACGGCTGCGAACGGATTGATCGCAGCCTCGTTGCTGGTGGTTTGCCCGGATATGGCTCCCGCGATGGTCGGCAGAGCGGCGGCCGTCAGCAGAATGCCGCCGGCGCCGTCCTTCGTGATCCCGAAATGCGTGACCGAGGTATCCGCCAGCGTTAAAGTCTCGCTGGCCATGCCGTTGCTGACCGTGAGTTTCGAGCCGGATATGGTCGCCGTTGCGCGGCTGGTATAGGACAGCCCGGAAAGATCGATCCGGTCGCCGAGCGAGACGCTCTTGATCTCGCTGACAAAGGTCGCCGCACCCGACGTCAGCCTCTGCTCGAGCTTGAGTGTGCCTTGTCCGGAGAAGGTGATCGCATCGTCGGAGATCGCGCCCGCCTTGAGGTCGAGCATGCCGCCGGCGATCGTGGTCGCACCGACAATGCCGCCGGTCTCCACGAACTCCGAGGCCCCAAGATGAATGGTCGAAGCGTTCGCGGTGCCCTGATTGAGCACATCGAGCGTGCCGCCGTTCAGGGTCGTGGAGGTAATGATGCCGCCCTCGGAGACGGAGAGGCTTCCTGAATTGAGGATGGTCCCGCTCGCCGCGCTGGCATCGACCGCCGGTGCGTTTGGGTCGTCGGTTACGGGATCAGGAATCGATCCCGACACCGTCATCACGCCACCATCGATCGTGGTGTTCTTGGCGATCCCCGCCCCGGTCAAGTGCAATTGCCCGCCGCTGTCGACGACAGCTGAATCGACTTCGCTTCTGATGACGGCGGCGTACATGCCTCCGGGCGAATGATAGACGTTTCTCCCGATGCATTGAGGACGCCGCCAGATTTGACGATCGTATTGCTTGCAATTCCGCCGTTCGTGAGATTCTGAACGCCGCCGGCATTGACGGTGGTCGACGTGACGATGCCGGTATCGACGTCTTGCTCGCCGCCATTGTTGATGGTGGTGTGATCGGCCCGCCCCGGCCCAGGCAAATCGTGGATGTAAACGCCGGTGACGCGCTGAAGCCCGCCTGCGTTGATGGTCGTGTAGCTCGCGGTGGACTGCAGTCCGACATCCTGTTCGCCGCCATTGATGATCGTGTGGCTGGCGACTCCACCCAGATCGTATTCGCCGACGAGTTGCTTGCCGCCGGCCGATATCGTGGTGTTCGTGGCAGTGCCGAACACCTTGAACAATATGCCGTTCGCTACGGTGAAGCCGCCTTCGGTGTAGCCATAGTCGGCAACGAAGGTTGCCCCGCTTTGGAACGTCGTATGGGATAGCGTCGCGCCGGCTTCGGCGAACAGTGTTCCCCCCGCGGCGACGATGCTGTCATTGAGGATACCCCCGTTCAAAACGTCCAGCGTCACCCCGTTCGCGACAGTAAACCCGCTTTCAATCGTACCGTCGCCGATTTCGAAGGTGCTGCCGGCGTTGAAGACCGTCCCGGAAAAATGGGCGTTCCCCAGCACAACGAAAACGCCGAATTGATTGACGGTCGTGTTGGTCGCCGTGGCGCCGGCAGACAGTTGCATCGTGCCGTAATTGACCGTCGTGTCGCTCGCTGTGCCACCGGCATCCACGTTCATCTTGCCGAAATTCTGGAGCATTGTTCCTGATACCAAGGCTCCGTTCGAGACCGTCAGCAGTCCAAAACCTTCGACAATGGTGCCGGTCGCCATGCTGGCGTCGACGGCCGGCTGACCGGGAACATTGGCGAACGGATCCGGTATCGATCCCGAGACCGTCATCACGCCGCCGTTGACGGTTGCGTTCACGGCGGTCCCGCCGCCGGTGACGTTGAATTCGCCTCCGTAGTTGACGGTTGCACCGGTCGCAACGCTTGGAATCACCGGCGGTGGATAGACGGGGGCGATGTCTATGGTTTCACCGGATACGTTGAGAACACCGCCGGACATGACGATCGTGCCGCTGGCGCTGCCGCCCTTCGTCACGTTCTGGACGCCGCCGGAATTGACCGTGGTCGCCGTTGCGGTGCCCGTATCGATATCCTGCTCGCCGCCGCTATTGATCGTAGTGTGATCGACCGCCCCGGGCGTCGGACCTTCATGGGCGAATTGGCCAGTGACACGCTGCACGCCGCCTGCGTCGATCGTGGTATAGCTGGCGACGCCGTCAAGGATAACGTCCTGCTCTCCACCATCGATGAGGGTGTGGGTCGCCGTACTCGTTCCGAAAGATCCGCCGACCGTCTGCAAGCCGCCAGTCAGGATCGTCGTGCTGTCGACGGAAGCGCCGTAGCTGACATCCATTGTATCGCCATTGTGGAGCGTAACTCCACTGGCGGGAGGAACAACCGTCATCTGAATGCTCCGCGTTTGGTGCCTGGAAAATCAAACGAGCAAAGCAAAATCATTCGAAGGTCATTCAACCCAACTGCGGCAGTTCAGAATGACTGTCAAGCAACCGATATCTTTCACCGAAGTTTGGAACGGATGCTCGTGCGATTTTTAGCTATGAAACTCGTGACGTGTACGTGCGTGCATTTTGCTGGATGAATTTATCAACAGCATGACGCAGCGGCATCGGGTGAAAGAGTGAAAACGGGAAAGGTGGTCGCGCCGTCATGCGCATCGCCGCCATGGTGACATCGTGCCGGTGTTTTGCCCGACGTGTCAACCTTGCCGGAGCGATGCGGGTCGAATCCGCACCGGTTGGGAAATCCCTTTGTCGATCAAGGGGGCTTCTACTATGCATGGGGTTGTTTTCGAGTTCCTGCTTCGAGAGCGAAAGAAAACGCGCCAATGGAAACTCACTCCGCCTGCAGGATCTCCGCGATCGCGGCCCCCGCCGCGATCGTACCGAGCGTGCCGCCGACATCGCGCGTCGCCCTGCCCGCTGCTATCGCCTTCGCCACGGCCGCCTCGATCGCGCGCGCCGCTTCCTCGTAGCGGACGGCGCCGGCCTTCTCGCCATGCCAGGCGAGCAGCAGCGCGGTCGAGAGGATCAAGGAGACCGGGTTGGCGACGTCCTGCCCTGCGATGTCGGGCGCCGAGCCGTGCGCGGCCTGCGCCATGGCGTAGCGGTCGCCGACATTGAGCGAGCCGCCGAGGCCGAGGCTGCCGGAAAGCTCCGCGGTGAGATCGGACAGGATGTCGCCGAACATGTTGGTGGCGACGATGACGTCGAAGCGGTCGGGGCTGCGCACCACATGCGCCATCATGGCATCGACCAGGATGTCGTCGACCGCGAGACAGGGATAGGATTTCGCCGCCTCGCGGCAGATGTCGAGGAACATGCCGTCGCCGATCTTGAGCACATTGGCCTTGTGCACGACGGTGAGATGCCTGCGCCGTTTCATCGCCAGCCGACAGGCGGCGTGCGCGATGCGCTCGCAGCACGCCCGCGTGATCCGGCGCAGCGAGATGACGACGTCGGACGTGACCAGGAGCTCGCCATTGCCCTGCTCCATGTTGCGATCGGCGTAAAACCCTTCGGTGTTCTCGCGGACGACGACGAGGTCGAAATCGCCGAGCCTGCCCGGTCGGCCTGGATAGGTGCGCGCGGGCCTGATGTTGGCGTAGAGGTCGAGGTTCTTGCGGAAGTACCTGGACGGATTGATCTCGCCATGCGCCTCGTCCTTGAAGTCGAAAGTCGCGGTCGGCCCCAGGATGAGGCCGTCGGCGCCGCGGACGATGGCGAGCAGTTCGGGGCGCACCGTGGTGCCCGACAGCTTCAGGCTGGCATGCCCGACCGCATGCTCCTCCAGACGCAGATCGAGCTGGAAGCGTTCGGAGGCGGCGCGCAGCACGCCCGAGGTTGCGGCGGTGATCTCCGGTCCGATGCCGTCCCCCGGCAGAACGACGATATGCATGGTGATTTCCTTTCCGAGCGCGGCGACTGACCTTCGCGCATACAATGCATGCAAGCATATGGCTGTGGAAGCCGCCTCAAGCGTAGTACATGGCCTGGGATCATCGAGGCCAAAACCGCCGGAGCGAAGCGCTGAGGCAATGACATCAACGTTACCTGCCGCTGCGCGTAAGCCCGATCATCACGCTGCCGACGGCCTGCCGGCCGAGCAGCGCCGCTGGGCGATCGCCGCGATCTTCACGGCGCTGGCGATGGCCTCGCTCGATACCGCGATCGCCAACATCGCGCTGCCCGCCATTGCCGCCGACCTGCATGTCAGCCCCGAGCAGTCGGTCTGGGTGGTCAACGTCTACCAGATCGCGCTGGTGGCGACGCTCTTGCCGCTCGGGGCGCTCGGCGAGATCGTCGGGCACCAGCGCATCTATCTCGGCGGCCTCGTGCTGTTCACCATCGCCTCGCTGCTCTGCGCGGTGGCGTGGTCGCTGGACAGCCTGCTGGTCGCGCGCACGCTGCAGGGCTTGGGTGCCAGCGGCATCATGAGCGTCAACACCGCGCTGGTGCGCTTCGTCTACCCCGGCCGGATGCAGGGCCGCGGCTTCGGCCACAACGCGCTGGTGGTCGCCACCGCCTTCACTTTCGGCCCGTCGATCGCCTCCGCCATCCTCGCGGTCGGCCCTTGGCCGTGGCTGTTCGCGGTCAACATTCCCTTCGGCCTCGTCGCAACCGGCATCGGCTTTGCGATGCTGCCGAAGACGCCGCGCGCCGATCACGGTTTCGATTTCCTCGGCGCGCTGCTCGCCGCCGTCTGCCTCGGCCTGTTCATCACGGGTATCGGCAGCGCCGCGCACAATCTGTCGCCGGCTCTGGTGGGCATCGAGTTGATCACGGCGCTCGCGCTCGGCTTCATCCTGACGCGACGTCACGCCGATCATCCGGCGCCGATGCTGCCGATCGATTTGTTCAGCCGGCCGATGTTCGCGCTGTCAGCGGCGACCGCGGTCTGCTCCTTCGCCGTGCAAGGCCTCGCCTTCGTCTCGCTGCCATTCTATTTCGAGGATGTGCTGGGGCGCTCGCAGGTCGAGACCGGCTTCTTCATGACGCCGTGGCCGCTGGTGGTCGGCATCATGGCGCCGATCGCGGGGCGCCTCTCCGACCGCCATCCGGTCGGCCTGCTCGGCGGCGTCGGCCTCATCCTGCTCGGCCTCGGCATGGCGCTGCTCGCGCTGCTTCCGGCGAATCCCGGCATCCCCGACATCGTCTGGCGAATCGTGATCTGCGGCATGGGGTTCGGCTTCTTCCAGGCGCCGAACATGAAGGCGATCATGTCGAGCGCGCCGCCGCACCGCGGCGGCAGTGCCTCGGGCATCGTCGCCACGGCACGCCTGACCGGACAGACCACCGGCGCGGCGCTCGCCGCCGCTTGCTTTGCGTTCGCCGGCCATGACGGCGCCACCGTGGCGCTGGCGCTGGGTGCAGGCTTTGCCGCGCTCGGCAGCGTGATGAGCTTTTTGCGGCTGGCGGTGAAGTAAACCGGCTTTCACGGTGCCTTCTGCACCATTGGCCGGCTTACGACTGCCGCCGCATCGAGCGGCTCGCATGTGATCGTCCGTCTCAGTTTTGGCGGACCGTTCCACCCCGCGGTGTCTCTCACCGGCGTGAACGTATCCCCCTTCGGTGCGAGAATGATCGGCTCCGATTTCAGACAGGCATCGGGAAACGCGATGGCATGGCCGGCGCTTTTCGAGAAATGCCCGACCAGCATCTGCGAGGCCTGCATCCGAGCGGCCGGCGAGGCCCGCATCGAACGATCGGGATCGAAAGCGCGATAGCATGGCCAGTCGGTGTGGTGGGCTGCGAATTCATAGGTGATGCGGCAAGCCGCGCCTGCCGATCTGACGAATGGCGCATCCGCAGGCGCGGCTGCGTCGCGTTCGAACACCAGGGTCTGCAATGTCAGCGCTTCCGTCGTCGCGTCGGGCGCGACGGGCTTGCCCGGGTCGATCGCGATGTCGCCACGCGAGAACACCAGCCTGGTCTTGGGTCGAGCGTCCCGGGTCTCCAGCACCATCACGGGCCTTGCGGCCCAGGAGCGGTCCAGCTCCACGTCGGCACCTCCCGACATCAAGCGGACATTGCCCATGGCGGGGTTGTTCCTGGCGAAATCGATCTGCCGAAGGCGCACGGTCTCTTTCGACGCCTCCAGGCTCAGGAAGCGCAAATCATCGACTTTGCGCGTGATCGGCATCATCGGATCGAAGCGATCTTCGATGTTGAACCGGACAACCTTCTTCAGGCTGGCCGACGCTGGTCCTTTGGGCGTGGTCGGCGGCCCGACGTCGATCACGAGGAGCGCTCCTCCCGGTGAATAGGTGTCGCCGAAGGCACGTTGCAAGATCGCCGTCAGCGGCGAAGTCGTCCGCTGGTCGACGTCCCGCGCGAAGACAATCTGTTGTCCGGGACGAATGATCGGAAAGTCCTGAAATGCGCCGAGGGCTGCGCCCTTGCTGACATCGTCTCCGGAGAAGTCGATGCATGCGGACCGGTCGTCGTTCCCGGATCGATCGACGGGCCGGGATGCCGAGCGCGAGCAGAAACTAAGATCGTTGTCGGGTGTCCTCTGCGGGCTGATCGCTGTCGCGTAGATCGGGTCCGGCGCGCCTGGAATTTCCATCGGCAACGGCGACGTCGCGAACATGTCGATCTCCACCATGGTCAGCGACGAGCCGGAATCGATCGAGCACAGATCCCGCCGCGGCAACGTGTTGGTCAGAAGCCGCGCGGCATCGGAACCAACGATGCAGGACATGGTGTCCTGCGGATTGTTCCGGCTCATCCAGATCAGATGATCCTTGCCCGCAGCATCGACCAGCAAATGCGGAGCAGCATGATGGCGCCGTGGCGGCAGCCAGATCGGAACGGTTTCCGACAACATCGGCTCGCGCTTGAGCAACGCCTCCGGCAGTTTCGTCACGCCGACCGAACGCAGTTCGGCGTCGACCTGATTCGGATCCTGCGTATATTCGAACACCGGCAGTTGCCCGCAGGTGATGCAGGTGACGGCAATATCGGATCGAATGTTCTCGAACGTCAGGATGACTTGATCCGGGTCGTTGCGATATTTGACGGGATCGACGGCCTTGAACGGATGATCTACCACCCGGCTGGCCTGGAAGCCGTCCGAGCGGAAAGGATCGGATTCGAACTCGAAATAGGTTGACCGGTCCCAGCCACGAAAGGCGTTGTACCCGCCCATGCTGACACCCGCCAGGACCATCTTCGAGTCGGTCTGGCACCGCGTCGCGCTGCCGGTGCCGCTGCCGTTGCGGATATAGACGCACAGCCGGAACGCCGCATTCTGCAGGATGCGATCGCAATCATTCTGGTTATAGCCGTAGGTGGCGAGGCCATGGCGGTAGCAGAGGTCGTGGAAGACGCAGGCCTGCCGGAACCGCTGCAGCACGAGATGGCGTCTCCCTCGAGAATCGCTGCTTCCGTCGAAAAAGAGGTTGGTTAGCGCAGGAAGGCTGCAATTCAACCCCTCACCACTGCCGCCGATCGTGCTGACGACATCGGGCCCCGATTCAAATGAGGTGACGGTGGCGGGCATCTCCCCGTCGGTGATGTCGTCGACGTTCTTGTAGAGGGAGTCGGCGACGAACGAAGGCAGATAATTGAAGATCAGAACAATTGCGACGATCGCCGCAACCGACCAGCCGATCACCTTTCTGGACATGCCGCACTCCGCTGCCACTGCAACTGGCGTTATCCAGAGAACGATCCCCTTCAGGCTGTCACGCTGTCAAGCGACTGGCTCACAAGTGCGGTCGAGAATTTCGACTTCAGTCCCGGGTGTCAGGCCAGATTTCGTGCCGCGGTCGCGCCATCGGCAAGGACCGGAACAGGCATTTGCTCGTCGAGCGCGGCGAGACGCGCGTCGATGGCATCGATGACCTTGCGCGAGAACGGGCCGAGATGCGCATAGGCTGCGATCATCTGCACTGCGATCCGCGCCGACGAGGTGTCGCGCTTGGCACAGTTCATGAAAGTCTGCCAGAGCGGCCCCCGTGCCTCGGGAATCGCGGTGACCACGCGGTGCACGGTCTCCATCGCACCAACCCGCGCGCGGATGTCGCCGTCGGCGAGCTCATGGCGCTGCCTCGAACGGTCGAGCAAGGTCATCAACTTGTCGACACGGCCTGCATAGGCGGCCGGGCTGTAGATCCGTTCCAGCACGTTCCTGTAGTCCGTCAGTATCTCGCGCAGCGGCCGCACCGGATCGAAATTGATACCGCCGGTGCATTGGTCGCCGCCAGTCGTCGAGGCAAGATCGTGATCGGGATGCAGACGACCTTCCTTGGCCAGACGCCGCGTGAGCTGCGTGTTCGGCAAGGCATAGAGCAGGCCGACCATGGCGACGGGGATCGCGGCCTCCTCGATGAAGTCGACCATGGCATCCGCCATCGAGACCTTTTCATTGTCGAAGCCGACGATGAAACCCGCGGTGACGAGCATGCCGGCGGCATAGATCTTGTGGATGCTTTCGGCGATGTTGCGCCGCGTGTTCTGCTTCTTGCGCATTGCGACCAGCGTCGCAGGATCCGGACTTTCGATGCCGACGAAAATGCCGAAGAAATTCGCCGCCCCCATCAGCTCCAGCAATTCAGGATCGTCAGCCAGATTCACCGAGGCCTCGGTCGACAGCTCGAAAGGATAGCCGTGTGCGCGCTGCCACTCGGCTAATTGGGGCAGGAACTGGCGCAGCGACTTCTTGTTGCCGATGAAATTGTCGTCGACGAAGTCGAGATGACCGCGATAGCCCATCTGGTAGAGCCGCTCGAGCTCGACGAACATCTGCTCGGTCGCCTTGGTGCGCGGCACACGGCCATAGAGCTCGATGATGTCGCAGAACTCGCAGGTGAACGGACATCCCCGCGAATATTGCACCCCGAGATAGAGGTAGTCCTCAAACCTCAGCAGGTCGAACCGGGGCACCGGCGTCTTGGTGACATCGGCCTGGAATTTCGGCGCCGTGAAGACGCCCGAGCGCTTCCCGCTGTCCCAGGCGGCAATGAACTCGTCGATGACGCCTTCGGCTTCGCCGAGCACCTGGAAGTCGGCCTTCTCATAGATGTGAGGGCTTGACGTCGGATCCGGCCCGCCGACCACCACCGGCTTGCCCGCCGCGCGGCACTTGTCGATCAGCCGCAGCGTATCGGCCTGCTGCGGCAGCATGCCGCCGGTGAAGACCACGTCGGCCCAGGCGAGATCCTCATCGCAAAAAGGCTGCGTGTTGCAGTCGATGAGCTTGACCGTCCAGCTCTCCGGCAACATCGCCGCGACGGTGATCAGCCCCAGCGGCGCGGCAGGGCGCCGCACACCCATCAGCTTGCAGGACTCGCCAAAACTCCAGAAGGACTCCGCGGTGAACAGCGGATAGAGCATGAGCACGTTGCAGGGCTGCGGCACGTTTACGGAACTCCCAGGGAACTTTCGAATGCTTGCCATCACTCTAGCAAAGCAGCGCAGCCTTGCACCCCAGTAAAAGGGACAAGCTGTCGCGCGTCGCTGGCGTCCGGACGTCGCGCCAGGCCATGCTGCTGGCGTTCAGGGAGAGGGCGCGACCATGCTATTCGGGAGACTTTCAGAAAGCGCCATAACACCTCCCGCCTCACAATCTTCCCGCAGCCGCGATAATTCTTCGAGGACAACCCTCAGACTCTTGATTTGAACAGTTCCAGTTGGCCGGACAGATTGCGCCGCTGAGTCCATCGGTGGATGGGCCAATCAGGGGACTTGCGATGGCAAACCTAACAATCAACGGAAAAACCTTCATCCTCGACGTCGAGCCGGACACTCCGCTCCTTTGGGCAATCCGCGAGAATGCGGGCCTGACCGGCACCAAATACGGCTGCGGCATTGCACAATGCGGCGCCTGCACCGTGCACGTGGACGGTATAGCCACCCGCTCCTGCGGCATTTCGGTAGCCGAGGCCGAGGGCAAGAAGATCACCACGATCGAAGGGCTCGCCTCCGGCGCTACGCTGCACAAGGTACAACAGGCCTGGATCGCCAAGGACGTCCCGCAATGCGGCTATTGCCAGAGCGGCATGATCATGGCCGTGGCGGCCTTGCTGAACGAGAAACCGAAGCCGACCGACGCCGATATCGACGAGGCCATCACCAATATCTGCCGCTGCGGCACCTTCCAGCAGGTGCGCGAAGCGATCCACACGATCGCAAGCGCGTAAGGAGCCGGCACATGAACAAGCATGTTTCTCCCAGGATAAACCGCCGCGCTTTCGTGATCGGCACCGCCGCTGTCGGCGCCGGCCTCGCCGTCGGTCTCGATATCCCGTTCGGCGGCCCCGCCGTGGTGCGCGCGGCCGACGGCTCGCCCGAGGTCAATGCCTGGGTCGTGGTCAGGCCCGACGACACCGTGGTGATCCGCATTGCCCGCTCCGAAATGGGCCAGGGCTCGCTCACCGGCCTCGCCCAGCTCGTCGCCGAGGAGCTGGAATGCGACTGGTCGAAAGTCACAACCGAATATCCGACTCCTGGTCAGAGCGTCGCTCGCAAGCGCGCCTGGGGCGATTTCTCGACCGGCGGCAGCCGTGGCATCCGCTCCTCGCAGGACTATGTCCGCAAGGGCGGTGCAACTGCCCGCGTGATGCTGATCGAGGCCGCCGCGAATGAGTGGAAGGTTCCAGCCTCGGAGTGCACCGTCGCCAGGGGCGTCATCACCCATAAGGCGTCGGGCCGGACCACGACCTACGGCAAGGTCGCCGAGGCCGCGGCAAAGCTGACCCCGCCGGCCGACGTCAAGCTAAAGGATCCGAAGGACTGGACGATCGTCGGCAAAGGCTTGCTGCGGCTCGACACGGCCGACAAGACCACCGGCGCGATGGTCTACGGCATCGACTTCAAGCTGCCCGGCATGCTGAACGCCGCGATCAAGGATTGCCCGGTGTTCGGCGGCAAGGTGAAGAGTTTTGACGATACCAAGATCGCCGGCATGAAAGGTGTCAAGAAGGTCGTCAAGGTCGGCGATTCCGCGGTCGCGGTCGTCGCCGACACCTGGTGGCACGCCAAGACCGCGCTGGAAACACTGCCGATCGTCTGGGACGAAGGCGACAACGCCAAGGTCTCGAGCGAGACGATTGCGAAATGGCTCGCCGAGGGCCTCGACGATGCGCAACCAGCTTTCGTCGGCAACAAGAACGGTGATGCAAAGGCGGCGATCGCCGGCGCGGCAAAGAAGATCGAGGCCGTCTACAACTATCCGTACCAGAACCACGCCACCATGGAGCCGATGAACGCCACCGCGCTCTATACGGCGGACAAGTGCGAAGTCTGGTGCGGCACGCAGAACGGCGAGGCGGCCTTCGCGGCAGTGCTGGAGGTCTCGGGCCTGCCGGCGGAGAAGTGCGACGTGCACAAGCTGATGCTCGGCGGCGGCTTCGGCCGGCGCGGCACGACGGACTACGTTCGCCAGGCCGTCGCGATCGCCAAGCAGATGCCGGGCACGCCGATCAAGCTGTTGTGGTCACGCGAAGAGGATATGACGCACGGAAAGTATCACCCGGTCACCCAGTGCAAGATGACAGGCGCGTTCGATGCCGACGACAATCTGATCGCGCTGCACTACCGGCTATCAGGGCAGTCGATCCTGTTCTCGGTGCGTCCCGAAGCGCTGCAGAACGGCATGGACCCGGCGGCCTTCCAAGGCGTGGCGCAATCCGGCGAGGCCGCATTCGGCTACGCGGTGCCGAACCTGCTCATCGAGCATTCGATGCGTAACCCGCACGTTCCGCCCGGCTTCTGGCGCGGCGTGAACGTCAATCACAATGCGATCTACGTGGAATGCTTCATGGACGAGCTCGCCCATGAAGCGGGCCAGGATCCGCTCGAGTTCCGCCGCAAGCTGATGGGCAATCACCCCAAGCATCTGGCGGTGCTCAATGCCGTGGCCGAGAGGATCGGCTGGGACAAGCCGGCGCCGCAGGGCGTCTATCGCGGCATCGCGCAGGTGATGGGCTATGGCAGCTATGTCGCCGGCGCCGCCGAAATCTCGGTGACGGACGGCAACAAGATCAAGGTGCATCGCATCGTCGCCTCCACCGATCCCGGTTACGTCGTCAATCCGGCACAGGTTGAGCGGCAAATCGCCGGCTCCTTCGTCTATGGCCTCTCGGCGCTGTTCTACGGCGGCTGCACGGTCAAGGATGGTCGCATCGAGCAGACCAACTTCGATAGCTACAACTCGATGCGCATCAACGAAATGCCGAAGGTCGAGGCGGTGATGGTGCCAAGCGGCGGATTCTGGGGCGGCGTCGGCGAACCGACCATCGGCGTCGCCGCGCCGGCGGTGCTCAACGCCTATTTCGCGGCGACCGGCAAGCGCATTCGATCGGTCCCGTTGCGCGACCAGAACATCACCTTTGCCTGAGAAACGCCGCGGCGGCCATCATGGCCGCCGCGGCATCTTGCCTGGATGATCCTGATGAGCATGCGACCGGTGACACGGCGAAGCGCCGTGCTCGGTATCACCGCTACGGCCGCGACCTTGGCGCGGCCACAGGTCTTGCGCGCGCAGTCGACGGGCCGCGTCGTCGTGGTCGGTGGCGGCTTTGGCGGAGCAGCCTGTGCTCGCGCGCTCAAGCGCGCGCGAGCCGACCTGCAGGTCATCCTGATCGACCCCAATGTGGTCTTCACCGCCTGCCCCTTCAGCAACGAGGTGATCGCGGGCCTGCGCAACATCGAAGCTCAACAGTTCAGCCATGACAAGCTCGCGGCCGAGGGCCTCACCATCGTCGACCAGGCCGTGACCACGATCGAGCCGCAACAGCGCAGCGTCCTGACGGCTGATGGCGTCGCGCTACCCTATGACCGTCTCGTGCTCTCGCCCGGCATCGATTTCAATTTTGAAGCCTTGCCGGGCTATGACGAGATCGCATCGGAAAAGATGCCGCACGCCTGGAAGGCGGGGGCGCAGACGCTGCTGCTGCGCCGGCAGTTGGAGGCGATGGACGATGGCGGCACGGTCGCCATGGCGATCCCTGCCAATCCCTCCCGTTGTCCGCCCGCGCCCTACGAGCGCGCCAGCCTGATCGCCCACTATTTGAAAACGAACAAGCCGCGCTCGAAAGTCCTCATCCTCGATGCCAAGGACAATTTCCCGCAGCAGCGGCTGTTCGAGAAAGCATGGAAGGAGCTCTATGGCGACATGATCGAGCGCATCGGCCTGTCTCAAGGTGGCCGCGTGACATCCGTCGATGGTTCGACCAAGACCATCGTCACGGAGTTCGGCAATTACACCCCTGACGTCGCCAACGTCATCCCACCACAGCGCGCCGGCCACATTGCCGCGGTCGCGGGCGCTGTGGATGCCACCGGCTGGTGCCCGATCGATCCCGTGACCTTCGAGTCAAAGCTCGTCAAGAACGTCCACATCATCGGCGACGCGTGCCTTGGCGGCGGCATCCCCAAGTCGGCATCGGCGGCAAGCGCGCAAGGCAAGGCTTGCGCCGCAGCGATCGTCGCCTTGCTCGGCGGCCGCGCGCCGGAAACACCGCGGCTCACCGGCGTCTGCTACAACATCGTGGCGCCCGGTTATGGTTTCTCGCTTGCCGGCAATTACCAGCCTAAAGGCGATATCTTCGCCGAGGTCGAGGGCGGAGCGATAAGCCCGGTCGATGCGCCGCGCGAACTGCGCGCCCGCGAAGCGGCTGAGGCCGAACACTGGTTTCAAACCATCACGGCGGACACCTTTGGCTAGATCCGACCTTTACACCGCCGTGCTGCTCGTCGGTCTCGCGTTCATCTCCGATACGCACGCGGAAGGACTCGTGCCTTACAAAATCACAGCCGACGGCATTGCGGAATCGCTTACCGGTGCGCCCGGCGACGCCGCGCGTGGACGCGCGCTAGTGGTCGCACGCACCACCACCTGCATCCTCTGCCATTCCGGCCCCTTCCCGGAAACGCGGTTCCAGGGCGACCTCGCGCCTGATCTCGCTGGTGCCGGGAACCGCTGGACGGTGAGCCAGTTGCGACTTCGGTTGGTTGACGCCGCGCGGTTCAACCCGCAGACCATCATGCCCTCCTATTATCGAAACGATGGGCTGGTGCGGGTTGGGCGTACTTTCGCCGGCAAGCCGATATTGTCCGCCGCAGAGATCGAGGACATCGTGGCTTTTCTCGCAACGCTTCGGGACTAGGACTGTTCATGCGAACGACGCGACGACAATTCCTGAGCCTTGCCGGCGGGGTTACGGTCATTCCGATCGTCACCCTGCGGCCGGTCGAGGCGACGCCAGCGATGCTCAACAGCGCGATCCGCAACGTCGTTGGCGAAGCGCCCATTCGCAGCGGCAGGATCAAGCTCGACATTCCACCGCTGGTCGAGAACGGCAACACGGTGCCGATGACGGTGAGCATCGCAAGCCCGATGACGGCGACCGAGTACGTCAAGAGCATTCACGTTTTCAACGAGAAGAACCCGCAGCCGAACATCGGTAGTTTCTATCTCACTCCCGCCTCCGGCCGCGCCCAGGTCTCGACCCGGATCCGGCTCGCCGACACCCAGAAGGTGGTCGCGATCGCGCGCCTCTCCGACGACACCTTCTGGCAAGCTGCCGTCGACGTCGTGGTCACCCTGGCCGCCTGCACTGAGGAGATGAACTGATGGCTGCGCTCATCAACGTTCCGGCGAAAGCCAAGCGCGGCGACATCATCGAAATCCGCACGCTGACCTCGCACATCATGGAAACCGGTTTCCGCCACACCATGGACGGCGCCTTGGTGCCGCGTGACATCATCACGAGCTTCACATGCCGCTACAACGGCATCGAGATCTTTCGCGCCGATCTGTTTCCGGCCATCGCGGCCAATCCTTATTTGTCGTTCTTTACGGTCGCCAAAGAGAGCGGCAAGTTCGAGTTCGAATGGATCGGCGATAACGGCTATTCGTCCACCGCATCGGCATCGATCACTGTCGAATGATATTCCGGCGCGCGATAGCAGTGGCGGCACTTCTTGCCACGGCCCCGGCCCTCCTTGCAGGAGAAATCCCGCCTGATGCACGTCGCTCCGGCTATTCCTTCATGGGGCCTGACACCCGCGCCATGCAGGATGACGACACGTCCAATCCGGGCATGCTGTTCGTGCTCGACGGCGAAGCACTGTGGACGAAGAAGGAAGGCAGCGCAGACAAGGCCTGCGCGGATTGTCACGGCGATGCAAAGAGCAGCATGAAAGGGATCGCGGCACGTTACCCCGCCTTCGACAGGGCATTGGGCCGTCCCGTTACGCTTGACCAGCGCATCAATCTCTGTCGCGCCAATCATCAACACGCCCCGCCGCTGCCTTTTGAGAGCCACGACATCCTCGCGCTGTCCGCATTCGTCGCCCACCAATCGCGCGGCATCGCGATCACCGCAGGGGACCCCCCGGAGGCAAAACCTTTTGTCGAACAGGGCCGCCATCTCTTCATGGAGCGTGAAGGTCAGCTCAACCTGGCCTGCGCAAATTGTCACGACGACAACTTCGACAGGCATCTCGCGGGCTCGCCGATCACGCAAGGGCAACCGACCGGCTATCCGATCTATCGGCTGGAATGGCAGACTCTGGGATCGCTGGAGCGGCGCCTGCGAAGCTGCATGAGCGGTGTTCGCGCCCAGGCCTATGATTATGGCGCGCCCGAACTGGTTGCGCTCGAGCTCTATCTGATGTCGCGGGCCCGCGGAATGCCGATGGAAACGCCGGCAGTGCGACCGTAGCGGCCAAATTAGGGCTAGGCAGGCGCGGAACGGCCGCTAGTATCCCCCCAAAACGAGTCACAGGGAGGGACTGAAGTGGCTGACCACAAAATCTCGCGCCGTACGCTTTTGACGGGCACTGCGGCGGCTGGCGCGCTCAGCTTGACAGGATTGCCGGCGCGCGCCGAGGTGAACTGGAAGAAGTATGCCGGGACCAAGCTGGAGGTGATCCTCGCCAAGGGACCACGCGGCGACAATCTGCAAAAATACGTCAAGGAGTTCACCGAGCTCACCGGCATCCAGGTCGAATCCGAGCAGATCCCCGAGCAGCAGCAGCGGCAGAAATGCGTGATCGAGCTGACCTCAGGACGACCGAGCTTCGATGTCGTCCATCTCAGCTATCACGTGCAGAAGCGGCAATTCGAGAAGGCCGGCTGGCTCGCCGACTTGACGCCCTACATGAAGGATCCGACGCTGACCGCGCCTGATCTTGTCGAGAGCGATTTCTCGGCCGCCGGCCTGCAATACGCCAAGAACGACAAGGGCCAGATGCTGTCGCTACCCTGGTCGGTCGACTATTTCATCCTCTACTACAACAAGGAGCTGTTCCAGAAGAAGGGAGTCGCGGTCCCGAAGACGCTTGATGAAATGGTCGCCGCTGCCGAAAAGCTCACCGATCCGAAGGAAGGCACCTTTGGCTTCGTCGGGCGCGGCTTGCGCAATGCCAACATGACATTGTGGACCAACTTCTTCCTCGACTATGGCGGCGAATTCCTCGATGCCAAGGGCAACATCCTGACCGACGGCCCCGAAGCGATCGCTGCCACCAAGCTCTATCAGACGCTGTTGACGAAAGTCGCCCCGCCCGGCGTCGCCGGCTTCAACTGGATGGAATCCATGGCCTCGTTCACGCAAGGACGCTCGGCGATGTGGATCGACGGCGTCGGCTGGGCGCCGCCGCTGGAGGATCCCGCCGCGTCGCGCGTGGTCGGCAAGGTCGGCTACACCGTCGTCCCCGCCGGACCAAAGGGACAATATTCGGCTACCTACGGTGATGGCGTCGGCATTCCAGCCGCTAGCAAGAACAAGGAAGCCGCCTACCTGCTGTGCCAGTGGATGGTCTCGAAGCAGCAAGGCGCCCGGCTGTTGCAGGCCGGCGGCGGCGTGCCGTTCCGCAACTCGATCCTGAACGATCCCGAAATCCAGAAGGGCGTGAAGATGCCCAAGGAATGGCTGCAATCGGTGATCGACTCCGCCAAGATCAGCAAGCTCGGCCTTCCCGTCGTGATCCCGGTCGCGGAATTCCGCGACATCGTCGGCGCGGCGCTCACCGCGACATTGTCGGGCGCCGATCCCGCCACCGAGTTGAAGAAGGCCAACGACCAATACCGGCCGATCCTGGAGCGTAGCGAAAAGGCGTGAGTGCGTTGACACAGGCGACTCCGGGCGCGGTAGAGTCTGGTGCCGCGCCGGAGAAGGAATTGCGGCCACCGTCCTATTGGCCGTTCGTGGTGCCGGCGCTGGTCGTTGTACTCGCGATCATCATCTTCCCGTGGGTCTTCACCATCTGGATGAGCCTGAACGAGTGGAAGGTCGGCTCGCCGACCACCTTCGTCGGGTTCTCCAACTATTTGCGGCTGACCAGCGATCCCCGCTTCATCGAAGCCATCGGGCATACGCTTGCCTATACCGTGCTGTCCGTGCTGCTGCCGCTCGCGTTCGGCACGTTCGCAGCCGTGGTCTTTCACCAGAAATTCGTCGGGCGCGGCTTCCTGCGCGGCATCTTCATCATGCCGATGATGGCGACGCCTGTCGCGATCGCACTGGTCTGGACCATGATGTTCCACCCGCAGCTCGGCGTGCTGAACTACCTGCTCTCGCTGGTCGGCATTCCCGCGCAGCTCTGGGTGTTTCATCCGGCGACAGTGATCCCCTCGCTGGTGCTGGTCGAGACCTGGCAATGGACGCCGCTGGTGATGCTGATCGTGCTGGGCGGGCTCGCCGCGATCCCGACCGAGCCCTATGAGAGCGCGCAGATCGACGGCGCCAGCCTGTGGCAAGTGTTCCGTTTCATTACCCTGCCGCTGATCATGCCGTTCCTGTTCATCGCCGGCATGATCCGCATGATCGACGCGGTCAAGAGCTTCGACATCATCTTCGCAATCACCCAGGGCGGACCGGGCTCGGCGTCGGAGACGATCAACATCTATCTCTACAGCGTCGCCTTCACCTATTACGACCTTGGCTACGGTTCGGCGATCGCGGTGGTGTTCTTCCTCCTGATCGTCGCCCTCGCGGCCCTGATGCTCTACATGCGCCAGCGCATGCTGTGGAGCGAGATGGCGAGCGACGCATGACGGTAAAGCAAATCATCAGCAAGATGAGCCTGTGGTTAGCGGTGCTCGTCATCGTATCGCCGGCCATCCTGTTCTTCCTCTGGATGCTGTCGCTGTCGCTCAAGTTCGAGGTCGACAACGCCGCCTACCCGCCGGTGTTCATTCCCGAGCATGTCGCCTGGAAGAACTATGCCGACGTGCTCGCCTCCAACCGCTTCGTGACCTATTTCTTCAACAGCCTGATCGTCACCGGGGGCGCGACTGCGCTTGCGCTGATGGTCGGCGTTCCCGCCGGCTACGGCATCGCACGCATGGCCGCGCACAAATCCGCGATCGTGATCCTGATCGCCCGTATCACGCCCGGCCTGTCCTATTTGATCCCGCTGTTCCTGCTGTTCCAGTGGCTCGGCCTGCTCGGCACGCTGGTGCCGCAGATCATCATCCATCTCGTGGTGACGGTGCCGATCGTGATCTGGATCATGATCGGCTATTTCGAGACGACGCCGTTGGAACTGGAAGAAGCCGCCCTCATCGACGGTGCAGGCCGCTGGCAGGTGTTCCGGCACGTCGCGCTGCCGATCGCCAAGCCCGGCATCGCGGTCGCGTTCATCCTGTCCGTAATCTTCTCCTGGAACAATTTTGTGTTCGGCATCGTGCTGGCGGGACGGGAGACCCGCACCCTGCCGGTCGCCGTCTACAACATGATCTCGTTCGACCAGCTGAGCTGGGGCCCGCTCGCCGCGGCCGCACTGATCGTCACCCTCCCGGTGCTGCTGCTGACGGTGTTCGCGCAGCGGCAGATCGTGGCCGGGCTCACGGCGGGGGCCGTCAAGGGCGGGTAGTCACACCTGAAATTGAAATGGCCGGGCCACGCAAGGAAACCGGCCATTTCTCGAAATTGGCCTACTCCGCCGGCGCGGCGTGCATCTCCGGATGCGCGGCATAATGCTCGGTGGCGCCGAGCTTGCTCGCCGCGAACAGGCCGGCGGCCATCACGGCATAGGCGAACGCCACCGCGGGTGTCACGCCAAAGCCGCCGCCGAGGCCGACAGCTTCGCCGTGCATGAAACCGAAGTAAGTCAGCACGGCACCGACCAGTGCGAAGGCCGACGCCTTTTCGAAATCGCGCTCGATGATGAAGACACCGATCGCCCCCAGAATGAGACCGCCGAGGATGGAGCCGCCGCCCATCACCTCGAGGCCGTGATAGAACACGCCCTGCTGGGGCAGCGCGGCGATCGCAGCAGCCTTGACGGCGTCGACCTTGTCGGCGGCGAGGCCTCCGACACTGGTCGCGGCCATCATGGTCGAGCCAAGCATGGTGTCGATCTGGAGCTTGGCCCAGGCGGCGAGGTGCGGCGTCAGCGCCAGCACGATCGCGGGCGCGTGCTTGACCGGCGTTGTCTGGAACGCCTGCGCGCCGATCAGCATGCCGATGTAGAGCAGGATCGGCGAAATCGCGACGACAGGCACCAAGGCCAGCAGCACCGAGATGATGCCGAACCAAGCCAGCACCACCACCATGATCCCGGTCGCGGCCGAATAGCCGATGCGTCCTCCCATCGCCTTCCAGCCGGGATGGCCGATATAGACGGCGTTGATGAAGGGATTGCCCATCATGCAGCCGATCAGGCTGACGACGCCATCGGCGGTGAGCACGCGCGTGGTCGGATATTCGTCGCCGGCCGCCTCCGCGCTCTCGACGTTGTCCATGGCCTCGACCAGATCATAGATGCCGAACGGAATGGCGGTGACGAGGATAACACCGAGGAATTCGAAGCCCGAGAAGACGTAGCCGACAGCGGGAAGCGGCACCGAGAAGCCGAAATTGGCGAAGGCTGCGCCGACACCCGCGACGCTCAACCCGCCGAGACCAAGCCCGAACAGGTTCGAGCCCCAGGCGATGATCATGCCCGCTGCGATGGCGACGAGACCTGCGGGAATGCCCTTCGGATACTTTACGCCGCCGAACCAGCTCACCAGGATGATGGCGAAGCAGACGAGGCCAATCTGCGGCGTCATGTACATCTCGAGCGCCGGCCGCATCGAGATGAAGGTGACGGAGACGCCGGCAAGCGTGCCAAGCAGCGCCGCGCGCGGCGTGATCTTGCGGATGAACGGCGCGATGAAGCCGCCGATCATCAGGATGAAGCTCTGGAAGAACACCCAGACGAGGCCGGCCGACCACCCCTTCAGCGGATCGCCGGTCTTGAGCGTGATCGGCAGCATGATCACGAAGGTGACGATGAACATGTGCGGCACGCTGACGCCAGACGGCAGCGCGCAGACGTCGCTGCGGCCGGTCTTCTGCGCGAGGCGATAGGCGAGGTAAGCGTAGTAGAAGGTGGAAAGGCACATCATCAGCCCCAGCGCGGGCAGGATGCGGCCGAACACGAGGCTGTCAGGCATCTTCAGGACGAAGCGCAGCAGGCCCGTGAGCACCAGCATGTTGACGAGGATGTTGGTGCCGAAGCCGAAAAACGCGTTCCAGTCGCCCGATGTCCATAACGCCGGCTGAAAAGCGGACTTGCCGGCCGTCCCCGTCGATGTGCTCATGATAACGCCCCTATGTGATCGAAACTTTCATCGCCTCCAGAACTGCGGCGGAGTCTGCGACCCAGCCGAAGATGCCGCCCTGGGCCTTGATCATCTTCAGGCCCATCTCGTGAAACTCGGGGAAATAGGATGCGCAACCGTCCGAGACGACGACGCAGCGATAGCCGCGATCATTCGCCTCGCGCACGGTGGTGTTCACGCACACTTCGGTGGTGACGCCGCACACCAGCAGGTTTTCGATGCCGTAATTCCCGAGCACTTCCGCAAGTTCGGTGGCGTAGAACGCGCCCTTGCCGGGCTTGTCGATCACGACCTCGCTGTCGAGCGGATAGAGCTCGGGGATGATGTCGTGGCCGGCTTCGCCGCGGATCAGAATGCGCCCCATCGGGCCGGGATCGCCAATGCGCAACGACGGCGCGCCGCGCTCGACTTTTGCAGGCGGCGCATCGGAAAGATCGGGCAGATGGCCCTCGCGGGTGTGGATCACCAGCATGCCGGTGTCGCGTGCCGCCTTAAGCACCGCGCCGATCGGCTTCACTGCGCGCGCAAGCTGGCTGACATCGTTGCCGAGGGTCTCGCCGAAGCCGCCGGGCTCCATGAAGTCGCGCTGCATATCGATGATGAGGAGCGCGGTAGCGGCCCAGTCGAGCTTGATCGGCTCGGGCTCGGCATTGATGACGCCCAGTGTCGGCTTGGCTGAGTTCAACATGACGCCCCTCGCGAGAACTCTCTTTGCCAGGAGTTCTGCAAGCGGCGTGCCATTGTGTACAATCGCGGAGCCGAACAGGCCGCGGTGAAATTTGCTGTTTGGTCAGAAGTTTACGCTAGCAATCGGCACCTGCTTATTCAATGTGCGACCGCTTTGCGACATGCATCTGCTTAAAGGATGAGCGGCGGTCGCGCACTCTCCACCCGTCATTCCGGCGCGCGACGAAGTCGCGAGCCCGGAATCCATACTCCCGATCGTGGTTATGGATTCCGGGCTCGACGCTTCGCGTCGCCCCGGAATGACGAGCGGAGTAAGTGGGCGAAGCGCGTTCCCACTACCGCCCGGCCCCATAGAGCCGCCCATACTCCTCCTCATACGGAGCATAAGAGTCCTTCAGCGTCGCCATGTTGAGCAGCATCGTCGCCACCACCGCGCCCGCCTTGTCGAACACGCGCGTCTTCACCCAGGCGCTCTCGGTGCGGCGGCTGCCTGAGAGCATTACCACTTCGCGCTCGACCTCGTACTCCTCGTCGACGAAGAGCGGCCCCTTCACCAGACGGATCTCCTGGTCAGCAAAGAGGCCGACAGCGGGTCCCTTCGCCGGCAACGGATCGTCCTTGGAGCGGTACTGAAACAGTACGCTCAGCATCTCCATCGGGATGATCGGCTTGCTCCAAGGATTCTCGCTGCTCGAATAATAGGGCGAGTTCTCGGTGATCACGGCGAGCTTCTGCCGCAGCGAGAAGGGATAGAGGTCACCCATGTTTTGGTCGAACGCCATCCGCACCGTCTGTCGCTTGCTGGTGTGGGCCACCTGCACGTCGCGCAGGATCACGGGATCGGCGAGCGGCTTGAGTTCGGAGAGGCGCGTCTCGAGCGCAGTCGCGACCTGTGCATCGCCGACGGAGGCCGTGCCGCGCAGCACCTCGGTGCCGTCGCGCTTCACCATCTGGATTTGGCACTGGCGCGTTCCGGGCAAAGGTTTTGACAGGATCGCCTGCACCTCCTCGCCCTCATAGCACACGCTGCGATAATGCGCGGAGATACAGCCGCTCTCGAACCAGGCCTGTCCCCACAGCCGCGCGCCGAGCGGGGCGAACTGGCTGAAATGCGTCGGTCCCTCGATGGTGCCGCCCTTGAAGCCGAGCTTCTGCGCGGTGGTATCGTCGTGGATGGAGGCATGCGCGTCGTAAACCTGCGCGTGCAGCATCTGGCGCGGCTGACGCCACGGCCCGATCAGGGCCTCGATTGTCTCGACGATCTCGGTATCGAACGCTCTTGCAGTCATAGGCTCCTCCACAGGCAGCCATGACTAGCAGGCCCGCCACGGATGCGGCCAGCGATATTGACTTCGGGGCTGCATGCTTTTGACTGGCAACATCCGCTTCGCAGATCGCCCGTCTTTCCGCGGCGCAAAATTCCCCACCGGACACGACGACAAGGACTCTTGAAATGACGCTGTTGCAGGTCGAGCTGGACGACAAATACCGGCTCGAATCGAAGCGGATATTCCTGTCCGGTACGCAGGCCCTGGTCCGCTTGCCCATGCTGCAGCGCGAACGCGACCGGCTCCAGGGGCTCAACACCGGCGGCTTCATCTCCGGCTATCGCGGCTCCCCGCTCGGCATGTACGACCACGCGCTGTGGCGCGCCAAGTCGCATCTACAGCAGCACGACATCGCTTTCGTGCCCGGCCTGAACGAAGACCTGGCGGCCACCGCGGTCTGGGGCAGCCAGCAGGTCGGCCTGTTCCCGGGCGCCAAGGTCGATGGCGTATTCGGCATCTGGTACGGCAAGGGCCCCGGCGTCGATCGCTCGGTCGACGCGCTCAAGCATGCCAATGCGGCCGGCACCTCGCGCAACGGCGGCGTGCTGGCGCTCGCTGGCGACGACCACGGCTGTCAGTCTTCGACGCTGGCGCATCAGAGCGAGCAGGTGTTCGCCGCAGCGCTGATCCCCGTGATCAATCCGGCAACGCTGCAGGATTATCTCGATCTCGGCCTCTACGGTTTCGCGCTGTCGCGCTTCTCCGGCTGCTGGGTCGGTTTCAAGGCGATCAGCGAAACAGTGGAGAGCTCGGCCTCGATTGATAGCGATCCTGAACGTATCCAGATCACGCTGCCCGAGGATTTCGAGATGCCGCCCGGCGGCCTCAACATCCGCTGGCCCGATCCGCCGCTGGAGGCCGAGAAGCGCCTGTTCGGTCCGAAGATGGAAGCGGTGCAGGCCTTCGCGCGCGCCAACCAGCTCGACCGCATCGTGCTCGATTCCAAGCCGGCCCGGCTCGGCATCATCGCAACCGGAAAGGCTTACCTCGATCTGCGCCAGGCGCTCGCCGACTTGGGCATTACCGACAAGGACGCGCAGGACCTGGGCTTGCGCATCTACAAGGTGGCCCTGACTTGGCCCCTGGAGGAAAGCGGGGCAAAGCGTTTCGCCGAAGGTCTTCAGGACGTGCTGGTTGTCGAGGAGAAGCGCGGCTTCATCGAAGACCAACTGATGCGCATCCTCTACAACATCGATGCATCGAGGCGCCCGACCGTCACCGGGAAACGTGACGAGCGCGGCGCGCCATTGCTGCCGAGCGAGGGCGAACTGACGCCGACCATCGTTGCTGGTGCGCTGGTGGCGCGCCTGCGCAAGCTCGGCCATCACAGCCCGCTGCTGGAGCAGCGCCTCGCCCGGCTCGAGGCCTTCGACCATCCCGTCACGTCAAATGCGCCGATCAAGCTCGCACGCACGCCGTTTTTCTGCTCGGGCTGTCCGCACAACACCTCGACACGCGTGCCCGAGGGCAGCCGTGCCATGGCGGGCATCGGCTGCCACGGCATGGCCCTGAGCATGCCGACCCGTCGCACCGATCTGATCTCGCATATGGGCGCCGAGGGCGTGAACTGGATCGGCCAGTCGCCATTCACGAGCGAGAAGCACATCTTCCAGAATCTCGGCGACGGCACCTACACCCATTCCGGGCTCCTGGCCCTCCGTGCGGCATCGGCCGCCGGCATCAACATCACCTACAAGATCCTCTACAACGACGCCGTCGCGATGACCGGCGGCCAGCCCGCGGAGGGCGCCTTCAACGTCGCGCAGATCGCGCATCAGGTCTGGGCCGAGGGCGTCAAGCGGCTCGCGATCGTCTCCGACGATCCCGGCAAATACCCTGACGGCAATTACTTCCCGCAGGGCGCGACCATCCATCACCGCCGCGAGCTCGACGCCGTGCAGCGCGAGCTGCGCGACATCGAGGGCCTCACCGTCATCATTTACGACCAGACCTGCGCTGCGGAAAAGCGCCGGCGCCGCAAGCGCGGGCTCTATCCGGATCCCGCCAAGCGCGCGTTCATCAACGAGCTCGTCTGCGAAGGCTGCGGCGATTGCTCGCAGGCCTCCAATTGCGTCTCGGTGCAGCCGCTCGAGACCGAGTTCGGCCGCAAGCGCCAGATCGACCAGTCCAACTGCAACAAGGACTTTTCCTGCGTCGAAGGTTTTTGTCCAAGCTTTGTCACCGTCCACGGCGGCAGCCTGAAGCGCATGAAGACCTCGGCAGTCGATTCCGGCCAGCTGTTCGCCGATTTGCCGCTGCCGCCCACGCGTGAACTGGACAGCCCCTACAACATCCTCGTCACCGGCATCGGCGGCACCGGCGTCATCACCATCGGCGCCCTGCTCGGCATGGCCGCCCATGTCGACGGCCGCGGCTGCTCGGCGCTGGACTTCACCGGCCTGTCGCAGAAGAACGGCGCGGTCATGAGCCATGTGCGCATCGCGCCGAAGCCGGAGGACATCTCCGCCGTTCGCATCACCACGGGCGGTGCCGACGTCATCCTCGGCTGCGACATGATCGTCTCGGCCGGCCCGAGCGCGCTCAGCCGCGCCGAGCGCGGTGCGACCAAGGCCTATATCAACGCCGACCTGCAGCCGACGGCGAGCTTCGTGCAAAATCCGGATCTCGATTTCGAGATGGGCACGATGCAGACCGTGTTGCGTGACGCGGTCGGCGACAAGAACCTCGACATCATCGACGCCACGGGCATTGCCGCGGCGCTGCTGGGCGACAGCATCGCCACCAATCCGTTCATGCTCGGCTTCGCTTTCCAGAAGGGCGCGATCCCGCTGTCTCTGGAAGCGCTGCTGCGCGCCATCGAGATCAACGGTGCGGCGATCGAGATGAACAAACTTGCCTTCACCTGGGGCCGCCTCGCTGCCCACGATATGTCGCGGGTGCGCAGCGTGCTGCAGTTCAAGAGCCGGGCCTCTGCGCCGACCAAATCGCTCGACGACATCATCGCGACGCGCGCCGAGTTCCTGACGCGCTACCAGGACAAGGCCTATGCCGACCGCTACCTCGCGGTCATCGCCAAGGTACGCAAGGCGGAAGCGGCCGCCTCGCCCGCGTCCACGGAGCTGACCGAGGCGGTCGCGAAGAACCTGTTCAAGCTGATGTCCTACAAGGACGAGTACGAGGTCGCGCGGCTCTACACCGATGGCAGCTTTACTAAAAAGGTGTCGGAGAAGTTCGACGGCGACTTCACGCTGAAGTACCATCTGGCCCCACCGATTTTCGCAAAGCGCGACAAGGCGACGGGACGGCTGCAAAAGCAGGAGTTCGGCGGCTGGATGATCCATGCCTTCCGTGTGCTCGCCAAGTTGAAGTTCCTGCGTGGCAGCACGCTCGATCCGTTCGGTCGCACCGAAGAGCGGCGGATGGAGCGCAAGCTGATCCAGGACTACCTTGGCATGATCGATCAGCGGACCGCCGCATTGAAGGCGGAGCACATCCCGCTGCTGGCAAGGCTCGCGCGCGTGCCAGAAACCATCCGCGGATTCGGCCACGTCAAGGAAGCCAACGTGAAGCTGGCGGCGGCCGAGACGGCGCGGCTGGAAGCGGAGCTGGAGAACAGCCGCTTTGCAGCGGCGGCGGAGTAACGAGCCGCCACCACACCCTCGGTGTCATCGCCCGGCGAAGACCGGGCGATCCAGTACTCCGAGACGGTTGTGGTTGAACTGAGAAGGCGCGGCGTACTGGATGCCCCGCCTTCGCGGGGCATGACAGCGGTGGGAGTGCTTAGACCGGCGTTGTAGCCGCGCTTGCCGGCATCGACGTCATCGCGCCCTCCGCCAGATGCCGCCCCGCGATATACCCGAACGTCAGGACCGGCCCGAGCATGATTCCCGGCCCCGGACAATTCCCATTCATGATCGAACCCATGTCGCTGCCACAGGCATAAAGCCCCGCGATCGGCGTACCGTCCTCGCGCAGCACGCGCGCCTGCGCATCGACCTTCATGCCAATCGCAGTACCGATATCCGCCGGATAGATACGCACCGCGAAGAACGGTGGACCAACGATCGGCGCGACGCACGGATTTGGCTTGTGTGCGGCATCGCCGAGGTGGCGCTGGTAAATGTTGCTGCCGCGGCCGAATTCGGGATCGCGCCCCTCCTTCGCACCGGAATTGTAACTTGCAATGGTCGCCGTGAGCACTGCCGGCTTGATGCCGATCCTGGCGGCAAGCCCTGCGATGTCGCGCGCCTCGATCAGCTCACCGGCCGCCACATAGCGCCGCAGATTGTGCGTGAATGGCTTGATGCGGCCGAGACCGTAACGCCAAAGGAACTGACGATCACAGATCAGATGGAACGGCCGATCCGGCTTCCCATTGAAGTCGCGCAACATCGCAAGCGCAAACTCATGATACGGCAACGCCTCGTTGGCAAAGCGCCGGCCGGCGGCATTGACGGCGATCACACCGGGCTTGGCGCGGTCCGTCACCGTATGGGGAAACACACCGCGGCTGCCGTCGGCACAGCGGAACAATGAGGCCGGCACCCAATAGGCCGGGCTCGTTGCGTCCGTATTGAGCGCCGCGCCGATCGAGGTCGCAAGGCGGAGCCCATCACCGGTAATTGACGTGTTAGCTGCCGAGACGACGCCGGCAGCCGTCGGGAAGAAGCGTTTGCGCAAGATCGCATCATGCGAGAAGCCGCCGGTCGCGATCACCACGCCGCGCCGCGCCGCAATCGAACGATCGCGTGAGCCATGGCGAATGACCACACCACCGACGCGATCGCCCTGCATCGACAAATCCTGGACGTCGGCGCTGAACAGGACCTCCACCTGCCGCGCCAGCAGCGAGGCATAGAGCCGGGCCGCGAGCGCGTTGCCGAGATGCAGCGTCTTGCCGCGCGAACTGCCCAGCCGCTGCAATGCGTATTCGCAGATGAGCCGCGCCGCGCGCAAGGTCGAACGAAGCGACTTTCCGATCCGGCGCAGATGCGGGATGTCGAGCCGGTCGACCATCATCCCGCCGAACAGCGTGAATTCCGGCAGCGGCGCGCGCAGACGTGAAAAATGCGCGCCGAGCTTCGTGCCATTGAATGCAACCGGCTCCAGCACGCGCCCGCCTGATGTTGCGCCCAGCCGCTCCGGATAATAGTCAGGACAGGCTTTCACCGGCTGGAGGCGCACCTCCGTCTTGGCTTCGAGATAGGCGACCGCCTCCGGCCCACGCGCAAGAAAGGCCGCGCGCAAGCCTGCATTGGCGGTCTCAGGCACCGTGCTTGATAGATACTGGACGGCATCGGTGATGCTGTCGGAGAGCCCTGCCTCCTGCATTTTAGGATTGGCGGGGATCCAGACCATTCCGTCAGACCACGCCGTTGTGCCGCCGACAAAGGCGGTCTTCTCGATCACCAGCACACGCAGGCCTTCCGCGGCAGCGACAGCGGCGGTTGTCATGCCACCGGCACCGGCGCCGATGACAATGACATCGTAAGTCTCCTGGGCCGGCATCATGCGGCAAAGGTCCGGAGGCGAGGCATGACACCGTCATACCCCACCTGCGAGCTCACAGCTAGCGCTGCGGCTTCCGCTCGATCGGATCGATGTCGATCGCGCGCAGGCGGCCGAGCCGCAGCACGTCCATCGCGAGCCGCCGCCCGATCCGGTCGCGGTCGAGCACCCGGATCAGATCGTCGACGCCGTTGATCTCGACGCCATCCAGCCTGATTACGACGTCACCGGGCAACAGGCCGGCCTTGGCCGCAGGGCCATCCGGCTCGATCTGCATCAGCAGCGCGCCCATCTTGTTCTCGACGCCGGCCAGCACTGCGTGCCGCCGCGGGACCGGTGCGGTCTGGCCGGCGACGCCGATAAAGGCGCGGCGGACGTAGCCGTGGCGAATGATCTCCGACAGCACGAATTGCGCAGTGTTGCTGGCGACCGCGAAGCAGATGCCCTGCGCGCCGTTGATGATGGCCGTGTTGATGCCGATCACCTCCGCATTCGAGGACACCAGCGGCCCACCGGAATTGCCGGGATTGAGCGCGGCATCGGTCTGGATCACGTCCTCGATGGTGCGCCCGTTGACCGACCGGATCGAGCGGCCCAGCGCGGAGACCACGCCGGCAGTCACAGTCGATTCGAAGCCGAGCGGATTGCCGATCGCGATCACGAGCTGGCCACGCCGCAAACTCTTGGAATTGCCGAGCGCAGCATAGGACAGATCGCGCACGCCGTTGGCGCGCAGCAACGCCAGATCCGTGTCGGGATCGACGCCGAGCACGCGGGCATCCCCGACATTGCCCTCGACACCTCGCAGCCGGATCTCCTTGGAGGCGCCGACCACATGGCTGTTGGTGAGCACGAGCCCATCAGGCGAGATCACTATGCCCGAGCCGAGTCCACCGCGCTCACGGCCATTCGGCGTCTTTGGCCCGGTCTCGACGCGCACGACGGCGGGACCGACGCGGTCGGTCACGTCGATCACGGCATTGGAATAGGCGTCCAGCAGGGCGCGGTCATCGACCGGGGCAGCCGCTGTCGTTCGCGATGACACGGCGTCACCGGCGATATCCGAGGTAAAATCCAGCATGATAGGAGTCCTTGAGGCTCACACAGATGGTGGCCTGTTCCCCCTCACGCAAGTGCCCGGCCGGGGAGGCTGGGGCTGGACTGCCCAGGTGGCTAGGGCGCCCGCCGCAGCGTGCCCCCTCTTGCCTTGACCGGATCAAGCAGCGACCAGTCGCCATCCGGGAGCACGTGCCCCTTGGGGAACGGCGCTCGCAGCTCCAGCCCGAGCGAGCGCAGCACGCGGTCGTCGCGATAGTAGCATTGCAGGACCACGCGGACGAGCGTCGCGGCCGCGGCGCCGCCGTTCTTGCGAAACTCTTGCGCCACGGCATCGCGTCTGGCGGCATCGAGCTCCGCAAGCGGCTGCCCTGCCAGCCGCGCCAGATGATCCAGCGCCGCCGACACCAGTTTGAGATCGCGACCGAGCGTCGCCAGCATATCGGCCTGGATCGCGGGATCATCGGCGCCGGGCACCTTGTACTCGTCGCTGGGCGGCACGATCATCCCGGCGATGGTTCGGAGATCGTCGCGTTGGGTCCGCGTGAGTTGAAGACTTTCGGACATGACGGCCTCAGTCGAACAAATTGGCGAGGCGCTGCTTCATCTGGTCGGCGATGTAGAGCGCAAGGGCCTGGATGGTGGAGGTCGGATTGACGCCACCCGAGGTGACGAAGATGCTGCCGTCGACGATGAAGAGGTTCTTGACGTCGTGCGCGCGGCCCCATTCGTTGACGACGGATCTTTTGGGATCGGTGCCCATCCGCGCAGTGCCGAGCAGATGCCAGCCGCCCCAGGGAATCGGAGAGTTGATACAAACGTCGGTCGCGCCCGCCATCTCCAGCACCTCGCGGCCCCGGGCGAGCGCGTGTTCCATCATCTTCCGGCTGTTATCGGAGATCGTGTAATCGATCTTCGGCGCGGGGATACCGTGGCTGTCCTTCAGCACGGGATCGAGCGTGACCTGGTTGTGCTCCTCCGGTAGATCCTCACAGATCGCGGAGAACCCGAGCCGGTGACCATTGAGCTTGCGGAAGACGCGGTGATGATCCTCGCCCCACGGCAAAATGCCTTTCTGCTCGCTGACGACCGCCTCGAACACCGGCCCGGCGCCGCGCACGAACTGCACTCCGTAACCGCGCACGAAACCGCGCGACAAATCCGTGTCGTACCACTGCTTGCTCCACAGGCAGGTCGGCGGCGCGCGATTGGAGTCGGTCGGCTCCTTCATATAGCCGTAGATCTGCGCATAGGGATGGAACATCAAGTTCTTGCCCACGAGGCCGGATGAATTGGCAAGCCCATTCGGAAAGCGGTCGGATTTCGAATTGAGCAGCAGCCGCGGCGTGCCGACGCCGTTGCATGCGATGATGACGACATGCGCCGGCTGGAACTGCTCGACGCCATCCTTGTCGTAATAGATCACGCCGGAGGCCATGCCGTTCTCGTCGGTGGTGATCTCGCGTACCCGGCAATGCGTGCGCAGCTCGACGCCGGCGCGGATCGCATGCGGCCAATAGGTGATGTCGGTGGAAGACTTCGCGCCCTGCGCGCAGGCGGGCGTGCAATGGCCGAGATTGATGCAGCGGGCACGGCCTTCATAGTCCATGGTGGCGACCGTCGTGTCCGACGGCCACCAGTGCCAGCCGAGCTTGTTCATGGCCTTGCCGATGATCGCGCCGGACAGGCCGAGCGGCTGCTGCGGCATCGGCGGATGCGTCAGCGGCGAGAGCGGGTCGCCTGACAGGCCCGACGTGCCCATCATCCGGTCGTTCTCTTCGAAGAACGGCGTCAGCGCGTCGTAGTCGATCGGCCAGTCGTCTGCGACGCCGTCGAGAGTCTTCACCTTGAAATCGGAGGGATGCAGCCGCGGCCAGTGGGCGGTGTACATCACGGTCGAGCCGCCAACGGCGTTATAGTTCACGACCTTGATCGGCGAATTGTCGTCGTTAACAGGATAATCCTCGGGACGGCCGCGAACGTTGGGGCTGGACGACCACTCGCCGAAGAATTTGGCTTCCCAGTCCCGCCCTGTGCTCGGATATTCCGCCGGGTTCATCCAGCCGCCCTGCTCCAGGCAGAGGATGTGCATCTTGGTCTCGGCCAGCGACCAGGCCACAGCCGCGCCCGAAGCGCCGGCGCCGATGATCAGGACGTCCACAGGGTCTTTCATCAAACCTTCTTCCTCCCGCCCTCGCCGCTTCCCGGGCGATTCGGCCATCACGGCTTGCAAAGCCCGAGAACGATAGGGGCAGACCGGCGGGCGAGTAAAGACTGGCGGGCGAATGTCGCACTTCGCACAGCGCAGACCATTGGTCTTGCGACTGCCGGATGCTAGGAACGAGGGGCAAGAGCAATCGATAGTGAGAAGTTATGTCCTTCGAGAATTCATTGGCCGTCGCCCGCGCCTTCGCGCTTGTTGTATTTCTCGCTCTGTCCGGATTTCTGGGGACCTCCAGCCCCGCCGCAGCATTGACCGCAGCCGCGACGGTGCGGGACGCCAATTCGATCCAGCTCGGCGACGTCACCTACCGGCTCGACGGCGTCGACGCGCCCGAGCTGGACCAGATCTGCATCGACGACCATGCCGATCCCTGGACCTGCGGTATCGAGGCCCGCGACCAGCTCACCAAGCTGATCGGCGGAAAGCCGGTGCGCTGCGACGATGTCGGTCCCGAGAAGAATTTTGGCAAGCGCCATCGCGCGATCTGCACGGTCGAGGGCGACAAGGCCTCGTTGAACGAGCAGTTGCTCAAGCTGGGCTTTGCGATCGCGCGCGAGCCGATCAAGGCCAACGTCAAACCGGCGGCTGCCGAGGCCAAGACGGCCTCATCAGGCATCTGGAAGGGCTGCTTTGTTGCACCGCAAGAATTCCGTACCGGCAAGAAGGACGGCGCATTGCTCGGCGCCGCCTGCCGGGCCGACCGTGACAAGGAGATCCGCGCGGTGCTGTTTCCGGAGGAGCTGACGGCGCCGCCGAGTTGCACCATCAAGGGCAAGCTCGCGGTGCGCGCCCGTGTCACCGGGAATATCGGCATCTACCACTTAAGGGGCTGCCCGAGCTATGCCGCGACCACCAAGCCGGACCGCTGGTTCTGCTCGGAGGACGACGCCCAGGCGGCTGGCTTCCGCAAGGCCTATAACTGCCGCCGGCCAAAGTGAACAAATACGGTCACGCACCCGTGAGTGGTAGTCCGAGACCGTATTGATCCGGAATTGAACTGAAACGGGAGTTGCTGCACTTATATGTGTACGCAAGCGCTTCGCGCGAGCGTTTCCTTGGCGGTAATCCGGCTTCGGTCCGATTGCTTTGCTCGGGCGTTTCCTCCCTAGACTTGGGCCGCTTGTCACCAACAAGCGGCTCTTCTTTTTTGCACGGATCTAGCTGTGCATCTGAATGAATTGATCCATCGGCGGCATGTTCTGATTGAGATGCGCCATGATCCAGACCGTTCCGCCGACCACCAGAAAGACGACGAGCAGACCGAAGGCCAGCGCCAGCACGTTGTTGGTGTTGTCAGGTCCAGTTGTGATGTGCAGGAAGAAGACGAGATGCACGCCCATCTGCGCGATCGCCAGCACGATCAGCGCAACGGGAATCGAGGGCTGCCAGACCAGATCAGTGCCGGCGATGAAGAACGAGGTCGCGGTGAGTACCAGCGCCAGGCCGAGACCGACGACATAGCCGAGCACGCGCTCGCCGACGCTGTGTTGCTCCTCATCACCCGGGGCGATGTCGTGTTCGAGATGCATGTGCGTCTGATCGCTCATGTGCCACCTCCCAGCAGGTAGACGACGGAGAACACGCCGACCCAGATGATGTCGAGGGCGTGCCAGAACAGCGCAAAGCACATCATCCGGCGCAGGACGTCGGCGCGAAAGCCCTTGGCGAAGACCTGGGCCATCATGGTGAGGAGCCAGAGCACGCCGGCCGAGACGTGCAGGCCGTGACAGCCGACCAGCGAGAAGAACGCGGTCAGGAAAGCGCTGCGCGAGGGGCCGTAGCCGCGGGCAACGAGGTCGGCGAACTCGTTGAACTCGATGGCAAGGAAGATCAGCCCGAGCACGCAGGTCACGGCCATGCCGAGATAGAACCAGAGCCGGTTGCGGACATCGGCCGCGATGCTCGCCATGCCACAAGTGAAGCTCGAGAACAGCAGGCAAACCGTCTCGATTGCGACGTTGCGCTGATCGAAGATCTCCGATCCCTTGGGGCCACCGGCGGTCTGGCCAGACAGCACCGCATAAGCCGCGAAGAAGCAGGAAAACATCACGATGTCGGAGAGCAGGAAGATCCAGAAACCGTATGCGGTGACGATCCGCTTCGGCGCAGGTCCCGGATTCTCGCTGACCCGGCCGATGTGGTGGGGATCAGCATGGGCTTGCTCGAGAGTCGCAGTCATTGCCATCAGAGCGTCCCCGCCAGGCTGACGAGGTCACGACGCTCCTCGATGTTGAGACGATCGATCCGTTCGACCTCGGCTGCCGGTATGACGTATTCGTCGTGATCGCGCCAAGCGAACACGACGAAGGTCGCGAATGCGCCGACGCCGCCGAGGATCACCATCCACCAGATGTGCCAGATCAGCGCAAAGCCCATGACGGTGGCAAAGAACGCGCAGACGAAACCGGTCGGCGAATTTCTGGGCATCTCGATGTCCTGATATTCCGGCTCCGAATGGTCGCCGAGCTGCTGCTCCTTGGCATGCTGCTTCAGCGCCCAATAGGGGTCCTCGCCACGGACATCGGGATAGAACGCGAAGTTGAAGACCGGTGGCGGCGAGGAAGTCGCCCATTCGAGCGAACGCCCGTCCCAGGGATCTCCGGTGCGATCCCGCAAAGCTTCGCGGTTCCTGATACTGACCACGAGTTGCGTGATCTGCGCGAGCACGCCGATGGTCAGCAACAACATGCCGAACGCGGCCACCAGCATCCAGGGTCGCCACTCCGCGACGTCGTAATGCTGCATGCGCCGGGTCATGCCCAGCATGCCCGCGATATAGAGCGGCATGAAAGTCACCCAGAATCCGACGAAGGTGAACCAGAATCCCACCTTGCCCCAGCGTTCGTCGAGGCGGAAGCCGAACGCTTTGGGGAACCAGTATTCGAAGCCCGCGAAGGCGGCGAATAAGACGCCGCCGATGATGACGTTGTGGAAGTGAGCGACCAGGAACATGCTGTTATGGAGCATGAAATCCGCCGGCGGTACCGCCACCAGGACACCCGTCAGACCGCCGATGATGAACGTCACCATGAAGCCGACCGACCACAGCATCGGCGTCGCGAAACGGATCCGGCCGCCATACATCGTGAACAGCCAGTTGTAGATCTTCACCCCGGTCGGCACCGCGATGATCATGCTGGCGATGCCGAAGATGGCGTTGACATCGGGCCCGGCCCCCATCGTGAAGAAGTGATGCAGCCAGACCATGAAGGAGATGATGCAGATCGCCATGGTCGCGAGCACCATGGAGCGATAGCCGAACAGCGGCTTGCTGGAGAAGGTGGACACCACCTCGGAGTAGACGCCGAAGGCCGGCAGCACCAGGATGTAGACCTCCGGATGTCCCCAGGCCCAGATCAGGTTCATGAACATCATCACGTTGCCGCCGGCTTCGTTGGTGAAGAAGTGGAAGCCGAGATAACGGTCGAGCAGCAGCATCGCGAGCGTGGCCGTGAGGATCGGAAACGCCGCGACGATCAGCAGGTTCGAGGCAAGCGTGGTCCAGCAGAACATCGGCATGCGCAGGTAGTTCATGCCCTTGGTGCGCAGCTTCAGCACCGTCGTCACGAGATTGATCCCGGCCACCAGCGTGCCGACGCCGGAGATCTGCAGCGACCAGGCGTAGTAATCGACCCCGACGCCGGGCGAATAGGACAGCTCCGACAGCGGCGGAAAGGCGAGCCAGCCCGTGCGGGCGAACTCACCGATCACCAGCGAGAGATTGACCAGCAGTGCGCCGGTCGCGGTCAGCCAGAAGCCGACGGAATTGAGGGTCGGGAACGCGACGTCGCGCACTCCGAGCTGAAGCGGCACGACGAGGTTCATCAACCCGATCACGAACGGCATCGCCACGAAGAAGATCATGATGGTGCCGTGCGCCGAGAATATCTGGTTGTAGTGTTCCGGCGGGAGATAACCCTGCGACTGGTAGGCGACCGCCTGCTGGATCCGCATCATGATGGCGTCGCTGCCACCGCGCAACAGCATCACCGAGGCCAGCAGAATGTACATCACGCCGATGCGCTTGTGATCGACGCTGGTGATCCATTCGTGCCAGAGATAGGGCAGATGCCCCTTCACCACGACCCAGATGAGCACCGCGAGGATAGCTGCCAGTACAACGCCACCCGCGATGAGCGGAATGGGCTGATCGAACGGAATGGCCGACCAGTCGAGCTTACCGAGCATCGTGGCCTCCATTCTGCGACCGGCCGGCTTCGGATGCGAGCTCCGGCCCTGGCCCTGGGCGAATGTGCTGGGTCGCGATCAGGTCGAACAGGCGCGGGTCTTCGAGCCGATAGGTCGGCCTGCCCTTCTCGATGCCCTGCTGCATCAGCTTCTTGTAGCTGTCCTCGTTCAGCACGGCGTCGGTCTTCGCGGTGGTCGCCACCCAATCCGGAAATGACAGCGGCGAGATCACGTTGACGTCGAACATCATGTCGGGGAAGCCGTCGCCGGAGAAATGCGCCGAGAGGCCCCTGAACTTCCCCTCGTTGTCGGCGCGCAAGTTCAGCTTCGTCACCATGCCGTTCATGGTGTAGATCATGCTGCCGAGCTGAGGGATGAAGAACACGTTCATCACGCTCGATGATGTCAACTGGATGTTCAGCTCTGCTCCCGCCGGCACTGTCAGCGTATTGACGGTCGCAATGCGCTGGTCGGGATAGATGAAGAGCCATTTCCAGTCGAGCGAGACGGCCTGGATGCGCACCGGGCTGCCGGTGCCCGGTACCGGTGCTGCGGGATCGAGCTGGTGCGAGCCGATCCAGGCGACGCCGCCGAGCAGGATCACTGTGAGTGCGGGAATCGCCCACACCACCATCTCCACCCGTCCGGAATAGACGAAGTCGGGACGGAAGCGCGCTTTCGGGTTGGAGGCGCGAAACCAGAACGCAAAGGCCAGGATCGCAATGATGGTCGGCACCACGATCGTGAGCATGATGAAGACGGAATCGACCAAAATGGTGCTGTTGGCCGCAGCCACAGGGCCTTGTGGATCGAGCAGATTCATCGGCAAGCCACTGGCGGTTGGGAGCCCCGGGAAACAGCCTAACGTGGGGAAAGGCTCCGCAACAAACGCGATCGCGTGAAGACGGTTCCTACTGCCGTCGCACCGACCGGCCCGCTTCTCGCGGGCGGCATGCAAATTCCCGCGATGTCAATGACATGAGCGCGGGACGCCCGGCCTTCTCACCCTCGCAGTCCGTTGCTATCGTCGAAAGAAACAACGGGATGGAACGCGGTACTCGAGCAGTACCTCTGCCGGGAGTGAACTGAGATGCGCTTGCAGGACAAGGTTGCGATCGTCGTGGGCGCCGGCCAAAGCCCCGGCGAAGGCATGGGCAACGGCCGCGCAACCGCGCTGACCTTCGCGCGCGAGGGCGCGAAGGTGCTGTGCGTCGACCATCATCTGGAATCAGCGCAGGAGACCGCGGACCTGATCGCGGCAAAACAAGGCACCGCCGTGGCCTTCAGGGCCGACGTGACCAAGTCTGGCGACATCAAGGCGATGGTCGCCGACGCCAAATCGCGCTGGGGCCGCATCGACGTGCTGCACAACAATGTCGGTGTCAGCCTGTCCGGCGGCGATGCCGAACTGCTTGATATCACCGAGGAGGCGTTTGACCGCGTCGTGGCCATCAACCTGAAAAGCTGCATCCTCGCGGCGAAAGAGGTGATCCCGATCATGCGCGCGCAGAAGAGCGGCGCCATCATCAACATCTCCTCGATGGCGGCAATCACCACCTATCCTTATGTCGCCTACAAGGCGACGAAATCGGCGATGATCGCCTTCACCGAGCAGCTGGCTTACCAGAACGCCGAACATGGCATCCGCGCCAACGTCATCCTTCCTGGCCTGATGAACACGCCGATGGCCGTCGACACCCGCGCCCGCGAGTGGCACAAGAGCCGCGCCGAGGTCGAGGCCGAGCGCGACAGCAAGGTGCCGCTGCGCAGGAAGATGGGCACGGCCTGGGACGTCGCGAATGCCGCGCTGTTCCTCGCATCCGACGAGTCGAATTTCATCACGGGTGTGACGCTGCCGGTGGATGGCGGGGCCAGCGCGAGGCGGGGCTAGGTCTTTCTTCGTCCTTCTCCGCTTTGCGGGGGAAGGCGAAGAGAGCTCGCTCAGTGCGAATACGTCATCCGCCAGACAGTGCCGCCGGTATCCTCCGAAATCAGCAGCGATCCATCCCTGGTAACCGCGATGCCGGCCGGCCTTCCCCATACCTGCGCGTCGTTCACGACAAAGCCGGTGACGAAATCCTCGTACTCATCGGTTGGCTTGCCATCCTTCATCTTGATCCGGATCACCTTGTAGCCGGTGCGCTTCGAGCGATTCCAGGAGCCGTGCTCGGCGGCAAAGGCGTCGCCCTGGTACTCGGATGGAAACTGCGGGCCCTGATAGAAGGTCATACCGAGCGAGGCCGAATGCGCCTGCAGCAGCACATCGGGCACCGTCACCTTGTCTTTTAGATCCGGCCGCGCACCAGCGTGGCGCGGGTCTTCGTTGTTGCCGATGTAGAACCACGGCCAGCCGTAGAAGGCGCCTTCCTTCACGCTGGTGACGTAGTCGGGTACGAGATCGTCGCCGAGGCCGTCGCGTTCGTTGGTCGAGCACCAGGGCAGGCCAGTCTGCGGCTGGATCGCAAGACCGACACAGTTGCGAATGCCGGTAGCGTAGAGCTTGCGGTCCTTGCCTTCGGGCGTGAAGGAGAGCACCGCGGCACGCTCTGCCTCATACCCCCAGGAGGCGCCGAGGGCTTGCGTGCGCGACCAGGCTTCGAGTCCGCCGGGTGGGCTCCCCATGCCTTCTGCGACGTTGCTGGCGGAGCCCACCGACACAAGCATGCGCTTGCCGTCGGGCGTGAACGCGATATCGCGGGTGGAATGGCCCGATCCGTGCGCCAGGTTCGCCACCACGATTTCGGGCTTACCCGAGGCCTTCAGGTCGCCGACGCGATAGGGAAAGCGGACGATGTTGCCGGCATTGGCGATATAGATCCATTGCGGATTGTCGCCGTTCGGAAAGAAGGCGATTCCGAACGGGCGGTTGAGTCCGCTGGCAAAGACCTCGTTGGTCGCGACTTTGGCGCCCTCCCCAAGACGCAGCACGCGAATGCGTCCGGGTCCGGTCTCGGCAACGAAAATGTCGCCGTTCGGCGCGACGCGCAGCACGCGTGCGTCGGACAGGCCATCAGCCAACAGTTCGATCTTGAATCCCTGTGGCACGAGCGGCGTCGCGCCACCACGCGCCGTCACGCGCGTGGGGTTCGCAACCGAGCGCGAGGCGCCGGGCGCCGGCAAGTCCTGCGGGCGGATCAGCCTGACGGTGCCGGGCTTGTCCGCCTGCCAGTCGCCGAAAGCGTCCTTGCCCTGCAGCACGGGCTCGGCTTGCGCGCCAACGCAGGCAACCCACAGCCATGCGGCTAAGGAAATGTGCGAAATACGAGATATCACGTCGCCTTCCTCCCGGACTTTGCCTGCCAAATCCCACGTCAGCTCGTGCCCGCACGATGTGCATTCGTTGCGACCCATCGTACTGGAAAACGGGGCGGATCGGTGCAACACATTGTAAGGACTCGACCGCCGGGCGCGGTCATCAAAGCTGCGGCATCGGCGCGCGATTGATGGGGTGATCATGTGGGGATCAATCGTAACGGAATGGGCCAGCCTGCTGCTGCGCTGGCTGCACGTGGTGGCCGCGATCGCCTGGATCGGCAGTTCGTTCTATTTTATTGCCCTCGACCTCAGCCTCAAGCCTCGGCGTGATCTGCCCGATGGCGTGCAGGGCGAGGCCTGGCAGGTCCATGGCGGCGGCTTCTACCGGATCATGAAATATCTGGTGGCACCAAGCCAGATGCCGGACGAGCTGACGTGGTTCAAATGGGAGGCCTACACCACCTGGCTGTCGGGCTTCGCGTTGATGGTGGTGGTGTACTATCTCGACGCCGATTTGTTCCTGATCGATAAGTCGGTTCTCGATCTGACGCCGGTCCAGGCCGGCTTGTTCAGCTTCTGCAGCCTCGCGCTGGCCTGGTTGCTTTACGAATTTGCCTGCCGCACTGGCCTCGCGCAGCGGGAGCTGCCCTTCGCCGTCGGCGGCTATCTGTTCCTGGTCGCCCTCACCTATGCCTTCACCCATGTGCTGAGCGGCCGCGGCGCCTTCAACCAGATCGCCGCGATCATCGGCACCATCATGGTGGCCAACGTCTTTGCGGTGATCATCCCGAACCAGAAGAAGATCGTCGCCAGCCTGATCGCGGGAGAAGCGCCCGATCCGAAGCTGGGCAAGACCAGCAAGGAACGCTCGGTCCACAACAATTATCTGACGCTGCCCGTCGTCGTGCTGATGATCAGCAACCACTATCCCCTGCTCTACGCGACGCGCTTCAACTGGATCATCGTTGCAATCGTGCTGGCGCTGGGACCGGTGATCCGCCATTTCTTCAACGAGGGCCATGCCGGGCGCAAATCGGCATGGTGGGTGTGGGGTGTCGCAGCAGCGGGCGCGATTGCCATTCTCTTCCTCTCCGCAGCCGGACCGCGCGAGGTGAAGACGGGCGCGTTGTCGGCGCCGCCGACGCTTGCCAATGTCGAGGACATCGTGACGTCCCGTTGCAGCATGTGCCACGCCGCCGAGCCGGTCTGGGCCGGCATCGTGACCGCGCCGAAGGGTATTCTGCTCGACGCGCCGGGGCGCATCCAGCGCAACGTCCGCCTGATCGGCCGCGTCGCGGCGTGGTCCAATGCGATGCCGCCGGGCAACGTCACGGAAATGACCAGCGACGAGCGCGCCATCCTCGCGGCCTATATCGGCGAGCGGGATCGCTGACGCCATGACGCGTCCCTGCCGCATTTCGCGGAATGAAATTCCCGACCTTCCGCTGAATTGAAAATGACTTGATCGCCCATCCGGCGTAGACAGGGACAGCGGCAGTTCAAACTGTCCAAGATCATTTTTGCATTCGGGGAAATCACAGTGGCCCTCAAGAACATCATCGGTATCGACCACGCCGTGGTCATGGTGAAAGACCTCGACAGCGCCGCCGAAAACTACCGGCAGCTCGGCTTCACCCTCTCGCCGCGCGGCACCCACAGCGCACATCTGGGCACCGGCAACTACACCATCATGTTCGACCCTGATTACATGGAGCTGCTTGGCGTGCTTGTTCCGACCGAGCACAACGCGCCGGCGCGCGCCTTTGTCGAGCGGCACGGCGAGGGCATCGAGCGCATCGCTTTCACTGCGGTCGATTCCGCCGAAGGCGCCGAGGAGATCCGCGCGCGCGGGCTCACCCCGATCGGCCCGACCGATTTCGAACGCCCTGTGACGCTGCCCGACGGCACCGTCTCGGCCGCCAAGTTCCGCACCTTCATGTGGCCGACCGCGGAAGCACCGGGCGGCGTTCGCATCTTCGCCTGTCAGCACAAGACACGCGAGACGGTGTGGATCCCCGCGTTGATGACCCACGCCAATGCGGCAAAGCGGATCCGCGAGGTGCTGATCGCAACGCCAGAGCCGGCGAAGGAAGCGGCGCATCTGGCGCGGCTGATCGATCGCGAACCGACGGCGGGAGCCGACGGTGCCGTGACGGTGGCCTCAGGCGGCGACCGCGCCGACTTCGTCTATCTGACGCTCGACCAGCTCGGCAAACGCTATCCCGGTGTGCCGCTCACTGGCCTCTCCGAACGCGGCGGCGCGGCACTGGTGCTCGTCAGCGATGACCTCGTGGCAACCGAGAAGGCGCTCGGCTCGGCGGGCGTCCGTAGTAGGAGCGCGATCGTCGTGCCTCCCGCCAAAGCCAACGGCACCCTGCTCGCCTTCATTGCCGGCTAATTCGAACCACCACCGCGTTCCTGCACTGGGAACACCGTACTAACACTGGAGGTGCCCGCATCATCGCAGCTTCGCCGCAATTACGGTTAAGAAGTCCTTGTCACCGGCGCGCCGCTGGTCGTTCCCCCACAGTTCGAGGACTTTTACCGAGATGCGATTTCTCGTCGCGGCTTGCGCTGCGTTCCTGCTTCTGATGTGCGACGTCAGCTCTCCGCCGACCCAAAGCGCTCATGTCGACGACGCGACGCCAAAGTCCGATCGCGCGCCCTCGCTGGTTCCGCTCGTCGAAATGTTCCTCGCAAGCGTGCAGGCCATCGAGCTCGCCAATGCGCGCGCCTCGTACGAGGAGACGATCGAGCCGCCGCCCGCGGTCGAAACGGCCGAACAGGTTTCGGTTTCACCGACCGAGCAATTCTGCCGCGCACTCAAGGAAGCGGCCGAGGAGAGCGGCATTCCCGTGCCGTTCTTCGCCCGCCTGCTCTGGCAGGAGAGCCGGTTCAAGTCCAACGAGGTCAGCCAGGCCGGCGCACAAGGCGTTGCTCAGTTCATGCCGGAGACAGCCGCAGAGGTCGGGCTCGACGATCCCTTCGATCCCATCAAGGCGCTGCCCGCCTCGGCGAAGTTCCTGCGCAAGCTCCGCGACGATTTCGGCAATCTCGGTCTCGCCGCGGCCGCCTACAATGCAGGCCCCGGCCGGATCCAGAAATGGCTCGCGAAGGAAAGCGACCTGCCGCGCGAGACGCGCGACTATGTGCGCATCATCACCGGCACCAGGGCCGAGGACTGGATCGAACGCGCCGATGCGCTCGCGATCCGCATCGACCTGCCGCGCGAGGCGCCGTGCGAAGGCGTCGGCAGCCTGTCCAAGAGCAAGGACGTCGCCTGGGTCCCGGCGAGCCTCACGCCTTCGGCCACCAGCATCATCCGCAGGGCCGAGCAACTGGCGGCACGGCTCGCAGCAAACCGCGCCCGCAAGCACCTCGTGTCCCTGCTCCGCAAGAACGGCGCGGCCCACGGCAAGGCACGCAGCATGATCGCGGCGCGCGTCAGGAGCGCAAAGACGCACGCCATCCGAGTCGCGGCGCGCTAGCCGAACTGATAAGCAGGCCCAGAGGACCACAGCCTGCACGGAACCTCGCGATGCCATCGAGAAGCGCCGGCATCCTTGCCTATCGAAAACGCCGCACATGCGAGGTGCTCCTCGTCCATCCCGGCGGACCGTTCTGGCGCAACAAGGATCTCGGCGCGTGGTCGATTCCCAAGGGCGAATATGGCGGGGACGAGGACGCCGAAGTCGCAGCACGCCGGGAGTTTACCGAAGAGCTCGGACTTGAAGTCTTGGGACCGCTGATCCTGCTCGGCGAGGTCAAACAACGCGGCGGCAAAATCGTCACCGCGTTCGCAGCCGAGCTGGACGTCGAGGTCGCCGGCATCCGCAGCAACACATTCGAGATCGAATGGCCGCCTCGCAGCGGCCACCGGCAGCGCTTCCCGGAGGTCGACCGCGCCGAGTGGTTTGCACTCGCGCAGGCGTACGAGAAGATCAACCAGGGACAACGCCCGCTGCTCGACCTCGTGGCACAGCTGGGCCGCAGCGGAAAGGCGCCTTGATCGTCCTACGGGCCGACGTTGACCCCCGCTGTCCAGACAAAATCGTCAAAACAACCCCATGCACAGTAGCGGGCGCCGTCCGAACTACGACCTAGGCTGCTCCGATTGCGGAATCTCAGAAATCGCGTTTGACACGTCGGGCAAAACAGGCGCATAATGACATGATCGCGATATCAGCCTCTGCCTGCGCCATAACGTCATGGCGCGCATCTCGGCCAGGCTGCGCGACAACGCCTCAACAACATCTGACAATCTCAACCGCCGCGACGACAGACGCGCGATCGGCCTTGCTTGCCGCGAGCCATTGCGTCTGCGCCGGCCAAGGACACATCCCATGACGACCTCCCTGACACATCCCGCGACAGCCCTCGTGGCCAGCGCTCCCGCCGCGATCATCGCAGGCCCGAAAGTCAAGCTCCGCCGCAACCGCATCGTGATCGAGCATCCCGATACGCGCGCCGGCGAAAAGCTGCTGGCCGAGGCGCTCGGTGCCGTCGACCGCGACGCGCTGCATGGCCTCCTGGGCCAGCTGGCCAAAGCCAGCGCGGTGGCGCGCAAGCCCGACCAGGGCAATCTGTCCTTCATGATCTCGATGCTGAAGAGCATGACACCGAAGGACTCGCTCGAAGCCATGCTGGCAGCGCAGATGGTGAGCATCCACGTCGCCTCGATGCGTTGCGCCTGCCGCCTCGCCTGCACCGACGACGTGCCGCAGCAGGAGAGCCTCACGCGCGCCCTGACCCGGCTGGCCCGCACCTATGCAGCCCAGATGGAGGCGCTGAACCGCCATCGCAGCAACGACGCCTGTGCGATCACGGTGCAGAACCTGTCGGTGCAGGACGGCGGCAAGGCCGTCGTCGGCCATTTCACGCAACACGCAAACCTGATCGCGGCGCAGCCGAACCTGGTCGATGCGGTCACGGCGTGAGCCACAACCGCAACACCGGTCCGATGCGAGCAAGCCCGCGCTGCGGCGCCCGGACACGCAATGGTGAAACCTGCCGCGCGCCGGCGCTGCGCGGCAAGGTACGTTGCCGCATGCATGGCGGAGCATGGGGATCGGGAGCCCCATTCGGGAACGGCAACGCCGTCAAGCACGGCTTCTTCACCGCCGAAGCCATCGAGGAGCGGAAGTTCGTTCGGACCGTGCTGACCGAAGCGGAGGCCTTCCTGCGCAAACTCCCCGCGGGATCTTTGCCAAGCGGCAGGCCCGACGCGAGCGGAACCCCACACGGCGCAGCGGGAACGGATTCCCCTCCTCCGCACTTAACAAAGGCTGGGAAGTGAGGTGCAACATGGGCCAATCGAAGCCGATCCGGCCGACCGCCATCGTCGTCGAGGACGACGATATCCAGCGCGAGATGCTGACGATGCTGCTCGAGGACAACAATTTCGACGTGCTCCAGTGCGAGGACGCCGAGACGGCAGCTCTGGCGGTGAAGGCGCGGCATCCGTCCCTGATCGTCACCGACATCAGCCTGGTCGGGAAGATGAACGGCGTCGATCTCGCTCACTTCGCGCAACAGCAGAATGCCGGTGTGCGGATCGTCGTGATCTCGGGCCGCCCGCTGCCCCGTCCCCTGCCGCCGGGGGCAAGGTTCATCACCAAGCCGGTCTTTCCGACGGCGCTGCTCGCGGAGACCGCGCAATAGCAGCTGTTTGCTGCCGCGCAGCCCGCACGCTCACCGTTCGATCCAACCGCTAGCGATCGCGCTGGCCCAGCTCGCCATGCCCTTGTCGCGCGCGAGCGCAGCCATGGCCGTGCCGTCGTAGGGCACGTAGCGAAGCGTCGCGGACCAGCCGGCGCGGGTCCGCTCCAGAATTGCGTAGCAGGCGTGCGGTGTGCCGACCTCGACCACATAAGGAACCGGCGTGCGTCCATCGTAGCCCGGCAGCCCGACGCTGCCGGGATTGACGATCATTCGCCCATCCCTGAGGCGGACCACACGCGGGATATGCGTGTGTCCGCAGAGAATGAGCTCTGCGTCGATACCTTCAGCGCCGGCCTCGATCAGATCGATGGGGCTCGCGCGGACGCTGCCGTCGGCAGCGACCTGATCGAGCCAGAAGGCCGCATCGTCTTCGGGCGACGCATGGCAGAGAAACACGCTTTCGCGATAGACGAGCGTCGGCGGCATGCCGGCCATCCAGTCGAAATGCCTGCGCTCCAGCTGCCGGAAATCGCTCCGCGCCGACGTCCCTCCCCGCCAGAGCTCGACGAGAATGCGGTCCTGGTCACCCTGCACCGATGGAAAGCCCCGCGCCATCAGCAGGTCCGCCGTCCTGGCAGCCTCGAGCGGGCCGCTGACGTGATCACCGAGGTTGACGATCGCGCGGATGCCGAGCTCAGCGATATCGGCGAGCACGGCTTCAAGCGCCGGGCAGTTGCCATGGATGTCCGCGATCGCAGCAAATTTCATCTCGCCCTCCGCCTTCAGGGACGACCGACGATGCTCGTGTTGCGGGAGGATGCAGGACTGGCCGTTCGCTTTAGCTGCATTTTGAGAAGCGCCCGCAAGCTGAGTGTCAAATCGGCGCCGTGCGGAAACGTAGCACCGTATTGACGGCGCGAGCAAGTGACGATGCCAGTCCATCGGCCAGGCTGCGCTTGATCTGAGGGAAGTCCGCTCATTGCGCAGAGCGGACCAGATTTGCCCAACCGGGCTCTTTGCAGTTTGACCGTGAGCGGACCTTCGCGTCGGGCGCCCAGGATCAGAGACATGAAACTACGGTCGCGCAGGCAGCGCAGCCTGCAATCCGACCCAGCTAGGGCACGTTAACTGGTGGCATAGATGCGGTCGGGCGCGGTACCAAAAATTTGTTTGATGCTGGCCTCGTGCGGCCAACATAAGCGAGAAAGCTACAAAAACAATGAGAAGCTCCCGCATCGAGCGACTCATATCAAGGCATAGCCACCATCATCGGAAGGGCAGCCTCGCCGTTTCCAGGACCGCCCAACGCAAAGTAGAGCGCAATGAGAGCGATTGCTCCCAAAATGCTATAACCAGCAGTGATCCATCCGTCGTAGTCTCGTGTCGCCTGCGCTGACGACGCGGTGTGAGTATATTCGGTGGTTGCCATGACCTGACTCCTTCGAGTTTTGGCGCACCATAAGGCGCGCCGAGATGACGGCGAGTGGCTCCTCACTTATGAAATGCGGCAGACGTTAGTGATTCGATCGAATGTCGGTGCGCAAGGTGGCGTGCTGTTCTATGCCGCTTGACGTGGTCATGCGCTGGTGGACACCAATCGCGGTTCCGCCAGCCAAGAACAAGCAGGTGTAGAAGCCCAGCACGACTTTAGTCCAGCGCTTGTGAGTCATCCTGTCTTCGCGAGTGCTTGCAGCAGGCTCGTTTGGTGAAAAGCCGTTGGTGATGTGTGCGGAATCTTCGCTAAAATAATCCATGGAAAAGCTCCTTGGAATTTGATCAGGCATGAATTCCGAAAGTTTTCATCAAAAGTGAATTGGTCCTACTTCCTGACAATCGGAAAAGCGTTTCGCCAGCAGGATTTTCTGTTTCACGCCGTGAAGATTACTCAGAGACACGCAACGCCTGCCCAGCGCTTCTCTGCGAGCCAGTCCTTGTCAGACCACGGAGAGTTGACTGAGATCCAGTGACGCCTCAGCAACTTTCAGTGTTCTCGCACTTCAGAACCGCAATCTGATGGGGAGAGGCCGGCATACCGTCCAACATTCGCGTCGGCCTAACCGTGCTCTCCTCCACGCGGGACGAGCCCAGCACGGCTACTTGATGCTGGGCGATCGGGAAGCCCGCAAGTTCAAAAGTTGGAAGGCGCAATGCGCACGCGTCGGCGCGATGGGTTGCACACAGGGCAGCAATGGCAGTTACCATTAGGAACGGATTTTTCATGGGCCTCACCCTTTTGAAGTGGAGGTATTCCCAATACGAATTCCGTAATCAACCTAGCCCCGGCCCCGGATGCCCTATGTGAAGTTGTTCACTATGGGGCGCGAAAAACTTGCAAAGGTTCATCGGATGGTGCACGCGAATAAAGGTCAACGTGACTGCATGTTTTGCGAAAGTCCGAGCCCTTTGTCCGGAATTGGCCCGCTGCTGCCCCTCTTGCGAACCGCCGCAGCGTCCGCTTTCCGACGTGGGCCGGACCGGCCGTGAGGCGCGGTCGAAGTCGCAGTTGACCCTAAGCCGACTTGGACATAAGCATCCCCGCCGTAGCGAGCAAACTTTCACGTTCATTAGGAGGCATCGCCTGGATACGGCGCATCGTCGCAAGCCGTATCGCAACGAAGCCGCCGACAAAGATAGCTACCTTGCTGACGATGCCGAAGATCGGCATGACCATCGCCCAAGTTTGGACAGTGCAGACGGCGGCGACCAGTGCATTAAGGACGGCGGACAGGAACATGAGAGCGGCCCAGCAGTAACCTACGACGACAGCGACATCGGAAGACACCGCCTTTGCAATCCCCGGCAGGTAGCGGATCATCCAGCCCGCCCTAAGCATCATGGCTCCTACGATCCCGTAGATAAGGCTTGGCTTGAAGAGCACGAAGCGCGGATCGTCAGTGGCGATGGTCGCCGAACCTGCGGCGAGGACCAGAAAGAGGCTCAACCACTCCATGCTGTGGACGGGCCTTCCTCGAATAAGCTGAATTAAGATCTGGATCACCCCTAAAGCCGAGCCCAGAACAACCGATAAGATCGTATTGTGCGTCAGGAGCTGCAGCACCACGAAGAAGATTGTAGAGGAAAGATCAAGAAGCAGAAACTTGGCCGCCCTCAAAAAATCTGACACCAGATCGGCTCCGAGTCCGTGGTTTCGCTTCTCCAGATACAACCCGGGGTTGGTTCGACGCAAGTCCTTTCGATCTCGCGGTCTGGTCCGCTTCTGGCCCGACTGCGAAGTTGCGCCGCATCGCTCGGAGGTCCGCTTATTGCCCTAGGGCAGACGAGATTTGCTCAACCGGAGCTCATTGCAGTTCGGCCCAAAGCTGAAGTCCGCGGCCAGCGGACCAATTGCTGATAAACGCTCTGCGTGACAAGAAGCAGCGGGTCATCACGGCGGGCCGCACTCTCTCAGGATCTGCGCTACGCGCAACCTCGCTGCGCGTGTGGCGTGGATAAAGTGGATGAGGCCTAATTGATTACGCTCATCTTCCGACACTTTGACGGTCGAGACGATGCCCGTAATGCCACTGGGAATCGGTTCGCATTCGATGTGCATCAGGCCTTGGTGCCGCAGAACGTCCCGTCCAAGAGCGAGGGCTAACACAATATTCGCGGGGATAAGAACCAGCGGACCGACCAACGCAAGCGCCGCATATGCAGCGCCAATCAACAGGGCAACCAGCAACGGCACTTCGATCACGGAGCTAAAAATCCCCGCTGCAACGTGCCGTGCCAATGCAACTGGGTCCGTCTCGATAAGGAGCCACACGGTTTGCGGATTGTAGCTTCCGTCCATTAACGACGTAACAATGAATAGCACTAAGCCCAATCCAAGCGAAAGTTGCAACCGCCCGATCCAAGTCTCACGGTTTAGACGGGCTCGAAGCCAGTCGAACGGGATAAGCATGCAGCGCGTGAACAGCAGATCCGACACCAAGTCAACGAACTGCGAAGTGCTAATTGCGATGTTCGCTTCATCGCTGGGGCCACGAACTGCATAAAGTGACCAATCCTGCAACTCTGGTCGAAACCCTTTGTGAATCTCCGCAGCCCTCACTTTGATCAGTCCAATCTTCCAAAGAACGAAGAACGTCGGTGTGACCACTGCGATCATCGCCGTCACATACACTGGAAACACCATCCACAAGAGCGCGGGATCAGCAAGAGGATCACGAAACTCGAAAACATACACCAGGCAGGCAAAGAGCGTTAAAGGCGCCCACCCGAACCTCAGGGCCATATAGCGCGCCGCGAGTTCGCGGATGTCTCGATCGCTGGGTCTGATTTCTGCAAAGGGAGTTGCAAGAGTGATGATTTTCGAGAGAAGATTTCGATTTTGGTCATCCAATATGCAAGCCGCTTCAATCGACACAGACCCTCCGTGGCTGTGAGCGATAACGACGTGTTCGGCCTCAGGCTCTTTGTCGAACCAGCCGGTCAAGTGTTGCGCAAGCGCTTTGGCTGCACCGTGTCTCGCTTCGAACGAATTTTTGCCGTTCCATCGGTACGGCACCCACTCGAAGCGTCGGCCCGTCAGAGTAGCCAATTCGATCTGAAAAGATGAGTGGTCTTCAAACCACGGCGTCTCCTTGTCCTTGACTCGAAAGGTCTTTCCAAACATCTGACGCCAAAGGCCATAGGGCCAAGTGCCATGAACGGAATGAATAATGAGCTTTGACGAAGGAACTTCGTTCATAAATCACCCTGCGAAAGGCGAGTATGTCTTTCCAACGTGCTCCGAAGCATAACACGTTCTCGATCGATGGAGGTCCGCTTCTCGCCCGTCTGGGAAGTTGCGCCTGATCTGACAAAGCTCCGCTCGTCGCGGCAGGACGGACCCAATTTGCTCAACCGGAGCTCTTCGCAGTTTGATCCGGAGCCGACCTCTTCACGCAGCCCGCCGACCGCCGGCTTTTACCCCCAACCGGGCTTGGACTATTTTTTCGGAGCCGCGAACCGTTTCTCATTTTCCAAGTCTCTAAGTCTTGAGGGCGTCAGAAACGACGCTACAAAGGCAGGAGGTTAATTTGCTGTACAAGAAGAACGTGGCTGGCTGGGAAAGTTGGGTCCGGCTCCTGGCTGGGGCAATCATGATCGCGTGTGGACTACTAGGTCTTAAAGGGTTGCCCGTTGGATATCTGATCGCCGGTGTCGGGGTCATGACCGCGCTGACAGGCGTTTTCGGATACTGCCCGGCATGCGCGGTCGCAGGTCGAAAGCTGCGCGCCGAGCCATGAGCAGATCCTTTTTATCGCCGGGCACGATGGAAGCGGCCATCGGCGGGGACGCCGACGCCATCCTGACGCTGCTCAAAACGTCGCAGCCCGACATACGCCGCTACGCGCGAAGAACCTGCCGCACGACGAGCGATGTGGAAGACGCGGTTCAGGAAACCTTATGGATCGTGTACCGCCGCATCGGTCGTCTCCAACGTGCCGGAGCCTTTTCCCTCTGGCTTTTTCAGATCGTTCATCGAACCTGCCTGAGATTGGCAAAGCAGCATATAGGCGTTCCCGATGACGTCTCCTCCCTGGAAAATGACCTGCAGCTTTCGAAGAGGCCGGAATCAGAACTTCGCATCGATATAGCTGCCGCGATCCAGTCGCTGCCGAGCCACTACCGGCAGGTGCTGATGTTGCGGGATGTGGACGAAATGACGATCAGTGAAATAGCACAATCGCTGCAGCTGACCCGAGAAACCGTGAAGGCGCGATTGCATCGCGGACGAGCGCTCGTGCGTGAATATATGGTGCGCTGAGGAGTCGGAATGTTCGCCAGCAGTTCACTCACCGAGCACCTTATCCGAGGTCTTGTCGGAATTGCAGCTCTCTGGACGGCGGTGTGGGTCGGGACAGACGCAGGTTGGACGGCAGTGCTTGGCTCCGTGACTCTGGGGCTGATATCATTGATCGCCTTTCGAGGATGCCCGGTCTGCTGGTCTATCGGCCTGTTTTCGATGGCACGCAGGTCGTTGACCTCGCTGTAATCGGGTTCACGTCTGCTTCCGGCGGCCCGTATGCGAAATTGCGCCACGTCCGTCGGAGGTCCGCTCATCGCGGGAGAGCGGACCAAATATATTCGACCTGAGCTCTTCGCAGTTTGGCCGTCAGCGCCGCCGAGGCGTAGCGCCACGACGTCCGCTTGCAGGGACAGACCGGACGTTTTCAGCCGGGCGCAACCACCGCGTTTGACCCGTCCCGGAGTCCACCAACGCCCTTGGGAGAGGCATCTCGGCTAAAGGTCTCCGGATGCCGCTCCCCAGCCCGCCTCAGCAAGCGGCCGGGATCATCGGAATCCCTAGCCGGCTTCAATCGGTACCGGCGGCCGGCTTCGCCCGGACTCCACGGCCGAGTTCGTCGGAATGCGCAACTCACGAACTTACGCGCACCCCTGCCGGGTGCAAGCGACGCGATACGAGGCTGTTTCCCCGAGCAATGGAACGCTCGGCAATCCGAATGCACCTATTTGGAGACACGGAGCTGAGAGATTGATGTGCCGATCGCGGCAAACGCCGAGCTGATTTGACTTGCTTGAGTGAGCATGAAGAAATTACCCGGGCCGCTGGCGCAAGCCGGCAAAACGGCCGACTGTCCAGCGCCGTCAGTGTCTATCTGAACCGTGTAGATGACCACGCCGCTCGCCTTGATGGCGCTGCACAGCGTCGTCATGCGACTGTCGACCTGTGTGGAGATGCTACTGCCATCGCCATACCAGCGGTCGGCCGTATTCAAGCCGTCGGTAAAAAGGATGATGATGTGCTGGTACTGGTTGTTCGACGATTCGGCGGGTGCATTGAGAGGGCTCTGCTGCAGCAACGAGAGCCACCCCCATAACAGACCGATCGTCTGGTTTGTGGCTCCGTTCGGCGACATGGCGTTGATCGTATTGTTGACGTTGGTCCAATTATAAGTGAGCGGCAGGATGGCGGCTGCCGGGCAGTTGCCCTCTTGATTGGCCGGAAACGAAGTCGGCAGTGATGACGGTGCGGTGGCGCTCACGTCATAGCTCTGGTCGCGATCCGCAACGCAGCCGTTCCAGGACGATTTATTCGTCGAAGGGCTGCCGTCGCTCCAACTATAGCCGTGGCCCACACATTCGGCTCTGGCAAACCAGGAGTAGGTGCTCTGACTGCAATAGGAACGACCCCAGGAATCCTTGTTATTCGCATCCCACTGATCCCAGCGCAGCCAAGTTGCACTCGAATTTGCAGTCCCGACGTTGACGTTGACCTCGAACGGAACAACGGAGATGTAGACATCGCCCTGGTTTTGGGCGAGCGCCGAAAGTTGGCTCACGAGTTGCTGCGCCGCCGGCTTGAGTGCCGCCATTTTGCCGCTCTGCGACATCGAGCCGGTATTGTCGAGAACGAGCGCTACACGCAGCAGATTGGCGCCCCACGTCGATGTCGAGTTTGCATTAAAGCCCAACGAGGGAAACCCGACGATCTGCATGAAAGCGGTCTGGATTTTGGCAGAGCCGCTGACCTGGACAGTCGAGCCGTTGCTGCCGCTGGACTGAGTATATGCCGCACTGATGCTGACCGACTGGGCCTCCGTATCGGTATAGAGCGCAGTGAAGTAGGTCTGAGCCTTTGAATTGATCTGTGCGGTCGTGATGAGTCCGCTCGATAGATCCTTTGCGACCATCAGCGACACGGAATCCAGAACTGACTGCATCGTGGCTTTTGCGCGGCTCGCGCGCGCATAGTCGATCGCTGCGCCCGCGAAGCTCAGCACAGGGATGATCATGATCCCAAAAATGACGGCTACATTTCCGCGCCGATCCTTACGGAAGCGCTTCATCAGGCTTGAATTCGAGAGCATGAGTGCCTCGCCTCTCTTCCTGCCGCATTCACATCCTCGCAACGTGGACCTCACGCTGTGGGACAGATGTTCGTCTGGGGGATCGACGGATAGAACACACAGGATTTCTGGCGCGGCCTGGTGTAGGAATCATCCGTCAAGTTGACGCCCGATCTCAGCACGACCAGGGTCGCGTTGGTGTAGAGATAGCTGACGTGACTGTAGATCAGATACTGATTGGCCAGGACCTGGTTGTTTGAACCGCGGGAAATCAAGCCGCCTGGAATTGGGACAGGCGTACCGGTCGGTATTGCCGCCGTGTTGTATCCCTTGCTCCATTCAACGCGCACCTGCCCGCTGGAGGGGTCCACGTACAACAAGCTCACCGTTATGCTAATCGGCGTCGTGTCGTACGGCATCACGATCCCACTGCTGGCCGCGAAAAAGTTCGCGAGGTCCGCGTCGGTGACCACGCCGGCCTGGGACGTCAAATCCGAAACTGTCCGAGCTATCGACGTAACCTTGCGATCTCGATGGCGCTGGTCAGTTCGACCGTGCCGAAAAACAGCGCAAGCATAATCGGAGCAATGAAAGCGAATTCGACAGCTGCCACGCCGCGGCGATCTCTTGACAGGCGTGCAATCCAGCAGAAAGACCGCAGGACATTTCTTTTTGATTTCACGCGACAGGTCATGTCCCGCAGGCTCCGCCGTAGGGCTCATTGCGGAATACGGCCGTCGCCGTCAAAAGTCGCTGATTTCCATTCAAGTTGGAAAGGTTGAGACCGAGCCGGGTCACGAACAATGGCCATTTATAGAACAGCCGGGCGACCACGACATCGCAAGAGCCTCCGAGGTTGTAGCTGAGAGTGCTCGTGTCGAAGTTGCCGCCAACGATTTGACTGCTGACGGACATCGTCTGAAAGGACGAATAGCTCTTAACATCGACGGATATGCCGTTTGAGGTGCCGTTGCTGGGGTTACAGGTAAATAGCGCCGGCGCCGGATTGCAGATGACTTGTGTGAGGTACGCGCCAACATTCGGGTAAGTCGACTGTGCCTGTCCTGTTCGAATTAACCGCGCCGCGTTATCATTTATCGACTCGAGGTAATCCGATGCCAGGAACATCAGTGACGTCTCGATGATTGCAAACAACAGCGCAATGAAGACGGGCGCGATCAACGCGAATTCGACGGCCGCTGATCCTCGGCGGCTGCAGCGAAATCGACCAAGCACTGTTCTGATGAAGAACAATAGCGGAGCGAACGACGACATCGAGAACTCGCGAGGCTGGCGGATTCCTTCAACACCAACCTAGAATAGAATTGTTGTTGAAAGGTTGAGGCGGCCGCCGCTGCGAAGCTGATCTTGTTAACCGGCCATTAGGGAATGGCGCATGAGTGGGTAACGGGCCTGGTGGAACGCTGAGCGCTCAACGCTTCGGCTCGCGCCCGCGGATGTGATCGAAACCTTGCTTGATCGCGGCAAAGCGCGCACGCACCTGATGCGAAAGCGGCGGGGGTTCGGACCTCCGAGGACGCTGCGAGCTACGCGATGAAGGCGTGCATGCCCTCGACCGGGATGTTCTTGGACCGAAACGCGCCCTCGAAGGGCGAAGTCCCGGAGCAAGCTCCGCCTCCCGGAAGCTATCGCGCGGTCCTAAGGGAGGAGTGGGGCGATTTCCTTGAGGAGTGAACATCGCCTTCCGCCCATCTTCCCCGCGCTACGTGCCGCCTGATCCTCGCGCCATCGTCGTCGCCGGCCCTCGCACGGCCTCGACATTGCCACGTTGCAACGTGGCGCGCCTCTCGGCGATGGCGTTGCTCAACAGCTCGAGCACCAGGCCGAACGCCGCGAGTTCCTCTTCCTCGAGCGAGCCGTCGTCGTAGCATGCCAGCGTCTCGCGGATGATCCCGTCGGCCTCGCGCTGGAGGGTCAGAAGCTCCTGATTGGACTCCGCGGTCCGCGCGCTGGACACCATGGCGAGGATTCTCCTGCGATGGCTGGTGTTTTCCTCCCTTTCGTCGCGGTTCAGATAGCGGCGCAGCCAGGCGGCGGCCGAGCCGATGCCGGAGAGAAGCAGCAGCCCGAACCAGAAGTAATCGCCGTAACGGTCGAGAAAGGTGCGCTCGTTGCCGTCGATCACGGCCGCAGCTCCGCGATGGACTGGCAGCTCGGTGTCCTTCTCGAGGTCCGGCTTGGTGATGTGAGCGGCGCCGGGAACCTGCCTCGCGATCGCCTGGCGAACGGCAAAGAGCTCGCGAAAGAAAGCGGCCACCGTCGTCTCCGAGAGAGTCTTTCTCGCCACGATGAGGTGGCTGACGCTGACGGTCTCGACCTTGTCATCCGGCCAGGCCGGATCCGCATTGAAGACGCTGGGCGGAATCTCCTCGGATTCGTAGCGGGGATGCTTCAAGGCGATCGCTTCCGAGGTCTCGACCGCGAGAAACTTCGGCTCGCCGCGCAGGTGCGCGGTCGCAGCAATGGCGTCCGATGTGATCTTGCTGTCGAGCGGCCCGACCGCCATGAAGGCATCGAGGTGAGGATCGCGCGCCAATTCCTCGAGATGCTCGGTGCCGAACTGCGTCACCGCGACCTTGTCGGCGTCCACCCCGGAGGCGCTCAGGATCACCCGCAGCAACACGGCATTCGCCGCCGTCTTGCCGATGATGCCGACATGATGCCCGGCGAGATCTGCAATTTCCTTGATTTTCGGCGTCGGCTTTTTCTTCGAGTTCCTGGTTGCAAGTCCGGAAGGCGCCCACAGCACGACGAAGTTCTTGCGCACCACCGCGACTTGCTGCGCCTCGGCAGGCATCTCCAGGTCGCCGCGGCCAACGGCCAGGTCGGCCTTGCCGGCGCCAAGCAGGGCAAGGGATTGCGCCGCCCCCTCGGTCCTGACCGGCGACAGCCTGACGGTTCGGCTCTCGGCAGCGAAGGCATCGGCCATCGCCTGGATGACCTTGTCGTCGTCGCTGCCCGGCGGTCCAACGGCGATGCGGAGCGTGTCCGGCCGCAACGCATAATAGAGGGCGCCCGACGCCGCGCCAAAGACAAGAAATCCGACCGCAAGAACCAGCAAGAAGCTATTGCGTCTTCTCCGCTCCCAGCGGGCGGCGTCATTGGTCGTCTGGCTGGTACTCTCGGACAAGGACATCACCGCTGGCAACTGCAGACCGGGAGCGCCTGCTCCCGGTCATACCACGTTTTGCCGAGAACAACGTCTTGACGGCGGGGCCGGTTCATCGGCCTGAGGCCTGAAATGGACCCGATGGCCGGAGGCCGGCCGCCATGGAGCGGCGCGCAAACCCTCGCCGACGTGATCTGCCCCCAGGTCTGGTCCGCCCTGCGCCAACGCCTCCCTCCAGCTGTTGGCACGGGCCGCACCATCGTGTAACGGCACGAAAAAGCCCATTGGGACCGAACGCTGATGAGTGTTGTTGCCAGGGAAGAAGCGGGACATGGCACTCGCGCGCTGATCTTCGCGCTGGTCGCGCTCGCCTGCGGGCACATGCTCTCGACCCTGCTGCGTACGATCCCGGCGCTCAGCCTCGATCTGATGGCGGCTGATTTCCGTATCGAGCCACAGGTACTGGCGAGCCTCACCTCGGTCTATCATTTCGCCTTCGCGGCCTCGCAGATTCCCGTGGGCGCGGCGATGGACCGCTTCGGCGTGCGGCCGGTGTCGCTGAGCCTGCTCGCAGGCACCGTAATTGGCGCGATCGCGTCGGGCTTCGCGACCGGGCCCGCAAGCTTTGCCTTCGGGCAGCTGCTGCTCGGAATTGCCACCTCAGGCATGCTGATGTGCCCGATGACGCTGGCGGCGAAACAATTGTCGGCGGCACGCTTCGGGCTGTGGTCCGGCGCGATCCTGTCGATCGGCAATATCGGCATGCTGTTGTCCGCGAGCCCGCTCGCCTTCGTGGTCGACGCTTACGGCTGGCGCGCCGGATTCTGGATCGCCGCAGCAGGCGGCATCGCGGTGGCGCTCGCGGTTTTCGCGCTGGTGCCGAACCAGCCGGCTGAGCACAAGGACGATTCTTCGCCGCTGTCGCAGATGATCGAGGTGCTCAGGCTCGGACTGTCGCGCCCCTTGCGCGGGCTCATCGCGCTGGCGCTGGTTTCGCTGGCGACATCGCTGGTGCTGCGCGGCCTGTGGGGCGGACCGTGGCTGATGCAGGTCAAGGGGCTGACGCGGGTCGAGGCCGGCAACCAGCTCGGCGCCTATACGCTGGCGATGATCGCAGGTCCCCTGTGCATGGGCATGATCGACCGCAGGGTCGGCCGCCGAAGAGAGCTCGTGGCCGGCGCGCACGCCGTGGCCGCGCTACTGGTTCTGCTGATGGCATTGGGGGCGCCGCATTATGCCGTCGCATGGCTGTTCGGCGTGCCGGTCATGCCGCCGCAATATGATCTGACGCTGTTCGTGCTGATCGGGCTCGCCTCTTCGGCGCAGCCGCTGCTGTTCGGCATGTGCCGGCAGCTCGTCGATGCGCAGGTCGCGGGCAAGGCACTGGCCGCGGTGAACCTCGCCTTCTTCCTCGGCACCGCCTTGATGCAGTCGCTCACCGGCGCGGTGGCGGCGTTCGCAGGATTGCCGGCCGTGCTGCTGTTCATGGCCGCGGCGCTGCTCGTGGGGGTGATGATCTTTTTGACTTACACCTCGTCGCATTCGTAGGATGACGGCTTCGCATCCAAGGAAATCAATCATGCCCGTCGACACCAAGGCCGCCACCGACCGTCTCATGCGCTTCCTCTCCGTGGAAGGCGTCACCGGACAGGAGGCGGCGATCGGGCGTGAGCTCACCGCCGCGCTGAAGCAGGCCGGCGTGCCTGCCAAGGCTATCCGGCTCGACGATGCCAACACCCGCATCCCCGTGCCGACCGAGACCGGCAACCTCATCGTCGACCTGCCCGGCCGCGGCGCATTGCACAACCAGCCGCGCATCATGTTCATGACCCACATGGACACCGTGCCGCTCTGCGCCGGCGCCAGGCCGAAGAAATCCGGCCGCAAGATCGTCAACGAGGCCAAGACCGCCCTCGGCGGCGACAACAGATGCGGCTGCGGCGTGCTGGTGACGCTGGCGGCCGAGCTCGAAAAGCAGAAGCTCGACCATCCACCGATCACGCTGCTGTTCTGCGTGCGCGAGGAGAGCGGGCTCTACGGCGCGCGCCACGTCAAGCTCGACGAGCTGGGCTCGCCGGTGATGGCCTTCAACTATGACGGCGGTTCGGCCTCCAACGTCGTGATCGGCGCTGTCGGCGCGGACCGCTGGACCGTGGAGATTTTCGGCCGTGCCTCCCATGCCGGCGTCGCGCCGGAGCGCGGCATCTCCTCGACCATGATCATGGCGCTGGCGCTTGCCGACGTGAAGGCCGGCGGCTGGTTCGGCAAGGTGGTGAAGGGCAAGGGCGCGAGCGCGCGGATGGGCACCAGCAATGTCGGCCCGGTCACCGGCGGCGAGGGCCGCCCGGCGGGCGATGCCACCAACGTCGTCACCGATTACGTGCATGTGCGCGGGGAATGCCGCAGCCATGACGGGAAATTCTTCAAGGAGATCACGAAGGCTTACAAGGCTGCGTTCGAGAAGGCGGCGAAGAAAGTCACCAATGCGCAAGGCAAGTCCGGCAAGGTCAAGTTCAAGGCCGAGACCGACTATTATCCGTTCCGGATGAAGGAGAACCTGCCGGTCGTGAAGCGCGCGATCGAGGCAGTGTCCGCCGTCGGCGGCACGCCGAACGTGCGCGCCGCCAATGGCGGCCTCGATGCCAACTGGATGGTTCGCCATGGCATTCCGACCGTCACCTTCGGCGCGGGGCAGAACGAGGCGCACACCATCGACGAGTGGATCAATCTCGACGAATACGACCGGGCGTGCGCACTCGCGTTGCAACTCGCGACGATGCGGTGAATTGGTGGGGTGGGTTAGCCCTGCAGATGCGCGAAGTGCATCTGCAGGGTGTAACCCACCACTTCTGTTCCCGCGGACAGCAAGGAGGTGGGTTACGCCTTCGGCTAACCCACCCTACAAAAAGAAAAATCGGGAGGTCCCATGCCACACATCGCGAACATCGAATCCGCGCTCTACCGGATCCCCCTCCCCGTCACGTTGTCCGATTCCACGCATGGCGACATGTCGGCGTTCGAGCTGGTCACCTGCCGCGTTCGCGACACCGAGGGTGCGGAGGGTGTCGGCTACACTTACACAGTCGGACGCAATGGCGGCGCCGTCGCCGATATCCTCAAGCGCGAGATTCCGCCGCTGGTCGACGGCCGCGAGGCCGACGATACCGAGGCGCTCTGGCATCATGTCTGGTGGGGCCTGCATTATGGCGGCCGCGGCGGGCCGGCGGTGCTGGCGCTGTCCGCGCTCGACATCGCGCTGTGGGACCTCAAGGCGCGGCGCGCCAAATTGCCGCTCTACCGATTGCTCGGCGGCTTCGATGCGCACGTGCCGTGCTATGCCGGCGGCATCGACCTCGATCTCTCCGTCGAGGCGCTGCTGAAGCAGACCGACGGCAATCTCGCCAAAGGTTTTCGCGCCATCAAGATGAAGGTCGGCCGGCCCGATCTGAAATCCGACGTCGCACGGGTCGCGGCGATGCGAAACCATCTCGGCGACGGCTTTCCGCTGATGGCGGATGCCAACATGAAATGGACGGTGGAGGAAGCGATCCGCGGCGCCCGCGCGTTCGCGCCGTACGATCTGACCTGGCTGGAGGAGCCAATCATTCCCGACGATGTCGCCGGCCACGCGCGCATCATGCAGGCCGGCGGCGTGCCGATCGCGGCGGGCGAGAATCTGCGCTCGCTGTGGGAGTTCAAGAACTACATCGCATCGGGTGCGGTGTCGTATCCGGAGCCTGACGTCACCAATTGCGGCGGCGTCAGCGCCTTCATGAAGATCGCGCGGCTGGCGGAAGCCTTCAACCTGCCCGTCACCAGCCACGGCGCCCACGACATCACCGTGCACCTGCTCGCGGCCTGCCCGAACCGCTCCTATCTGGAGGCGCACGGCTTCGGGCTCGACACATACATCGAACATCCGCTGGTGCTCGAGGACGGCAAGGCGCTCGCGCCGGACCGTCCGGGCCACGGCATCAGCTTCGATTGGACGGGGTTGGCGAAGCTGGCGTGACATCATCCTCCGTCATTCCGGGGCGCGACGAAGTCGCGAGCCCGGAATCCATCCGGCCACGGTGATTGCTGCACAATGGATTCCGGGTTCGCGCCAAGGGCCGCGCCCCGGAATGATGGAGGCTCATGTTGCTGCACCTGGGCCATTCGATAGCGCTTGATGCACCGCGCCGATAATCCGCTATGGTGACCACCAGCCATCACCATCCGAGAGAGCCGCGCCTTGACCCCTGAGCTGCACAAGAAACTGACCGCCTGGCGCCAGCATCTGCATGCCCATCCCGAGCTGTCCCTGCAGGAGAAGGCGACCGCCGCCTTCGTGCAGGAGCGCCTCACCGAGCTCGGCATTCCCTTCGTATCAGGCATCGGCGGCCACGGCGTGGTCGCGACGCTGACGCGCGGATCGGCACAAGCGCGCGTCGGCCTGCGCGCCGACATGGATGCGCTGCCGATCACCGAGGATACCGGCCTGCCCTATGCCTCGAAGACATCGGGCGTGATGCACGCATGCGGGCATGACGGACACACTGCCGCGCTGCTCGGTGCCGCCGCGCTGCTTGCCGCGGACACCAGCTGGAGCGGCACGGTGGACTTCATCTTCCAGCCGGCCGAGGAAGGTTTCGGCGGCTCGCGCGCGATGGTCGCGGCCGGGCTGTTCGAGCGCTTCCCGATGGAGCGGGTGTTCGGCTTCCACAATTGGCCGGGCCTGGAGGCCGGCACCATCGCGGTCCATGACGATGTCGTCATGGCCTCCGGCGGACGCGTCACGATCACCATCGAGGGCCATGCCGGACATGCCGGCATGCCCCACCTCACCCGCGATCCCGTCATGGCGGCCGGCCATCTGCTCGTCGCAATGCAATCCATCGTGTCGCGCAGCGTCGATCCGCTCGACACCGCCGTGCTTTCGCTGTCGACGATCGAGGGCGGCACTGCGCCCAATCAAGTCGCGGGCAAGGTCGTGATCCGCGGCACGCTGCGGCATCACCGCAACGAGGTGAAGGACATCATCCTCAATCGGATCGGCGAGATCTGCGCCGGCATCGCCACGAGCTTCGACGTCAAGGTGACGCCCGACATCGTCATGGGCGTCGGCGTGGTCGTCAACTCGCCCGACGAAGCCGGCTTCGCGCGCATGGCCGCGGACAGAGTGCGCGCACCCGTGCGGCGCGACCTCGCGCCCAGCATGGCCGGCGAGGATTTCGCCTTCTATCTCCAGCACCGCCCCGGCGCGTTCGTGTGGATCGGCAACGGGCCCCTGCGCGACGGCGCCGAGCTGCACGGCCCGCGCTATGATTTCAACGACGCGATCCTGCCGGTGGCATCAGGCTGGATGGCGGAAGTCGCCAAGACGGCGCTGTCGGCGAATTAGAGGCGGCGATCGGCGGGCAGCAAGTCGTGGGCTGCGGCGGCAGCTCGCTTTTGAACTTTGACCTTTCCGAATCTACGGCTTGGTCCACCTCTCCCCAGCGGGGAGAGGTCGGAATTTGCGAGAGCAAATTCCGGGTGAGGGCCGCAGCGATCGGTGGGACCGTAACCCTCACCCGGATCGCATTTTCAATGCGATCCGACCTCTCCCTTCGGGAGAGGTGTCCGTTTGGGCTCACATCGATTCAACCAAAGTTCAGCGCGTCCTCAGCTGAGTGCCGCCGGACCCAGTTCGGACGGCTGGTCGAACCGCGCGATGCGCTTGTCCAGGCGCCAGAGTTCGATGCGGTGGACCAGCACGAGCGCTGCGGCCTGGCGCTTGGCGTCCTCGTCGTCGCCGCAAACGAGGTTGATGCAGCCGAACACATGGCCGTCGGGATCAATCTGGAAAGCGCGGTAGTGCTTGACGGATTGTATCATGCCCCTCCATGGCGTCTGTAGGCCGGTGCGCTCAGCAGATCGGTCAAATCGGAAGCCACCTCGTTCTGCTTGGCGCGCCTCAGCAGAGATTCGCGCTCCTTGCCGGGCGGCATTCCGCGAGCGCGCTCCTTGGCGACGTCAGCGAATGCCATCAGTCGCTCCTGGAGCGATTGCGTCTGTTTCCTTCGATTGCGTTTGGCCGTCATCGGATACCCTGCGAGACTTAGGTTCGAGAGAGAGCCGGCTCCGGCGGGGAGGTCATGCGCCGGAGCCTTGTTCTTGCCGGGTGAGCGAGACCCGCGCCGGCAATGTTTGTAGCTTCGGGCTGCAAACGGGTTCCGGCATTTCCATAGGTTAACGAAGGGGATTTTTGTGCTGATGGCGCGCTCTGCGCGGATTCACCTGCTTTAATGCAGGGCTTCGGGCAAACGCGGACACTGAATATTCCCGCCGTCGCAAACAGCGGTGGGCATCTTGGCCCCAGCGCGCGATCCTCTCAGGAAGCCCCCAGAGCGCTGGGGCCATTTTCAGCCAGCAGCGCCAGCTGCGGCGGCTTAGCCCTTGCTGTAGAGTTGCAGGTATCCCGGCGAAAACAGCGCGGCACTCTTGAGGGCATCCAGATCCGGGATCGTGAGCATCCGGTCTCGCAGCGTGATCAGCCCGGCTGCCCTCAGCTCCTGGATCGTGCGGTTGAGATGAACGACGGAAAGCCCGGTCGCATCGGCCAAATCCATCTGGGTCACCGGAAAACCGCATGAATTGCCGTCGATCAGACCGACCGGGCGAAGCCGCTCGTAAATTTCGCAGAACAGGTGAGCGACCTTCTCCAGGGCGGCGCGCCGGCCGAGATTGATGGCCCATTCGCGCTGAATCGCGTTGTTCAGCGCCGTTTCGCACAGGAAGGCTTCGGCGAGCGTGCGATCGCTTGCCATGAGCTTTTCGAACCGGGAGCGTTTGATCTCGGCGTAGGCGACCGGCGTCGCCGTCGTGATCGAGTGATCGATGGCGGGCAGGAGATAGGCGTAGGCGTCGCAGGTCTCGCCGGGCAGGATGAAATTGACGATCTGCCGCCGGCCGTCCTCGAGCGTCTTGTGCCGGAACAGCCAGCCCGAGAGCACGACCCGGACGCTGTCGACCGGATCGCCTTCGACAACCAGATCTTCCCCGGGACCGGCACGAAACAGGCCCTCGAGAATAGCTTGCTCGAGGGCCGCAACGGCTTCCTCGGATAAAGGCCGCAACAGGTTGAAGCGGCGAATGACCGCCTGCGCCAGACTTCCTTCGTTGCCCGTGGCGCGCATCAGCCGTCCATCGAGGGTGTGTGAAAGGTTCGCTTGGTCAAGGGAATTGCAATCTGGCAGTGGAGTCCCGAGGAGTTGAAGGACATCGTGGTGTGACCCTTGAGGTCAAACGCCAGGGTCCGCTCCAGAAGCTCCGAACCAAAACCCTTCCGCGCCGGCTGCGCCACAGGCGGCCCGCCCCGCTCGCGCCAGTCGAACAGCAGTTGCGGCGGTTCGGCCGCTTCGTCGATGCGCCAGGAGATTTCGAGGCGGCCCGAGGGATGTCCGAGCGCGCCATATTTGAGCGCATTGGTCGCCAGCTCATGGATCGCGAGGGCAAAGGTCTCGGCGGCCTTGGGCTGGAAGCGGACCACGGGGCCGGACACGCGCATCTGCTCGCCCTCGCGAGCATTGTAGGCGAGCAGCTCCTCGACCACGAGATATTCGAGATCGACGCCGCCTTCGGGATCGCGCGTCACCAGCGCCTGGGTTCGCGCAAAGGCGTTCAGGCGGCCGTCGAGATGCGCGGCATATTCCTCGACCGTCGAGCTCGTCTCGGCCGAACGGCGGGCGATCGACCTGACAACGCCGAGCGTGTTGCGGACGCGATGCTGAAGCTCGGCCAGCAGCAGCCGCTGCCGTTCCTCCGCGCGCGTGATCGCGGTGACGTCGACGAAAGTGATGACCACGCCGGCGATGAAATTGTCGATGCTGCGGTACGGCAGGATACGGACGATGTAGCGTGTGCCGCTGTCGGGCGCGGTCAGCTCGCGCTCGGCGCTCGCGAGCGTGCGCAACACGCGGCGAACATCATCATAGAGCTCCTCGATCGGGATGCGCGCCTTGATGTGCGCGATCGGGCGCCCGGCGTCGGTCTCTACCAGATGCAGTATCTGGGTAATCGCCGGCGTGAAGTTCATCACGCGCAGATCGTTGTCGAGGAAGACGGTCGCGATCTGCGTGCTTTCGAGGAAGTTCTTCAGGTCGCTGGTGGCGCGGGTCAACTCCTGAACGCGATGCGCCAGCTCGCCATTGACCGTGGTCAGCTCTTCGTTGACCGACTGCAATTCCTCGCGCGAGGTCTCGAGCTCTTCGTTGGCCGACTGCAGCTCTTCGTTGAGGGACTGGTACTCCTCGTTGGAGGACTTCAGCTCCTCGTTGGTGCTCTCGAGCTCCTCGATGGTGGCCTGAAGGCGCTCGCGCGTCGCCCGCAATTCGCCCTCGAGGCGTTCAACATGCTCGGTGCGAACCAGCGCGCTCGGATTGCTGTCACGCTCGTCATCGGTGCGCGCGGGACCGTCCTTGAACAGGACGACGAAATTGCGATGGCCGTCCGTACCCTCCTGGATCGGCTCGACGGTGATGTCGACGAGAACCCGGTGGCCGTTGACGCCGAGCTGGACCTGCTCGGCATGCGCGGGCTCGCTGGTTTCGGCCGCGCGGCTGAGCGCCGTGCGCAATTCCAGCCTGAGGTCGCGGTGCACGAGCTGGAGCAGGTCGAGCGAGGCAGCCCCCGCCGTCGGCTCGATATAGCGCCCGGTGCGGCCGGAGAAATGCAGGATCTGGAAATTGCCGTCCGTGATCACGTAGGCGGGCGCATAGCGCTCCGCGATGCGCTGGGCGCGGCGCTCCAATCCGACGTCCGGACCGAACGAACGGACCGGCGGCAGCTCGACCGGCACCCGGCCAGCCGCGGTCGAGATCGGAAATTCCGGCGGCAGCCGCGTGCCGGTCTCCAGCTTCTTGAAGATGCGGGCACGGCGGTCGACCGGCGCGAACAGCTTCGGATGCCGCGTCACGTTCTCGGAATTGCCGAGGAAGAGGTAGCGCTCGGGCAGCAGGGCAAAATGAAACAGCGGGATGACGCGGTTCTGAAGCTCGGCGTTGAGATAGATGAGCAAATTGCGGCAGGAGACCAGGTCGAGCTTCGAAAACGGCGCATCCTTGATGACGTTGTGCTGGGAGAAGATGCACATCTCCCGGAGCTCCTTGACCACGCAATAGGTATCGCCCTCACGCACGAACCAGCGTGCCAGGCGCTCGGCGGTCATGTCCTGCTCGATATTGGTACGGTAGCGGCCGACGCGCGCGGCCGCGAGCGCCCTTCCGTCGATGTCGGTGGCAAAAATCTGGACCTGCGGAGCGGAATCCATTCTTGCCATATGCTCGCGCAGCAGAATGCCGATCGAATAGGCTTCCTCGCCGGTGGCGCAGCCGAGCACCCAGACGCGAACCTGCTGCCCCATCCCCTTGTTCTCGAAGATCTTGGGAATGATCTGGCTCTCGAGCACCTCGAATTCGCGCTTGTCGCGAAAGAACTCGGTGACGCCGATCAGGAGATCGTTGAAGAGATGCTGGGCCTCGTCCTTGTCGTTCCTGAGGAAGTCGACATAGGACGCGATCTCCTCGATCTGCACCACCTGCATGCGGCGCTGGACGCGGCGCAAAAACGTGTTCTGCTTGTAGCCGTGGAAATCGTTGCCGGTCTTGTTGCGCAGGATGTCGGCGATGCGCGACAGCGAGGTCGCGGCGGCCGCCAGCACCTCGTCGAAGCCCTGCTTCTCCTCCAGGCGCCGCAGATGGCGCGCATAGACCTGGATATGTTCGGGGATATCCTCGGGGACCAGCACGTAGTCGGCGATGGCAGCCGGCTTGCTGCTGTCGGCGAGTTGCTCGGACTCCTCGTCGCCGACTTTTTCCGCGATCGCCAGGCCACCATGGTCCTTCAGTGTGGCCGCGCCCAACGTGCCGTCGCCGTCGGTGCCGCTCAGCAGCACGCCGATGGATTGCTCGGCCCGCTCTTCCGCCAGCGAGACCAGGAAGCTGTCGATGGTCGCCCGCTCGCCGGGCCCCTGCTCCGCCTTACGCACCGCAAAACGACCACCCTGGATCGTGGTGATCATGGCAGCAGGGCTGAGATAGATCGTCCCGCCTTCGATCGCCGCCCCGTCGCCGGGCTCGGAAACGCGGGCTCCCTCCGCGCGCTGGATGAGGTCCCTGAGCCGCTCGTCCGCGAGCGCCTCGCGGTGCTGAAGCACCAGCACGAGCGTCTGGTCGTCCGCAAGAGCAAGCTTTCCGAAGAAGCGCTCGATGCTGTCGATCGCGCCGGCCGAGGCACCTACGCCAATGATCAATGGGGCCTTGACCTGACGCTCCCCACCCCCCGGCGCTTTGCCGACTTCATCCATAATTGCCGTTACTCTCGTTGTCGGGGATCAAGGAACCCAGCCGTCTGCAGATAGCAGAAAACCAGCCTATCCCAACAGCTAAATGGCGGAAATAGCTCCGCGTTCCCGCCCGGAGATGGGGTGATGAGACGGACGGAAAAAGCTGACCGGATCCCCCGAAGAACGGCGATCAGGGGCTCGCGGGCGGCACGGAATCGACCTCGCGCTGGAGGTAGTTGACCCGCTGCACGATCAGGACACGGTGTCGCTCCCATTCCAACAGGGTTTGCTTGAGCAGATCGACCAGCCTTTCAGCCTGCCGAGTGTCATGCCCGCCGGCGCGAAGCTCGCGCACCCGATCTTCCTGGTTGCGAATCCGGCGCCAGCCCTCGTCGATGTCGGCATCCGCCTTCACAAGAAGGCGCTGCTCGGCGTGGAGTTGTTCGGTCCGCTCGGCTAGGGAGATGGCCATGGGAGCGCCTGTTTACGTCTCTCGCGCGCGGATCGCCGGGTCGAACGATTGTAGCACGACACGCCGGATCATGTCGGCATATTCGCGATATTCGGCAGCGCGTTTGTCGTACATTTCCGCGACCGCGGCCCGCCCGCTGCGCCGCCCGTCGTCGGCCATGCGCTGCACCAACTCGGCGCGCTCCTCGATGATCCGCAACGCCACCCGCAGGGCTTCATCGACCTGCCCCTCCTGCTCCCTGGCGAGCGTATCGGCGGTATAGGCGTGACCGACCTGGCAACGAAACCGCATGGGATGGCCACCCTTCACCGCGGACAACACCCCGCCGCAGCTCGGACAGGTCAGCGCCGCGGGATCGGCGATCTTGGCCAGGCTTTCGGATCCGATCCTTTCGCCGGCTGCAATTTCGACCTCGAGGCGAATGTCGGGAGCAATCGGCAGCGCGGTCCCCGGCGCCTCCTGCGCGAGATCGGACAGCACGTCGCCAAGCCTTGCAGCGGGGACGCAGAGATCGGCGATGGTGGCTTCCAGCGCGCGCTGCGGCATTTCCGGCGAGATCGCGTCGGCGGGGTCCTGGACCAGCGCCATTCCGCCGCAGCGCTTGATGGCATGGAGCCCGGCGGCGCCATCGGACAATAGTCCGCTCAGGACGATTCCGATCACGCGGGGACCGTGATGCACCGCAGCCGACCGGAACAAGGCATCGATGGCCGGACGGACCATGTTTTCGCGCGGGCCGCGTCCGAGTTGGATGTGGTTTCCGGACAGCAAAAGATGGTGGTCGGGAGCCGCCAGATAGACGTGGCCGCGCTCGAACGCCATCCCGTCCACCGCCTGATGCACCGGAAGCCTTCCGGCGGCGGCAGCCACCGTCGACAGGATGCCGATGCCCTGGGCCGGAATGTGCAGGACAATGAAGATGGCGGCCGGCAAATCGGGCGGAAGCGCCGCCAATATCTGCTTCAAAGGGGCAGTGGCGCCGGCGGAGCCACCGATCACAATGATATCACGGTTGCTCATTGGGAACCCGCCATCGCATGCTTCGTTTGCACCAAGGCGGCCCTTGGCCGTATGTTCCTATGCTTTTCGGGCGCTGGAGGGAAACATGGTGATGCCGGAAACGCTGTCACGTGAGCGCGCGCCATTGTCCGGACGCAGGGTTCTGGTCGTCGAGGACGAATATTTCCTCGCCGACGACATCAGCCGCGCGTTGCGATCGGTCGGCGCCGATGTTGCCGGGCCGGTTGGCGAAGTCGGCGACGCGCTGCGCATCCTCCATGACGGCTCGGTGCTCGACGGTGCCGTGCTCGACGTGAACCTTCGCAACGAGATGGTGTTCCCGATTGCGCAAGAGCTCAGGGCGCGCCAAGTGCCGTTCGTGTTCACGACGGGCTATGACCCCGTCAGCATCGCGCCTGAATTCCAGGACGTCCTGCGCTGGGAAAAGCCGATCGACGTCGCGGCCATGATCCGCGGGCTCGGCGGACTGATCGGCCCGCGTGAGATGTGACGCGCTTGCGTTGGTCGAAGGTCCCGGCCTGCCTAGAGCAGCCTGCTCCAGGTCAGCCACGCCGCGACCGCGATGCAGATGAAGATTGCGAGAAACGGCAGGGCGATGCGCAACGCCGCGGTCGCTCTGCCCGCTAGCTCAACATCATCCATATGATCGCCCCGAGCATGATGAGAAAGCCCGTGATCGCAGTGCCGACGAATACTTTTTCGACGCGATCCATTGCCGTCGCAGCCCCGGTCCCGGAACCATTGTGGCTTGTCCAGGTGATTTCCGCATTAGGCTATGTGAATCGGTCGGGCGATAACGCCTGATGCATGACGCGATCACGTCTCGTCCAGAAGGTCCAGCAGCTCCTCGACACGCTCGAACGGAGCATCGCGCATCGGTGCGTGGTAGACGACGCGATCGCCGTCACGTTGCAGCGACTTGCCCTTGGATTTCCGCAACCGTCCCGGCAGGAACGTCGCGGCCACCGCGCTCTGGCCGACGTCGAGACGGATGATGCCTCTGCGCTTGCAATCCAGCCGCAGTCGCGCCGCCGCAAAGAAATCGCGGGCGGCCTGCGGCAAGGGCCCGAAGCGGCGCGAGGTCTCCTCCTCGAGATCCTCGAGCTCGTCCTCGCTGGCGCAGCGCGCGGCACGGGCATAGAGCTCCAGCCGCACCGGCGCGGATTGCACGTAGCTCGGAGGCAGCATGTCCGCGACCGGCAAATTGAGGTCGGGCACCCACACCACCGACCTGCCGTCGTCGACCTTCTCCGAGGCCATCTTCAAGAGGTGGCTGTAGAGCACCGGGCCGAACACCTGGACGTGGCCGGATTGCTGCTCGGAGAACAGATCGCCCGCGCCGCGGAGATCGAGGTCGCGCTCGCTGATGGCAAAGCCTGCACCCGGCCGGCTGAACTCCTCCAGCACCGCGAGCCGCTTCTCGGATTGCCCCGAGGCCGACTCGGTCAGGAGATAGGCGAAGGCGCGGATGCCGCCGCGGCCGACGCGACCGCGCAGCTGATGCAGCTGGGCGAGGCCAAAGTTTTCCGGCCAGCACACCACGATGGTGTTGGCGCGCGGGATGTCGAGGCCGCTCTCGACGATGTTGGTCGCGAGCAGCACGTCGGCCTTGCCTTCGACGAAAGTCATCATGCGCTCGTCGATCTCGTCGGCCGGCAATTTGCCGTGCAGACAGATGATCTTGAGATCGGGCGCGACCGCCTGCACGCGCGCCAGCATCGGCTCGAGATCCTGGATGCGCGGGCAGATCAGGAAGCTCTGCCCGTGCCGCCGCTGCTCGCGCAGCAGCGCCGAGGCGATCGCGGCATCCGACAGCGGTGCGATCTTGGTCGCGACCGGCAGGCGATGTACGGGCGGGGAAGCGATGACGCTCAGATCCCTGAAGCCGGCGAGACCGGCGGCGAGCGTGCGCGGAATCGGCGTCGCGCTCATCCAGAGCGTATGAGCATTCCTGGCAAGCCCGGACAGCTTTGCCTTCTCGGCCGCGCCGAAATGCTGCTCCTCGTCGATGATGACGAGGCCGAGATCACTAAACTTCACGTCCTTCGAGGTCAGCGCCTGGGTGCCGACCACGACCTTGATCCGGCCGCTGCGCAAGCCCTCCCTTGTCTCCCGTACTTCCGCACCAGAGGTGGCGCGCGACAGGCTGCCGACTTCGATATCGAGAGGCGCAAACCGCTTGCGGAAGGTCGCGACGTGCTGCCGTGCCAATACGGTAGTCGGCACCGCGATCGCGACCTGCTTGCCCGACAGCACCACGGCCGCCGCCGCGCGCAGCGCCACCTCGGTCTTGCCGAAGCCGACGTCGCCGCAGATCACCCGGTCCATCGGATGGCCGGATGCCAGATCATCCAGCACGTCGTTGATGGCCTTGGCCTGATCGATGGTCGTAAAATAGGGAAAGCGCGCGACGAATTTCTCGTAAGGCGCCCCCGGCGGGACCAGCCTGGCCGCCTTTCGCCGCTTGCGCTGGCTGATGTGCTTGGCAAGCACCTTGCCTGCGGCCTGGATCTCCTGCTCGGCCTCGCCGCGGCGGGCCCACCATGTGCTGCCATCCGCCTTGTCGAGCGCGAGCTTGCCGCGCTCCGTCGAGTAGGGCCACATCAAAGCGAGATCAGACGGCGGCACCAGCACGGCGTCGTCGCCGGCGAAGGACAGCCTGACCATCTCGCGCATCGCGCCGCCGCCGGTGTTGATCGTCTGCAGACCGTCGAGCACACAGATGCCGCGCTGGAGATGCACGACCACCGTGCCCTGCTCCGGCACGTCGGCATGGTCGAAGGCCGCGCCCCAGTTGCGCGCCATCGGCTGCGGATGATGCGCGCGGCTGCCGAGCACGTCGCTCGCGGTGAGGACGACGGCAGACTTCCTGCCCGGAATGACGAAGCCGGCGTCGAGATCGGCCAGCAGCGCCACGTCGCGCTGGCGCGCGCTCTCGACCTCGTCCCAATCCGCGACGCGTTCCACCCTGACGCCGCTCATCCGCTCCATCACGCGCAGATCGTCCTCCTGCGCCGCGACGAAGATCAGGCGCGAGCCCGCGCGCCTGGCATCCTCGACGAAGGCGCGCAGGGCTTTCCTCGATGACGTCAGCTTGGAGAATTCCGGCGTCGCCTGGAACGGCGCGCTGCGCGGCAGCACTTTCATGCCGCGGGTCGCCTGCTTCCAGTCGCTCCGCCCGAGATATTCCCGTTCCCGGTCCGCACGGCCGGCGGCCTCCTCGATCGTGCTCAGCCAGGCATCGGCGTGCACGGGCGCGCCGGCATCGGCGATCCACTTGGCCTTGCCGCAATAATCGAACAGCGTCACGCGCTTCGCCCGCGCGCCCGCCATGGCGAGCCGCGTCGACATGGGATCGACGAGCAGCTCCTTCGTCTCGAAGATGATCTCGTGCTCTTGCGGATCGAACGCCACGATCCGCTTGATGGTGCGCGCCGAATGCTCGACCCGGAACGGCCCGAGGGCGCCTGCGGGAAAGATCTCGAAGGTCTGGCCGTGAAACAGGGCGCCGCCCGGATAATCCGGCTCGTCGTCGAGATCATAGCCCAGCTCTTCCAGACGGACGCGAAGCTCGGCTTCCGAAAACGTGCCGCCGACCTTCAGGCTCGTGTTGAGGCGCAGCAGGCTCGCCGGCGGCGGCAAGCGCTCCATCACGGCTTCCGCCGTCGAGATGAGAAAGATCGGCTGTTTGGATTTCGCAAGGCGCCGCAGCACCTGAGCCCTGCGGCCCGCGATCTCGCGCGACGGCTCCAACTGATCGAACGGCAGGGTGTTCAGCCGCGGAAAGACCAGGACTTCGCAGGACGGGTCCAGCGCATGAATGACGCTGCCGAGCCGCTCGGCCCTGTTCTCGCTCTCGGCGAGGAACACGACGCCGCTGCGCCCGGACTCCCTCCATTGCACCAGCAGATGCAGCGCCATCATTCCGAGCGGCGACGACGACGAGATCGCGGCGCGCTGCGGGCTCTTGCCCGGCTTCGGCGAAGGCTTGGCCGGTGTGCGCCTGCTTGTGGAGCTCTTTGTAGCTCGCTTGGCCGGCGAGCGCATCTTGGGCGAACTCTTGACCGGCGAGTTCTTTGCTGGCCGCACTTTCTTGGAATGACGCACGTGGATCCGTTTCTCGTCGTAAGCAAACGTCGATGGCACGCGCGGCCGGGCTCGTATTGATTCGGTCGCGGACATGCATATGGGACGAGGCGCACGAACGAACATGCGCCTCCCATAAACCTCAGACGACGCAACGGTCGTCGGCCAACGCACAAGCGCGAGGACAGGCCGCCAGTCGTCTAGCAGACGCGCCGGCCCATTTCCACTCTTGTCTCGATGCGGCGACTAAATGATGCCGCTCTGCCGAAGCGCTGCGATAGCAGCCTGGTCGTAGCCAAGTTCCGCCAGCACGGACTCGGTATGCTCGCCGAGCGTCGGCGGACGCGCTGCGATCTCGCCGGGTGTTTCCGACAACCGGATGGCCGCGCGGGCAATTGGTGCCTGTTTCGGCAAGCCGGGATAATCGACCTCGTGGAGAAAGCCTGCGGCGCGGATGTGCAGATGATCCAGCGCCTGCTGCGGGCTCAAGACCGGCCCGGTCGGAATCATCGCCTTGCCGAGAGTATCCACAGCCTCCTGCGTGGTGCGCTCGGCGCACCAGCGCGCCATCCGCTCGCTGATGACGGCGCCGTTGTTGCCGCGGCTGATGTCGTCGGCAAAGCGCGGATCGTTCAGCCAAAGCTCTTCCTCGCCCATCAGCCTCGCCCAGCGCTTGAACAGCGGATGTCCCGTGACCTGGCACAGCACCCAGCCGTCCTTGGTGCGGTAGATATCCGCCGGCGCCGCGGTCTGACCGAGATTGCCCGTCGGCACGCGATTCACGTTGATGACGGCCTGCTCGATCAGCGTGGCATTGGTGAAGGACAGCGCGGTCGCGAGCAGCGCGCCCTCGACGATCTGCCCACGCCCGGATTTGCCGCGCTCGATCAGTGCGGCGAGCGTGCCGAACGCGCAGTGCAGCGCGGTGCCGAAATCGACCCAGTTCACCGCCGCGCGATAGGGCGGATCGCCGGCGCCGGTCATGTAGACCGAGCCGGACATCACCTGCCCGACGCCGTCGAAGCCGACGCGGTCGGACCAGGGGCCCGGTCCGCCGAACGCGGTCGCCGTGGTCAGGATGATGTCGGGCTTGATCGCCTTGAGCTGCTCGTAATCGAGCTTCATTGCGCGCAAGGTCTGCGGCGGCAAATTGGCGACGACGACATCGGCGGTCGCAATCAGCTTGCGCATCACCTCCTGCCCCTCCGTCGTCATCGGATCGAGCGTGATGCACTTCTTGTTGCGGTTGACCTGCAGGAACAGCGCCCCCTCGCCGCCTTCACCGACCGGGGCCACGAAGCGATCCTCGCTGCCGTCGCGCTTTTCGACGCGAATGACCTCAGCCCCGAACTCGGCCAGCAATGTCGCGCAATACGGCCCCGCGATATAGCGCCCGAAATCGAGGACGCGCACGCCTTCCAGAACTCCCCCCATTGACCTCATTCCCTCCGCATGTCCGCGCAGATTACAGGGAATGAGTGCCGCGGCAAGGTGGCAGCGCGCGCCATGCGGAGTCTTGCAAGATGTGATCGCCCAGGTGTTTCGGCCGGCGGAAATTCTGCTCTAGTATGGACCACCCGCCCTCCAGCCAGAGGCACACCCATGCCGCAACAATTCGATCGATCCGCAGAAGATCTCGGCAACGCCATCCATTTCGAGCACGTCAACATCCAGGTTCCGGACCAGCGCCTCGCCACGCTGTTTTACGTCGCCGGCCTCGGGTTGACCCGCGATCCCTATCTGATGGTGTCCGACACCAACATGTGGATCAACGTCGGCCGCAGCCAGTTTCATCTTCCCAGCGGCAGTGCGCAGGTGCTGCGCGGCCGCACCGGCCTCGTCATCGAAGGACGCGAGGCGCTTCTGGCGCGATTGGCCTCGGTTGCGAAGAAGCTCGAAGGCACCGCCTTCGCGTACGCCGAGCACAACGATTATGTCGAGGCGACCTGCCCATGGGGCAACCGCATTCGCATCCACGAGCCGGACGCGGCGCGCTTCGGCCGCATCACGCTCGGCATTCCCTATGTCGAGTTCGACGTGCCGGCCGGATCGGCGCAGGCGATCTGCGCCTTCTACCCTGAGGTCATGGGCATGCCCGCGGCCTTGCGCAACGGTGACGGTAAGGTTGCGGCAGTGAAGACCGGGCGTGACCAGTACCTCTTGTTCCGCGAGACCGATCGGCCGCAGCCCGCGTACGACGGCCACCATGTGCAGATGTACGTCACCGATTTCTCCGGTCCTTACCGCAAGCTGCTGGCGCGCGACCTGGTCTCGCGCGAGGACAACCAGTACCAGTATCGCTTCTGCGACATCGTCGATCCCGACAGCGGCAAGCCCGTCTTCACCGTCGAGCACGAGGTGCGCAGCGCGACGCATCCGATGTTCATGCGGCCGATGGTCAATCGCAATCCCGTGGTCAACAACCGCAACTATGCGTTCGGCCACGATCAGGCGTCATGGGCGATGGGGCCGGATCAATATGACGGATAGGACTCCCGCGACGAAATTCGCGACAGGAAGCGCAACGTGATACCGGTCACGGCGCTCGCGTGAAGCATGCGGCATGCTGTCCACAGTTGCGGGGATGATCCCGCGGCATCAAAACAGGAGAGACAACATGACCCATGAGATCAATAACGACAGCATCAATTGCGAGCTCTCGATGGAAGAGCTCAACAACGTCGCCGGCGGCGGCTGGTTCAGCAGCATCGTGCACGCCGTCGAGCACGGACTGAAGTCGTTCTTCACCAACCCGGTCGTGGCAGGGATTGCCGCCGGCGTCATCCTGGTCGGCGGGATCGTCACGGGTGCCGGTGGTGGCGGTGGTGGTGGCTCCAACATGAAGCTGAACTGAGGGCGGGACCGAACAAAGTTGGCTGCCCAAGAAACTCCCGGACAAGGACGTCCGGGAGTTTTTCTTTTGCGCGGAAGGCCGGCGAACGGGTCAGAGCATCTGACGCCGCGCGAAGGAGGCGAACATGCCGGACGCGGCATTCAGCTCGGCGAATGTCCCTGTTTCGACGATCTTGCCGTCGACCAGCACGATGATCCGATCGGCTCGCTGAACGGTGCTGAGCCGGTGCGCGATCACGATGCGGGTGACGTTCAGGTTTTCCAGCGCGTCGCTGACGATGGCCTGGGATCGATTGTCGAGCGAGCTCGTCGCCTCGTCGAACAACAGGATGCGCGGCCGCCGCGCGATCGCCCGCGCGATCATGATGCGCTGGCGCTGGCCGCCGGACAGCGTGCTGACGCCCTCCGCGACCTGGGTGAGCATGCCCATCGGCATCGCCTTGATGTCGTCAGCGATACCGGCAAGGCGCGCGGCCTCCCAGGCCTGCTCGAGCGGCAACCGGATTCCGCCGCAGATGTTCTCGTAGATGTTGCCGTTGGCGAGCTTGGCGTTCTGCAGCACCACGCCGAGCTGGCGCCGCAGCGCGCTCGCATCCAGCGTCTCGATCGACTTGCCGTCGTAGAACACCGCGCCCGATTCCGGCCGCTCGAACCCGAGCAGCAGCCGGAACAGGGACGATTTCCCGCTGCCCGACGGCCCCACCACCGCGACATACTCGCCGGGCGTGATCTTCAGGCTGACATTGTCGAGCACCAGCGGCCCATTCGAAAGATACCGGAACGAGACGCGCGCGAGCTCGACCGATCCGGACAATTCTCCCGGCGACTTCCGGTCATCCGGGATTTCGGTCGGGCTCGCGATCAGAGGCCGCAGCCGAAGCAGCGGCGGGATGGCGATCAGCGCTTCGCTGACGCCGGCCGCCCAGGAGCCGACCGATCCCATCGACTGGCCGAAAGCGGAAAAAAACGCGAAGAAAGTGCCGATGTCGGTGAGCAGGCCGCTGCTCGAATAGGACGCGTAAGCGTAGATGATCAGCGTCGCGATGGTGGGAAATGCGGTCTCGAACGCGCCGAGGCCGTTGCCGGCCAGCTGCGACGAGACGAAATACTGCTTTTGCGTCGCAAACTGCCTCGACCAGATCGCGAGCGCGCGCGAGGTCGCAGCCGAGACGCGCAGTTTGCCGACGCCGGTCAGGAGCTGGAGGACAAATCCGCTGACCTTGCCCTGCTGGTTGAAGTGCTTGCTCTCGAAATGCAGCCGCACCAGATTGGTGCCGATGATGGCGACCGCCCTGAGGAATGTCAGTGCGATCGCGACCAGCGCCAGCTTGAAACTGTAGTAGAGCATCAGGCCGAGGCTGAACAGGCAGAACAGGCCGGCGATCATGCCGCGCAAGGCGTGACCGGTCAGGGCCCGCCGCGCCGCATCGATACCCATGGCGCGGTCGACCAGTTCGCCCGCCGTGTACTCGCGGAAGATGGCGGTCGGCAGCCGCAGCAGGCGGTCGATCATCGCCGCCTGGAGCCGCCAGTCGATCGTGGCCTCCATCCGCAGCATGACGAAACCCTGCATGACCTGGACGCCCGCCACCGACAGGCCGGCGAGAACCAGCGCGAGCGCGCAGAAGGCGAGCTGGTCGAGCTCGGATCGCGGAATGATCGAGCTGATCAAAAGGTTGGTGACGAACGGCGTCACCAGCGACAACAGACCGATCATGACGACCGACAGCGCGATGCGCAGCCCGCTGCCACGGGCGTGGCGCAGCGAGAATTGCAGAAGGTCGGTGAACTTCAGCGCCCGCGAGGGCAGCGGCGGATACAACGTGGCCGCCTCCGGCGCCATTTGCGCCGCGATGCTGCGATCGACCGCCCGGCGCGCCTTCGTGAGCGGGTCGATCATCAGATAGCCGCGGCGTGGCTCGTAGACGAGCGCGACCGGGGCGCGCGTCTCGCCGTACCAGCCGACAAGCGGACCCGCATCCAGTCTCCACCAGTCCGACCGGAGCAGGACCTGACGGAGCCGCAGCCGCGCCGCCTGCGCGATCTGTGCGAGGCCGGCAACATCCTGCGCGCTGCCGTCGACACGGCCGGAGATCGCAATCGGCGCCCGCATCGCGCTGCCGACGATCTGGCAGGCGCCGGCCAGCCTGTCGGACCAGGAGGCATCGACCGCGTCATGATCGAAGCGCCGCACGATGATGCCTGAGAGGCGGTCGAAGGCTTCGACCGCCTGCGATGCGGCGAGCCCGGTTCGGCTCTGCAGCCGCGCGCTCTCATCTTGCGTGTCGCGGACCAGGATGTTCTGGATGCACTCACCAAACCACAGATGGAACTGGTCGATCGCCGGCCAAATCAGATCGTCGGCCGGCGCATGGGTCGCAGCGCTCGTGGCACATCCGTCGGTGCCCGCCTCGATCCACAAGCCCGATGTCAGAGGCAGCGGCGGGCTCGCGGCGGCATAGGGCGCACCGGTCCCGATCAGCCTGAGCGAACCACGCGCCACGTTGAGCCAAAGCAGACCGCGCATCGGACCGCGACGCGACTCGCCGCTGGCCAACGTCACCTCGCCCTCCGGCAGTTCGGCCATCTGCCACGACGGCGCCGGTCCCGCGACGAAGCGGGCGAGCCGCTCGATCCAGTGCACCGCCTGTTCCGGCGCCAGATCGGTCCTGGCCACGACGGACGCCCGCGTGTCCTGCGCGCCGACCGCAATGAAGCGCAGGCCGTCCGGAGACGACGCCGGGAATCCAGGCAGATCGGGAATGACATCCCCACTTTCGACGCGGAACAGGTGATGGCGGCTGCCGGATCGGCCGTCTTTGACCTCGATGGCAAAGACGTCGGCGTGGCCGCTGACGATTTCGAGCACGTGACCGTGGTGATCGAGCAGAATGGGCCGGCGGCCGTCGAGGGTCACTTCCCCCGCCGCCACGAGGCTCGCACTTGACACGATATTGTCGATGCTGCCGGTCATTCCTGCGACACCAGGCGAGCATATTCGCCGTTCAGGGCAAGAAGGGTTTCGTGCGTGCCGCGCTCGGCGACCTTGCCCTGCCGCAGGACGATGATCTCGTCGCAATCCCTGATCGTGCTGAGGCGATGGGCGATGATGATGCAGGTGCAGCCGCAACGGCGCAGATTATCGTCGATGGCTTTCTCCGTGACGGGATCGAGCGCCGCGGTCGCCTCGTCGAGCACGACGAGGGACGGACGGCCGACCAGCGCGCGGGCAATCTCGATGCGCTGGCGCTGGCCGCCGCTGAAATTGGTGCCGCCCTCGTTGACGTAGGAATCGTAATTGCCGGCGCGGATTGCGATGTCGTCCTGGATCTCGCCGTCCTTGAGCGCCCGCGTGAGATCGATGTCAGGCACGGTCCGATCCCAGAGCGTGAGATTGTCGCGGACCGTTCCCTCGAACAGGAAGATGTCCTGGTCGACATAGGCAATGGAGTTGGCGAGGATGTCGGGCGGGATGTCCGCGAGCCGCGTCCCGTCGATCAGGATCTCTCCCGCCCAAGGCTTGTAGAGCCCGCAGACCAGGCGGCCGAGGGTCGACTTGCCGCTGCCGGAGGCGCCGACCAGTGCGACGCGCGAGCCCGGATTGACGGTGATCGACAGATCCGAGATCAGCGGCGGTTCGAGCAGCGAATAGCCGAACTGCACGTCCTTGAATTCGATGCGTCCAGCGAGCCTTGCGGGGAAGGCCTTGTCCGATGTGCGCGGGGGATCGCCGAGCGGATAATTGTAGACGTCTTCGAGGCGGTCGAGTGCGCCCTTGATCAGCTGGAAGCCGCCGGCCTGATTGACGAGCGTCGCCACCGGCTCGGAAAAGCTCGCCATCAGCGCCTGGAAGGCAACGAGGCTGCCGAGGGTGAGCGAGCCTTCGATCACCCTGAGGCCACCGAGGACCAGGATAGCAGTCATCGTCAGGCCGGCGATCAGGGTCGGGATCATGTCGAGGATGATCGACGACGACGCCAGATCGCGCTCGGCGTTCAGGACCTTGGCCTGGACGCCCGCCCATTGTCCGAACGCCTCGTCCTCCAGCCCGCTCGCCTTGATGGTCTCGATCGAGCGGACGATGCTGACGACGGCTCCCAGCAGCTTGCCGCGTTCCAGCGAGAGCCCGCGGCTGAGATCCTCCCGGCGCCGCATCGACAGCCGCAAGGTGAGAACGTTGAGCAGCGACAGGCTGATGCACACCGCGGCGAGCCAATGGTCGTAGACGATCATCGCGAAGGCGAAGAACACCACCGAGGTGAGGCTGAGCGCATTGGCGGCGATGCCGCCTGCGAGCAGACGCGCAATCTGATCATTGGCGCCGACTCTTGCCGCGATGTCGCCGGCGTGGCGCTGCGTGAAGAATTCGATCGGCAAGGCCATCACCCGCCAGAGGAAGCGGCTGATCATCACCACCGAGAGTTTCGTCTGCAGCCGCAGCAGCAGGGATTGTTGCAGCAGCGCCAGGATGGTGCGGATCAGCGCGGTTGCGGCCATCCCGATCAGCAGCGGACGCAGCCACCCGTTCAGATGCTGAATGAGAATGTCGTCGATGAAGATCTTCGAGAAGCTCGCGGCGACGAGGCCGGGCACGACCATGACGAAGCTGAGCAGGATGAGCAGCCCGACCGCGGCTTTCGACCCGCGCAGCTCCCGCAGCAGCAGCCGCAGTCCCGCCGGCTTGCCGCCTGATGGCGCAAAGCCCGGCCCCGGCTCCATCGTCAGGACGACGCCGGTGAAGCACCTGTCGAGCTCGTCGATGCCGATCTGCCGGCGTCCGAAGGCGGGGTCGTTGATGGAGGCGGACTTGCCCTTGATGCCTTCCAGGACGACGAAATGATTGAAGTTCCAGTGAATGATGCAAGGCATCGGCGCCGAGCCGAGCGATGCAAGGTCGAGCCGAAATCCCTTTGAAGAGAGCCCGAAACGCTTCGCCGCCCTGACGACGTTGCTCGCCTTGCTGCCGTCGCGGGAGACGCCGCATTCGACGCGCAGGCGTTCGAGCGGCACCCAGGCCCCGTAATGCGCCAGCACCATGGCGAGGCACGCGGCGCCGCATTCGGCCGCTTCCATCTGCAGGATGGTCGGCGTGCGCTTGATGCCTGCGGTCGGCGTCACAGGACTAGCCATCGATCCCCGTCCACTTCCGCAGCAAGGGCACGACGAGGTCGATCGGGCGGCGGCTGCGCGTGGTGATTTCGGCCTGCGCCAGCGTGCCGCTGGTCAGATGCACCTGCGGCCCCTGACCCACAGCCCAGCGATAGCCGCTTGCGGTCGAGGGATCCTGCTCCAGCGACACCGAAACGGCGTAGGGCGCGCCGTCGTGGGAGAACACTTTGACGAGCTGATCGTTGTGGAGCACGGCGGTCATGCCCTGCGGCGTGACCGGAAATTCCGAGACGCTGGAGACGACGCCGATCATCGTGCCGAATTCCTCGCGCTTGACCGTGCTGGGCGCGACGCGGACCTGATAACCCGGCTTGACGCTCTTGCCTTGCTCGGCGGGGATGTAGACCACCGCCTCCAACCGCGCCCCCTCGTCCTCGATGAGAACGACCGGCGTACCCACGGCAAGAACCGAGCCTGACGAGGTCTTGATCTCGAGCACGCGGCCCGCGATCGGGCTGACCACTTGCGAATTGCGCCCCAGGGTTCCCGCCAGCGCCTGCATCTCGCGGCGCGCGTTATTCGCAGCGAATTCGGCCTGCTGCAGTTCGCGCTCGCGCTGGGTTTCCAGGTCGGTCTTCTGCGCGTGCAGCTTGAGGATCTCGTTCTGCGAATCCGTCCGGCGCTGCTGAGCCTCGGTCAATTCGAGACGGCGGTCCTCCAGCGTCTTCCGCGTCGTCAGGCCCTTGGCCATCAGCTGCTCGAGATTCTGCACGTCCACGGCAAGGGCCCGGACCCGCTGATCGGTGGCTTCGATGACCTTGTTGAAGGCCGCTTCAAGCTTCTCGAAATTGGAGGCCTTGACCGCGAGCTCGGCGGCGACTTTCGCCGCCATGTCGTCATGCTCGCGCTGGCGCTCCCGATAGGTTTCGACGGCGTTGCGGTACTTCTGCTCGATCTCGGTCTGCGAGATCTGGGCGATCACCTGCCCGCGCTCGACATGGTCACCGACGGAGACGCTGAGCGACGCCAGCCTGCCTTCGGCAGCGGACACCGCATCGACCACGCGACCGCTGCCGACCAGGATTCCCTGTCCGGAGACGCGTGACGGGATCCGGCCGTAGATGCCCCAGACGAGCGCCGCAAGCATCGCGATCGTCACGATCGCCGTCAGGATCCAGTCGGCCGGCTTGGTGATCGCAACGAGGTGATCAAGCTCCTCCGGCGAGGCCGCGCGCTGCAGCGCGCTGGCGCGGAAGATTCTGTCAGTGCCATCGGTCACGCTGCGCCCCTTCGCGAAAATATTGCAGCGCCAGCGTTCACGCGCACGACGCCGAGAATAGGATTGAGCGAAATTGTCAGCGGGGATAAGCTTACTACGAGAACTGCATTTGTCGAGGCAGAGGACATCGGACGCATCAGATGAACCGGCAAGCCGATCGCATCATGCCCGCCGCAACTGCCCGCGCCCTGACGGCTCGGCTGGCTTGGTCCGGGCTTGCAGTGCTGCTCGCCACCAATGCGTGTGTGGCCGGCGTCCTGAGCCAGGCGGACCTGAAGAGAGTCGAAGATCTCAGGCCGATGTTCGCGGGCCTGATGGGCGATCTCGTACAGACCTCTAAGCGACCCGACATCTCCGCTGTCGACGCAGATTGCGTGAAGTCCACGATCCAGAATCTTGTCGAGATTTCTCAAGAGCTGTCCAGTTTTGAATATCTGATCACGATTGAGAAAGATCTGACCAATGTCAGTGAAAATGACCCGACCCGCGACGTGGTGAAATTCGCCGTCGAGCAGTCGACCAACATCCTGACCAGCCAGCGCAAGAAGATCGCCCAGCTGCCCGATCAATGCGCGAGGTCGCCCCTCGCCTTGGCCAAGGCTCAGCAGGCTCTGCAAGTCGTCGACGCGACGACAGGAATTTTGAGTTCTATTCGCTCTCGACTTTGAGGGGAATTGTCGACAGTTAGGATGCCCGGACAAGGTTACCGGGTGGCCGATCGAATGAGGTCATCCGAACGAATGACACCGGCGCACATTGTCATTTCCGGGACGGCTTGTTCTCGAAGGCCGCAGACTCGGTCATCACCATCTCCTGTTCGCCTTGGGAGGGACCACCCCTCTTGATCAGTGGTGATACGCATAACATCGCCGGAGCGTCGGCGCTGTGAGGCCAATCACACAGCGGTACGCCGGAACCCGCCGCCAGCTCGCGATTTCTGCGGCCCGATTGTATCATCCGCGCATGGGCGAATCCGACACCGTGGAAGGCGAGGCGACACGCGTTCGCAAGATCATCCATATCGACATGGATGCCTTCTACGCATCGGTGGAACAGCGCGACGATCCGGAGCTCCGCGGCAAGCCGGTCGCGGTCGGCGGCTCGGCCGAGCGCGGCGTGGTGGCGGCGGCGAGTTATGAAGCGCGCAAGTTCGGCGTTCGCTCCGCCATGCCGTCGGTTACCGCGAAGCGGCAATGTCCGGACCTGATCTTCGTCAAGCCGCGCTTCGAGGTCTACAAGGCGATCAGCCGGCAGATCCGCGAGATCTTTGCCGAACACACTGACATCATCGAACCGTTGTCCCTCGACGAGGCCTATCTCGACGTGACCGAAAACCTGCAGGGCATCGAGCTCGCCCGCGACATTGCGCGGCTGATCCGCGAGAAGATCAAGGCCGAGACCGGCCTCAACGCATCGGCAGGCATTTCCTACAACAAGTTCCTGGCCAAGCTCGCCTCCGATCACCGCAAGCCCAACGGGCAGTTCGTGATCTCGCCGGAGATGGGACCCGCCTTCGTGGAGACGCTGCCCGTCGGCAAGTTCCACGGCATCGGCCCGGCGACCAGCGCGAAGATGAATGCGCTCGGCCTGTTCACCGGCCGCGACATCCGCAACCAGACGCTCGAGTTCATGAACGCCAACTTCGGCAAGTCGGGCGCCTATTACTACTGGATCTCGCGCGGCGTCGACGAGCGGCCGGTGCGGAGCAACCGGATCCGCAAGTCGATCGGCGCAGAGACCACATTCTCAGCCGATCTGGCCGAATTCGACGCACTCGTTACGAGGCTTCGGCCTCTCGTCGACAAGGTCTGGCGCCATTGCGAGACCACCGGCAGCCGCGGCCGTACCGTCACCTTGAAGATCAAGTTTGCCGACTTCGAGATCATCACGCGCAGCCGCTCCCTCCTCGCGCCGGTCGCAGGACGGGACGAGCTGGAGCGCCTCGCCTGCGGCTTGCTCGAAGTCGAGATGCCGTTGCCGAAGGCCGTCAGGCTGCTCGGCGTCGCGCTGTCTTCCCTCCAGGCCGGGGACGATGCGGAGCCACAATTGACGCTGGGAATCTGACGAGCGGCTGCGCGCCGTCCGATCAAGCCGCAATGTCTTCTGACCCGCCTCGTCCCTCGTCGCGCTTGGCGTTGATCAGGTTGAGAAGGTGCGCGGCCGCGCGGGCGTCGCACAGCGCGCGGTGGTGGTCCTTCAGCTCGATATTGTAGGCACGGGTGAGCTTGCCGAGCCCGTAGGATTTGTGACCGGGATAGTGCCGGCGCATGCCGGCGCAGGTGCAGAATTTTGGAAAGCGGAATCGGCGTTCGAGGCGTTCGTATTCCGCGGCGATGAAGCCATAGTCGAAGTTGACGTTGTGGGCGACGAAGACGCCGTCGCCCATGAATTGCATGAAGCTGTCAGCGATTTCCGCGAAGAGCGGCGCGCTCCGCACCATGTCGTTGGTGATGCCGGTCAACGCGACGATCTTGGCCGGGATCGACCGCTGGGGATTGAGCAGCGAATGCCACTCCGCCACGACCTCGTGATTGCGGATCCTGACGGCGCCGATCTCGGTGATGCGATCGCCGCCGGTCCAGCCGCCGGTGGTTTCGATGTCCACGACGACATAATCCTGGTCCGGATCGAAACGGAAATCGGCGCGGCCGATCTCCGCGGGAATGCCGGCATGACCGAGCTGGCGAAGCCGCGTCAGCTGGTTGCGCCTGATGACGTCGCCCTCGGCCTTCACTTCCATGAACGAGACAGCGCCATTCGTGACGAGCATGAGATCGGGAAAACCGTCGCGCATGGCGCGATAGTCTTCGCACATCAGGCGAAGCATCGTGGCGAGACCGGTCCCATTCGCGCCGGCAAGCAGCGCCCGGAGCGCATCCATGTCGACATGGTCCCAGGCGAACACGCCGTTCGGCTTTCCCCATTTCCCGGCGACGATCCGCAGGATCTGGGGCAGCGCAGCATTCGATGCGACGGCCTGCAGCTTCGTCTCGATCTGGGACGAGAACATCAGCGCGAAGGTTCTGTCCTTCAGGCAATGCGGCATCCAGTCGAACCCGCTGTGCAGCTGCCCGGATTCGAACAGCTCGTCCCAGAACAGCAATCCGAACAGGCAATGCCAGAGCGTGTTTTCCACGTGGAAGACCTCGAGGCCCTGCCGGCGCAAGACGCCTGCGATGCCTGCCTCCGGATGACCGCGCCAGATATCGTCGACCCGGAGCGTCCGCCCTGCCCGCAGCAACTCGGTGCAGAGTCCCGTCCGGCGTCCATCGAACTTGCGGGCATAGAAATCGCTTGCGAAGACGAATTCGTCGTCGCTTGCGGGATCGTCGATCATACGGCGCAGCAGGTCTTCGGCGGCGTCCCTGTCTCCTTCCGCATAAAGCAGGCGCGCGAGGCGCTCATGGCATTCGGCGGAGCAGCCGGCGCGATAGAGCTGGATGGCGAGGCCGGCCTCGCCCTTCTTTTCAAAATGCAGACCCGCCTTGTGCGCCGCGCGGCTTCTCAGATCGAAGGCATAATCCGTCGGACAGACCGGGCCGCCGAGAATGGCGGCAACGGAACTGCGATAGACCTCGTCGGATTTGGTCTCGAGCTGGCGCAGCAGGCGGGCGTAATGGAAGCAGGCCCTCGCTTCATCCGCGTCGGCAAACCGGGCGCTGAAATCCGCCTGGTCGTTGGTACTGAGGATGCCGAGGTCGCGCAGCGCGAAGTTCTTGAGGTTGTGCTCCGTCTTGCCAAAGTAGAGATAGAGCAGAAACTCCAGCGGCTCGGTGTCGCCGAGTGCGATGAACGCCTCGCCACCGCAGTGTCGGAATGCCGTGCCGAACGATAGATGAGCGAGGCAATACTCCGTCAACTTGCCCTTCGGCCACGATGCCCGGACATCGCTCAAGCCGGCCGCCTTCGCACCGTCGAACAGCACCGGCTTGGCAAGGCACGCCAGGAACGCTGCGTAATCCTGTCCGACCAGGGCTCGAACATAACCGGCGACAGCAAGCTCCCCCAGCGCGCCGACGGGATCCGCGATCTCCGTGTACTTGAACGTCGAGGGATTGAAGACCGTACCGCTGCGATTGACCATCCGAATGAATAGGCACTGGGCGTCTTTCGACAGCGACAAGAAACGATCGACGAAGGCGTGATGAGTTTCAGTCAGCACCGGACCGTAGGTGTCGCAAACGAAGCTCAACATCTCCTTGAAGTGGTCGTGGTAGTAGTAGACCGGCAGAACTGGCAGGCTCATCGGTGCTTCGCCCCGGGCGCGGCGTGGCGAAATCCGGCTTTGGTCAAGCTTGCGCGGCATGCGGAGGCGCCGGCCGCCGTTGATTCATGGGCGTGCATGTTCGACTTCTGTTCTTTTCGCCAGACAGTGTCAAGCTTGGAATTCAAACGGCTTCATTCTCTTGCCGACCCTTTCGCACAACCAGCGGTCCGCCGATTCAATGGCCTTGTCGAAACTCCCATGCCCAGACGGAATCGCCGGCGTCTCGGCGGCTGACCAGGGTGACGCGCATGAAACGATCGTGGGCGAGTGCCGCGCCCAGCCATAATTCGTTCCACGCATCGAATATGGCGGGAGACATCTGCTCCCGACCGGACATGAGGCGCCACGTGGTTTGCCGTACGATCGCCGTGTCACCTTCAAGATGCATCTCGGCGTCATCGCCCTGGCCCCGCAACAGCCTCGTGAATGCGCTCGCAAATCCCGCGACGCCTCGGTCCACTCCGCCGAGCATGGCGGCAACGTCGTCGAACGTATGCATGCCGATCAATCGGGCAGCCAGACCTCCCATATGGCCTCCCTCGGCGGGTCCAAGCACCGCCATCATTTCAGGCAGAATCGAGGTGATATAATCCATCGCGTAATTGCGGAGCGCCTTTCGCAACCGGCTTTCCGGCCAGTGCGTTTCGGGAAGACGCGGCGCAAGCTCCGGCCTGAACGGCGGGCATCGCTCTCCCGGAGAGAATTGCAGCCGCTCCTCCGGCGCAAGCTCGTGATCGTATTCCCGGTAATATCCCTCAAGGCCCGGCTGCCCGTCGACGGTCTGTCCCGTGCAGACGAAGCCCAGGCGGGGATTACCGAGAACCACGCCGTTGTTGCCGTGCCATCCCCTGAGCATCCCGCGGGACACTTCCGAGGGAATTCCACAGATCGCGGTGCCATGCCAAAGCCAGCGGGGAGGCGGATAGCGGATCCACGCCTTCTTGTCGCTCTCATAGACATATTCGACCTTTACGCCGCCTACCTGATTGGCGAGGTAGTTGTACTGCGCGCTGGCGACCGCATGCGGCAGCCCGTCCAGACCGAGCTTTTTGAGGCTCGCGACGAAATGGGTCGCTTGCTGGCGGCGAAACATCCTGAACACGATCTCGGCCGCACGCGTCGCCCCGGCGCGCGACGAGAGATGAAGGATGAGACCCGTGAGATAGGAGTGGTAGATCCGCTCGACCGCGCGATAGGCCTGCACGTCATCCGGCGCACTGTTCGTCATCGTCATTGTTTCTCCCGGAGCTTGTTCGATGCACAGAGAATGCAGCAGCGGGGCCGCCGGCTCGCGCTGCTGATGACCTCAGTCAGGCCGCTTCATTTCGTCCTCGCGGCCCACGCCGGCGGCTTGTCGCGATCTGGGCCGACGCGATGCGAACACTGCTCGATACGAAAACGAAGAAACGGCAAAAGTAAAGAGCGTTGAGGACGGCCTCACCGCACGCGCAATAAATATTCCCGGGCGCCCTCGAGACGCTGACGGCCGATGTCAGCAAGGTGTCAGGCCGAGGGAGCGACTGACGCTCTTGCCGGGCGGCTCGGCCGGCCGGACACCCCTGGCCTCACGGCGATGACCGCCTTCAGGCCGCCGAGCTCCGAGCTGGAGAGCTCCAGGCCCCATCCGTACGCATCGAGGACGTCCTGCACGATGGCCAGGCCCAGGCCCGCAGCGCCGCCGCGCTGATCGAGGCGCACGCCACGTTCGAGCACGCGCGACAAGTGGGCCGGGTCAATGCCTTCGCCGTCGTCCTCGACGACAACAGACGGCTGGCCGTCATTCGAGGTGATCCGGACCCGGCCTGCAGCATGGCGGGCCGCGTTTTCGATCAGATTGCCGAGCACTTCGGCGAGGTCGGTCCGATCAAGCGTGATGGTCAAGTCGTCGCGGATGAGGTTCTCGAACGCCACTCGCATGCCGTCGGGGGTGCGCGACATCGTCGCCACGATGGATTCGACGAGAGGCCTCACGACGGTGGACGTCGCGGCCTTCCCCCTTGCGTGGCCGCGAACCCTGGCCCGCGCGAGCTCGCGGTCGACATGGCGCCCCATGACCTCGCCGACAGCCTCGATGTCGCGGGCGATCTCGCGCTCGCCCCGCTCCCGGAGGCGTGAAGCGTCGGCGGCAAGGGCGGCGAGTGGCGTCTTCAGCCCATGGGCCAGATCCGCTGCGCGGCCGCGGGACCGCTCTATCTCGGCTTCCTGCGCATCGACGAGGGCGTTGACCTCCTCGACGAGCGGTTGGACTTCGCTCGGGACCGAGGACGGCAGATGCCGGCTGCGTCCTGCCCTGATATCGGCCACTCCCCGGCGCAGCGCGACCAGCGGATGCAGTCCGACGCCGACCTGGACCCAGGTCGCGAGGGCCAGTACGGAGCCGAGCAGGACGAGCGCGATGGAAAGATCCTTGGCGAAGGCCGAGGTCGCCGCCGTGACCCGCGCCAGGTCCTCCGCGACGGCAAGGCGTACGACCACCGGCTTCCCCTCCGCGGAAAGCGTCACCGCCCGTTCGGCGACCAGCACGCGCTGACCGCCCGGTCCATCCGCTTCGTGCTGATGCGTTTCACCGGGGCTCAGCCGATCCGCCGGCAGTTTCATGGCGGAATCCCACAGCGAGCGCGAACGCAGCAACTGCCCGCGATCATCGCTGACTTGCCAGTACAACCCGGAGAGCGGATCGGCGAAGCGTGGATCGACCGGTGTCTGCGTGAGCACCAGCTTGCCCTGAGCATCCAAGTCGATGTTCGCGAGAAGCTGCTTCAGATGGACGTCGAGATCCTGAGCCAGGGTTCGCGAGACATGGCGTTGGAAGACGACGACGAGCGCGCCGCCAGCGATCGCAAGCGCGATCAGGATCGCAACGATTCCGCCGGCGACCAACCGCAGCCTGAGCGAATGCCGGTTCATGCGGGCGCCTCCGGCATGAGATAGCCGAAGCCCCGCCGCGTTTCGATCGCTTCCGCGCCCAGCTTCTTGCGCACGCGCGCGACCAGCACCTCAAGCGTATTCGAATCGTGCTCTTCGCCGTGGCCATAGACGTTCTCGTCGATCTCCTGCTGCGAGACGACTCTTCCTCGATTGCGGAGGAGATGGGCGACCAGCCGATACTCGAGCGGAGAGAGCGTGATGGGCACGCCACGGCGGGTGACCTTCATCTGCCGCTCGTCGAGCGTGATCTCGCCCGCGGTGATGACCGAAGAGCCGTGCCCGGCAGAACGCCGCACGATGGAGCGCAGCCGCGCCAGCAACTCCTCCATCCGGAACGGCTTCGGCAGGTAGTCATCGGCCCCGGCGTCGATCCCGTCCACCCGCTCCGCCCAGCTTCCGCGCGCGGTGAGGACGAGGACGGGCATGTGCCGACCGTTGGCGCGCCAGCGCTTCAGGACCGCAAGCCCATCCATTCCAGGCAGACCCAGATCGAGGATGACGGCTCCGAAGTCCTCGGTGTCGCCGAGGAACCAAGCGTCCTCGCCATTCGCGACCGTCTCGACCACGTAGCCGGAGGCTTCGAGCATTCGCGAGACATCCGACGCGATCCGCGGGTCGTCCTCGACAACAAGCACGCGCATCACTTCTCCTTGGTTCGCTCGATTTCGCCGCTCTTCGCATCGACGTGGATCTCGAGCAGCCGGCCCGTGCCGTCGAGCACGCGGAGCTCGTACATCCAGGCGCCAGCTTCGCGTTCGAGCTTCACGCCCACGACCTCCCCCGGAAGCTTCCCCTTCACCACATTGAGGATGTCGGCGTAAGGACGGATTTCGCCGGCCTCGACGGCCCGTTTCGCGTCATCGTGGTCGCGCGCGAACGCCGGCATCCCACCGCCCGCGCCCACAAGGGCGGCCGCAAGGATCAGGATATGGATTCGGCGCAGTCTTGGGCACATAAGAAGCTCGTCATCGGGAAGATATGGATGCCAGATATCACCTGACAAATAGCTGACGTAGCTCAACAGGTGTCCGTCAGGCCGCTTCTGGCAGGTTGCTCCGCATGGCCGGCGCATGGTGCGGCCGGCCACCGTCAGGAGATACCTATGCGCAAGATCGCAATTCTTACCGTCGGCGCCGTGATCCTCGGGGCGGCCTCCGCCCAGGCCGGCAGCCTCGGCAAGCCGTGCACGTCGGCCCCGGAGGCTCAATGGCTGCCGATGGGGCAGTTGCAGGCCAAGGTCGAGGCCCAGGGCTACAAGGTCCAGAAGGCCAAGCTCAAGAACGCTTGCGGCGAACTCTATACGCTCGACAAGAACGGTCATCGGGTGGAGCTGTTCGTGGACCCGACCAACGGCCAGATCATCGGCCAGATGTAACGGTCCGCAAATGAGAACCGTGAGCAACACGATCGGAGCCGGCGGCGCGATGCCGCCGGCCACGGTCAAGGTCTGGGATCCGTTCGTCCGGATCTTTCACTGGTCGCTGGCGAGCTTGTTCGTTCTGGCCTACGCCACCGGCGACGAGATCGAGCGGGTGCACGTCGCGGCCGGCTACGCCATCGCCGGCCTTCTCGCGATCCGCGTCATCTGGGGCTTCATCGGGCCGCGACATGCGCGCTTTTCGAACTTCGTTCGTCCGCCACGCGAGGTGCTGGCCTATCTTCGCGACGTCGCTCTCCTCAGGGCTCCCCGCTACATCGGACATAACCCCGCGGGCGGTGCCATGATCATCGCTCTCGTCGTCGCGCTGGCCGGCACGTGTGCGACGGGCTACATGATGACGACGGATGTCTACTGGGGCTCCAAGCTGATCGAACACGTCCACGAATTCCTGGCCAACCTGACCGTCGGCCTGGTCGTGGCGCATGTGCTCGGCGTGTTGATCGCAAGCTTGGAGCATCGCGAGAACCTGGTCGCGTCCATGATCTCCGGCCGCAAGAGAGCTGCCGACTAGGCAGCTCTCTTCAAACCCAAACCACAACCAGGAGCGTCCTGTGCCAGCCACCCCTCACATCGAGAAGCACTTCACCGCCTCCGAAAGCGTCCGCGACGTCGTGATCGGGATGGCTGACGGCTTGACGGTCCCGTTCGCGCTGGCGGCGGGCCTTTCGGCGGCCGTCACCAACACGGACGTGATCGTCACTGCCGGATTGGCCGAGGTCGTCGCCGGTGCGATCGCGATGGGCCTTGGCGGGTATCTCGCCGCGCGCACGGATGCAGAGCATTACGCCGCTGAAGAACAGCGCGAACACCATGAAATCGATCACATGCACGAGCGGGAGATCGACGAGGTCGAGCAGATCTTCCGTGAGTATGGCCTTGAGGGCGATGCGCTCAAGTCGGTTGTCGGTGCTGTGGCGTCAAACCGGCAGCGATGGGTCGACTTCATGATGCGCTTCGAATTGGGTCTGGAGCGCCCCGACCCGAAGCGCGCGCCGATCAGCGCCGCCACGATCGGAGGCTCATACGTGGTCGGCGGTCTGATTCCGCTGGTGCCCTACATGTTCACCCAGAACATCGGGACAGCGCTGCAGATCTCCGTCGCCGCGACCGGCGTCGCGTTGCTCTGCTTCGGGGCCGTCAAGGGGCACTTCACGGGCGTCAACAAGATCAAGTCGGCGTTGCAGACGTTGCTGGTAGGCGGATTGGCCGCCGGGGCGGCGTATTGGCTCGCGCATTTGTTCGGGTAAGCGCGCACCTTCGGGCGGGGAATTCCATTTGCGACGTCAGGGCGCGGCCTTTGTCACGGCCATGGGCGAGGCGACCCTTACGGCGCGATGGGGACATTGTCGGCGGGGCATTCCTCATCCGTCCATGCAGCGGCCCGTCATCGGCGGAGCTCGAGCAGGCATCTCCAACAAGCCATTGTTGCAAATCCGTCACTTGCGAATGAGAGAAGCTGCGAACCGCCGATTGCTGCTTGACCGCGGTTTTGAATAGGGCTGTTGAACGACGATGAAGCGGATATGTCTCACAGGCGCAGTCGCAAGCCTCGCCCTTGCTGCGCCCGGTGCAGCGAGCGCGGCGGAGTCGTATCCAGTCAAGGCTCCAAGGCCTGACGCTGCGGAATGGACCGGCTTCTATCTCGGCGGCCATTTCGGATATGCCGGCGGTCGGTCCAATTGGAGTGCGAACGACGGCTTGTCCACCGTGAACGGATCGGCCGGCTTGTTCAGCGCCTATGACGCGTTCAAAGGGACAGGCAGCTATCTCTTCGGCGTGCAGGGCGGCTACAATCTGATGCTGCCCTCGCGCTTCGTGATGGGTTTCGAGGCCGACTTGTCCGCCCCGAACACCATGGCGGGAGATCAGACCGTAACGTCGCTCTCCGGCGGGACCGCCAGCTATCGCGACACCGTCCTCGGCATGGGGACGGCGCGCGGCAGGCTCGGCTATGCCTTCGACCATTGGCTGCTCTATGCGACGGGGGGATTCGCCTGGTCCTATGACAGGCTGGAGCGGACGCAACTCGCGGGCACCCCACTGGTCGGCAGCGCGGCCATCGGCACCGTGGATACGGCCTTGACATGGCGCCTCGGCTGGGTCGCCGGCATCGGAGCCGAGCTGCCGGTCGCACCGCACTGGACGGCCAAGGCCGAATTCCTGGCTTCGGAGTTCGGCGATCACCACAAGAGCCTCGCAGCATCGGCAGAACAGCTGAACTCCGGCCTCTCGGTCCAACGTGTCCAGGTCGGGCTCAACTATCAGCTTGGTCCCGATCCCGCCCACACCGACTTTGCCATCAAGGGCATCGCCCCCGCGGAGACCGATAATTTCGCCGTGCATGGGCAGACGACGATCGTCACGCAATATGCGCTGCCGTTCCGCGCGCCCTATGCCGGCCAGAACAGCCTCTCGCCCAATCAGGTGCGCGAGACATTCGATGCGGACCTCTTTGTCGGCTTCCGTCCCTGGGACGGCGGAGAAATCTGGATCAATCCGGAAATCGACCAGGGCTTCGGTCTCAACGGCACATTCGGAGTGGCGGGCTTCCCGAGCGCGGAGGCCTACAAGGTCGGGTCCACCTATCCGTATGCGAGGATTCCGCGCGCCTTTTTGCGGCAGACGATCGATCTCGGCGGCGACGTGCAGAAGGTCGAATCCGGGCCCATGCAGTTCGCGGGCTCCCAGACCAGCGATCGCCTCGTGCTCACCGTCGGCAAGTTCAGCGTCGTCGACATCTTCGACTCCAACAAATACGCGCACGATCCGCGCGGCGACTTCCTCAACTGGACGCTGGTCAACACCGGGGCATTCGACTACGCCGCCGATGCCTGGGCCTTTACCTATGGCGCCGCGGCCGAGTGGTACACCGGCCCTTGGACCTTCCGTGCCGGCGTATTCGACGGGCCCGTGACGCCCAACAGCACAAACCTCGATCCGGCCTTCGGCCAATTCCAGATGGTTGGCGAAGTCGAGCGTCGCTACGAGGTCATGGGGCAACCCGGCAAGATCGCCGTGACTGGCTATCTGACGCGCGCGCGGATGGGAAATTTCCAGGACGCCGTCGATCTTGCCAACCTGACCGGCGCCGCGCCGGACCTCTCGCTGGTGCGCACCTACACGAGCAAGCTCGGAATTGCCGGCAACATCGAGCAGCAGATCATACCCGGTGTCGGCCTGTTTGCACGAGCCGGTTACACGCCCGGCAGGCTGGAGGCCTACGCATTTACCGATGCAGACGCGACGCTCGCGGGTGGCGCCTCGATCTCCGGAAAATTCTGGAGCAGGCCGAACGACACGCTCGGGATAGCAGGCATTCGCAACACGATTTCCGCAACGCACCAGGCTTATTTCGCGACAGGCGGTTACAGCGCGCTGATCGGCGACGGGCAGCTTCCGCATCCGGGCGCCGAGAAGATCATGGAAATATACTACACGCTTCCGATCGCGGCGTGGACGCTCGGTTTCGATTATCAGTTCATCGACAACCCCGCCTACAATCGCGATCGTGGACCAGTCTCAGTCGTCGCGACTCGCTTGCATGCGCAGTTCTGATTTTCTTTTCACGTGACGCTGCTATCTGATAGGATTCATTGATCAAGTCGATGACCGATCGGTGCTGCAATGCGCAATTGGAAGCCGCACTCGTTGTCGCTGCTCGCGATCGTTTTCCTGGTGCAAGCGGCCTGCTTCCCGGGCACCGCGTTAGCGCTCGGAAGCTCCAGTTCGCACGACGGCCCGTGGAATCCCGATCACATCGATCGGTTGCCGCCCGACATTCGCAATACCGTGCTCCAGAGGTGTGGCGGGCGCGCTCAAGCCCTCCACTACTTCGGGACCTATCTCAACCAATCAACGACCGTCAGACTTCATTTCGAGAACGTGCGATGCGACGGCGACAAGGCATTCCGAAGGGGCGAGAGCTGCCTGCACGAGGAGTATGTTGCGTACGGAAGGCACTATCGTCTTGCGAAGCACTACTATGGCCCGTGCGATGATTGATATAAGTTCGCCTGTACCCCGCATGGCCAAGATGCGGGGCGTATCCAGCGACCGCCTATGCCGCCACGGCTTCGTAGATATCCTCCTCCTGGGCCGTGTGCATGCGCACCAGCGTTTCGATCGCCTCGATTACCCGTTGAGCGTCACGGACGAGATAGCGATCGACCTTCTCTGACGGCAGATCCTCCACGATCCGATCGAGCAGCCGCGTAAGATGCAGAATTTCGCGATGGGCGCGGCTCATGGCTGAGAGGCCGTGGTGATCGCGCAGCACTGTCGCAAGCTTCGGATAGACGCTGTCCTCATCCGCGCGCTCGTGCATGACGACGCTGCTCTGAACGATGCGTTGAGCATCCCCGATCAACGCCGCGGCTGACTCGGGGGCTGCGTCATCCAGCGCATCGACGACCTTGCGCAAGCGATCGAGGTCCTTGAACAGGGCCTGATGATCGTGATGCAATGCCAAGCCCTGCTCCGCGGTGATGTGCGCACCGCCCCTGGCGAGCGGCGGAGCGAGCGCCCGCAGGGCGTTCAGAATGACGGCAACGTCGATGACCTCCTGGACGATGGCCGCAGGCACCGGTTCAAGCCAGCCAACGGCGGCGGCGAGCATCGCCAGCAATGACAACCCCATGCCGACAACAATGCTTTGCAAGGCAATGCGTCGGGCCCGTTGCGCGATGATAATGGCCTCGCCGACGCGATCGAGCCGGTCGGCCAAGATCACCACATCGGCGGCCTCGGACGAGGCGGTCGCGCCGCGCGCGCCGAGCGCGACTCCGATATCGGCCACGGCCAATGCCGGGGCGTCATTGATGCCATCGCCGACCATGATGGTCGGATGCAGCCTCTGTTCGGTGCGCACCGCCTCAACCTTGTCCGAAGGAACGCGGTCGGCCAGCACGTCGTCGAGGTCGAGCGCCGCACCAATCGCCTGCGCCGCCGCGGCGCGATCGCCAGTGACCATCACCATTCGTGCGATCCCCGCATCGCGCAGCAGGCGGATCGCCCGCGGCGTATCAGCCCGCAACTCGTCCGCCAGCAGCAGCGCGCCGATCGGGCGGCCATCCACGGCGACGAAGACGATGAGCGCCGAGCGCCACGAAGCGCGCCGGATCGCCCGCAGCTCCCACGCCGACAGTTCGCCACGCGAGCGCAGCAGTTCTCGCGAGCCCGCGGTGACCTGGCGCCCGTCGACCAGACCGCGCAAGCCGCTGCCCATGGTCTCCTTGACCTGTTCCGGCGCTTTCAGCTTGAGGCCGCGATCGAGGGCCGCAGCGACGACGGTCTTGGCAAGCACGTGATGCGAGGCCTGCTCGAGCGATGCGCCGAGCCGCAGGACCTCGTCGGGGTCTTCCCCCGGAGGAACCTCGATCGAAAGCAGCCGTGCCCCTCCGACGGTCAGGGTCCCGGTCTTGTCGAACAGCACCGTGTGAGCGCGGGCCAGCGCCTCCAGCGCCCCTCCCCCTTTGGCAAGAATGCCGCGCCGAGCCGCTCGCGCCACCCCGGCAATGAAGGCGACCGGTGCAGCCAGGATCAGCGGACAAGGCGTCGCCGCCACCAGCACGGCAAGGCTGCGCGTCAGATCACCGGACAGGCGCCAGGCCAGGAAGGCGACGACGAGCGTCACCGGCAGAAGGACCAGCGCGAAACGATCGGCCATCCGCACGAAGGGAGCCTTCGCGGTTTGCGCCGCCGTCACCATGCGCACGATGCCCGAGTAGGTGCTCTCGCCTGCCGGTGCGGTCGCGGTCAACTCGAAAGTCTCGCCCGCATTCAGCGAACCGGAGAGAACCGCGCTGCCGCGTGTCTTCTCGACCGGGATCGGCTCGCCCGTAACCGCGGATTCGTCGATGGTCGCCGCGACCGAGCCAACGATGCCATCGACCGGCACGATCTCGCCGGCCCTCACCAGGAGCTCTTCGCCGACCAAGACTGCGTCAACCGGAATGTCCTCGATCCCACCATTGATTTTGCGGTGCGCCTGCCGCGGCGCCCGATCGACCAGGGAGTGCAGGTCGCGCTCGGCTCGTGCGATCGCAATATCCTCCAGCACGTTGCCGCCGGAATACATCAGCGCAACCACGGCCCCCGCAAGTGGCTGGCCGAGCGCCAACGCTGCGCTCATCGACAGCAGCGCAATCGCATCCACTCCGAAGCGACCGCTCAGAAGATCCCTGACGATCGAGACGGCCAGTCCGCCGATCACGGGCGCGGTGCCGAGTTGCCATGCAATATCCGCGAGATCAGCGCGACCCGCCACTCCCGCGAGAAGACCCGCGGTCAATCCTGCGATTGCAATCGCAACCAGGCCCCATCGCAGGACCCGCTCTATGGATTTGGTCTCGCTCCACATCACATGATGATTATCTTCTGGAACCAGCCGGTTGTTTGAGGAGAATCAACATCGCGTCCCGAACTCCGCTTTCCAAGCAATTTGCTCGTATAGAACGCCTAAAACGGTTTCGGACCACGCCGGTCGAACTTGGCTTCCCAGGCAAGAAGGCTTGCAATCGCGATCATCAAGATAATTCCTGAGGCGCTGACAATGGCCTCCATTGCCAGTCGGCCGGAGATCTCGTTCAAGACGACGAAGCCGAGAAATGAAGCGAGTACGCTGAAGCAATAGATCGAGAGTGAGTTTTCTCCGCAGCGAATCATTGCAACCGCCCACGGCTTCAGCTTGCTATGCTTGATCGGTGATAAGAAGCGCATTCCCAAGACCATCAGGGCTAAGAAGTGCACGAGCCGGGGCGGCGCCAAATGGGTTTTGTAAATCGGATAAATCCAGCCCACAACTGCGTCCGGGACCAGCCATTTGAGCTGTTCGATACGCCAGCTCAGCGTGACGACAAGGCTGAATATGACGACGCTAGCGGCAACCGAAACCACAACCGGAGATAACGAGATCCCTGCGAGCCGGGCGGCGCCGGGAGTTGCGCAGTAAGCGCCGAGCACGAACAACATCTGCCAAGCCAACGGATTGAAGTATGCTTCACGGGCCGGCCAGGCCGGCAAATTCCAGCTATAGAGCTGCACCATCATGTAGAGCAGAAAGGAGGCGCTGAGCGCGATCGTTGCGTTGCGAATCATGAACCACAGCACGAGCGGAAAGCCGAAATGCAGCATGACAAACAGCGGCAGGATATCTGTATTCACAGGCGTGTATTGCAGCGCCAGAAGATGGATGAGGGCAATTCCCGGATTGTCAAAAAAGACTCTGGTATTGGTCTCGTCGCGATAGAGGTCAGTTCCCGTGACCCAGACCAGAGCAAGATAGGCGATCACGAGCAGCAGAAATGCAGCGTAAATTTCCAGGCTTCGCCGCAGGCTGCGGACAACGACGGTTGGCCAACCCTGCCGCCGCAGCGCCCCGCCATAGGAAAGCATGCAGGTATAGCCGGACACGAACACAAAAATTTCTGAAGTATCAGAAAACCCGTAGTTCCGAAGGGTCAACCAGTCAAAAGCGTTGCCAGGAATGTGATCAATGAAAATGAACCAGAGTGCGAGGCCGCGACAGGCGTCGAGGCGCAAGTCACGATCGCCATCGAGATAACCAACGTGATCGCATCCGTGCTTGGGATCGTGGTTCAAGTCGTTCGTTCCTGCATTGAGACGTGCCCCGCGTACCAGCATTTTCCGTTTCTTCGTCCACAAAGCTCCGAGCGGTTCATGGCGCGGCCTCTTAACGTGGTCGTTGTGCGATGCGCACACCCGGTACAACCCGGTCGCTCGGATAGACAATCACCTCTTCCCCCGGCGCGAGGCCCTTGGCAACAGCCGCGAGGCGCCCGGAACGCCGCAGAACCTCAATTTGGCGCAATTCGGCGCGCCCGTCCCTCGCGACATATACATTCCAGCCTTCTCCGCGACGAAACAACGCGCCCGCCGGAATGGTCGTCGCATCGTCCCGCGCGAAGACGCCGATTTGAACATCCACCTGATAGGCGTCACCCAGCCGCGCCCACTGCTCCGGCGGCGAGAGGATGTCGACGAGAACATTGACCCTCTGCTCCTCGACGCCGAGCGTTGATATCTTGGTGAAGGCTGCCGGCTCGACCCGGCGTACCCGGCCCTTCAGCTTCCCCTCCCCGCCCCAATGATCGATGACGACATCAGCTCCGGGACGGATCTCGACGGCATCGGTGCTCAAGACATCGACCACGACTTCGATATCCCCGGCGTCGCCGATGTCCAGGAGTGGAGCGCCCGGCTGGACGATCGTCTCGCTTTCCTGGGCGACCTTCAGCACCACGCCGGCAACAGGCGATGCGACATTCCAGCTATCCGGGTGCCCGCCGCCGTCGCTGCCGTATCGCGCCAACAATGCGCGCTGTTGGCTGATCTCGTGCTCTGCGGCGTGATCCTGAAACTCCGCCGCGCGCAAATCCCTGTCGGCAAGGCGCATCGCGAGTTCTGCACGCTCGAGGGCCTGCGCCGTCGCGGCCCCTTGCTGAGCCAAGGTTTTCGTCCGCACCAGGTCGGTGTTGGCCTGCTCCCTCTGGGCCCGCGCACGCTCGACAATGGCCTTGGCGCGCTCCAGGTTGGCTTCGGCTGTTCCGAGCATTTCCTCGACTTCGCGGCGGGTGCGGGAATCCATCAGCGGCGCCGGAGAAGGGGTGATTGTCGCGAGGGCGTCATCGACCCGAACCTGGTCGCCGACCTTGAAGCGGATTCGGCTCAGCCGCCCGGCGAGCGGCGCTGCGACCACGTATCGCTCACGCACACGCGTCTTGCCGTCCTCATCGACGGTGGCGACGAACCTTCCCTTCGTCACCGCGGCAGTCTCGACCGGCACCGGGGCGGGGATCAAGAGCCAGACCGCGATGCCGACGGCGGCCAGAAGCCCGGCAGCGATGGCGATATGGCGGCCCGTGATATGCATGTTCATTCCCTGGTCTTTAGAGCCGCGACCAGATCGAGCCGATCGACACGGCCTTTGACGATGTACGCGCTGGCTGCGGCCGCCGCCAACACGACGCCCGCTGCAATGAAATAGGTCTGCGTCGCGATCACGGCGGGTATCTGGAAACTCTCGTTGGAGTGAAATCCGGCGATCAGGCCGATAACGGCGTGAGAGAGCGGCAGGCCAATCAGAATTCCAAGCACGATCTCGATGGCGAACTCGCCGAACAGGATGCCCCCAACCTCACCGCGGGTGAAGCCCAGCACGCGCAGGCTGGCCAACTCCCAGGCCCGCTCCTGCAGGCTGATGCGCGCACTGTTGTAGACCACGCCAACCGTGATGATCGTGGCGAAGGCGGCAAGAATGCCGGCCGTCACGAACACGAGGCCGGCAATCTTCTCCATGAAGGAGGAGAGCGTGTACGCCTTCATCGTCACGGACTCGATGGTCGGGAGGTTCTTGAACCTCCGCCCCAACGCCGGCATCGCCGTCGGCTCGACATACAGACTCGCAGCCGAGATCACGGCGCCCTCGTCCGTGAAGCGGTTCAGGGTTTCGATCTCCATGTAGGAGGCCATTCCGATCGACTCGTCGACGATGGCGGTGACCGGGAGGTCGCGCTTGCGCCGCCGGCCCTCCATCGCCTCGACGGCGATGATGTCGCCGACCATCACATCGAGCCGCTCGGCAAGCCGACGGGTGAGCGTGATCCCGTCGGGCATGGCCGCGATCGGATGCAGGATGGCGTCGTGCGGCCGACGCAGCTCATCTCCTGCAGACAGGCCGATCACGGAGGTCAAATAGCTGCGCTGCCCGGCCCGAAGGCGCACCGGCACGATGCGCTGCCCTTCCGCCACGAGAACGCCTGGCTCGCGTGCCAGATCGCGCAGGATGGAACGATCCAGGGGGTGCGGAAACGTCACCGTCGCGTTGCCGCGCTCCACCAGGTTGAACTGCAGGTCGATCATCTCATTGATGGCGTCGCGCCAAAAGATTCCCAGCACCATCATCGGGATCGCAAAGGCCACTCCGGCCACGGTCAGTACCGAACGGAATGGACGCCCGGCGGTATTCCGCAGGATCATCAGCCGGCGCGATCTGGTCGCAGCGCGCGGCAGAAGCGCTTCGATCCAGGACCGTCGGAAGCCGAGAGGCGCAGCCGGTCGCATTGCGACCGCGGGTGCGAGGCTGACGACCTGCCGTAGCGCGGTCAAGACGCCGAGAGAAGCCGCCGTCAGGCTGATCGCAATTCCCAGCACGGCCGACCAAGGCGTCAGCCCGAACGGCAGCTCCGGCAGACGAAAGAAACCCTGATAGCTCGCGATCATCGCTCGTCCGAAGCCCCAGCCGGCGGCAATTCCAAGCGCCGATCCAATCAACACGATGACGAGGACGAGCTTCAGATAGTGCAGCATCAGCGTCGCGGTTGGAAAGCCCAATGCTTTCAACGCGGCGATCTGCTCGCGCTGGGCTGCCACCAGCCGGCCCAGTGCGCTGTTGAGCAGGAACGCCGCAACGCCGAAAAAGATCAGCGGGATGGTGGTCGACATCACCTTTTGCTGGTTCAGCTCATCCTCAAGGAAGCGGTTGGATGGTTGATCCCGCCGCGCGACGGCACCGATCGATCCATAGGGCTCGAGCAGCCGATCCAGTTCGTCGATCACAGGCTTCGGATCGGCTCCCGGCGCCAGCGAAATGACGGCATCATTGAAGGCCGCCTTCATGTCGAACGCGGCTTCCGCCGCGCGGCGGTCGACCCAGAGAATGGCATAGAGCCGGTCGTCCGGAATGGGCAGACCGGGCTTGACGGCATAGACATATTCCGACGAGAGCGCGACGCCGGATACGTGAAAAGCTTCCACCTTGCCGTTGAGCAGCACACGGATGTCGTCGCCGGGATTCACACCATTGGCTTCGGCAAACGCTTCGTTGACTGCCGCGCTTCTTGGGGAGCCCGGTTCGGGCGCCGCGCCGCGGCGCAAATGCAGACGGGCAAGCCGTTCGTCGCCAGCATGGTTGAGCGACACCATGCGCGCCGAGACCGGCTGCGAAGCGGCCGGCCAGTCCACGATGACCTCGCGAACAATACGGGCTTCCACCGTCGCAACCCCGGGGATGGCGTTGAGCTGCGGAACGATCGATAGCGGCGCACGCTTGAGCGTCACGAAGACCTGCGGGAATCGCGCGGTAGCGTAGAAGCGCTCGACGGCCGTGCCGAGCGAATTGTAAGTCGAGACTGAGCCAACGAAGACGGCGACGCCGGCGGCAACCAGCAGGGCGATGGTGATCACCTGGCCCCGCATTGCGGCAACATCGCGCAGCAGTTTTCGATCGAGCAGGCTCACCAGTGCACCTCGTCGGCCGAGAGTCGGTGCGCATTACGTTCCTCTCCGACGATCCGCCCGCCACCGAGCCGCAGCACGCGGTCCGCCATTCCCGCGATCGCCGCATTGTGCGTGATGATAATCGTTGTGGTACCGAGACGCTCATTGGCTCGCGCGATCGCCGCCAGCACCACTTTGCCGGTCTCGTAGTCCAGAGCCCCTGTCGGCTCGTCGCACAAGAGAACATCCGGCGACTTGACGATGGCGCGGGCAACCGCCACACGCTGCTGCTCGCCGCCGGACAACTGTGAAGGAAAGTGGTCGATCCGCTTTTCGAGACCGACGAGCGCAAGGACCTCGAGCGGATCGAGCGGCTTGTCGGCAATCTCGTTCACCAAAGCGACGTTCTCCAGCACCGTGAGGCTGGGGATAAGATTGTAGAACTGAAAGACGAAGCCGACGTGCTCGCGGCGGTAGCGGGTCAATTCGGCATCCGTCGCGCCGACCAGATTGTGGTCGCGCCAGTGGGCCTCGCCCGAGGTTGGACTGTCCAGACCTCCCAGGATGTTCAGCAGAGTCGATTTCCCCGACCCGGACGGCCCGAGGAGCACAACGAACTCGCCTTCGAAGACGTCGAGATCGACGTCCCGCAGGGCATGCACCTCAACCTCCCCCATCCGATAGGTCTTCGAAAGCCCGCGGGCGCGAAACACCGGAGCGTTCTTGCGATCCTGATTGGCCGGAAAGACGTCCATGAGTTTCAAGTTCGAAGTCGGAGGCCGGACTTCCGACCTACATTGTGATGTCGTCGGCCGTTCGCCGCTCAGTGAGAGAACAGGACCGGAATCGGCGGCTTCGTCAGGATGCTTCGGGTCGCGCCTCCCAATATGAACTCGCGGAAGCGCGAATGGCCGTAGGCGCCCATCACGAGGAGATCCGTTCGGCGGGACGCAATCTGCGCTGCAAGAACCTCGCCGATGGCCCGCCCGGCGGCATCCACCTCGTCGACGATCACATCGATGCCGTGCCGCGATAGATTCTTGGCGAGTTCGGACGAGGAACGCCGGCTCGATATCGCCTTCTCGTTGATCACGGTGAGAATGCACACTTCGCGCGCCTTCTCCAGGATCGGGATGGCATCGGAGACTGCGCGCGCCGACGCGCGGCTGAAGTCCCACGCGACGAGTACCCTATTCAAGTCAGCCGCCCTGGACGCCGGGGCTTCGGGGAGCACCAAGGTGGGTCGTCCGGATCCGAAGATGACGGCTTCGGCATACCATTGGTCGTAGGATTCCGGCACTGACACGATGGTGAGGTCGCGCAGCCGCGCATATTCCACCAGCAGGTCCGGCACTTCGGATGTCAGGCAGCGTTCGAGAATGATCTCGTGCAGCGCGCCGGCTTTCTGAGCGGCCGCTTCAAACGCGGCCAGCAAGTCCTGCGCATTCTTTCTGCTCTTCTGCGCCTCGCTGGCCACGATCGACCCGAGATGCCCGGCGCCGCCGAGGAAGGTGCCGGGAACCTGCACATGAGCCTCACATGAGATCGCCGCAATGTGGGCGCCGAGCGTTGAAGCAAGCGCCACGGCGCGATCAATCACTGAAACCGGCGCCGGATCCGGGTAGCTGGTGAGCGTGAGCAAAACGTCCTTGATGGCCATGGTGTCTCCGAACGACCTAGTGCGACATCATCACGCAGATCGGCGCCTCGTTCAGCAGATCGCGCGTCACGCCTCCGAACATCCACTCGCCGAGGCGACTATGGCCATAACCTCCGGTTACGATCAGATCGGCGTCCTCGTCCTTTGCCACCCGAAGAAGCTGGTGCGCATCGGGCTCAGCCATGTGCACGCGCACTTCGGCTTGGCATTTTACCGCATGGGCCTGCAGATATTTCGCGATATCGCGGACGCGGCGGCGCGCTGCGTTCTGTTCCTCGCAGGTGCAGATCTCGACGATCGTGACCTGCGAAGCTTTAGAGAGGAACGGTAGCGCATCTCGCAGAGCGATTCTTGCCTCGCGAGTGTCTTTCCATCCGACCAGAACGCGATCGGCCTTCAGCGCCGGAACGTGGTCAGGAACCAGCAGCGTCGGTCGTCCCATCCGCATCATGGCCTCGGCGGCATCAATGAAATGGAACTGGTCTGTCCCTTCCTGCCTGCACCTGATCACCACCAGATCGGCGGATCGCGCTTCATTGGTCAGGAACGCGGTAGGGTAGTCTACGCTGCAGCGCCACTCGACCCGCTCTTTCGGCAGGCCGGCCACGCTGCGAAACCACTGCTCCTTGTCCGCGAGTGCCGACTTCATCCGCTTCAGGTCGTCTGCGGTGGTCTCCTTGATGATGACGCCCTCGGCCACGAAGGGAGGCTCGACCGCGAAAGCCGAAGCGCCGATCAACGATGCTCCAAATCTGTCTGCAATGTCCCGGGCGATGCGGACTTGACCTTCCGCCTGCTGCTCGGGGTCAACGTAGACCATCACGGTCGCGATCGTCATCGGCATGGCTCCGCTAATTGATGCGCTTCCACTTTTTGGCACCTCTCGCATGCGTCCAATTGACCCAAATCAAGAGGCTGCGCGCCAGGCCCGCTGATATAATCTCTCGGAATTCAGCCCTCGCTTGCAATGACGTGAATGGAAACAGTGCCGCAAGATCGGATCCTGCCTGCGGCCGGTTTGCGACGGCGGCTGGGGCTGCCATTGCTGGTCCTCTACGGGACGGGGGTCACCGTGGGAGCCGGGATCTACGTCTTGATCGGCGCCGTTGCGGGCCATGCAGGCGTCTACGCCTCGTGGGCGTTCGCATTAGCGGCCGCTGTCATGGCCTTGACGGCCGCCTCGTATGCCGAGCTCGCCACCCGCTACCCCGTCAGCGCCGGGGAAGCCGCCTACGTCCGTGCCGCATTCAACTCCCGATTTCTATCCAGGACCGTCGGCTCATTGAGGCTCGCCATTGGCATCATCTCGGCTGGGGCGGTGACCGTCGGGGGTGCTGGCTACTTAGGCCAGTTGATCACACTGCCTGCACCAGTGATCGTCGTGGCGATCGTCGCTGCCCTCGGCGTGGTCGCCGCCTGGGGCATTCTCGAATCGGTAATGCTCGCGGGGTTTCTGACGTTGATCGAGACGGGCGGACTGGTATGGATCATCGTATCCGCCATTCATTCGGATGTCTCGTTCAGCTCCGCGCTATTTACGCCGCCCCCGCTCGACGGCGGTACCTTTTCCGGAATCACCTTTGCCGGCGTGCTGGCATTCTTCGCCTTCGTCGGTTTCGAGGACCTCGCCAACGTCGTGGAAGAGGCCAAGAGCCCACAACGGGATATCCCCTGGGCTATGGCACTCACGCTGCTGATCACGAGCGTGCTTTACGTCCTGATCGCGGCGATTTCAGTCAGCGCCGTACCGCCGAGCGTCCTTGCCGGGTCAACGGCGCCGCTGAGCCTGGTCTTCGGCGCCGTGGCGCGCATAAGTCCGACGACGTTCAGCGTGATCGCGGTCGTGTCGACGCTCAACACCGTGCTCGCCCAGATGACCATGACGGCGCGTGTCATTTATGGCATGGCACAACAAGGCGACCTGCCCGGACTTGTAGGACGTGTCCATTCGCGAACCGGGACGCCGCTGATCGCCACGGGGATGGTCATGCTGAGCGTTGCGGCTCTCGCGCTGATATTCCCGCTGGAACGGCTGGCAGAAGGTACGTCTCTTGCGACGCTGTTGATGTTTGCCGTTGTCAACCTGTCTCTGCTTCGAATCCGCGCGCGGCACACTCGATCCGATCCAGCGGCCGTCCGCGTCCCGCTCTGGATAGCGTCCCTTGGTCTCGTCTCCTGCGTGCTCATGATCGGAACCGCCCTTTTCACGGCATAACAAGACCGATGGGAAAGAACAGTCAATCGCAGCCAATGTTTCAAACGACACAATTTCCCGATCGAAGGCTGGCTCGGACCACTCTTGCAGTGGTCATCGGGCTGGGCGTTGCCGTCTGCGCGTTCATGGCGAAGCCTTTCCTCGGCGCGCTCGTCTGGTCCACGACGCTTGCAGTCTTGTTCGTCCCGCTGGACATGGCCATCAGCAAGCGCTTGGGGTCGCGTAGTCTTTCGGCGCTGACGACGGTGACGGTGACCGCCTGCATTGTGGTCGTTCCTGCGATCCTCGTAGCGGAGACCTTGCTCAACGAGGCCGTCCGGAGCGCAACGCTCGTCGTGCCGATGTTCGACGCGGAGGACTGGAAACGTTTCATGGGCGGGCATCGTTGGCTTGCCCCGGCGCTGCAATGGATCCACGACAAGGTGGACTTTGCGGATCTGATGCGAACGGCTACTTCGGCGCTTGCGACGGGCAGCGGCTCCGTCCTGCGGGCCTCCTTTTCCGGAGTGGCAAACCTGCTGTTGACCTTCTATTTCCTGTTCTATCTGCTGCGCGATCGGGAAAGGATAGCGGACGCCGCGCGGCTCTATCTGCCGCTCTCGGAGCCGGAGTTTTCGCAGGTCAGCGTTCGGGTGACCGATACGATCTTCGCCACGGTCTTCGGGACCATGGCGGTTGCCGCGCTGCAGGGCGGCCTCGGGGGCCTCATGTTCTGGTGGCTGGGGCTGCCCGCCCCTGTGTTCTGGGGTGTATTGATGGCTCTTCTCGCCATCGTGCCGTTTCTCGGCGCCTTCGTGATTTGGGCGCCGGCTGCCGCCTTTCTCGCGCTGAGCGGCGCCTACACATCAGCCGTCGTGCTGACGATCTGGGGCACTCTCGTCGTCGGCCTCGTGGACAATGTTGTCTATCCGATCCTGGTCGGCAACAAGCTTCGAATGCATACGATGCTGTCGTTCATCGCCGTCGTCGGCGGGCTCGTTCTCATGGGCGCACCGGGCGTAGTGCTTGGCCCGTTGCTGCTCGCGGTCACCCTGACATTGGTGCAGATCTGGCGGGGTCGGCTGGCAGCCCCGATCGATGCACCACCGCAACAGCGTGACGCAGTACAGGTTCCGTGATGGATTTCCTGAATCCGAGCCTGAATTCCGAGGTGATCGGCGTCGTCGTTGCACTCGGCATCGGGCTCCTGATCGGCCTCGAGCGGGAACGCCGCAAGGGCGAGGGTCCAGGGCGCTCGCCTGCCGGGCTGCGCACCTTTGCGGCCGCATCACTCGCCGGCGCCATCAGCGTGATGATCGGTGGCAAGGGTCTGCTGGCGGTCGTGACCGCCGGGATCATGGTCCTGGTTGCGATCGCTTATCTGCGGTCCAGGAGCGACGACCCCGGTTTGACGTCGGAGACCGCACTCATCCTGACGGTTCTGCTCGGCGGACTGGCCACGCAACGTCCCGTCTTGGCCGCTGGCGTTGCCGTTATCCTGGCCATTCTGCTCGCGGCACGTGCGGCATTGCACGACTTCGTTCACAAGGTGCTCAGCGGCGACGAGGTTAAGGATGGCCTAATCTTTGCCGCTGCTACGCTCGTTGTCTTACCCTTGCTTCCGGATCAGCCGGTCGGCCCGTTTGGCGCCCTCAATCCACGCGCCATCTGGATCATTGTCATCCTGGTGATGGCGATCGGCGCCGCAGGGCATGTTTCAACACGTTTGCTCGGCGCAAAAGGAGGCCTCGCGATCTCAGGGTTCGCCTCGGGTTTCGTCTCCAGCACAGCCACCATCGGAGCGATGGGCGCCCGCGCTCGCAAGGCGCCGGAGTTGCTCGGAGCCGCTATCGCCGGCGCAACGCTTTCCACGGTCGCAACGATCGTGCAGCTTTTCGCGGTTCTCGCAGCCACGAGTCTGCCCACGCTGCAAAGTCTGCTCGTTCCGCTCCTTTGCGCCGGTGCGGCCGCAACGCTCTACGGCGTCATCTTCACGGTCAAGGGCATGAGGGAGACCGGCACAGCCGAGTTCGAGCAAGGACGTGCTTTCAGCCTTCCGTCCGCCTTATTGCTGGCTTTGACGCTTTCCGGAGTCCTCCTGCTCTCCGCCAGCCTGCGGGAGGCCTTTGGAGAAATCGGCCTGGTTGTCAGCGCGGCTGTAGCCGGGCTAGCAGATACGCATTCGCCCGCTGTCGCCGCAGCCAGCCTCGCCGCCTCAGGCAAGGTCAACTCCACGGACGCTGTCGCTCCGGTACTGGCGGCGCTGTCGACCAATACTCTCAGCAAGATCGTCGTCGGCTGGGTCAGCGGCGGGCGCTCCTTCGCGCTGCGGCTGATCCCTGGCCTCGTTCTGGTCATCGCTGCCGCATGGGCTGGCGCCTGTTTGGTCTCGATCTCCTGATGGCGCAGCGCGGCTATCGCTCACGACTGCCCCAGGCATTTGGTCCGCTGTTGGGGAAATCCGCTCCTACACCTGCCATTCGATCCCCGCGCGGCGAAGCCTGCGCTCACTGCTGCGGGACCGAGATCTTGGTTCCCCGCATGAACGCAATCATCTCCTCTGGAGTGACCTTTCCATCCTTATTGCTGTCCATTGCCTTGAAAATGCGTTCGTGCGCGACCTGAAACTCCGGCAATGAGACGGTCCCGTCCCCATCCGCATCCATCAGCGCGAAGATCATACGGAACATGGGCGGTGGGCCCATCGCCTCGCCGCCCATCATCATACGCCCCTTCATCCCGCGCCCCATCATGTCCATCATATCTCCCCCGTGCATCGCGCCCTGCCGCTCCGTGCCTTGACTTGCAGGAGGATTCGTCTGCGGGGATGCGGTTGTCTGCTCCTGGCCGGGATGATGGGCGTCGTGGTCGGCTGCCGATTGAGCGAAAGCGGGATGGCTCAAGCTGGCGAGTAGCAGGGCCGCAGCAATGGTTTGGCTTCGCATGGTGGTTCTCCGGCTTTGTTGTGCCGTAACAACCTGTCGAACGCCTCCGAGTTCGCTTTGAGCCAGGTCAATACGCAGTGGAACATCGCGACGATCAGCGCGCCGCGGGACCGCTCAGGTTCGATGCTCCTTAGAAAGGTTAGCTTGTCAGGAACGACCGGACGCCTCGATCCGGCATTCTTGAAGGCCTAGGCCACCCCGCGAGCGGGACAATGCCCTATAGCTCAAACGAAGACCTTCCCGTTGGCATGCGGCGTCATTTGCCGCCTCATGTTCTGGACATCTACCGGGAAGCGTTCAACCAGTCCTTTGCCTCGCATGTCGGCGACGTCCGGCAGGAAGAGATCGCCCATCGCACCGCCTGGTCGGCAGTAAAGCGCTCCTATATGAAACGAGAGGATTACCGGCGCTTGTTACGACCACGCAAATTCAATGCCTCACGCACCTCGTCGTCTTCCACAGCGTCCTTGATCGCACGATCCACCGGCTCCGTTTCGACGACGCGCCCTCCGCGATGCGGAGCGGGGCGTTCCGCCTCTTGTTTCGCAGCACTCTCCTGCGCCGCTTGACCACTCTTGCCCATTGCGCACACTCCTTCCCACTCCTTGGCAAAATAACGATAGCAAGCGAGTGAAATGCCATTGTTGCGCCCGATCAAACCTGGGGCTGCCATCTGTCGAGCAGCCGTTTCGCCGGGGTGAGGTGGGACGCGCGGGAACGCCGGCTTAGACGTGACGAGGACGCCGGCGAGCAAACTGTTCCGCGCCTTGTCGCAATCAGATCGCGGTTGAAACGGCAGCAGCGTGGATACTCTCTGCCGCGGCATTGACCCGGGTCATCATCTCAGTCAGCTCATCGTAAACCCGGTCTTCGATGGTCACCGTGCCGAAATTGGAATTCTCGCCGTCAAAGCGGCCCTCGGCCGGTTGATCGGCATGCTCAAACCAGTGATAGCCGATCACATTCGGCTTGCTGAGGGCTGCCACCACGTAGCCCTGGAAGGCCCGGGCGCGCTCGGTCTGGGTAGGCACGCGTGGTCCGGCTCCACTCGAATTCGGCAGGCCCGCATCATCGCCGCGGAATGAGAATTCCGAAATCAGGCACGGCCTGCCGGCGGCGGCGTAAGCATCGATGACCGGCCCCGGGTCGAAGTCGTAGCAATTGAAGGAAACCACATCCAGGTGACGACCGGCCGCGGCAATCACGCCGCTGAGCGGTTGATATCCGAACCGCGAGCCGAGCACGAGATGATTGGGATCGGCTGCCTTGATCGCCGAGACGCACAGTTCGAAATACTTGTCGGCCACGACGGCCACGAAGGCATCGCAATCGGCCGAGAAGGCCTCGCGGGAGGGATCTGCCAAGTTGGCCTTGGTCTCGATCGCATCGTTCAGGACGCCAGGCCGGAGTCTGACAAATGGCGCCACGACGTGCTCGATCCTGCCGAACTCCTCCCAAGATCGCGCTTGTGTGCGCCATACCGTGTTGAATTGGGCAAAATCCCGATAGTGCGCCTGCAGAGCCGAGATTGCGGCAATCCTGCCCGGACGATGCGATGGCAGGTTCAGAAACAGCGTCAGAAGCTCATCAGTGCCTCGCCAGTCGGGCGACCAGTAGAGCTCGTTGTCGATGAAGGTACCGAGCAGGCCGGGATCGTTGCGGCGATGCCTGCAGCGTTGATGGGCGCTTACGCGGATATGCGCCGAGAATTCGGGATCGTAGACATCCGGAAAGATCTGATCGCGGCGATGCAGGCGAAAGGACGCGCCGAGCTCCGCGGTTGGCGTGCTCGCCAGCAATTGCGATCCCGCACTGGCGACGAGTTCATCCGACCAGCAGCCGACCGTGTTGAACTTCCAGCTCGCCAGCCGGTTGGACGTCGCGGTGCGCCAGATCTGCGGGCTGCCGTACTTGGCCGTGCAGGCCTTGGCGTAAGGCACGCGATCGGTCCGTCCGACGTGGTCCTGATCGAAACGGATGTTATTGACGCCCTTGGAAAGAAAGCGGCCACCGTCGGGATCAACGAGCCAGAATACGCCGTTGCGCTCGGCAACGCGGAAGAAGCCACTTCCAGTGAGCCCGTTGTCGACGACCCCACCCCACTTCGTTCTCTGCAACTGTGGCCTCCCCCGACGAGCAACCAACTTTCTTGATTGGTCGCACGGCCCTATCCGGGCCGCTTGACCTATCTCAATACCATTCGGAACCAGCCTGACTATCAATACTCCGAAACCCAACGGGCTCGCACGCAACGGCATAGCCGGGACAAGCGGAGCAGAACCCACGCAGGTGTTTGATGTCGACAATCCAACTGCCAAACACCGCCAGTCTGCGCTCCGACTTCATCTGGGGCGTTTCCACCTCGAGCTTCCAGATCGAAGGAGCCACGCGGGAGGACGGCCGCGGAGCCAGCATTTGGGACGTCTATTGCCAAAACGGCACGATCAAGAATCACGATACCGGCGACGTCGCGTGTGACCACTATCATCGCTACCGCGAGGATGTGGCCCTGATGAAAGCCCTGGGCGTGCAAGCGTACCGGTTCTCGATCGCCTGGCCACGCATCCTGCCGCAGGGACGCGGAGCTGCCAACGAGGCCGGTCTTTCGTTTTACGACCGTCTGATCGATGAGCTCCTGGCCGCCGGCATCGAGCCGTGGCTGTGCCTTTACCATTGGGACCTGCCGCAGGCTCTGGAGGAGCACGGTGGCTGGCAGAATCGTGAAATGGCGACTTGGTTCGCCGACTATACGGCTCTGGTCGCAACCCGCTTCGGCGATCGGGTCAAGCGATTTGCGACGTTCAATGAGCCATCGATCTTCAGCCTGTTCAGCCGATCACTCGGCGAGCGGGATCGCAGCAGCGAAGAAAAGCTCCATCGCATGATCCACAATGTCAATCTCGCGCATGGTGCGGCGGTTGATGTTCTGCGCGCAAACGTTGCCGGCGCATCGATCGGGTGCATTCACAACAGGCAGCCCTGCCGGCCGTCCAGCAGCAGCGAGGCCGATGCAGCTGCGGCGGCACGCCTGGACGTTTACTGGAACAGTGTCTTTCCGGACCCGCAATGCCGTGGCGCGTATCCGGAATCGATGCGAGCGGCGATCGAACCGCATCTGCAGCCGGGCGACATGGCGCGCATTTGCCGGCCGGTCGATTGGTTCGGGCTGAATCACTACAGCCCGGTCTATGTGAAGGCAGATCCTGTTTCGATGCTGGGCTACGGCTTCGGCGACAAGCCCGCCGGCGCGCCCTTGACGCCGATCGATTGGCCGGTCGATCCCGAGGCTTTCAGCGACACATTGCAGAGTGTCCACGACCGCTACGGCTTGCCGATCTATGTTCTCGAGAACGGATACGGCAACTTCGACCAGCCGGACCAAAACGGCGCCGTGATCGACACTGGCCGCATAGAATTCCTGAAGGCCTATATCGCCGCGATGGCTGCCGCCGCCTGCCGCGGCGTCGACGTTCGCGGCTATTTCGTTTGGTCGCTGCTCGACAATTTCGAATGGGATTCCGGATACAGCATCAGGTTCGGCCTGGCCTATGTGGACTATGCATCGCTGCGGCGAACACCAAAATCCTCGTTCGACTGGTATGCAGGGCTGATCAAGGCGGGGCAGCCATGATGAAGCCAACTCCTCCAACGCGAACCGCCTTGCTCGCCGATATCGGAGGAACTAACGCTCGCTTTGCACTCCTGACGAACGGCAAGCTTGGCACGATCGCTCATACGGCCGTCGGCGATCACGGCACCTTTTCGGAGGCGCTCACTGCCTATCTCGGCGAGGCGGCAAAGGCCGGGACCATTCAGCACGCAATCCTCGCCGCCTCCGGCGCAGTCCAGAACGGCCGCTGCGCTCTCACGAACAATCCCTGGGTCATCGATGCAGAGGAGTTGCGCAGGGCATATGGATTCTCGTCCGTGCGCCTGATCAACGACTTCGAAGCGGTCGCGCTGGCCCTGCCCCGTCTTCTCCCGGGCAGTCTGCTGCAACTGGGGGGACGAGAACGGGTCGCCGGAGCGCCCCTCGCGGCGATCGGCCCCGGCACCGGCCTGGGCATGGCTGTCACCATACCGCACGGCGACAGTCAGATCGTCCTTTCCAGTGAGGGCGGCCATTCCACGATGGCGGGAGGCTCTTTGCGCGAGGACGCCGTCATCGCGCATTTGCGGCAACGTTTCGGACATGTATCGTCCGAACGCCTCCTGTCGGGCGCGGGATTGGAGAACCTCCATGACACTCTTGCGTTTCTAGACGGGGTGACCGTTCCAAAACGCCGATCGGCCGAGATCACGCGGACCGCAATCGAAGGGACTTGTCCGATCAGCCGCGCTGCCGTCGACATGTTTTGCGCGATGCTGGGATCCGTTACGGGCAATTTTGCGCTCGCAGTCGGTGCAAAAGGCGGGATGTTCATCGGCGGGGGCATTTTGCGTCATATGCCCGACTATCTTGCCGCGTCCCAGTTTCGCATGCGCTTCGAGGAAAAGGGGCGTCTCAAGACATTCTTGGCGCCGATCCCGGCCTATCTCATCCTCGACGACGATGTTGCATTCACCGGTCTTCGTGCCCTGATGGAGGTCGAAGGCCTTGACTGAGATGCCACCGGTCCAGATCGTAACCCTGACCATCAACCCCGCCGTCGACATCTCGACGTCGGTCAGGAAGATGATGCCCTTCACCAAAATGCGCTGCGCGGAAGCCCAGCGCGATCCCGGCGGAGGCGGAATCAACGTCGCCAGGGTCCTGACGCGCCTCGACATCGACGCGATCGCGATCTATCCGGCCGGAGGCGCCACCGGGCAAACGCTGGCGCGGCTGGTCGAGCGCGAGTCCGTGCGCAGCATCGTGATCCCGACCGCGAACGATACCCGCGAGGACATCACCGTCTTCGACGAGACGACCCGCGAGCAGTTTCGTCTGGTTTTTCCGGGGGCCTCGCTCAGCGAATTCGAATGGCAGCAGTGCCTCGACGCCGTCACGCGCATCAGCTCCGAAGCTGCATTTGTCATCGCCAGTGGCAGCCTGCCCCCTGGAATACCGGTCGACTTCTACGGACGGGTGGTCCGGGCATCGAAAGGAGCGGCCAAGGTCATCGTCGATACGACCGGTATTTCGCTGAAGGCCGCCTTGGATGCCGGCGTTTATCTCATCAAGCCCAATCTTCACGAGTTCCAGGATCTCGCCGGCATTAGCACCGAGGACGAGCCTGCGCTGCTCGAAGCAGGGCGCAGCCTATTCGCTCGCCACCGCATCGAGATGATCGCGCTCTCGATGGGCTCGCAGGGCGCCCTGCTCCTGACGCGCGACATCGCCTTGCGCGCGAACGGCCTTCCGATCGAGCCCGTTAGCGTCTCCGGGGCCGGCGACAGCTTCCTGGGAGCGATGGTTTCGAGCCTGGCACACGACGGCGACCTCGAAGCGGCTCTGCGCTATGGCGTCGCCGGCGGTTCGGCCGCCCTGCTGAGTCCCGGCACGGGGCTATGTGTGAGAGAGGACATTCATCGTCTCGCTTCCAGCGTGGAAGTGACTGCCATCGTCGGCTATCATGCCTAGCGACGACGTGGATCAGTTGCCGAGTGAACGCCAATTGCTGAGATCAGCAGCTGGTTTACGGGCAACTGTCCGCGGCTGCGCTTCGGCCAACCGCATTGCGTCGCCTTATCTTGCTCTGGACCAGGTCGATCAATATCCCGGGTATGACGAGCCAGCGCGTATACGGTGTTCATCGCCACGAACCGAAAGGCTCACCAGGTGGAAGACGAACTGCTTTTGAAACTGGAGCAGCGTCTGGGTCGGATCCACGCCCGGCAGCGGCTTGGCATCGAAGCTGATCATGAGGCACAGATCTTCGGCCAGGGACTCAACTTCTTCCATATCGAGAACTGGTATTCTGTCCATTCGCTGATACGAAATATTCTGAAGCTGTCCGGGCTGTACTGGCGGGGCCGCCGAAATGCCGAGCGCATTGCGGTGAAATATAACACGATCGAATGTGCAAATTTACCAGCTCTGTTCGACAGCTTCACGATCCTTCACATCAGCGATCCCCACGTCGATATGAGCCAGCGCGCCATGCGGCGCCTGGTCGAGCTGATCCCAGGGCTGGACTATGATTTATGCGTCCTCACCGGCGACTATCGTGGCAAGACTTTCGGAGCGTTCGACGCCGCGCTGGAGGGCATGGCACGGGTAGTTGCCCACCTGAAGCAACCCGTTCTCGGCGTGCTTGGCAATCACGACACCATCAGGATGCTGCCCGGTCTGGAGGCGATGGGCATACGCATGCTCCAGAACGAGTGCGCGACGATCAAGCGCGGCGAGGAGGAGATATTTGTCGCCGGGATCGACGATGCGCATTATTTCAGAGTAGATAACATTGAGAAGGTCGGGTCGGAGATCCCCGACGGCGCATTCTCGATCCTGCTGTCCCACACCCCGGAAATCTACCGACAGGCGGCGCATGCCGGGTTCGATGTGCTACTCGGCGGACATACGCACGGAGGTCAGATCTGCCTGCCGGGCTCGATCCCCATCACGCTTGACTCGGTGCTACCACGTCGGATGGGCGCGGGCGCCTGGCGCTATCGCGGCATGGTCGGGTACACCTCCGTGGGCGCGGGATCAAGCGTCGTTGCCGTGCGCTTCAATTGCCTGCCAGAAATCACGCTGCACCGATTGTGCCGCCCAGCCGATCCCTCTAATAGGGCTGATCCCTGATACGCAACATGTACAGCACGCGAGAGATCGCGAGCTCGCCAACGAAGAACATCAAGACGACGACGAAAATGTCGGCGTCGCTCAGCCCCAGGCTCTCCTGGCAAGCCAGGAGCGGAAACAGCGATTCCGGAACCTGGTCCAAACCCACCGCCTGGCTGCTCGGTGGCATCTTCATGCGCCGTTTCAAGAAGCTGGAGAACAGGTCTCCCGCCATCGCGACGATCGCGACTGCAGCACCGACTTCGTAGCTTAAGCCAAGAAGAGCTCCGCCGAATGCGGTCACGACGATTGACGCGACGATGCCGCGAACGGTCTTCGACGCTCCGAATACCGGTCGGCCGTCAAAGAACAGAAGTCCTCCATCCAACGCGAAGGCGAAACGAGCGCCGAGGAGCTTCTTCGCCGCGACCGGCGCCCCGTTTGCGAGCGTCAGAAGCACAATTGCGTAAAGAATCGGGAATGTGGACATCAAGCATCTCGCTTGCGATGAACCGCCGTCGGAGCGTGCACCGCGGCGTCGAGCAACTACCTAACGAAATAGCGCGTTCCAAGCGCCGCCGAACCTGAACCTTCTTTCATATGCACCTACGAATGTAGGGCCGATTGATTTCCCACAGCTCGTCGAGCAGCCCTCGCGCGGCGTCCTCCGAATTTATGACGGGATCGATCAGCAGTGCCTGCAGTGCGAGCTCCTTTGAGCCCTGCATAGCCGCCTCGACCGCGAGCTGCTGAACGCCGACCTGGATTGCCATCAGCTTGGAGACCGCATCCGGAAGCGGTCCCAAGGAAACAGGGTGAATTCCCGCGGCATCTGCAACGACGGGTACTTCGACCGCCGCGTTGACCGGCAGATTGGGGATAATTCCGCAGTTAGGGACAACGGCTGACTCGATCAGCTGCTTGCGGTCAAGAAGGACCGACGAAATGATGGTTGCAGCGCGTTCGCCGGAGGGCTGGAACCACCACGACGGGATTGATGCCCTGCCAGCAAGGACATCATCTATCAGTCGCATCAGCTTGCCACGTTCGTCCTCGTCCCAGCCGAAGTTGTAACCGCCCTCGCCCGCCTCCCATCCGAACGACAAATACTCGCCGACATGCGCATCGCCGCAGCCAAGCCAGTAGCCAAAGCCGCGCAACAACTTTCGCGTCAGCGGTGCGACGGACGCATTGACACTCTTTTCCTTCTCTTTGAGAAGCGGATAGAGATCGGCACCGGTCTCACGGTCACGGATCTGCATGAGGCACTGAAAATGGTTCAGACCGGCGCCCCAGACATCGATCCGCTCCTCAGGCAGCCCCAGTATCGAAGCCACCTGCCCGCGCGCCAAAAAGATGCCATGGCATAGGCCCAGGCTCCGAATCGTACTGTGCTGGCCGAGGGCCAGAATGATCCGACTCTCCGGATTGGAAAAGTTGATGAAGAGCGCTCGCGGGCAGCGCCGCTCCATCTCTCGCACGAAACCGAAGACGACCGGCAACGTCCTCAACGTGAAGAACAATCCGCCCGGTCCCCCATTTTCGCCGAGCGTGTGGCGAATGCCGTATTTCCGCGGCACCTCGAAATCAAAGCGCCACAGTCGATTGCGATCGATCGCTGTCGAATGAACAACGAAGTCCGCGCCGTCCAGCGCCGCGCGCCAATCCGTCGTCGATTCGATCCTCAACCCTGCCCCCTTCTTTTCATTGAGCAACTGCGCAAGGCGTAGCGAACGATCAAGCCGTTCGATGTTCCGACCCACCAGGATCAACTCGCTGCCCGCAAGATCGGACGTTGAGAACAGGTCTCGAAACATGCTCATGCCGAACGCCGCGCTGCTGGCGCCCAGAAACACGATCTTGCTCATGGAAGGCATCTCGATGCTCCGGTCTCCTCTATTGAGCATGCGTTGTTTGCCAAAGCCGATCTTGCGCAAGATCAAGCTGCCTTCCTTTGAGCCGCATATTCTGCGGAAATGCAGATGCGCCTTGCCGCGCGCGAAAGGTCCTCCGCTGCAATGCGAGAAAACGCGATGGCCAACTCTAGCTACATCCGGCGTTTCGGCGAGATCGGTCTCGACGATGTGCCCTTGGTGGGCGGCAAGACCGCATCGCTCGGCGAGCTCTATTCGGCACTCGCCAGCGCAGGCGTGAGGGTGCCAAACGGCTTTGCGATCACCGCCGCCGCCTACCGGGATGCGCTGACCGCGAGCGGTGCATGGGACGAATTACACGAGCTGCTGTCCGGACTGGACAAGCGCAAAATTGCCGATCTGGCCAGACGCGCTACGGCAGCCCGCGCGATTGTGTACGACGCAACTGATCGCGCTGATTTGCGCGCCAGCGTAGCAGCAGCCTACGGCGAGCTCGAAAAGCAGTATGGCCGCAATCTTGCTGTTGCGGTGCGCAGTTCGGCGACTGCCGAGGATTTGCCGACCGCCAGCTTCGCGGGGCAGCATGACAGCTTTCTCAACATTCGTGGCGCTCGCGCGCTATTCGATGCGTGCCGCCGCTGCTTTGCTTCGCTGTTTACCGACCGCGCCATCTCTTATCGCATCGACAATGGCTTCGATCATTTCAAGGTCGCGCTTTCGGTCGCTGTCATGAAGATGGTGCGGTCCGATCTCGCGGCCAGCGGCGTGATGTTCACACTGGATACTGAATCCGGATTTCGAGATGTCGTTTTCATAACGGGCGCCTACGGGCTCGGCGAAAACATCGTTCAAGGCGTGGTCGAACCCGATGAGTTCTATGTCCACAAACCGACCTTCAAGACGGGATCTCGTGCGGTTCTGTCCCGTCGCCTCGGCGCCAAGGACAAGAGAATGGTGTATGGCAGTGGCCGCTCGACCACGCGCAATGTGGCCGCTTCGCCCATCGAACGCCGCCGCTACTGCATTTCGGACCAGGACGTTCTCGAACTCGCCGGCTATGCCATTGCGGTGGAGGACCATTACTCGGCTAAGGCGGGGGCCCCCATGCCAATGGACATCGAGTGGGCCAAGGACGGCAAGGACGGCGAGCTCTACATCATCCAGGCGCGGCCGGAGACCGTCGCGTCGCAGAGGAGCCCTGCCACGTTGGAGAGCTACAACCTGAAATCGAAAGGGCGCGAGCTCGCGAGCGGCCGAGCCGTCGGCGAAAAGATCGCGACCGGCAATATCCGCAAGGTCGCGACCAAACAGGATCTGCGCTCGTTCAAGCCCGGTGAGGTGCTGGTCGCACCGTCAACGAGTCCCGATTGGGAACCGGTCATGAAGCAGGCCGCCGCAATCATTACCGATCATGGGGGACGGACCTGCCATGCAGCGATTGTTGCACGAGAGCTGGGTATACCGGCTGTGGTCGGCACGGAGAACTTCAGCCGCAATGCCAGGAACGGTACGAGCGTTACGGTTTCCTGTGCGGAAGGGGATATCGGCCACGTTTACGAAGGGGCCGTGCCATTTGAGGTCGAGCACATCGCAATTAGCGCACTGAAGGCTCCGCGGACCGAAATCATGGTCAATCTCGGCAACCCGGAAATTGCATTGAAGACAGCGATGCTGCCAAGTTCCGGGGTCGGACTTGCTCGAATGGAGTTCATCATCAATCAGCACATCGGCGTGCACCCGATGGCCTTGGCCTGTCCGGAAAAGGTCAAGTCCGCAAAGGATCGGCAAAGAGTCAGGCGGCTTACTGAAGCGTACGCCAAGCCAGCCGATTTCTTCGTCGAGCGATTGTCCGAGGGAGTCGGCTTGATTGCGGCGGCCTTTTACCCGCGCCCCGTGATCATCCGCCTCTCCGATTTCAAGACCAACGAATACGCCAACCTGATTGCCGGGTCCGACTTCGAAGCGAAGGAAGAGAACCCGATGATCGGATTTCGCGGCGCCGCCCGCTATGCGCATCCCGCCTACGCGCCGGGCTTCGCGCTGGAATGTGCGGCCCTGCGGCGGGTCGTGAAGGAAATGGGTTTGACCAATCTGAAGGTCATGATTCCATTCTGCCGCCGCGTGGACGAGGCGCGCCGCGTGATCCAGGCCATGGGCGAACATGGCCTGAAGCAGGGCGAGAGTGGTCTTGAGATCTTCATGATGTGCGAGATACCGAACAACGTCATCTTGATCGACCAATTCGCCGAGCTGTTCGATGGCTTCTCGATCGGCTCCAACGACCTTACCCAACTCACCCTCGGAGTGGACCGCGATTCCGACATCGTGGCGTTCGATTTCGACGAGCGAGACCCCGGTGTGCTGGAGATGTTGCGCATGGCCGTCAAGGGCGCAAAGCGCAACCGGCGCCATATTGGAATATGCGGCGAAGCACCGGCGAACTATCCCGAGATCGCGGCCTTTCTTGCAGAACTCGAAATTGATTCCATCAGCGTCAATCCGTCGAGCGTCCTGCGCACGATCAACGTCGTGCGAGAGGCCGAGCAGAAGGGCCGACTGCGTCGGGTGGGCTCAACCTGATTGGTCTCAGTCTATTCCGATGAGATGCCTCTCGATCTTCCCCACGGGATGCTTGGTCAGATGCTTGTGCAATTCGGCTGCGGTCAGCGCCTTCGCATCAGGTCGGCCAGCATCCTCGGCGGCGCGACCATCACGACCTCGGGCACCTTCTGGGCCTCGTCAGTTTGGTGCGCGTCGGACTCGCGGCCGCCGATCAGCGCCCGGCTATTGCTAGGACCTTCAGCTCTGTCGCTTGGGTAAAGCTACTTACGTAACGAACTCAGGAGCTTAAGTACTGGCTGGGGCGGGAGGGATCGAACCTCCGAATGGCGGAATCAAAATCCGCTGCCTTACCGCTTGGCTACGCCCCATCAGGTGAGCGAGGGAACGGCGAAAGCACTCGCATCCGCAGATTCTCCTCGGTCGCAGCCGGTCTATAGGGAGCGGCCCGGCATTTCAACCGCCCGGAGGGGCAAAATACCACGGGCCGGAATGCGGCCGGCGCCACACCTTGTTATTATAGGCCCTCCCCGACGCCCGATGCGGTCCCGTATCGCGGCCATTGAGACCTGCGGCGTTTCATGGGAATACGGCGCCAAACCTGTCCTCGGGAGTGAGCCATGACCTACCGCGCGCCGATTTCTGACATGCTGCTGTCGCTCAACCATGGCGCCGGGCTGAAGGCCGCCGTGGACGCCGGCCATTACGGCGATTTCGACGCCGATATTACCGCAGCCGTGCTGGAAGAAGCCGCCAAATTCGCGACCGAGGTGCTGGCGCCGTTGAACAAGGTCGGCGACGAGCACGGCATCAAGCTTGACCAGGGCAAGGTCACGACCGCGCCGGGCTGGCCCGATGCCTACAAGCGCTGGACCGAGGGCGGCTGGAACGCGGTCTCGGGCCCCGAGGATTTCGGCGGCCAAGGCCTGCCGCTCGCGATCAACGCCGCCTGCACCGAGATCTGGAGCGCCGCCAACGTCGCCTTCGGTCTCTGCCCGCTGCTGACGGCGTCCGCGATCGAAGCGCTCGATGCGCATGGCAGCGACGAGCTGAAGAAGATCTATCTCGAAAAACTCGTCTCCGGCGAATGGACCGGCACGATGCAACTCACCGAGGCGCAGGCCGGCTCCGATGTCGGCGCGCTGCGCACCCGGGCCGAAAAGCAGGCCGACGGCACCTATCGCATCAAGGGGACGAAGATCTTCATCACCTACGGCGAGCACGACATGACCGACAACATCGTGCATTTCGTGCTGGCGCGCCTGCCGGACGCCCCCGCCGGCACCAAGGGGATCTCGCTCTTTCTCGTGCCGAAGTTCATGGTCAATGCCGACGGCTCGCTCGGGGCGCGCAACGACATCTTTGCTTCAGGCGTCGAGCACAAGCTCGGCATGCACGCCTCCCCGACCTGCACCATGACCATGGGCGATCATGGCGGCGCCATCGGATTCCTGATCGGCGAAGAGAACCAGGGCATGCGCTGCATGTTCACCATGATGAACCAGGCGCGGCTCGGCGTCGGTCTCGAGGGTGTCGGCGTTGCCGATCGCGCTTATCAGCAGGCATTGTCCTACGCGCAGGAGCGCAAGCAGGGCCGCGCAATCGGCAAGAAGGGCGACGGGTCCGATGCGATCTTCGTCCATCCCGACGTCAAGCGCATGCTGATGCGGATGCGGGCGCAGACCGCGGCCGCGCGCACCATCTGCTATGCCACCGCCGTCGCGCTCGACGTCTCCATGCGCGCCAAGGACCCGCAGGTGCGCGCCGACGCGGCTGCACGCGCGGCGCTGCTGACGCCGATGGCAAAGGGCTATTCGACCGATATCGGCAACGAAGTCGCCTATCTTGGCGTGCAGGTGCATGGCGGCATGGGCTTCATCGAGGAGACCGGCGCCGCGCAGCATTATCGCGATGCGCGGATCACGGCGATCTACGAGGGCACCAACGGCATCCAGGCGATCGACCTCGTCACGCGCAAGCTGGCCGCCAATGGCGGCGCGTCGGTGTGGGCGCTGCTCGATGAGCTTTCCGCCGTCGTCAGCCAAGTCGAGGCCTCCAACGATCCCGCCTTCGGCACCACGGGCGTGAAGTTGCGCGAGGCACTGGAGGCGTTGACACGCACCAGCAAATGGCTGCTCGAGCGCTTCACGTCCGCGCCGAACGAGGCGCTGGCCGGCGCGACGCCGTATCTGCAGCAGTTCGGCTCGACGCTCGGCGGCTGCATGCTGGCCTCTGAGGCGCTCGCGGCCAAGGCCGGCGGCATCACGGATGCCGCACGCTACGTCTCGCTGGCGCGCTTCTTCGCCGAGAACATCGCCGTGCAGGCTGGCGGCCTCGAGCGCACCGTGACCGAGAGTGCCGAGTCGGTCGCGGCGGCGGATGCAGTGCTGTTGGGGTAAGCTGAGACGGCCTCCCGATCCGTCATCGTGAGGTGCGAGTGGCGCGATGCGGAGCATCGCGGCGGGAGCTCGAAGGATGTACGGCCGAGATGGAGCCGGGCCGTCGCCCTTCGAGGCTTGCCCAGCGGCGCTGATGCGCCACTGGGCGCACACCTCAGGGTGACGGTGCTAGATTTCGCTTGGTTTCGGCCTTTCTCCCGGGCCGCCACAGCACGAGCCCGGCCGCGAGGACATCGAGCGCCGCGCACATCGCAAACGCCATCGTGTAGTCGCCGCTCGCGCTGCGCACGAGGCCGACGATGCCGGGGCCGAACGCGCTGACGATGCCGCCGATCGACGTCCCCAGCCCCATGGCGGCGGCGAAGGCCGTGCTGCCGATCTCACGCTGAATGATCAGTGGCGGGAACGTGATCATGTTGCCGATCGAGAAGCCGTAGAGGGCACAGCACCCGAGCAGCACAGCCGGGCTCGTGCTTTGCAGCAGAACCAGCAGCGCCGCTGCCTGACTGATCATCGACACCGCGCAGGCAAGCCGCGGATCGAGCCGGTCGACGAACAGGCCGAGCGTCAGCCGGCCGACCACGGCCATCGCAGCCATGATCGTCACGGCGAGGCCCGCACTGGCGCGGCCGATCAGCGGCTCGAGAAACGTCACCTGATGGATGATGAATCCCATCTGCGCCAGCAGCGCGAACGCGATCGGCAGCACCATGGTCCAGAACGATGCGTTGGCGAGCAGTTCCTTCCGCGAATGACGCGCCGGCTTGCCCCGGCGGGGCGAACCTTCAGCTGAATTGAGCGCCGTTTCGACCGGCCAGCCGGTAAAGACGACAACCACCGGCAACACCAGCACCACCATCACGATCGTGGCCGCCAGCATGGCCGAGCGGAAGCCGATACTGCCGCTCAGGGCCAGCAGAACCGGAACAAGGATGATGCCGCCGCACGTAGCACCGTTGAAGGCAAGGCTGAGCGCGAGGCCGCGGCGCCGCTCGAACCAGGAATTCAGCACGGTCGCGATCACCACCGAGCCCATGCCGGTCCAGCCGACCGACATCAGCGCATAGGCAAGATAGAGCTGCCAGGGTGCCTGCATCAGTCCGAGCAGCGCTGTCGAGGCGCCAAGCGCGATCAGTCCGCACAGGATCAGCGCGCGCAGCCCGATGCGGGCGAGCAGATCGTCGGTGAAGATGACGAGGATGGAGGTCAGCAGAAACGAGAAGGTGCTGGCCGCCGAGACCAGCGTGCCAGGCCAGCCATGGGCGCGCTGAAGCTCGGCGAGATAGACGCCTTGGCCGTAGAGACCGAAGCCGAACATGAAGAAGGCCATCAGGAAGCAGGCCAGAACTACGCGCCAGCCGCGATAACCCAGCGAGAATTCGTCAAGGCTTGTTGCGACAACCATCGATCGAGCATGGCCTGATCAAACAAAGAGGACCGATCGTGCCGCACAACCACCAGTTTTTCAATTGAAACATTGTAGCCCATTGTTGCAACGCGCAAGAGCGCCGCGGGTATTTTGACGCGCTTCACCCCACGGTTCCTCCTGACGAACGCAACCATCGGGCGGCTGTCATGCAATCACTCGTTGGCATGACGGCTGAAATGATTGATCCATAGCATTGGCACCCCTGCCGGATCATGTAGGCTGAGCCTCGTAAGACTCGCCGATGGCAGGCGAGCGGCGGCCGCAGGGAGTGTTCATGCCGAACGGCAACATCATCGTCACGGACGAGCGCGGCACGCGCGTCATCACCCTGCGCCGGCCGGGCAAGAAGAACGCGATCACCCAGAACATGTATCGCGAGATGAGCCGCGCGATCGACACCGCTCAGAACAATCCCGACATCCGCTGCATGATCGTCACCGGCGGCTCCGGCGTGTTCACCGCGGGCGATGACATCGAGGAGTTCATAAAAGCCGACGCCTCGCGTCCCGAGACGTTATCGGACGGTGCCAAGTTCCTGTATTCGCTGGCGCTCAACGTCAAGCCGATCATCGCAGCCGTCGACGGCGCATCGATCGGTATCGGCACGGTCATGCTATTTCACTGCGATTACGTGCTCGCCTCCAACGCCGCGACCTTCTCGGCGCCCTACATCAATCTCGGGCTTGTTCCGGTCGGCGCCGCCAGCCTCCTGGTGCCGAGCACGATGGGCTATCAGCGCGCCTTCGCCATGCTGGTGATGGGACGCAGCTTCACCGCCGCCGAGGCCCATACCGCCGGCTTCGTCAACACGGTCGTGTCGCCGGGACATACCGAGGTGGAAGCCCGCAAGGTGGCGCGCGAGATCTGCCGGCTGCCGGCCGAGGCCGTCGCGACCTCGCGCAAGCTGCTGCGCGCTCCGCCGGAAGAGCTCACCCGCCGCATCGACCAGGAAAGCCATCTGTTCGGCGAACGGCTGAAGTCCGACGAGGCGATCGCGGCGTTCAATGCGTTTGCGAACAGGAAGAAGCGGTAGGCACGGCCGGCGTCTACCCAATTGGTCGTCATTCCGGGGCGCGACGAAGTCGCGAGCTATGGTGCGCAATTGCGCACCTGAGAATCCATTCATCCACCATCACTGCCGCCCGATCGATTCCGGGCTCGCGCTGCGCGCGCCCCGGAATGACCGGAAGAACTTTCGTGAAATCTTCGCGCGGAACGACTAGTCTGATTTCATGCGATATCAATCCATCCTTACCGCCCTTTCGCTCGTATTCGCCACCCTGCCCGCCGCGGCCCAGATCGCCGCTCCCGTCGAGCTGCGCATTCTCGCGATCAACGACTTCCACGGCAATCTGCGCCCGCCGCCGGGTGGCATCCGCATCAATGATCCCGAGGACAAAGCCAAGAAGGTGGCGGTGGCGGCCGGCGGCGCCGAGTACATGGCAACGCTGGTGAAGCAATTGAGCGAGGGGCACAAGAACACCATCTTCGTCGCTGCAGGCGATCTGATCGGAGCGAGCCCGTTCCTCTCGGCGATGTTCCACGACGAGCCGTCGATCGAGTCGCTCTCGATGATGGGCCTTGCGATCACGTCGGTCGGCAATCACGAATTCGACGAGGGCAAGACCGAGCTGCTCAGGATGCAGAACGGCGGCTGCCATCCGGAGGACGGCTGCCAGGGGCCACATCCCTTCACCGGTGCCAAATTCCACTATCTCGCGGCGTCCACCGTCGAGAGCGCGACGGGCAAGAGTATATTGCCGCCCTATGAGATCAGGGAGTTCGAGGGCATTCCGGTCGCCTTCATCGGGCTGGCCTTGAAGGAAACCGCCGGCATCGTTTCTCCGTCAGGCATTGCCGGTCTCGAATTCCGCGACGAGGCCGAGACCGTGAACGCGCTCGTGCCGCAACTGAAGGCGCGGGGCGTCGAGGCCATGGTGGTGCTGATCCACCAGGGCGGCGAGCCCTCGGGCGACTACAACGAATGCCCTGAGATCACGGGGCCGATCGTCGATATCGTGAAGAAGTTCGACCGCGCCGTCGACGTCGTCGTCAGCGGCCACACCCATCGCGCCTATGTCTGCGACATCGACGGCCGGCTCGTCACCAGCGGCGACAAATACGGCGCGCTGGTCACCGCAATCGACCTCAAGCTCGATGCTGCGACCCGCGACGTCGTCAGCGCCAAGGCAGAGAACGTCATCGTCGCCAACGCCTCGCTCGCCAAGGATCCCGAACAGACCGCGCTGATCGACGCCTATGACAAGCTCTCCGCACCGATCGCCAATCGCCCGGCCGGATCGGTGACGCAGACGCTGTCGCGCATTCCGAACGGAGCCGGCGAAAGCGCGCTCGGCGACGTCATCGCCGATGCGCAGCTTTCCGCCACGAAGGATGCCAAGAATGGCAGCGCTGTCATCGCGCTGACCAATCCCGGCGGCATCCGCACCGACATCATCCCCAGGGAAAACGGCGTGGTGTCCTTTGGCGACCTGTTCGCCAGCCAGCCGTTCCGCAACCGCCTCGTGACCATGACCCTGACCGGCAGCCAGCTCAAGGAGATGCTGGAGCAGCAATGGCTCGATCCGAAGCGGCCTCGGATCCTTCAGGTGTCGAACGGCTTCAGCTACAGCTGGGATGCCTCCAAGCCGTTCGGGGAACGCGTGATGGCCGATAAGATGACGCTCAATGGCAGGCCGCTCGAGCCGGCCACCGGCTACCGCGTCACCGTCAACGATTACCTCGCCGTCGGCGGCGACGGCTTTACCGTCGCCAAGCAGGGCACTTCGCCGCAATATGGCGGCTACGACGCCGATGCGCTGTTTGCCTTTTTCAGGGCGCATGGTCCGATCGGTCCGCTGCCGCCGACCCGGATCCTGCGCGTGAATTGATCCGGATCAAACGGTCCGGCTCGGGACCACCCTTTGCCATTCCCGTCCAAACGCATAGATTGTGTTTTGCATTGCGTTTTGGCGCCGGATGCGCCAAGCGACGTCGAGAGTTCGTTCCCCGTGAGGCCGACCTGATGAGCACGCTTCTTCTCTCCCACAAGGCCTGCCTCGACCACGTCACGCCACCGGGGCATCCCGAAAGGCCGGATCGCCTGCGCGCCGTCGAGGAAGCGCTGTCGCATGAGCGCTTCCAGTTCCTGGCCCGTGACGTGGCGCCGGAGGGCGATCTCGATCTCGTCACACTGTGCCACAACGAACACTACGTCACCGAACTGCGCCACATCGCGCCGACCAGCGGTCAAGTCTATGTCGACGGCGACACCTCGATGTCCCCAGGCACGTGGGAAGCGGTGATGCGCGGCGTCGGCGGCGCGGTGGCGGCAACCGAAGCCGTGATGAAGGGCGAGCACCGCAACGCCTTCGTCGCCGTGCGCCCGCCCGGCCATCACGCCGAGATCGGCAAGCCGATGGGGTTCTGCTTCTTCGACAACGTCGCGATCGCCGCGCGGCACGCGCAGCGCAAATACGGTATCAAGCGCGCCGCCATCGTCGATTTCGACGTGCATCACGGCAACGGCACGCAGGACATCTTCTGGTCGGATCCATCAGTGATGTACTGCTCGACCCATCAGATGCCGCTGTTTCCGGGCACCGGCGCCAAGGGCGAGCGCGGCGACCACGACACCATCGTCAACGCGCCGCTGGCCTCGGAAGACGGCGGCCCCGAATTCCGCAGCGCGTTCGAGGACCTGATCCTGCCGCGCCTGACGCAATTCAGTCCTGAGCTCCTGATCATTTCGGCCGGCTTCGATGCGCATTACCGCGATCCGCTCGCCTCCTTGAACTTGCGCGCGGAGGATTATGCCTGGGTGACGCGCAAACTGATGGACCTCGCGGACAAGTCCGCCGGCGGGCGCGTTGTTTCTGTGCTCGAAGGCGGCTACGACCTGCAAGGACTAAAAGAATCTGTTACGGCGCATGTCGGCGCCCTGATGGGCGCTTGACGGACCCGCCACATTAAGCCCGCAAAACTCTGCTGTTTTGCATCAGAAGCGAATCGGGCAATCGGAAACTTATATGGCCGAAAATACCCAAGTCGACGTCGGCAGGCTCACCTTCGAGCGCGCGATCGAGGAACTCGAAACGATCGTGAAGCGGCTCGAGGACGGCAAGGTGCCGCTCGAGGAATCCGTCACGATCTACGAGCGCGGCGAAGCCCTGAAACGGCGTTGCGAGGAGCTGTTGCGCCAGGCCGAGGCACGCGTCGACAAGATCACCACCGATGCCGGCGGCCAAGCCACCGGGACCGCGCCGCTCGACGTCCAATAAGGGAACCTCGCCCAGAAGCGGCCGGCTTCGAGCAGCGTGGCTTGCTTTTTCAAGATCACCGCCAGCCGTCTCCCCCCTCTCGGGGCCTCGGTGGTGGGCATCAGAATTGAAGAATTGTCTCGTCGGCGCCTTCCAGCTCCGCGAATCCCGCCAAAATATCTGTCTTTTCGCCCGGAATCCTGCCAAGGAACCGGGCAGAATTGGAACTACCGCCCCGGCGCCGCGATTAACTACATTGGCCCGCCGGTTGCATCTGCATACCCCTAATCAGCCCGGCGGGTTGGCTTTGGCCTCAGCTTTGGTGTAAAGCTGCGCGGAGTGTGGCTTTTTGTTAGCCTTGCCGTGGGGACCGACACCGACGGCAAGCGCCTCAAATCGCTAGTGAAATTGGCTTGGACGGACGAAGCCGATCTACGTGACAGGGATCACAGAGACTGAACCGGAGCGCACTTAAGCTCACCTAAGCTTGAAGACGGGGCATTGCCCCATGCAGGTGGCTCCGACGGTTTAAGGACTCGCGCTGCGCCGATATTGTGCAAACCCATCGCGCACCGGAATAACTTTCCGGCGCTGACAAATTGGAAATCGCCGTGAACGCATACAGCAAGACGCCGCTTCTCGACACCATCCGGACGCCGGAAGACCTGCGCAAGCTCAAGGTCGAGCAGGTTCGCCAGGTCGCTGACGAGCTGCGTCAGGAGACCATCGATGCCGTCTCGGTCACCGGTGGTCACTTCGGTGCAGGTCTTGGCGTGGTCGAGCTCACCACCGCGATCCATTACGTCTTCGATACGCCGCGCGACCGGCTGATCTGGGACGTCGGCCATCAGGCCTATCCCCACAAGATCCTCACCGGACGCCGCGACCGCATCCGCACGCTGCGCACCGGCGGCGGCCTGTCCGGCTTCACCAAGCGCAGCGAGAGCGACTACGACCCGTTCGGCGCGGCACACTCGTCGACCTCGATCTCGGCCGGCCTCGGCATGGCCGTGGCCCGCGATCTTTCCGGCGGCAAGAACAACGTGATCGCGGTCATCGGCGATGGCTCGATGTCGGCAGGCATGGCCTATGAGGCGATGAACAATGCCGGCGCGATGAACTCCCGCCTGATCGTCATCCTCAACGACAACGACATGTCGATCGCTCCGCCGGTCGGCGCCATGAGCGCCTATCTGTCGCGGCTGTACTCCGGCAAGACCTACCGCACGCTGCGCGACGCGGCCAAGCAGATCAACAAGCGCCTGCCCAAGATCATCGCCAACCGTGCCAACCGCGTCGAGGAATATTCCCGCGGCTTCATGATGGACGGCGGCACGCTGTTCGAGGAGCTCGGCTTCTACTATGTCGGCCCGATCGACGGTCACAACCTCGACCATCTGCTGCCCGTGCTGAAGAACGTGCGCGACATGGAGACCGGCCCGATCCTGGTCCACGTCGTGACGCAGAAGGGCAAGGGCTACGGCCCGGCGGAAGCCTCCGCCGACAAGTACCACGCCGTCGTCAAATTCGACGTCGCCACCGGCACGCAGGCCAAGGCCAAGCCGAATGCGCCGGCCTACCAGAACGTGTTCGGTCAGAGCCTCGTCAAGGAAGCGCAGAAGGACGACAAGATCGTCGCCATCACCGCGGCAATGCCGTCGGGCACCGGCGTCGACATCTTCAACAAGGCCTTCCCGGACCGCACGTTCGACGTCGGCATCGCCGAGCAGCATGCGGTGACCTTTGCCGCCGGCCTTGCGACCGAAGGCTACAAGCCGTTCTGCGCCATCTACTCGACCTTCCTGCAGCGCGGCTACGACCAGATCGTGCACGACGTCGCGATCCAGAGCCTGCCCGTCCGCTTCGCCATCGACCGCGCGGGCCTGGTCGGCGCCGACGGCGCCACGCATGCCGGCTCGTTCGATAATGCCTATCTCGGTTGTCTGCCGAACATGGTGATCATGGCGGCGGCCGACGAGGCCGAGCTCGTGCACATGGTGGCGACCCAGGTCGCGATCAACGATCGTCCGAGTTCGGTGCGCTATCCGCGCGGCGAAGGCCGCGGCGTCGAGATGCCCGAGGTCGGCATTCCGCTCGAGATCGGCAAAGGCCGCATGATCCGCCAGGGCAACAAGATCGCCCTGCTCTCGTTCGGCACCCGTCTGGCCGAGTGCGAGAAGGCGGCCGACGAGCTCGCCGCCCATGGTCTGTCCACCTCGATTGCGGATGCGCGCTTCATGAAGCCGCTCGACACCGAGCTGGTGCTCAAGCTCGCCCGAGACCACGACGTGCTGATCACCATCGAGGAAGGTTCGATCGGCGGCTTCGGCTCGCATGTCGCCCAGTACTTGGTCGACCAGGGCGTGCTCGACACCGGCATGGTCAAGTTCCGTTCCATGGTGCTGCCTGACGTGTTCCAGGACCACGACACGCCCGCTGCGATGTACGCCCGCGCCGGTCTCGACGCCAAGGGCATCGTCGCCAAGGTGTTCGAAGCGCTCGGCAAGGACGTGAAGGCCGAGACGGTCAAGCTGGCCTGAGCCATCGGCACACGCGCTGAACCCACCTCTCCCGATGGGAGAGGTGTTACACCGCGCTTGGCATCGGCAGACCACCCCATGAAAATCTATCTGGCAGGCCCGGACGTATTCCTGCCGGACGCGATTGAGATCGGCCGGCAGAAGGCCGCGATCTGTGCCGCACATGGCCTGACCGGCCTCTATCCGCTCGACAACATTGTCGACCTCACAGCGCCTGACGCTTCGCGGCAGATCTTTTGCGGCAACGAGGCGATGATGGACGAGGCTGACGCCATCATCGCCAATCTCACCCCGTTCCGCGGCGCCGGCGCCGATCCCGGCACCGTTTACGAACTCGGCTACATGGCCGGCCGCCGCAAGTTCTGTCTGGCCTATTGCAACGATGGCGCCGCCTATGCCGATCGTGTCGGCCGCTTCATGGCCGTTACCTCCGAGGATGGGCGGTTGGTCGATGCGCTGGGGCTGACGATCGAGGATTTTGGTCTTGTCGACAACCTCATGATGATCCATGCGCTGGAGCTGCACGGCTGTCCTCTGGTGACGCCGGCAGAGCAGCCGGTTGACCTCTGGCATGATCTCGCCGCGTTCGAGACTTGCGTCCGGATGGCAGCCGCGCGATTGATCGCTACATAACACTTCAGTCGCCTTTCGGAGATCCGATGTCCCCTGCCCGCAAGCGCGCGGATGTTCTGCTTGTAGAGCGTGGCCTGTTCGAGAGCCGGGCGCGGGCGCGCGCTGCGATCGAGGCCGGGCTCGTCACGGCCGGCGACAAGCGGGTTGCAAAGCCGTCGGAGACGATCGCCGAGGACGCGGTGATCCAGGCCCAGTCGGCGCATCCCTACGTCTCGCGCGGCGGGGTCAAGCTCGCCGGCGCGCTCGAGCGCTATCCCCTCGATGTCGAGGACCATGTCTGCCTCGACGTCGGCGCATCCACCGGCGGTTTCACCGAGGTGCTGCTGGCCAATGGCGCGAGCCTGGTGTTCGCGATCGACGTCGGTACCAGCCAGCTGCATCCCTCACTGCGCGGTCATCCCAAGATCGTGTCGATGGAGGAGACCGACATCCGCAGCTATGAGGGCAAGCGGCTGCCGGCGCGACCTGATGTGGTGGTCATCGACGTCAGCTTCATCTCGCTCAAGTCGGTGCTTCCCGTGGCGCTGTCGCTGGCGGCGGCGCCGATGAGCCTGCTGGCGCTGATCAAGCCGCAATTCGAAGCCGATCGGAAGCACAACAAGAAGGGCATCATCCGCGATGCCGCCGTGCACCAGGAGATCTGCGACGACATCGCAGCCTTCGCGGCATCACTCGGCTGCACCGAGATCGAGGTGTTTCCATCCTCGATCGCAGGGGGCGACGGCAATATCGAATTCTTCCTGGGCGCGCGCCGTGGTTGAGCGCCTCACGATCGATCACGTCGGCCATCGCGGCGATGGCGTCTCGCTCACCACGGGCGATGCAGTCTACGTGCCCTACACGCTTCGAGGCGAGACTGTGGAGGTGGATCATGTCGTTGGCCATCATCCCGACCGCCGCAAGCTGCTGGCGGTCGATGTCGCAAGCCCCGAACGCGTCGAGCCATTCTGTCCGCATTTCGGCGTCTGCGGAGGCTGCGCGATCCAGCACTGGGCCGCGGAGCCGTATCAGGCCTGGAAACGCAACATCGTGGTCGAGACACTGGCGCAGGCCGGCATCGATTGCGAGGTGGCGCCGCTGGTCGATGCCCATGGCGCCGGCCGCCGTCGCATCACTCTGCATGGCAGGTTCGGCACGCATGACGTGCTGAAGGTCGGCTTCTCGGCAACAAGCTCGCACGATGTCATTCCGATCGATCGCTGCCCGATCCTCGATCCTGCGCTCGAGGGTGCGCTCGATGCCGGGTGGGCTTTGGCCGAACCGTTGACCTCCAGGATGCCGGTGACCAAGCCGCTCGACATCCAGGTCACCGCCACTGCCAACGGCCTCGATGTCGACGTGCGTGGCTCCGGCCCGCTGCCGACCCCGCTGGTCACGGCATTGTCGCGCGTTGCCGAGCAGCATCGCCTGGCGCGACTGACAAGACATGGCGAACTGGTGCTGCAACGCCTGCCGCCGACGGTAAAGATGGGCCGCGCCGAGGTGACGCTGCCGCCGGGCTCGTTCCTGCAAGCCACCGTCGCGGGCGAGGAGACGCTGGCCGCGCTCGTTTCAGAACGGATCGGAAAAGCCAGGGAGGTGCTGGATCTCTTCTGTGGCGTCGGTCCGTTTGCGCTCAGGCTCGCGGAGAAGGCGCGCGTCACCGCTTACGACAACGATGCCGGCGCCATTGCCGCGCTCGCAAAGGCTGCGCGCACACCGGGGCTGAAGCCGATCAAGGCCGAGCCGCGCGACCTGTTCCGCCGTCCGCTGGTGCCCCCTGAGCTGCGCGACTTCGACGCAGCGGTGTTCGATCCGCCGCGCCAGGGCGCGCAGGCGCAGACGCTGAAACTCGCTGCGAGCAAGGTGCCGGTCGTGGTCGCAGTGTCGTGCAATGTCGCCACTTTCGCTCGCGACGCGCGGCTGCTGATCGACGCCGGTTACAAGATCGACGCGGTGGTTCCGGTCGACCAGTTCCGTCACACGCCGCATGTTGAATTGGTGGCGCGGTTTACGCGATGAAGTTTCAGCGCCGCAGCTGACCAATCGCCGGCGACTCGCCCGGCAGCATGTTCGATCGGATATCGCTGTCCATACGGCCGCCGTCCTGCTGGGTGAAGCCGGCTCCGAACGACAGGCTGAGGTTGGAGGTCGGCTTGAATTCGACGCCCGCGAATGCACCGTAACCGGGCGCGGCAGCGGAGGTCAGCGGCGCAACCGAGCTGCCGATGCCGTTACCGTATTTCAGCGTGTCGAAGCCGGCAAAGAACGTCACAGGCGAGCCGCCCGCCGTCTTCATGTTGTAGCCGAACTGGGTGCTGTCGTAGGACAGCGCGCTGAAATTGTTCGCCGGCCCGGTCTGGCTAAAACCGCTCAGACCGAGATTGCCGCTCCGGCTTCCCACAAAGAATCCCGGCCTGGAATCATAGCCGGCGTTGGCATCCCCGGCATTGAAGCTTGGAAAGTTGCCGTAGCTGTCGGCGCTGCCGTCAAAGCCGAAAGCCCCGCCCGGGATCCAATACCGCAAGGGGGCGACTTGCGCACTGGCCGGTGCTCCACTGAAGCAGAGCAACACGAAGAGGGTTGCGAGACCGCAGGAAGGTAGAAGGCTGGGCATTCAGATGACCGTCAGAAAAGTAAATGGATTATACGCCCGGCGTCGTGCGAATACCAGCGACGGCAGGCCGGTGATCGCAGTATCGGGTTCCACGATGACCTGCTGCTCGCGGCCAGCAGCGCCCTTTGTGCCCGCTGAGACCTGTCGAGAGATCGATCGACAATCGCGGGCTGACGCGGTCGAGCGGGAAGCAGCCGTGACCGGCTACGCGGTCCGGTCCACCGAGGACGAGGAATCCGCCGGCGGATATTTCGTCACAGGCACCGTGAAGGATTTGGTGCCGACCTGGTAGATGATCTTGCCGTTCTGCCCGTCGTCCGTCGCAATCTGCGATTGCCCGAACATGATGACGTTCTTGTAGACGATCCCGGTGCCCTGGCGGGTGATGCCGTCGGTCGTGACCACGACCTGCGCTTCATTGCCGTTGACGGAGACCACCTTGAAGCTTGCGCTCTTGCCGTTGTCGGCGGAATAGCCGCCCCAGCTTCCCACCAATCGACTATCGGAGGCCGGCGGCGCCTGCTTTTGAAGCGTCGCAGTCTGCTTGCCGGCACCGCCCACCGAGAACACCAACGCCAGGTTCTTGCCGTCCTTGGTGCCGACCGAGACCCCGCCAAAGCTGATGACCCCGCCCTGGACCTCGCCAATGCCGCGCTCGGTGTGGCCGTTATGAGTGTACTCGACCTGCGCGCGTTGACCGCGGATATTCACCACCTTGAATTCGACGGCTTGGTTGTTGCCCACCCAACTGCCTTTCCAGTCACCGACAAGGGCGCTCTGGTGATATAATCGCTCGTTGGCCGGCGAGATCTGGTTGGTGCTGGATGGAAGGATGGCCATTGGGTTGCTCGTGAACGGGTGCGACAAACCCGCTTTCGTTTGCTACCAGCCATCCCGAGACGCGGGCCGGAAACAAAGAGAAACAATCGGATTAGGGCCATGCATCGGTTAACGAGCGGTTAATTTCGTCCATCGACGGAATGAGGCGAAAAGTCTCAACCGGACCGGCGACTCACCGACCCCAGCGGTCCGACCAGATCTTCTCGCCGATCGTGCAGCTCACGCGCGGCTCCTTGTCCTTGTCGGCAACGTGCACCACCGGACGATCCGGCGTGCGGCCGGCGACCTCCATCAGCAGCTTGGTGCGAATTGCCTCCTTGAACTTCTCGCGCCCCTTGATCGCAATCACGAAGGAGCCGGGACCGCCGATGACGCAATCCTCGTAATAATAATCGAGATTGTCGATATCCATGGTCGAATAGGATGGCTCCTTGACCATGATCGGCAGGCCGTTGATGACGATGCCCTTCTCGAGCGCAGCATCCCGCGCAAGCGTCACCGGGCCGCCATTGTTGTTCGGACCGTCACCGGAAATGTCGATGACGCGACGAAGCCCGTGATAGGGATCCTCGTCGAACAGCGGCATCGCAAATCCGATCGCGCCCGATATCGAGGTGCGCGAGGCGCGTCGGATCGGCGTCTTCATGATCTCGGCCGCAACCGCATCCGCCGTCTCCGGCCCGTCGATGAGGCGCCAGGGGATGATGATCTTCTGGTCGTTTGACGCAGCCCATTCGAAATAGGTTACCGCGATCCTGCCAGCGGGGCCGGCCTTCAGCGCTTGCAAGAACTCCTTGGATTGGATCGCTTGCGCATAACCCTCGCGCTGGATCGCGAGTTCGTCCATGTCCATGGAGTAGGAGACGTCGACCGCGAGGATCAGCTCGACGTCGACCGACTGCGCATCTCCGTCAGCCGCCTGTCGCTGCCGCGACGATTCGAATTTCGACGGTCCGGATTTGGGACCTGGTGCCGCGATGCTCGCGACGTCCCCTCCGGCAAGTACGCCGGACACCAGCACAGCCCCGATCGAGAAAAGCAAGCGCATCGCGGCCTCCCGTCGTATGACGCGATGGTGACACGCAAACGTCCTGCCGCAAAGTGCGAAGATCGCTTGCGCTTCACATTCAGGTTAGAGATTTGCAGGCTAGAGATTGGCAAGCTAGAGATTGGCAACTTGGAGTCTTGGTGCGCCAGCGCGAAATCGCCGCCATGTCGCCACGCTTGCGCCGCCGCACCTTCGCGCCAAGGGACCGCGTGCTGCCCCCACTTGTTCCCTGTGATTTCCATGCTAGGCTGACGACACAGATGGGGATGGAGTCCCCCGACAACCGCCCGGCGGTCGAACAACCGTAATGGGCTGATGACTCCTGCTCGAGGTGAGGCAATGTGCCCTTGCCTTTGGTGGGAGCATGGAGAAGCCCGCCGATGGCGGGTTTTTTGTTGACCGAGACATAAGGGCAGGACGTGACGACGACGACACCTCATGCGCGGACCAAGCTACCCAGGGGAATCTGGGTGCTCGGCTTCGTCTCGATGCTGATGGACGTCTCCTCCGAGATGATCCACGCGCTGCTGCCAGTCTATCTCGTCACCGTGCTCGGCGCCTCCACGCTCACGGTCGGCTTCATCGAGGGCATCGCGGAGGCGACCGCCGCGATCACGAAAATCTTCTCGGGAGCCCTGTCGGATTGGCTCGGCCGCCGGAAGCTGCTTGCCGCGCTCGGCTATGGGCTGGCCGCGGTGACCAAGCCGTTGTTTCCGCTCGCGCCGAGCGTCGGCTGGCTGGTCGCGGCCCGCTTCATCGATCGCGTCGGCAAGGGCATTCGCGGCGCTCCCCGCGACGCGCTGATCGCCGACATCGCGCCCGCCGGCCTGCGCGGCGCGAGCTTCGGCCTGCGGCAATCGCTCGACACCGTCGGCGCCTTTGTCGGGCCACTTTCCGCGATCGGGTTGATGTGGTGGACATCGGATCATTTTGCCGCCGTGTTCTGGGTGGCGGTCGTGCCGGCGTTCTTGTCCTTTGGACTGATTGCGTTCGCAGTCGAGGAGCCGGAACCGGATGCGAGCCGCGAGCCTGCGAAGAACCCGCTCAACGCGGCCGCAATGCGGCAGCTCGGACCGATCTATTGGCGCATCGTCGCGGTCGGCGTCGTCTTCACGCTCGCCCGATTCAGCGAAGCCTTTCTGATCCTGCGCGCCCAGAACATCGGGCTCAATGCAATGTGGGTTCCGGCGGTGCTGGTGCTGATGAACATCGTCTACGCGCTTTCGGCCTATCCGGCCGGCGCGCTGTCGGATCGGATCAACCGGACCGCCCTGCTCGCGCTCGGCCTCGTCGTTCTGGCCTGCGCCGACCTCGCACTCGCGCTGCTGCCTGATCTGACCGGCCTCGCGCTCGGCGTCGTGCTGTGGGGGCTGCATATGGGACTGACCCAAGGCTTGCTCGCGGCCCTCGTCGCCGATACGGCACCCCCAGCGCTGCGCGGCACCGCGTTCGGCTATTTCAATCTGTTCACGGGCCTTGCGATGCTGGCCGCGAGCGTCATCGCCGGTGCGCTGTGGGACGCCTATGGTCCGGTCGGTACGTTCCTTGCCGGACTCGGCTTCACGCTGGCTGCGCTCGTGGGACTGCTCGCAATTGGCAACGGTCTGACGGTGGAGGACAAGGGGTGACGGGGAGCTGTTCATCGTGTTGAGCGGAGTCATCGCAATCATGGTCGGCGGCGCGCTGGGCGGCTGCACCCGCTATCTCGTCTCCGGCGCGATCGCGCGGCGGCTGGGCGAGACCTTTCCCTGGGGCACCATGACCATCAACGTCAGCGGCGCCTTCCTGATCGGCATCCTCGGCGCGCTGGCGACCCATCCCGGCTCGGCGTTCGCCTCGCCCAATCCGTGGCTGTTCGCGGTAACAGGCTTTCTCGGCTGCTACACCACGGTGTCCTCGTTCAGCCTGCAAACGCTGACTCTGGCGCGCAACGGCGAGCCGATGCAGGCCATCGGCAATGTCGTGGCCTCGGTCGCCTTGTGCCTCGCTGCCGTCAGCTGCGGCTTTCTGCTTGCGGACAATCTGGGAGGCTAGCGTCAGATGAAGCTCTCCTCCGCGGACCGCTGGCGCACGGCGATGCTCTATGCCTGGGTTTCCGCCGGCAGCATCGTCGGCGGGCTGACGCGTTATCTGGTGGGGCTTGCGCTCGATACCGGTCCCGGCTTTCCCTTCGCGACCCTGTTCATCAACGCGACAGGCTCACTCATCATCGGCTTCTACGCCACGTTGACCGGCCCCGATGGCCGCATGCTGGCGCGACCGGAGCACCGGCAATTCGTCATGACCGGCTTCTGCGGCGGTTACACCACTTTCTCGACCTTCAGCCTCGAGACCTTCCGCCTGTTTCACGGCGGCATGAAATTCACTGCGCTCGCCTATATCGCCGCGTCCGTCGTCTGCTGGCTGGCGTCGGTATGGGCAGGGCATATGATCGCGAGCCACTACAACCGCTTGACCAGGAGTTGACCATGCAAATCCCCAATCAGGCTGTTTCGCTCCGGATCTTCATCGGCGAGAGCGACCATTGCGACGGCAAGCCGCTCTATGAAGCCATCGTGATGGCAGCGCGCGAGCGACATCTCGCCGGCGCCACCGTGCTGCGCGGCCCGATGGGGTTCGGCAAGTCGAGCCGGCTGCACACCTCGAAGATCCTGCGGCTCTCGGAAGACCTGCCGCTGCTCATCGAGATCGTCGACAGCGAAGACAACATCAACGCATTCCTGCCCATCCTGGATGGCATGATGTCGAGCGGTCTGATCACCTTGGAGAAGGTGCAGGTCCTGCAATATGGTGCCAAGGCCGCGAGCTGATCGCTGCGGCTGGAACCCGAGCCCGCCGTGTCCAGGAGGCGGAATGAACGACACCGTCACGACGCCGAAAACCAGGACGAAGACCAAGGTCGAGCGGCCGAAGCTGCACAAGGTCATCCTGATCAACGACGACTACACGCCGCGTGAGTTCGTCACGATGATCCTGAAGGCCGAATTCCGCATGACCGAGGATCAGGCCTACAAGGTGATGATCACGGCGCACAAGCTCGGCGCTTGCGTGGTCGCGGTGTTCACCAAGGATGTCGCGGAGACCAAGGCCACCCGCGCCACCGATGCCGGCCGTGCCAAGGGCTATCCGCTGCTGTTCACAACCGAGCCGGAGGAATAGGCCGTCAGCTGCGGCGCGCCCGAGCCGTCTTGCGCGAGGTACTCGCGGACGGGCGCTCCTGAACATGGGTCCAGAACGCTTCCGCCGCCGGTGTCAGCCGCGATCTCGGACGGAACACGTGGATCTCGATCGGAATCTCCCACTCCTGTCCGCCGGCCTTCACGAGCTCGCCCGACGCGAGCTGGTCAGCGATCAGGCTTTGCGGAAGCCAGGCCATGCCGCGGCCGGCCTGAACCATGGTGACGAGCAGTTTTGCCAGATGCGACGTGAACGTCGGTTTCAGATGCGCCCCGAGCGGCGAGGCCGAGCGCACCGCGTCGAGAATTTTTCCCATTCCCGATTCCTGACGGTAGCTCAGGACCTGCACCGGTGCGGCCTCCGTTCCCGGCAGCCTGAAGCGCGGGGCCTTGCCTGATCGCGACGCCGGCACGGATGCCGGAATCAAGAAATCATCGCCCACATGGACGGATCGGAACTGAGCCGTCGTCAATGCGCTGACCACGGCCGGGTGATGGTGGCAAAGCAGGAAATGTACCTCGCCGGCGAGCAGCATGCGCTCGCAGGCCTCCATATGGTTGGCGACCAGCTGGACGTTCGGCACGAACGCCAGCGTCGCCTCCACCTGCCGCAACCAATCCGGAAAGAACGTCAGCGACAGCGCGTTGGTCGAGGCGAATTTCAGCACATCCGAGGCGCCGCGCGCCAGCTCCTGCGCCTCGAGGCGGCCGGCGGACAAGCGGCGGATGATGTCCTCGGCGGTCAGGCGGAACGCATCGCCCGCAGCCGTGAGGCTCACCGCGTGCGTCGTGCGCTCGAACAGGGGGGCACCGGCCCACACTTCCAGCGCCTTGATCCTGCGGCTCAGAGCGGGCTGCGATGAATTCCGCTGCTCGGCCGCGCGCGAAAAGCTGCGGGTCGACGCCACCGCAATGAAATCGTGCAGCCAGTTGATCTCCATGAATCGCCCCGCTTATGCAAATTCTGCATAATCATATCATGAGGTGACATTGGATTTCCACTGACCCGGCCTGCACCCTCGAAGAAGTCAATTTCTCGCTGGGAGGCCGAATGTCCGGGCGCACGCTTTACGACAAGCTGATCGATGCGCATGTGGTTCGCCGCCTCGACGATGACGGCCTCGTGCTGCTCTATGTCGATCGCACCGTCCTCAACGAATATACCAGCCCGCAGGCCTTTTCCGGTCTGCGCGCAGCGGGACGGAAAGTCTGGAACCCTTCCGCCGCGTTGATGGTGGTCGACCACGTCAACCCGACCGCCGCCCGCCGCACGCGGCAGATGCCGGACGCGGATGCCGCGCGGCAGGTGGATTATTTCGCCGACAATGCGCGCGATTTCGGCATCGAATATTTCGACATCCTCGATCCGCGCCAGGGCATCGAGCATGTCGTCGCGCCCGAACAGGGCCTAGTGATGCCAGGCATGGTGATAGCCGCCGGCGACAGCCACACCACCGCCTATGGCGCCTTCGGCGCGCTCGGCTACGGCATCGGTACCTCCGACATCGAGCATTATCTGGCGACCTCGACGGTGCGTTACCGCCGCCTCAAGACGATGCTCATCAATGTGATCGGACGTCCGCCGCTCGGGGTCACGCCAAAGGACCTCGTCATGGAGATCATCCGGCGCATCGGTGCCGATGGCGCCGCCGGCTATGCCGTTGAGTTCGCCGGTCCTGCCGTGACCGCGATGAGCGTCGAGGGACGCATCGTGATGTTGATCATGATCGTCGAGGCCGGCGCGCGGGGCGTCGTCATCGCGCCCGACCAGAAGGTGCTCGCGTATCTCGAGGGAAGACCGCGCGCACCGAAAGGCGAAATGTGGGAGCGCGCCGCCAATGCCTGGCTGCAGCTTCGCTCCGATTCCGACGCCCGCTTCGACCGGGAGATAACGCTCGAGGCCGGCGAGGTCGCACCGCTGGTGACGTGGGGCACGAGCCCGGACCAGGCGATCGCCGTGACCGACCGCGTCCCGGATCCCGACAGCCACGTCGCAGGACAGCGCAAGGCAGCAGCCGCGCGCGCGCTCGCCTATATGGGCCTGAGGCCGGGAACACCGATCCAGTCGGTACCGATCGACTTCGCTTTCATCGGCTCCTGCACCAATTCACGCATCGAGGATCTGCGCGATGCGGCGAAGATCTTCAGGGGGCGTCATGTCGCATCGGGCGTTCGCGCCATCGTCGTCCCCGGCTCGACGCAGGTCCGCGCTCAGGCCGAGGCGGAAGGGATCGCGCAAATCCTGATCGATGCAGGTGTGGAGTGGCGACAGTCCGGCTGCTCGATGTGCCTTGCCATGAACGACGACATCCTTGCACCGGGACAGCGCTCGGCCTCCTCGACCAATCGCAATTTCGAAGGTCGCCAGGGACCCGGCGCCCGGACGCATCTGATGAGCCCCGCGATGGTCGCGGCCGCCGCGGTTACGGGCCGCATCACCGACGTGCGCAGCCTGATCGGGGGAGATTTGCCATGACGCCTTTCCGTTGCGTCTCGGGAGCCGCCGCGCCGATGACGACGCCGAATATCGACACCGACGTGATCATGCCAAAGATGTTCCTGAAGGGCGTCGATCGCAGCGGCCTCGGCGAAGGCGCCTTCCACCTGCTCCGCTTCATCGAGGACAAGCCCAATCCCGGCTTCGTGCTGAACCGGGATGGCTATCGCGACACTTGCTTCCTCGTGGTCGGCCCAAATTTCGGCTGCGGATCGAGCCGCGAGCATGCCGTGTGGGGCCTTCAACAGCTCGGCATTCGCGCCCTGATCGGCACCAGCTTCGCCGGGATCTTCAACGACAATTGCGCCAATAACGGCTTGCTGACGATCAGCCTCGATGCAGCCACGGTCGGCACGCTCGCCGAGATCGTCGCGGATCCCGGGAGCAACAGGCTCACGGTCGATCTCGAGCAGCAGATCATCCGCGTCGATGGTGGCGGCAATATCCCCTTCGCGATCGAACCAGCCCGGAAGGAGGCCTTTCTCACGGGACGCGATGCGATCAGCTCGACGCTCGCCTTTGCCGATGACATCCGCACCTTCGAGGTGCGGCACCGGGCGGACAATCCCTGGTTCTGAGTCCGCGCACGCAATCAAGAAAACGAAACGACACAAGGGAGGCAATCTTGACCGACACCGCCATCAAGGTCGAGGACGCGGCGGAACCATCCGCGCTCGCCGCGCTGAAAATCGGCCCGCTGCCGATCACCGTCTATGTTCCCGCAGCCCTGGTCTGCGCCGCCGCGGTCTACTCGGGAAAGCTGCCGAATGACGTGATCGGCGGGCTCTCGGTGCTGATGCTGCTCGGCTTCCTCTTGGGCAAGCTCGGCCAGACCATCCCGCTTCTGAAGCGGATCGGCGGCACGGCCATCATGTGCCTGTTCGTGCCGGCGGCGCTGGTCGCCTACGGCCTGATGCCGGAGACGGCGCTCAAGGCAATGGCGACGACGTTCCGCACCGCTAACTTCCAGTACTTCTTCATTGCCTGCCTCGTCGCCGGCTCGATTCTCGGCATGCCGCATCGCGTGCTGGTGCAGGGATTCCTCCGCATGTTCGTGCCGCTGCTGGTCGGCACGCTCAGCGCCATCGCGATCGGCGTCACGGTCGGACTGCTGTTCGGCCACAGCCCGAAGGAGACGTTCTTCTTCGTAATCATCCCGATCATCGGCGGCGGTCTCGCCGAAGGCGTGCTGCCACTGTCGATCGCCTATGCGGAGATGCTGCACCGGCCGCAAGGAGAGCTGGTGGCGCAGATGGTCCCGGCGGCGCTGCTCGGCAACGTCGTCGCCATCGTCGCGGCGGGCTTGCTCGCGCGCCTCGCGGAGAAGCGGCGCGATCTCAACGGCCGGGGCATGCTGGTCAAGACAGGCGACGACGACATTCTCGGTCCCGCGCGTTCGGACCATCCGATCGATCTCGGCCTCCTGGGCGCGGGCATCGTGCTGTCCTGCGTGCTGTTCGTGCTCGGCATGGTGCTCGCGCCCTATACCGGCATTCCCGGCCCGATCCTGATGATCATCGCGGCCGTCGCGCTCAAGCTGACAAAATTGCTGCCGGCTGAGATGGAGCTCGGCGCCTACCAGATCAACAAATTCATGTCGACCAATCTCACCTTCGCGATCCTGGTGGCGATGGGAGCGTTGCTGGTGTCGTGGCAACAGCTCGTGGCATCCTTCAATCCCGGCTACATCGCGATCTGCACGACGACGGTGCTGGCAATGGTCACCTCCGGCTTCTTCGTCGGAAAGTGGCTGAACATGTATCCGGTCGAGGCCGCGATCGTCACCGCCTGCCATTCGGGACTGGGCGGCACCGGCGACATTCTCGGCGCTGCGGACCGCATGGGTCTGATGGCCTTCGCCCAGATTGCAACCCGCGTCGGCGGCGCCATCATGATCGTGATCGCAACGTTGGCGATGAAGGTCGTGTATTGAAATGCATCACGCGGTGGCAGGCAATCGCGCTTGCCGCCACGTCACGCCATCACCACCGGCGTCTCCTCCGCGATGCGAAGCGGGCTCTTGGCGAACTCCGGAGTCTGCAGAATCTCGAAATCGACGGTGCCCATTTCGACCTTCTGGCCTTCGCGCCAGATGAAGTTGCGGCCGAAAATTTCCGGATGCAGCGTGCGGATGAAGATACCGAACCGCGCCAGCGGCAGGCCGGCATCGACCAGCTGCTCGCAGACGGCGGCGATCATGTCGGCCGAAGTCCCCGAGGTCTTCGCCCCCTCGATCAGCCAGTTCAAGACACGCTGGAGCCCGGATCTGTCCATGGCCGCATTTGCGGACGAAGCTGTCGCAACGTCAAGCTGCGCGCTGGGCTAGTACCGCAATATGCCGCGTCGTCGGCAGTGCTCCACCTCTCCCGACGGGGAGAGGTGAAGAGATTGCCGCGTCTAGCGCCCCACCTGCCCGCGGTCGCGCAGGAAGTGATCGGCCAGCACACAGGCCATCATGGCTTCGCCGACCGGGACGGCGCGGATGCCGACGCAGGGGTCGTGGCGGCCCTTGGTGAATATCTCGGTATTGGTGCCCTTGCGATCGACGGTCAGGCGCGGCTGAAGGATCGATGAGGTCGGCTTCACCGCGAAACGCACCACGATCGGCTGTCCCGTGGAGATGCCGCCCAGAATGCCGCCGGCATGGTTGGACAGGAAGCGCGTGCCGTCATTGCCGGTGCGCATCTCGTCGGCATTTTCTTCACCCGTGAGCTCGGCTGCGCCAAAGCCGGCGCCGATCTCGACGCCCTTTACGGCGTTGATGGTCATCATCGCGCCGGCGAGATCGGAATCGAGCTTGGCGTAGATCGGGGCACCAAGACCTGCCGGCACGCCCTCGGCAACGATCTCGAGCACCGCACCGATCGACGAGCCGCTCTTGCGGATGCCGTCGAGATAGGTCTCGAAGAACGCGGCCTTGTCCTTGTCAGGACAGAAGAACGGATTTTTGGCAATCTCGTCCCAGTCCCACTTTTCGCGGTCGATCTTGTACGGCCCGATCTGCACCAGCGCGCCGCGCACCCTCACATCCGGCAGCACCTTGCGCGCGATCGCACCGGCGGCGACGCGCATCGCGGTCTCGCGCGCCGAGGAACGGCCACCGCCGCGATAGTCGCGCAGGCCATACTTGGCTTCGTAGGTGAAGTCCGCATGACCGGGGCGAAACTTATCCTTAATCTCCGAATAGTCCTTCGAGCGCTGGTCGGTGTTCTCGATCAGAAGGCCGATCGGCGTGCCCGTCGTCACCTGCACGCCGGTCTCCGGGTGCGCCATCACGCCGGACAGGATCTTGACCTGGTCCGGCTCCTGACGCTGGGTGGTGAAGCGCGACTGGCCCGGCTTGCGGCGATCGAGGTCCCGCTGGATGTCAGCCTCGGTGAGCGGGATCATCGGCGGGCAGCCGTCGACCACGCAGCCGATCGCCACGCCATGGCTTTCGCCGAAGGTGGTGACGCGGAACATGTGGCCGAAGGTGTTGAAGGACATACCGGATCGCCGCCTACGTTGGATGGCAACGTTTTTGTTGCAACTCAACGTGACGTAACGCGATCTGAGTGGGTGGTCAAATGCCTGCCAAGTCCGTCATGGCCGGGCTTGTCCCGGCCATGACGGCGGAGGGTGTAGCGCCGCCTTTAACTATACTTGTCCAGCCGGCCGTCGCGGAACACGTAGACGGCGCCCTGCTCGATATAGAGCTCGGCAGCGCTCACCGGCGTCTCAAGGCCGAGTGAAACCATCAGGGCCCGGCAGGTGCCGCCATGGGCGACCGCGACCGTGTCGCTCTTGAGCTCATCGTACCAGGCACGCACGCGAACCTGGACGTCGGCATAGGTCTCGCCGCCCGCGGGTCCCACGGTCCATTTGTCGGCGAGGCGCCTGGCATAGATCTCCGGATCTTTCGCCTGGCTCTCGGCCAACGTGAGCCCTTCCCAGGCGCCATAGCCGATCTCGCGCAGACGATCGTCCAGTGCGTAATCCGTCACGGGCAATTCGAGCTTGCCGCGCGCCAGTTCCATGGTCTGGCGCGCACGGCCGAGCGGGCTCGATACATAGGGCAGCGCCGCCTTGTCGCGGCCGTCGCGCTTGAGAAGCTCGGCCAGAACGAGGCCGGCCTGCTCGGCCTGACCGCGGCCGCGTGCATTCAGCGGAATGTCCTTGGTGCCCTGAAGCCGTCCGAGTGCATTCCACTCGGTCTCGCCGTGGCGAAGATAATAGATCGTGGGCACGGACATTGCGGGTGGTGATCAGTCCCTGCCGAGCGAGACATCCGGCGCGTCGGGGCGCTTCATGCCGAGCACGTGGTAGCCGGCATCGACGTGATGCACTTCGCCGGTGACGCCGCGCGCCAGGTCGGACAGGAAATACAGTGCGCTGTCGCCGACTTCCTCGATCGTCACGTTGCGCCGCAGCGGCGCGTTGAGCTCGTTGTATTTGAGCAGGAGCCGTGAATCGGCGATGCCGGCGAAGGCCAGCGTCTTGATCGGCCCCGCCGAGATCGCGTTGACGCGGATCGCCTTCTCGCCGAGATCGGCGGCCAGATAGCGCACGCTCGCCTCCAGCGCCGCCTTGGCGACACCCATGACGTTGTAGTTCGGCATCCACTTCTCGGAGCCGTAATAGCTCAGCGTCACGATCGAGCCGCCGTCGGTCATCAGCTTCTCGGCACGCTGCGCGATCGCAGTGAGCGAGTAGCAGGAGATCAGCATCGACTTGGAGAAATTGTCCGCGGTGGTGTCGACGTAGCGGCCCTCGAGCTCATCCTTGTCGGCGAACGCGATCGCGTGCACGACGAAATCGATCTTGCCCCACTTCTGCTTCAGCACATCGAACACCGCATCGATGGTCGCGGCATCGGTGACATCGCAATGGCCGAGCATGAGCGCGCCGAGCTCGGCAGCGAGGGGCTCGACCCGCTTCTTCAGCGCATCGCCCTGATACGTGAGTGCGATCTCGGCGCCGGCCGCCTGGCATGCCTTGGCGATGCCCCAGGCGATCGAGCGGTTGTTGGCAACGCCAAGGATCACCCCGCGCTTGCCTTGCATCAGACCTGAATTCTGCGCCATTTCTTCACGTCCCGTCGATCTGGATCTAAGGTCTGGAGGTACACCAGCCCTCCCCGGCGGTACAGTCCTAATACGCGGCGTTAACGCTGTTTCCGGGGCCGGAATAGCCGTTCCGTTCGGGTGTTATGATTGATGAGGCGCTTGCGCCGAACGGCAGGACATCAAACACGGCATGAGTGCGTTTCGCCAGAGTGTAGAAGCCATGATCCCGGCGTTGCGCCGCTACGCCCGCGCGCTGACGCGCGATGCGGATGCGGCCGACGATCTGGTGCAGGACACGCTGGTGCGCGCGTTGCGCTCGGAGCGATTGTTTCTCGGAGGCGACGTCAGGAGCTGGCTCTATACGATCCTGACCAACCTCAACAAGAACCGGCGGCGCTCGCTGGCAAGGCGGCCGCAATTCATGCAGCTGACCGAGAACAACCCCGATGCCAGCGGGACGGAGGCCGAGGGGCGCGACATCGAGAAGGCGCTCTCGACGCTGGTCGAGGAGCAACGCTCGGTGCTGCTGCTGGTGATGCTGGAGGGCATGAGCTACCGCGAGGTCGCCGACATCCAGGGCGTGCCGATCGGCACCGTGATGTCCCGCCTGGCGCGCGCCCGCGCACACGTTAAGGCGTCGCTGGAGGGTGGGCGCCCGGCGCTCAGGCGGGTGAAATGATGGCAGGATCGATGCATCGCGTGTGCCGCGTCCCCTGCATGGAGCGAGCAGCAGCGCTGTTGAACCGAGTGAGATATTTTGGGCCGCAGAGCCAGAGACGACCGATATGAACGACCGCAATATTCCAATCACCGAAGACGAGTTGCACGCCTTTGTCGATGGCGAGCTGCCGCCCGAGCGCCGCCCCGATGTCGAGGCCTGGCTTGCCGCGCACCCCGAGGATGCCGAGCGGGTACAGTCCTGGCGCACCATGGCCGAGATGCTGCATGCCCGCTACGACAGCGTCGCGCAGGAGCCGGTGCCTGACAGGCTCGAGCTCGAACGGCTGGAGCGTCGCCCGCGGCAATGGCTCTACGAGGCGGTTGCGGCCACGCTGGTCGCCTTCGTCGCCGGCGGCACGGCCGGTTGGGTCGCGCATGGCGCCGCCAACGCGCCCTCGACCTTCCAGAGCTTTACGGAGGACGCACTCGACGCCCACCGCCTCTATGTCGTCGAGGTCCGCCACCCCGTCGAGGTTCCGGGCAACGAGCGCGATCATCTCCAGGCCTGGCTGACCCGGCGCTGCGGCTGGACGGTGTTCGCGCCGAACCTGGAGGCGAGCGGGCTGAAGCTGGTCGGCGGCCGGCTGCTGCCGGGGCCGAGCGGACCCGCTTCATTCCTGATGTATGAGGGCGCCTCGGGCGAGCGTTACACGATCTATACCGCCAAGACCGAGACCGGCGAGACGCAGATGCGCTACGCCAGGACGGACAAGGACGGGGCGCTGTTCTGGGCCGAGCGCGGCGTCGGCTATGTCGTCAGCGGCGGCGGCGCCGACCGCGATCGCCTGACCAGGGTGGCGCAGGCGGTCTACGACCAAGCCGAGAAACACGGCGGCTAAGCAACCGCGCAAGCCGCGGTGCCTCGATTCCGTCATCGAAAATTTGGATTCAGGACATCGGCGCGTCTCATTATCGCACCGGGTGTTCACGCGATTATGAGTAGCGTTCGATCCGCCGATCGACGCGGGCGGCCTCGATTGGGGTTTTTGGTACCGCGCTGGTCCCCCTCTCGAGGCCGCACCTTTTTATCGGCTTTCCCGCCGGACAGTCGATACGTCAGGCGCATGAAGCGCTACCACGCCTCAGGCATATGATGGGCATCATCCGTTGGGAGATGCGCTAGGCCTTTAGGAGAACCCCTTCAATTCCGATCTCGCCCTAACCGAGCCCGCTACGTGGATTGTAGGGGTGCTGGTCCCGCCACTTCTCCATCAATGCTTCAAGCTCGGCGTCGTTCCCGTCCGGTAGCATAATCCTGATGGTGACGAAGAGATCCCCGGTTCCGCCCGATTTCGGCAGGCCCTTGCCTTTGAGGCGGAAGGTGCGGCCACTTGAGGTGTTTTTCGGGACCGAAAGTTCCACGGCATTGCCGAGCGTGGGCACGCGAACCTTGCCGCCTAGAACCGCTTCATAAAGCGTGACCGGCAGGTCGATCCTGAGGTCGGCGCCCTCGATCTTGAAGAACGGATGCGGCGCGATGTTGATGGTGATCAGGAGATCGCCGGGCGGGTGACCTTGGGCCGTCTCGCCCTGCCCCCGCAGCCGGATCTGCTGACCTTCGACGACGCCGGCCGGAATCTTGACGTTGAGCTCCTTACCATTCGGCAGCCGGACGCGCTTCTCGCCACCTTTGACGGACTCTTCCAGCGAGACGGACATGGCGACGTTGACGTCGAGATCCAGCCCGATCCCGCCGGTGTCGAATTCGAACTGGGCACCGCCGCCCGCACCGGGCCGCGCGCCGCGCATGCCGCCACCGAACATGCTGTTGAGGATGTCCTCGAACGCACCTCCACCCGGTCCGCCCGCGCCGCCGCTCCGGAACGTATAGCTCTCGAAACCGCCGGGGCCGGCGCGGCCGCGCGGGCCGCCACCGCCAGGGAAGCCCTGGAAGCGCGGCTTGCCTTCGGCGTCGATCTCGCCGCGGTCGAACTGCTTGCGCTTGTCCTCGTCGCCGATGATCTCGTTGGCCGAATTGATCTCGGAGAAGCGCTCGGCGGCCTTGGGATCACCCTTGTTGCTGTCGGGGTGATGTTTCTTGGCCAGCTTGCGATAGGCGCTCTTGATCGCGGCAGCGGTAGCGCTCCGCGGCACCCCCAAGACCTCATAGGGGTCGCGCATCCGTCACGTCTCCTCTTGAGAAATCGAAATGTTCAAAGGGCTCCCCGCCCCACCTGAGCCTCATGTGGGGGCGAGTGGCATTTTTGCAACTAGTCAGACCCGCCGAATCCTAGCGACGCCACGGCTTTAGCGTATGAATCTCCCAACGGCCACGGCTGCTTTGGCAGCCGGCGCCCTGAAGCCAGCTTTCGGTGGTACCGTTGACGTAGCTGGCCAGGAAGTCGCGGCACTTGCGGCCATCCTCGGCGGCGTAGGATTGCGCGATCGGCGTCACCGAGCCGCGCGCGCCGGTTTCCGGATTCTCCCAGTGCTGGCTGGCGTCCTTGTCGCCCATGCTCAGCACGTCGGAGGCGGCGTTGCGGGCGAAGGCGAGATCGGTCTCGGTCGGCGAGGCATCCTTCGCCGGCCGCGCGATCGAGCCGGTGAGGTCATTGTCGTCGGCCTTGGCGTACGCGCCGGCGTCAGTGCGGGACACGCTGCAACCGCCGGCGCCTAGCCCGATCAGAATCATCGTCACCACGAGGCCCGACATCCGCATCGCCGATAGGCCAACGCGTTCCCATGCCCTATATAGGGCGAGAGCAGACAACAGCGCGCTTTGGGCCGCGGGACGCAATTCGGACTCCAGACATGACCGATACGACCTCGATGAAACACCAGACACCCTTAACATCCGGTGATTTTACCGCCGCCGACGAGCCGTTCGCGCTGTTCGAGGCCTGGTTGAACGAGGCGATCAAGAGCGAGCCGAACGATCCGAACGCCATGGCGCTCGCAACCGTCGATCCGGACGGCTTGCCCGACGTGCGCATGGTGCTGATGAAAGGCTTCGATACCGAGGGGTTTGTGTTTTACAGCCATATCGCCAGCCAGAAAGGCCGCGAACTCGCCGCAAATCCTAAGGCCGCGTTACTTTTTCACTGGAAGTCGTTGCGCCGTCAGGTCCGTATCCGTGGCCACGTGACACCCGTGACCGACGCTGAAGCCGATGCGTATTTCGCGACGCGACCGAAGCAGGCACAGATCGGCGCCTGGGCGAGCAAGCAGTCGCAGCCGCTCGAGAGCCGCTTTGCCTTCGAGCAGGCGATCGCCAAGGTCGCGGCCAGGCACGTCATCGGCGAGGTGCCGCGGCCGCCCGGCTGGAGCGGCTGGCGCATCACGCCTGCGCGAATCGAGTTCTGGCACGACCGCCCCTTCCGCCTGCACGATCGCATCGAATTTCGTCGTGACGCGGCGGGCCAGCCATGGTCCAAGACGCGGATGTATCCTTGAGCCTTGTCTCGATCGTTAGGCCGACCTGAAAGATGTCCATGCCGCATTCCTCCAATGCGCCGCGCCGCACGCTGCTCCTCACCGGAGCGAGCCGCGGCATCGGCCACGCCACCGTGATCCGCTTCTCGTCGGCGGGCTGGCGCGTCATCACCTGCTCGCGGCATCCCTTTCCCGAGGATTGCCCGTGGGACGCAGGCCCGGAGGATCACATCCAGGTCGATCTCGGCAATCCCGAGGACACCGCGCGCGCGATCACCGAGATCCGCAATCGGCTCGAAGGCGGCACGCTGCATGCGCTGGTCAACAATGCCGCGATCTCTCCGAAGGGACCGGGCGGCGCCCGGCTCGGCTCGGTCGACACGGATCTCGACACCTGGACGCACGTCTTCCACGTCAACTTCTTCGCGCCGATCATGATGGCGCGCGGCCTGATCGAGGAATTGAAGGCCGCCAAGGGCTCGGTCGTGAACGTCACCTCAATCGCGGGCTCGCGCGTGCATCCCTTTGCCGGTGCGGCCTACGCCACATCGAAAGCGGCGCTCGCCGCACTGACGCGCGAGATGGCCTCCGATTTCGGCCGCGTCGGCGTCCGCGTCAACGCGATCGCACCGGGCGAGATCGACACCTCGATCCTGTCGCCGGGCACCGAGAAGATCGTCGAGCAGCAGATTCCGATGCATCGGCTCGGCACGCCCGACGAAGTCGCCAAGATCATCTACGTGCTGTGCACGGATACGTCGTCCTACGTCAACGGCGCCGAGATCCACATCAACGGCGGCCAGCACGTCTGATCCGATGTTCGCGTCGCCCGGACGCTGCCTCCGGGCTACGAGGGCGGCGTGTGAGGCAGCAGTATGGGTTCTCCAAATCCGTGCCGAGGTGTTTTGCCTGTCAGGCACTCTCAACCGGATACAGCCGGCGGGTCCGCGCGAACCGTCGCCCAAGCAGCGACTGTGTTTGAAAGAATACCGGGGAAGCAAGGCGATCCAGACAACGCCGCCGCAAGACTGGATCGCCCGCCCTTCCTTCCGCGCCTCAATCCAGGCGAATCCGACGCGATCGGTCGCGCAGTCTCGACGTCGCAGCATTTGGAGCGGCAGCGTCGAATGCAGTCGAACAGTCGTCGTCGTTCTCGCCGTCGAGCAGCGGAGCACCACAGTGCCGGCACATGCGCGCCGACAACGACGGCGCCTTGCCGCTCGTCGCGATCTGACGATAGCTGGTCAGATCGATGACGTTGCGGGGCGTCGTTATGTGTTTCTCAACCATGGTTGTTCCTCGCGGCTAACGCACAACTTATCGCAGACAAGTTTCGCGCAAACGTTCAGCGCACCGCTCAAATTTTACCGGAGGAATTGGGGCACGGCACACGCATCACAGCGCAGCCGCAATGGCGATCTATTCTGCGACACCATCAGCCCTGTCTTTGCGACCGGCGTAAGGTCTCGGTCACTATCTCGAAGGCGCGGGGCCGGCTCACAGCCACTTCTTCCACTTGAAGATCCAATACGGGACCACGGCGGCGATCACCATCAGCACTAGCGCAAACGGATAGCCGTGCGTCCATTCGAGTTCCGGCATCACCTTGAAATTCATGCCGTAGATCGAGGCGATCAGCGTCGGCGGCATCAGGACAACGGCCATGACCGAAAACAGCTTGATGATGTTGTTCTGCTCGAGATTGACGACGCCGAGCATGGCGTCGAGGACGAAGGTGATCTTGCTGGACAGATAAGAGGCGTGGTCCGTCAGCGAGGCAACGTCACGCTGCATGGTCTTGAGCTGCTCGCGCATGTCCTTGGACCATTTCACGCCCTCGACCACCGCCGAGAGGAACGTGACGACGCGGCCGATCGACACCAGGCTTTCGCGGACCTTGGAGGTCAAATCGCCCTTCCGGCCGATCGAGATCAGGATCTGCGAATATTGCTTGGCGTGGCCATGGCGCTCGCTCTCGGGCTCGAAGATGTCGTGGCTGACCTGGTCGATCTCCATGCCGCAGCGTTCCAGAATGTCGGCGCAGCGGTCGATCACGGCGTCCAAAAGCTCCATCAGCACCATCTCGCCGGTGATCGCGGGGGTGCAGGAACGGGCCAGCTTGGCCTCGACCAGGGCGAACGGCTTGGGCTGATCGTAGCGCACCGTCACCAGGCGGTGGTCGCCGAGGATGAAGGTCACCGCCGTGGTCCGGGGCATGTCGGTATCGGAGTGGCACATCAGGGTCGCGGTCATGTAGCGCGCGCCGTTCTCGATATAGAGACGGCTGGAGATTTCGATCTCCTGCATGTCCTCCCGAGTCGGGATCGCGATTCCCAGCAGCCGTTCCACGGCCTTGTCCTCGGCCGCGGTCGGATTGACCAGGTCAACCCACACTGCGTGCTCCGGCACCGCCGCGAGATCGTCGACAACGGCCTTCTTCAGCGAGGAGTCGGAAGGCACGAACACAGAAAACATGAACAACTCCAGCAGGGGCCTGCGACAGAATGACAGCCCTTAGCGCGATTCTGACAAGTTCATGATGACAACCACATTAACGGACTGTTCGCATTTGTGGCGGCCGTGCGTCCCAACTGCGGCATGAAATCGACAGCTGTGCTTTTCGCGCCAAGAACCCAGCCCAACGACGCAAAACTTGCGGCAAAAAAGCCACAGGCTGGGTCTCGCAGCGCGGGATAAGGTCCTAAAAGCTGGAATTGTGGCAGATTTCAACGATAATGAAATCAACGGAGTCGAAGGCCCTTGGGTGCTACGCTTGAGGACCTGCGCGGTATTGTTTTGAATTGGAACCAAACCATGTCGTCGCTGAAAGTTATGTTGGGAGTTTTGGCCGCCGGCTTCATGCTGTCGGGCTGCATGCAGGCCACGCATTACGAAGCCACCAACACCCAGAATTTCAAGCCGAAGGACAAGGAACTGCTTGCCAAGATTCGGTATGAAAATACTCCCGTGGCAGAGCCGTTCCGTCGCGCCATCGTCGACTATCACCGCAAGGAGTCGCCGGGCACCATCGTGGTCGATTCCGACAATCACTACCTCTACTACGTGATGGATGGCGGCAAGGCGATCCGCTACGGCATCACCGTCGGCGAAGAGGCCATGGCTTGGTCCGGCATCGCCAAGGTCGGAAGCATGACCGAATGGCCGGCCTGGCACCCGACTCCCGGCGAGATTTCGCGTCTGGGCGTGCCGACCTACGTCGCTCCCGGCCCTGACAACCCGATGGGCTCACGTGCGATGTATCTCTATTCGGGCGGCAAGGACACGCTGTTCCGTATTCACGGCACCAACCAGCCGGAATATATCGGCGCCTCGATCTCCTCGGGCTGCATCCGCCTGACCAACGAGGATGCCATCGACCTCTACAACCGCGTCAAGGTCGGCACCATCGTCGTGGTGCTTGAGCCGAAGCACGGCGACTCGCCCTACAATTCGCGTCTCGCGCTCCAGGGCGGCGGCACCGGCCAGGCCGGCAGCTTCTGATAGCCTGATAACCTGAGGTTTCTGAAAAGCGCCGGTCTCACCGGCGCTTTTTCGTTGCCGGTTTCTTTGCCCGGATCTTGTCTGCCGCCGGCTTGTCTGCAGGCGCGGCCGACTTTGCCGCACCTTCGTCGTCAGTCTGCTCTTTGGATTCCGGCTTGTCTTTGGCCTCCGGCTTGGCCGCGACCTCGCGCGGCGGCGCCTCCTCGGGGCGCTCGGCGGGCAGCATGGGGGCGACCTGAGGCAAGGGGTCCCAGACGTTCCACTGGCAGATCCGGTAGTCGTTGCGACGCTGGGCGAGATCAAGGTGGACGTGGTCCTCATGGTACCAGTCCGAACCCGGGCCGAGCACGGTGGAAAAGCGCGAGCAGACCGAATGCAGCACGCGCTCGCGCACCTCGCGCGCGACGGTGCGGTCGGTCAGGCCGATCGACTGTCCATTGGCGAGCTTGAGCGAGCGGACGTCGAGTGCGTTGGCCTTGCCGTGCTCGGACAGCATCGCGCCGGCGATGCGGTTGCGGCCGCGGCACTCAAAACTGTCGAAATTGTCGAGGTCGGTGATGGTCGAGCCGAGGCTCGCGGCCAGCGGCACCATGTCGGTGCGCACCCAATCGGCGATCGCAGTCGCCATGGTGCAGCGGAGGATCGCCGCCGGTTTGACCGCGACCTTGCGCTTGTCCGGCAGCACGATGGCTTCCAGCCGCACCAGGTCCACACCACCGCAAGCACCCGGGCCGCGGATATCGGGAATAGACGGGGCGATCGCGACGTCTTCGGTCAGCGCGGCACGGCACGCCGAGAGCTGCTTCTCGGGCTGCGGCGCGGCCTCAGCCGGCTTATCGCCGGCGGGCTTGTCCGGGAAGGCTTTGTCAGGGGGAGACTTGGCCTTGGCCTCCGGCGCGGCCTCGTCGAGTGCTTTCGGAGCCTCCTCGGGGCGCGGCTTTGGTAGCGGTATCTTGGTGGCGTGGGCACTCCGGTGAAGCCGTGGAGTACCAAGACCGAAGATATCGAGCGGTGCACCATGCGTTCGCGCCTCCGCCCGATCCGCGAGAACAAACGCAAGCCCCACCGCAGCGGTAACCATTGCCGCGCCAGCGGACATATTGCCGCGACAAGACCATTTGCGGCGAAAGTCCGGCAGGCTAAAACTCATGTCAATTCTTTGGCCCTGCGCTGAGAGCGATAATGCGCCCAGCGACTTCTCGGAGGAACGTCTGAATGCTCGGTTTGATGCAAGATTGGCCCCTGCTCTGCCACCGGATTATCGAACACGCCGCCAGGATTCACGGCAAGCAGGAGGTTGTCACGCGATCGGTCGAGGGACCGATCCATCGCACCACCTACGCCGAAATCCACAAGCGCGCGCTCAAGGTCTCGCAGATGCTGGAACGCGACGGCATCAAGCTCGGCGATCGCATCGCCACGATCGCCTGGAACACCTGGCGCCATCTCGAAGTCTGGTACGGCATCATGGGCATCGGCGCCATCTGCCACACCGTCAATCCCCGGCTTTTCCCCGAGCAGATCGGCTGGATCATCAACCATGCGCAGGATCGCATCGTGATGGTCGACCTCACCTTCGTCCCCGTGCTGGAGAAGCTCGCCGACAAGCTGCCGAGCGTCGAACGGTACGTCATCCTCACCGACAAGGCGCATATGCCCGAGACCACGTTGAAGAACGTCGTCGCCTACGAGGACTGGATCGCCGAGGCCGACGGCAAATTCAAATGGAAGGACTTTGACGAGAACACGGCGGCCGCGATGTGCTACACGTCGGGCACGACGGGCGACCCGAAGGGTGTGCTGTATTCGCATCGGTCCAATGTGCTGCACGCGCTGATGGCCAACAATGTCGATGCGCTCGGCACCAGCGCGTCCGAGACAATGCTGCCGGTGGTGCCGCTGTTCCATGCCAACAGCTGGGGTATCGCCTTCTCCGCGCCCTCGCAGGGCACCAAGCTCGTGATGCCCGGACCCAAACTCGACGGCGCCTCGGTGTATGAGCTGCTCGCCACCGAGAAGGTGACGCACACCGCTGGCGTGCCGACGGTGTGGCTGATGCTGCTCCAGCACATGAGCGCCAACAATCTGAAGCTGCCGCACCTGAAGATGGTGATCTGCGGCGGTTCGGCGATGCCGCGCTCCATGATCAAGGCCTTCCTCGACATGGGCTCGAACGTCCGCCACGCCTGGGGCATGACGGAGATGAGCCCGATCGGCAGCGTCGCGGCGTTGAAGCCGCCGTTCAGTGATGCGACGGGCGATGCCAGGCTCGACGTCCTGCAGATGCAGGGCTACGCGCCCTTCGGCGTTGAAATGAAGATCACCGACGATGCCGGCGCGGAGCTGCCCTGGGACGGCAAGACCTTTGGCCGCCTGAAAGTCTCCGGCCCCGCGGTCGCCAAAGCCTATTACCGGGTCGACACCGAGATCCTCGATGAGGAGGGCTTCTTCGACACCGGCGACGTCGCGACGATCGACGAGGGCGGCTATATGCGGATCACCGACCGCTCCAAGGACGTGATCAAGTCAGGCGGCGAGTGGATCTCCTCGATTGATCTTGAAAATCTCGCGGTCGGCCATCCAGCCGTCGCGGAAGCCGCCGTGATCGGCGTCTTCCACCCCAAATGGGATGAGCGTCCGCTGCTGATCGTGCAGCTGAAACAGGGTCAGCAGGCAACGCGCGAGGACATCCTGAAATACATGGATGGCAAGATCGCCAAGTGGTGGATGCCCGACGACGTCGCCTTCGTCGAAGGCATCCCGCACACCGCGACCGGCAAGATCCTGAAGACTGCGTTGCGCGACCAGTTCAAGGAATATCGTTTCCCGAACGCGGTGGCGTAGAGCCCGCGCACAGCAAGGTTGAATTCGGCCCCTGCCGTCGTGCAGGGGCCTTTTTCGTTCGCGGCCACGCGACCAAAGACCAATTGGAGCCGACCCGGCGCCTCCCTAACGTCGCGCCGCACTCCAAGCCAATAAGAGGAACGCTCAAGATGAAACAATTTGCGCTGCGAATGCTGCCGTGGCTGCTGGCTGCCTCGATGGCGGCCACCACCGCCGCAAAGGCGGCTGATAACAAGGTCGTGATCGGCGATATCGATGATATGTCCGGCCTCTACGCCGACGTGATCGGCCCTGGCGGTGTCGAAGCAGCCAAGATGGCGATCGAGGATTTCGGCGGCAGCGTCCTCGGCAACAAGATCGAATTCATGGTCTCGGACCACCAGAACAAGCCCGACCTCGGTGCGCAGAAATTCCGCGAATGGGCCGACCGCGATGGCGTCACCATGATCCTCGGCGGCTCGAACACTGGCGTCAGTCTGGCGATGAACAATGTCGCCAAGGAGAAGAAAATCCCCTTCATCGCGATCGGTGCCGCTGGTGCATCGCTGACCGGCAAGGACTGCACACCGTACACTGTGCACTACGTCTACGACACCACGGCGCTGGGCAACGGTACTGCCAAGACCATGGTAAAACAGGGTGGCAAGACCTGGTTCTTCCTGACGGCAGACTATGCCTTCGGCACGCAGTTGCAGGACTCCGCCTCGAAGGTCGTCGAGGCCAATGGCGGCAAGGTGGTCGGCGCGGTGCGCGTGCCGCTTTCGACCTCCGACTTCTCCAGCTATCTGCTTCAGGCGCAAAACTCGGGTGCGCAAGTGCTGGGGCTCGCCAATGCCGGCAACGACTTCACGAACTCGATCAAGTCCGCCGACGAATTCGGCATCGGCAAGACGATGAAGCCGGCCGCGCTGCTCGCCTTCATCAGCGACGTCCACAGCCTCGGGCTGAAGACCGCGCAAGGTCTCTATCTCACCACCGGCTGGTACTGGGATCTCAACGACAAGACCCGCGCCTTCGCCAAGCGTTACTATGAGAAGACCAAGCGCGAGCCGACCATGAACCAGGCGGGCTACTATTCGGCCACCATGACTTATCTCAACGCGGTCAAGGCTGCCGGAACGACCGACGCTGACAAGGTGATGGCCGAGCTCAAGAAGATGAAGATCGACGACATGTTCACCAGCAACGGCAAGATCCGCGCCGACGGCCTTATGGAGCATGAGATGTACATCATGCAGGTGAAGAAGCCCGACGAATCCAAGCAGCCTTGGGACTACTACAAGCTGGTGCAGACCATGTCCGGCGAGGAGGCCTTCGGCAAGCTGTCGGACTCGGCCTGCCCGCTGGTCACGCACTGAAGCCTGGCCCGAAAATCAGGAGTTACATGAGAGGCGCACTTCGCAGTGCGCCTCTTTCTGCTGGCAGGCTGGCCCGGCCTTTCACGGGTTCAGAACAGGGGATAAACCGCTTCACAGGCCTGCGGAAAATGGGTTAGGTCAGCTTGCTCCCGTCGCCCGTGTCCTCAACCGGCGACTTATCTCGGTGATGGAACGACATGGCCCGCAGGTTTTCCGCTCCCTATCAGTCGGAGCCCGTGTCCAGCCTCGCCACCTGGGCGCGCAATCTTGCCGTGTTCGCGGTGGTGACGGTGGTGGTGTCGATCATCATCGTCCGTTTCGATTTCCTGGAGATGAAGCCGGCGCTGGCCACCTTCTTCGGCGGGCTTGCGATCGCCGGGCTGTCCATCCTGTTCGGCCTCGCCGGCTTTGCCGCCATCTGGCAGAACGGCTCGCGCGGCATGGCGCGCATCCTGCTCGCCTTCCTGATCGACGGGGCGATCCTCGCCTATCCCGCTTATCAGGCGCTGCTCTACCGCAAGCTGCCTCATATCTACGATATCACCACCGATCCGATCGATCCACCGCGCTTCGATGCGCTGTCGCGCCTGCGCACCGGCGACGGGACCAACACCGCCGTTTATGCCGGGCTCTATTCGGCCGAGCAGCAGCGCCAGTTCTACCCCGACATCGAGCCGGTCGAACTCGAGATCCCTGTCGACCGCGCCTATGCGATCGCGCGCCAGCTGGTCATCAAGCGCAAATGGACCGTCATCGACGAGCGCGAGCCGCAGCCGCCGCGCCGCATCGGCCGCATCGAGGCGGTGGCGCGTACGCCAATCATGGGCCTCCGCGAGGACGTCTCGATCAGGGTCGCGCCTGACGGCGACGATTCCCGCGTCGATATCCGCTCTGCCTCGCGTTATTTCGATAGCGATCTCGGCAGCAATGCCGCGCGCGTGACCAAATTTATCGACGATCTCAACACCGCGGCCGATGCCGATGCGCTCAAGCCGACGAAGAAGACCCCCGTGGCACCGCCGAAGCCGCCCGCGAAAACGGTGAAGAAGTAGCAGTGAGCTAGGCGCTCGCCATCCGGTATGTCCCGCCAATCACGGGGTCGCCGTCCGTGGCCACCACGCCGCGGGTGACCAGGTCTTCCAGATGGGCCAGCACGGAATAGCCCGCGGCCGTGGTCAGCCTCGGATCGATGCCGATATAGATGGCGCGCACCATGGTCGGAATGTCGGTCTCGCCCTTGGCGAGGCGGTGCAGGATCGAGGCCTCCCGCGCCTTGCGGTGGCGGATCAGGAAACGCACGAAGCGCTGTCCTTCGGGGATTTCCGGGCCGTGGCCGGAGAAATACACATCCTCCTCGCGTGCGGCGAGCCGGTCGAGCGAATCCATGTAGTCGATCATCGAGCCGTCGGGCGGCGCCACGATCGAGGTCGACCAGCCCATCACATGATCGCCGACGAAGTTGAACTTTCGCTCGGGCCAGGCAAAGGCAAGGTGGTTGGCGGTGTGGCCGGGCGTGGCCACGGCCTCGAGCCGCCAGCCTGCGCCTTCGACGACATCGCCATGAGCGATCCTGATGTCGGGCACGAAGTCACGATCAGAGCCCGATTCCGGATTATGCTTCTCGCTCTCGAAGCGCGGCCGCGAGGCACGGTGCGGCCCCTCGGCGTACACAGGCGCGCCGGTCGCCTGCTTGATGCGCGCCGTGTTGGGCGAGTGATCGCGGTGGGTGTGGGTGACGAAGATATGGCTCACCGTCTCGCCGCGCACAGCATTCAGCAGCGCCGTAGCGTGCGCCGCGTCGTCCGGACCGGGATCGATGATCGCGACATTGCCCGTGCCGACGATGTAGCTGACCGTGCCCGTGAAGGTGAACGGGCTGGGGTTGTTGCAGAGCACGCGCCGCACGCCGGGACGGACTTCCTCGACGATTCCGGCCTTCAGCGGAAAGTTGCGATTGAACGGGACGTCATCGTTATCGGACATGGCATTTCCTGTAGCCGCACGCTCTGCTGTCATACCCCGCGAAGGCGGGGTATCCCGTACGCCGCGGCGCCGGTGACGAAGGCGAGGTCTCTGGAGTACTGGATCGCCCGCTTTCGCGGACGATGACAGCGGAGCAAACTAGCCACAGCTAAAGAAGGCCATGACTAGAAAAACGCCTGAATGCCCGTGATCGCGCGGCCCAGGATCAAGGCGTGGACGTCGTGAGTGCCCTCGTAGGTGTTGACCGTCTCGAGGTTATGGACGTGGCGCATCACGTGGTACTCGATCGAGATGCCGTTGCCGCCATGCATGTCGCGCGCGGTGCGGGCGATGTCGAGCGCCTTGCCGCAATTGTTGCGCTTCATGATCGAGATCATCTCGGGGGCGAACTTGCCTTCGTCCATCAGGCGGCCGACGCGAAGCGAGCCCTGCAGGCCGAGCGCGATCTCGGTCTCCATGTCGGCGAGCTTCTTCTGCACCAGCTGGGTCGCCGCGAGCGGCTTGCCGAACTGCTTGCGATCGAGCGTGTACTGGCGGGCGCGGTGCATGCAGTCCTCGGCAGCTCCTAGCGCGCCCCAGGAGATGCCGTAGCGGGCGCGGTTGAGGCAGCCGAAGGGGCCCTTGAGCCCGGAGACGTTCGGCAGCAATGCGCTTTCGGGCACCACGACGCCGTCCATCACGACCTCGCCCGTAATCGAAGCGCGAAGCGAGAGCTTGCCGCCGATCTTCGGCGCGGAGAGGCCCTTCATGCCCTTCTCCAGCACGAAGCCGCGGATCTGGTTGTCGTGCTCGGCCGACTTGGCCCAGACCACGAACACGTCGGCGATCGGCGCGTTCGAGATCCACATCTTGCTGCCGGTCAGGCGATAGCCGTCCGAGACCTTCTCGGCGCGGGTCTTCATGCCGGCCGGATCGGAGCCGGCGTCGGGCTCGGTCAGGCCGAAGCAGCCGACCCACTCGCCGCTGGCAAGCTTCGGCAGATATTTCTTGCGCTGGTTCTCGTCGCCATAGGCATAGATCGGGTACATCACCAGCGAGGACTGCACCGAGTTCATGGAACGATAGCCGGAATCGACCCGCTCGATCTCGCGCGCGACGAGACCATAGGCCACGTAGCTCGCATTGGCGCAGCCATATTCCTCCGGCAGCGTGATGCCGATCAGGCCAAGCTCGCCCATCTCGTTGAAGATCTCGCGGTCGGTCTTCTCTTCGAGATAGGCCTTGGTGACGCGCGGCAGCAGCTTGTCCTGGGCGTAGGCGCGCGCGGTGTCGCGCACCATGCGCTCGTCTTCGGTCAGCTGCTCGTCGAGCAGGAACGGATCGTCCCACTGGAAGGATGCCGCAGCCGGCTTGTCCTTGGTCTGAGGGCGCACGCTCATGAAACGTCCTTTCGGGTCTGGTTCCGTCGAAAAATTGCCCGACAAACTAAAGCGCCGCGGCAACAAGTGCAATTACGTTGGCGCTAGCTTTCGAGCTGCTCGTTGGCGACGATCTCGATGCCGAACCCCGACAGGCCCTTGTAGTCGTGCACCGACGAGGTGAGATGGCGGATCGAGGTGACGCCGAGATCGCGCAAGATCTGCGCGCCGACACCGACCTCGCGCCACTGGCGGTTGCGGTCCGCTTCCGTCGCCGTCTCGTCCGGCAGCGGCGACACGGGAACGCCGGCCGCGCCGTCGCGCAAGTACACCAGCACGCCGCGGCCGGACTTCTTGAAGTGTTCGAGCACCGCCGCCATCCGCTTGTGGCCCGTAAAGGTGTCCTTGACGATGTTGGGCTTGTGGAAACGGGTCAACACGTTCTTGCCGTCGCCGACGCCGTTGTAGACGAAGGCGACGTGGGCGATGGAATCGAACGGCGAGCGGTAAGCATAGCCTTGAAGCGGGCCGATCGGGCTGTCGGTCGTGAAGGTCGAAACCCGCTCGATCAGCTTTTCGCGGGCCTGCCGGTAGGCGATCATGTCGGCGATGGTGACGTGCTTCAGCTTGTGTCTGGCGGCGAATTGGGACACCTGCTCGCCCTTCATCACGCTGCCGTCGTCGTTCATCAGTTCGCTGATAACGCCGACCGGCGGCAGGCCGGAAAGCTTGCAGAGATCGACCGCGGCCTCGGTATGGCCGGAGCGCAGCAGCACGCCGCCGTCCTTGGCGATCAGCGGGAAGATGTGGCCGGGCCGCGCGAAGTCGTTGGCGCCCGCATTGGGATTGGACAGCGCCCGGCAGCAGGAGGCGCGCTCTTCGGCCGAGATGCCGGTGCCGCCATCCGGCTTGTAGTCGATCGAGACCGTGAACGCGGTGGTGTGGGCGGAATCGTTGTGCGCAACCATCGGATCGAGCCGCAGCCGGCGCGCATCCTCGGTGGTGATCGGCGCGCAGACGATGCCGGAGGTGTGGCGGATGATGAAGGCCATCTTTTCCGCTGTGCAGAATGAGGCGGCGACGATCAGGTCGCCCTCGCCCTCGCGATCCTCGTCGTCGGTCACCACGACGAGCTCGCCCCGGGCAAAGGCCTGCAAGACTTCCTGGACGGTATCGGGCATGTCCCAATCTCTATCGGTTATGGGCCGGAGGCTTCGCCGGACGCCTTAGCCGGACTTGAGCCCAAGCGCTAGTGTCCTGAATGCAACCGCATATGCCCGGAGGCCGCCTCCAGGCGAGCTTTGAGGCTTGCACCGAAGATACCGGCGATATAGGCGCGCCTCGCCTGGACGGAAGGCGGCTGCACGTCGTTCAGGGCAGCACTTCGCGGCGCTCGCTCAGCCGCTGGTCGAGTTCGGCACGCTTGTCGGCCAACAGGCCGGCCTGGGCGGCCTCGATCACCGTAAACAATTCATTGGCGTCGCTGAGCCGGGTCACGGTGACGTAGCTGGCGCCGGCCGCATAGAGCTCGCCGACGTCCGAGAGCAGATCGGCGGTCGCCACGATCATGGCCTTCGGGTTGAGGGAGCGGACGTGGCGGACCAGCTTCTCGTTGCTGGCGCCTTTCAACAGCGCCTCCGGCACGCTGAGGATGATCATCTCGGACTTGCCGATCCCGGCATGGAGCAGCGTGTCGACATTGCTGATGTCGCCATAGATCACGTGCAGGCCGCGCGAGAGCAGGGTCTGGTACACGACGGGGTTGAAGTCGATCACCGTGATCTGCTCCAGCAGCACCGGGGTCTGCCGTTCGATCTCGGCCAGCAGCGCGCTCGCCGCACGGAAAAAGCCGAGGATGACGATGCGGCGCGCCTCGCCGTGGCTTCCCTCCTGCCCCTCCTCGGCGTGGCCGTTGCCGTGGTCGAGATCGCGCAGGCCGATCCGCTTGAGCGGACCGATGGCCCAGCGGGTGATCTCGTCGCTCCGGGTCATGACGAAGGTCGAGAGCACGGCCAGCACCACGAAGGCGAAAGAAGCCGCATTCGCCGTCTCCGGCGCGATATGATTATCGGTGACGCCGGTCTGGATCACCACCAGCGAGAACTCCGAGATCTGCGCCAGGTTGATGGCGGGTAACAGGCTCGCACGCAGGCCCTGCTTCATGAGGTAGAGCGGCGTGAAGGTAGTGACGAGGCGGCTCACCACCGTGAAGGCGGCGATCATCAGCGCCAGCCCGATCACGGAAAGTCCGGGGACGGGAATGGTCATCCCCAGCGCCACGAAGAACAGCGTGATGAAGAAGTCGCGCAGCGTCGTCACCTTGGCCGTGACGTCGAGCGCGTAAGGAAAGGTCGAGAGCGAGACGCCGGCAATCAGCGCGCCCATCTCGCGCGAGAGCGAGAGCTGCTCGGCAGTCTCGGCGACCAGGAAGCACCAGGCGAGCGCGCCCAGCAGGATCAATTCGGGGCGGCGGGCGATCTGGTGGAACAGGCGCGGCAGCACGTAGCGGCTCACCAGCAGCGCAGCCGCCACCAGCACCGCGACGCGGCCGATCGAGAGCAGGATGACACTCAACTGCAAATTGGCGAGGCTCGGCTGCACTGCCAGGAACAGGATGGCGAAGATGTCCTGGAGCACCAGCACGCCGAGCGTGATGCGGCCGGGCAAGGTATCGAGCTCGCGCTTCTCGTAGAGCACCTTGACGATGATGACGGTCGATGACAGCGCACAGGCAATGCAGAGATAGAGCGCGTCGAAATGACCGCCACCGAGCGACAGACCGAGCCCTGCGAAGAACACGATGCCGAGCAGGCAGCCGCCGAGCAGCTGGCCGCCGGCCGCGAACAGGATCACCTTGCCGGCGCGCACGATCTTCTTCAGGTCGATCTCGAGCCCGATCATGAACAGCATGAAGATCAGGCCGAGCTCGGAGATGACGCTGATCGAGTCCTGCGACTTGACCCAGCCGGCGCCGAATGGACCTATGCAGAAGCCGGCGATAAGGTAGGCCAGGATCAGCGGTTGCCGGGAAAAATGGGCTGCCAGCCCCAGCATCCAGGCAAACAGAATACAGAGAGTGATGTCGCGAATGAGCTCGTGCATGGAACATCGGTCCGTTTTGCCGCACCCTAGAGACCGAGTGCAGCGCGGCAAGCGAGCAATTCGTCACATGCGGACGAAGCTCGCCGCTGCAATGCTGCTATGCCCCCTCGCCTTCGCCGGCCCGGCGGCCGCACAGCCCAAAGCGAACCTCGAGCAGACCTTCGCCGATTCCCTTCAGGCCGTGCCGAAGGAGGAGCTCGCCGTCTCCGGCGGCTTCTACGTGCCGGCCTATTCCAGCGTTGCGATGAGCCAGGGCAAGCTGCGGGTCGACTTTTCGGTGACCTTGAGCGTCCACAATGCTTCCGAGACGCAGCCACTGGTGATCAAGCGCCTCGCCTATTTCGACACCGCGGGCAAGCAGGTCGAGAGCTATCTGAAAAATCCGGTCGCGCTGAAGCCGCTCGCCTCCATCTCGGTCTTCATTGCGACCGACGACGTGCGCGGCGGCACCGGCGCCAATTTCATCGTCGACTGGGCCGCGGCGAGCGAGATCGCCGAGCCCGTGGTCGAGGCCCTGATGGTTGGCGGCGTCGCCAATGCGCATTACGCTTTCATCAGCCAAGGACGTCCGACGAGGACCGTGGGCGGAAAGTGACGCGGCCCGGACCGAAAACACGAAAACAACCCCATGCACAGTAGCCGGACCGGCAAGATCATTGGCATATCGGCCGCACGCGACGTTGATGCGGATTTTACGAATTTTGTTTGACGCGTCGGGCAAAACACTGGCATGATGGCATCATCGAAAAATCGTAGCGCCCTGCCCGCCGCCAAATAAAAACAACGAGGAACACCCATGACGTCCAGCTTCGATTTCGCGCCCCTGTTTCCCGCAGGGCTGCCGGCCCCCTCCGCGCGCTGGACGGGCCTCGCCAAATACAGCTTCGTCGGCGGCAACAACGATTCCGAGCAGGTGCCGCTCGATGAGCTGATCGAGGCGGCCAATCAGGCGCTGCAGCGCGAGGGACGTTCGCTCGCCACCTACGGGCTGGCGCACGGCCCGCAGGGTTATCTGCCGCTGCGCGAATTCCTGGTGACGAAACTGAAGCGCGATGCCGGTATCGACTGCACGGTGGACGATCTCCTGATCGTCTCCGGCTCGCTCCAGGCGCTCGACCTCGTCAACAACACGCTGCTGGCGCGTGGCGACACCGTGATCGTCGAGCAGGAGACCTATCAGGGAGCTCTGCAGCGGCTGACGCGGCTGGGCGTCAACGCCATCGGCGTTCCGCTCGACGACGACGGCATGCGCATGGATGCGCTGGCCTCCACGCTCGCCGGCCTCAAGGGCCGCGGCATCCGGCCGAAATACATCTACACCATTCCGACCGTGCAGAACCCGACGGGCAGCATCATGCCGGAGAGCCGCCGCGCGGAGTTGCTGCGGCTGTCAGCCGAATATGGTGTGCCCATCTTCGAGGACGATTGCTATGCGGACCTGGTCTGGTCGGGACACCGGCCGCCGGCGATCTACGCCATGAGCCGAAATGGCGGCGTCATCCATATCGGCTCGTTCTCGAAGTCGATCGCGCCGGCGCTGCGCGTCGGCTTCATCGTCGCGCCCTGGGATGTGATGTCGCGGATGCTGGCGCTGAAGACGGACGCCGGCTCCGGCGCCCTGGAGCAGATGGTGCTCGCCAGCTATTGCCATCAGCATTTCGCAAGCCACGTGCCAGCGCTGACCAAGGCGCTGCGCACCAAGCTCGACACGCTGATGGAAGCTCTCGACGAGCAGTTCGGCACCGCGGCCGAGTTTAGAGAGCCTCAAGGCGGCATCTTCCTGTGGGTGAAGCTGCCCGACCAGGTCGATACGCTGAAGCTCTATCAGGCCGCGCTTGCCGCCGGTGTCTCGATCAATCCCGGGCCGGAATGGTCCACCAACAAGGGTTATTCAGGCTCGCGCCTGCGGCTGTGTTTTGCGAGCCCTTCGCATCAGCAGATCCGCGAGGGCGTCGCCGTCCTGGCGGAGGTCTGCCGCAAGGAGTTCGGCGTGCCCTCGCGTAGCGCCAATGTGGAAAAGCGAGCCTAGGCGGCCTGGGGCTGGCTGCCGTGGATCGCGGAGGCGAGCCGCAGCAGCAGCACGACCGAAACGTTGCCCTTGCCGGCTTCGATCTGGGCGATGTAGCGCTCTGAAATCCCGGAACGGCGGGCCAGCTCCCGGCGCGACAGCTCGCAGCGGGCGCGCGACGATCTCAACCGCTCGCCCAGTTCGGCCAGAAACACGGTCTCGGAATAAGGCGGCACGGCACAGCTCCCCGGCAGCACCTCGCCCGCGAAATCCATCACTTGATTCAGCATCGCTCTCACCACGTTCGCCTTCGGGAGCGCCATCTTACCCCCGAGGCGCCTTGCCTCATTGACGCGGATCAAATTCCCGCGCGATTGGCAGCTGCCGTGGACGACCACGACGGGGATGCTACACTTGCAATTCCTCGAGGCGGGGCCTTTTGAAACATGACGGGTTGTTTGAGCCGCTGGACCGTGGCGGCGGTGCTTTGGATTGCGTTCACGTCCCTGGCGCGTGCCGAGACGCTCGCGGACACGATCGAGCAGTGGGGCCTGCTCGGCTCCTGGGCGGTCGATTGCGCCATCAGGCCCGACCGCGACAAGGGAGCCCTGCTCACTTACGAAATCCGGAAGGACGGAAGGGTGATGTACCGGCGCGATTTCGGCGAGATCAAGGACGAGAACGAGGTGGTGTCCGCCACCGTCAACGCGGAAGGCCTGCTCAACGTGATGGTCTACTTCCCATCGCTCCGGCAGACACGCGAATTCGGACTGATGCTGACCGAGAACGGCAGCCTGCGCGCGATCTACAATCGCGACGAGCGCGGCGCTTACACGATCAAGGACGGCAAGAACGTGAAAACCGGCGCACCGACACCTCCGCAGCAACGCTGCTATCAGTCATCGCCTCGAGCCTGAATATCCATTCAGAATTCTCTTCCCGTTCCCCGCGGAACGTTCATGCGAATGCGCGGTTTAAATCTGCATTCGATTGGAGGAGGACATCATGAAGAAGCTTGGTTATGTCGTTGCCGCTCTGGGTGCGCTCGCGGTTGCGGCGCCGACGCTGGCAAGTGCGGAGACCGTGATCGTCAAGCACGGCCATCACGGCCCGTACGGAGCCCGCGCCGAATTCCGCGAGCATCGCGACCATGGCTGGCATCGCGGCTGGCACCATCACGACCGCGTCGTGGTGATCAAGCGCCATCGCCACTGGGACTAATGCGCAACGCAAACTGGAAATGGCCCCTCGCGGGGCCATTTCCGTGTGTCCAGATGGGCGAAGACAATGAGGGGATGTACTCATCAATCCGCCCGTCCGCTCTGCGTCGAAGAGCGGACGAACAGCGGATAGCGATCTATTTCGGCGATGGGCCGATTCCGTTGAAAAAGGGCGGCAGTATTTCATTGTAATAGCTTCGTTGCGACGAGGCCGAACTGCCCTATCGACCCTATGCGAGCCTCGGGGTGGGCATCGGGATCAGCTTGGCCATCTTTCGAAGGTTCTGGGCGGTTGCCGCGAGGATGAACTCGTCGCGCGCGCCGTTGGGGCCTCGTAAACGCAATCGGTCGAGCTTGAGAATGCGCTTCAGGTGGGCGAACAACATTTCGATTTTCTTGCGGAGCCGGCGCGAGGTGCCTCCCTCCCACGATCTCGCGATCTGGCGCGCCATGTCGCGAGCGCCTTCGTAGATCGAGCGCGGCACCCTCCGTGATGCCTGCTTGGGGCAACACTGACCCTTCAATGCGCATCGATCACAATCGCGCTTGCTGGCGAGGTAGAGCATGGTGGCACCGTCATTCACCAACGTTCCGGTCGTGGTAAGAACTTTGCCACCAGGGCAACGATAGATGTCGCCAGCATGGTCATAGGTGAAGTCGTCGCGCGAGAAGATACCGTCTGTGCGTGCCGACTTGTCGAAGACTGTAACGTGCGGCTCGATGCCGTGCTCATAGACCAGCCAAGCCAGCATCTCAGCCGAGCCATAGCCGCTGTCACCGAGGAGCCGGCTCGGATAGAGATCAAACCGCTCCAGCGAGCGCTCAATCATGCGCTTAGCGGCCAATACCTCGGCCTGCCGGATTGCCGTCGTTGCCTCAACATCGACGATGATCGCGTTCTCAATGTCGACCAGGTAGTTCGTCGAATAGGCGAAAAAGGCTTGGCCGCCGTGCGCCCCCGTCCAGCGCGCCGCCGGATCAGAGGGCGATACGAACTTCGGGGTAACCTCGGTCGCGGCTCCGAACGCGGCATCATCCAGGACAGCCAGATACTCATCGATTGCTCGGCCAGCAGCATCCGGCGGAAGTCCCTTATCGCCTTCGATTCCCTTCTGCCGGTTGGCATCGGCCTTGATGAGGCTCGCATCGACTGCAAATCCTTCACCACCGACCAGTCGCTCCTCGATGCAGCGGCGCAACACGCTCTCGAACACGCGACGGAAGAGATTGCTCTGCCGGAAGCGGCCATGCCTGTTCTTGGAGAATGTCGAATGATCCGGCACCGCCCCTTCCAGACCAAGCCGGCAGAACCACCGGTAGGCCAAATTGAGGTGAACCTCATCGCACAGGCGCCGCTCTGACCGGATGCCGAAGCAGTAGCCGATCAGGAGCATCCGGATCATCAGTTCGGGATCGATCGAAGGCCGGCCGATGCGGCTGTAGAAAGGCGCCAAGTCTTGCCTGATCTCTTGCAGATCGACAAACCTGTCGACCGATCTCAAGAGATGGTCGGAGGGAATATGCTTCTCCAGCGAGAACTCATAGAACAACGCAGCCTGTTCGACTTGCTGATGCCCCATCATGATCTTCAGTCCTGCCAATTAGACAGACTGAATCACTGCTATCCTTGAGTCGCAACACCGCCTTTTTCAACAAAATCGGCCAGAAGCAGACGAGGATTTCTACTCGCGGAAGCCAGGTTTTCCTCTCAGCCGCTCGTAGGCCCACCTTTCAGCGCTCCATTTTTCGTATTCAGGTTTGGAGATTTGAAATGGGACAAGGCGCCGCTTTCCGTCTTCGCCGAGATAAATCGCCACGATGTATTCCCTACTATGCTGATCGGGCGTGCTGGGAAACGCAATATACTCGCGATGCTCGCTTCGCTGGCCGAACAGAACGTCAAATACTTGGCCGACCTGCGCACTACCGGCCAATACTTCAACGATCTTGATGCGAGAGCCAAATATATCGTTTGTGCAGCCCTCACAGTGACGCCCCCTAGCCACGCTACATCTAGACCTTGTCCCAGACGAACTTTGGCGACAATGACGTCCTTAGCGCCGCTAGGAAGATAGGTCGGCGCAGCAACGTCAGCTGGCGGCTGGTCCATAAAATACGCAACTGGCGTCATGTCCCGCTCAGTGGCGGAAAGCTGCGCCAACGTAATCAAGCTCATCATTACTGCGAAGATTAGTTTGATCAGCCCAGCCAATTTCATGCCTATGCCGCTTCTTATACGGTAGTGATCTTATCCTAGAGCTACTGGCGCCAATCCGTTAGGTGAGGACCGCTTCGGGTCAAAGGCTGTCTTCCCGGGCTGCTTCATCCAGGTCGGCTCATCTGTTGCAAGCAGACGTTTCAGCCCTCGAGCGCAGGGCGGCAACGGGCCAAGCGCTACTCTCGGCAGCCTTTACTACCTTGGTCAGATTATCCTCGGAAGCAGATGTGGCCGAACTTTAAGCTTAGGTCAGCAATGGGCGCGCGGACTCATGGTTCGCTGAATTGCTTTCGGCGAGACGACGATGGCGCCAGCATTGGGATGACGATCGTCGGCGGGCGCTCGGTGCCCAGCGCCATCACCTCGCATTCGTCCATCAAATAGGAACGGCCGAGTTCCATTCGCGCCGGCAACCGCCGGCGTGTGCGATTGCCCAGATTTGGTACCTTGTGCGTTGGCCGCAGTCGCGGCAAGTGCCAACACAAACGCGATTGCTAGGCTCGGCATGATGGCTTCCCCTCTTGCGCGCGGGGCCAACGCGCGGCGACATGTTTCAGTTTCGATCACGGTCAAGGAGTAACTAGGCGTCAGGATGGCGGCCATCTGGGACCCGTAATCCATGACCGGCTGACGTCTGCTTCGGGTCTTGGTTGCGTGAAAACGCTTCAGTGCGGGGTGACGCGGCCGGAGACGGCTCCTGTGAGGGCCAGCTGGCGGCAAAGTGGCATATTTTCTGGCAAGGTGCCGGAAGCCGGTCTATTGGCTTCCCTTGGTCACTGTGATCGATCGATAAAGGTTGACGGCACGCGCACGACAGCGCTCCTGCCTCATGCCTGCATCGCTGCGATCAGCGCACCGACACCCATGATGTTCATTGCGCGTGTGAGATTGTAGGCGAGCACGTGCAGCGCCATCTCGGCGGCGACCTTCGGCAACCGCTTCGTCAGGAAGTGCGTCGCGCCCATGCGCATCTTCAGTGTGCCAAACGGATGCTCGACCGTCTCGCGACGGCGACGCATCGCCTGAGGATCGGCGTCGAGCCGCCTCTGGGCATCCTCCATGACGTGTTCATGTTCCCAACGGGAGATGACGCGGTTCTTGGCCGTGGTGCAGCGCGCCTTAAGCGGGCAGCTTCCACAAGCTTTCGTGGCGTAGCGCCGAATAGTGCGTTCGCCATCCACTGTTGTAAGCCAATACGCCAGCAACTGGCCCGCCGGGCAGCGATATACATCCTGCTTGGCCAGGTATGCGAAGTCGTGCTTGCCGAACTTGCCCTTCGCCTCCATGCCCGTCGTATTCGGTTTCGGCAGCGTCACAGCGATATCGGCGTCGGCGCAGGCTTTGATCTCCTCGCCTGTGTAGTAGCCGCGATCGGCCACGGCCTCGAGCTTGTCGACGCCGAGCACGGCCTTAGCCTGTTTACCCATGTTGGCGAGTTGTGCACGATCCGAACCGCTATTCGTCACCTCGTGCGCGATGATGAGGTGGTGCTCGGTATCGACGGCAACCTGCACATTGTAGCCGACGACACCGGAGCCGCGGCCACTCGTGGCCATGGATCGACTGTCGGGATCGGTCAGCGAGATCTGTTGGTCCGGTGATGCCAGCATTGCCTGTTCGCAGGCTTCGAGCTTCTGCATCTCGCTCGCGAGCTTGGTGAGCTTCTCCTTCAGATGCGCCGTCTTCGCGGCGAGAGTCTCAGATGGCTCTTGCAGATCTGCGGTGTCCAGCTGCGCCAGATAGCGCGATACGCTCTCCTCCAGTTGCTGGCGACGACGCTCGACCTTGCCCTTCGTGAAGTTCTTGTCACGCGTGTTAACCGCCTTGAACTTCGAGCCGTCGATGGCGACGCTCGCCTTCATCAACAAGCCCATGTGCCGGCAAAGCTCGACGAACTTCGCGCACACCTTCTTGATGGCGGGGCCATTGTCGCGGCGAAAGTCGGCGATCGTCTTGTCATCGGGCGAAAGCCGCTGCAACAGCCAAATCACCTCAAGATTGCGCGTCGCCTCGCGCTCTAGCCGGCGGCTCGACTGGATGCGGTTGAGATAGCCGTAGATGTAGAGCTTGAGCAGCGGCGCAGGGTGATAACCGGGCCGGCCGGTTGCCGCAGGCTCGACGTCCTTGAAGCCCAGCTCTGCCAGATCGAGCGCTTCGACGAAGGCATCGACCGCGCGAACCGGATTACTCTCATCGACCCAGTCGTCGAGGCATTCGGGCAACAGCGTCGATTGCGCTCGGTCCGCCCCTTCAATGAACCGATTCATTGATCGTCTCCAGAAACCCCCAGACGATCTCTATCTGACTCGTCGTTTTCACGCAGCCAGGGTCAAAAAGCGAAGAACTCAGTTGAGCAAATCTGGTCCGCTCTGCCCCGATGAGCGAACCTCCGTTAGACGCGCTGCAGCTTCGCAGATGGGTCAAACTGCGACGTCACCTGTTTCAGGGCTGGTCCGATCTACGCCGGACAGCGGACGCTGCGGTGGTTCTCGTGAAAGTCAGCATATTGCGTCAGTGCCAAATGCGAAAAAGTCGGGTTGAGCAAATCCGGGACTGTCGCTACGCATGACCCTCGTCGTCATTTTTCGATAAAGCCACCCTTCGGAGCCTTGTGAGGTATATCCCATCCCCAGTAGACTTCCACCCGAACGATCTGGCCTCCGCGAGCGGTAGTTACCTCAGAATTGCGAAACCTGTGGCCTCCTGCAGCAGCTCCCTCATAGACAATAACAGCTCGGTTTCCATCCTCGGTCGCGAGGACCTCATCGAAAGAACTAATTTTTTCGCTGTTGGGCCAGCAGCGGCGCAGATAAGTCGCGCGATCCAGTTCATTGTCGACTGGACTTGAAAAGTGATAATCGTCCGCAAGAAGCGCTTCGATCGAAAGTCTGCAATGGGTCAAAATGCGAACAGCTCTGCCTGACCAACTCTAGTCCGCTCTGATCCGCTGACCGGACTTCAATAGAGGCAGTCGTCAATTCGCCGATGGGCCACAAACCGAAATGCTGTTTGTCACTTTTGTTTCGCCATTGGCTTTGCGAGCTCACGGGCGCTGTCGATGACGAGCTGCACAACCGGGCTGACGGTGCGGTCTTTGATCGTGAGCATCCCGTTCGGTCGACGGTCCGCCGGCAGTTCAATGGGGAGGACCTTGAGCGCCGCCTCCCTGGCGAGAAATTTCAGTGTGGAAGCCGGGAAAACCGTGATGAACCGCCCCGTCTCCAGCAAGCTGACCCGCATATGGGGGGCATCGGTGACCACCGTCGCCTGGGGATACGCGAGCCCTCGGGCAAGAAAGGCTTGCGTAATGATGGAGCCGATCACGCTCTCCCGCGGCGGAAGCACCCAACGCTCCTCCGCCAGATCGGAGAGCTGGATATTGCGCCGGCGCGTCAATGGATTATTTGCGCCCGCTGCGATGACGTAGCGATCTTCAAAAAGAAACTCGAAATGCAGCCGCTCATCGGCGATCGGGCCGCGACTCCGCACGAACGACAGATCGACTTTGCGTTCGCTCAAGTCGCGATGCAGCGCGTCGATGTAGCCGGTCACGAGCTCAAATCTGATCCGCGGGTGACGGCGGGAGAGTCGATCGACCAGAGCGGAAACGAAGCTCGCCGCCAGATCGGCCGTGCTTCCAATCCGCACCTCTCCAGCGCTGGGGTCGGCCAGAAATTCGATGTTCCTCACGCCCCGCCGTAGCTCGTCGAATGCGGCGGCACCGCAATCGACCAGGGCGCGGCCGCATGCGGTCGGCTCGATTCCGCGCCGGTGGCGATCCAGCAGGCGGACGTCGAACGCACGTTCGAGCTCGGCGATCGATCTCGAAATGTTGGGCTGGGTGGTGTTGAGCAGGACTGCCGCCTTGCCCATGCTGCCGGCCTGCACCACCGCCATCAGCACGTGCAAATCCTGCAGCTTCATTCGCTTTCCGATGCGATCGCTCATCTGCATGAGAGTACCCATATCTGTTTTGAGATGGTCTCATCAGACAATAGCCTTATGCGCTTATGACAGCATCAACTATCCTCTGCCATTGAAGAGAGCCCGCGTGGGTGTAGGTTCGACGGAGCAAAGCCGGTGCCCCCCTCCCGACGTCAATTTTTGCGCTTCGCAGCGGGGGTAGCCGCACCGCCGCTGCTGTCGGGCCTTGCTTACGCCGACACCTATCCCTCTCGACCGGTCCGGATCATGGTCGGCTTTGCCGCCGGCGGCCCGAACGACATTCTCGCGCGTCTGCTCGGGCAGTGGTGGTCCGAGCGGCTCGGCCAGCAATTCATCGTCGAGAACCGGCCGGGAGCAGGAAGCAATCTCGCCACCGAGGCGGTCGTGCGCGCGCCTCCGGACGGTTATACGCTCCTGCTGGTTGGCTCTCCCAACGCGATCAATGCCACGCTGTATGAGAATCTCGATTTCAATTTCCTGCGGGATATCGCGCCGGTCGCGGGTCTGACCCGGGGCGCCCTGGTCATGGTCATCCACCCATCGGTTCCTGCCCATACAATTCCGGAGTTCATCGCCTACGCCAAAGCCAATCCGGGCAGACTCTCGTATGGTTCGGGCGGCGTGGGCGGGATCACGCACATCGCCGCGGAGCTGTTCAAGCAGGCCGCCGGCGGGCTGGATCTTCAGCATGTACCCTATCGCGGCGTGGCGCCCGCAATCACCGATCTGCTCAGTGGGCAGGTGCAGGTCGTCTTTGTCAATGTGGCGCCCTCGATCGGTTACATCGAGAGCGGCAAGCTGCGCGCGCTTGGGCTAACGACGGCAACGCGATCAGAAGCGTTGCCGGATGTGCCTGTAATCGGCGAATTCGTGCCCGGCTATGAGGCGAGTTCGGTGTTCGGTATCGGTGCGCCGAAAGGTACGCCTGCCGCGATCATTGACAGGCTCAACAAGGAAGCCAACGCCGCTCTGGCCGATGCGGGGTTCAGGACGCGCCTGCGCACTCTTGATGCGACGGAACTGGGCGGCTCGCCCGCCGATTTCGGCAAGCTGATGGCCGCTGAAACCGCGAAATGGGCCAACGTGATCCGCCTTGCGAAGATCCGACCGGATTAGCACGGCGAAGTCTTATGCAGGGGACATTCAGCAACATTTGCGCGAAGGAAGGCGGCGCGTTCGATTGCTATCTGGTCGCGCCCGAGGCTGAAAAGCCGACTGCTGCAATCGTGCTGGCCTCCGCTATTCACGGCGTTGATACCGACATGATCGCGATCGCCGACGAGCTGGCGGCATGCGGCGTCATCGTGGCGGTGCCGGATCTGTTCTGGCGTTCGGTTGCCGGGCCACTTTCGCGGAACGACCCGCGCGCGGCCCAGCGCGCGCAGCCGCGCCTCGAGCAAATCAGGGCCGGCGAAAACGATATGGTCGACACCCTGAGACACCTCGGCACAATCCCGCAATTCAATGGCCGGGCGGCGGTTATGGGATTTTGCTACGGCGGCCCCTATGCGATTCTTGGCCCGAAGCGACTTGGCTACGCCGCTGGCATCTGTTGCCACGGGTCCCAAATGCTGGACTATCTTGAGGAGCTCGTCGGGCTTCGCGAGCAAGTCTGTTTTATCTGGGGCGACGAGGACAATCGCGCCCCGGTCGAGGTGCTGCAGGCCTATCGTGATGCAGCGGTGCGCATGGACAACATCGAAGTGCACATTTTGCCCGGGATAGGCCACGGATATATGATGCGGACAAGCCCGTCCTTCGACCGGGTGGCACATGAATTTTCAATGAGCCGCGCCTGTGAGATTCTTCGATGTCTCCAGTCGCCGTCCGAGACTCGTAACTTCTGATTTCCCCGGCTATCCTGATTGTCGGAGCCCGACTTGCCATTCATGGGAGAACAGCATGGCGCGTCTCGTTGCCTTATTCGTTGCTCTCTATTCCTATTTTCCGTCTGGACCCGCGTCTGCGGACGAGGCATCGAACGTACTGGTCGGAAGTTGGAAGCTGACCTCATGGACCATTCAAATTGTCGGTGGCGACGCAACCGAGCCATTTGGTCCCAATCCGAAACGAAGGGCAGCTTTCACGCCGGACGGGTACGTGGCCTTCATTATTGTAGGAGCGAACCGCAAGCCTGCAACAAACGACGACGAGTCAGCGGCGCTGCTCAAGTCATTGCTTGTCTACACCGGCAAATTCACCATCGAAGGAGACAAGTTCACGACTAAGGTCGACATGTCGGGCAACGAGCTCCTCACCGGGCTCGATCAGGTGAGATTTTTCAAGTTGGAGGGTGACCGGTTGAGCCTCCGAACGGCTGAACAAGTCAGCTCAGTTGGCATCTATCAGGGTAAGAAAGTAGTCGGCGCTCTGACCTGGGAACGCGAACACTGACAGCGGTGGAACGCTTGGCGAAATGCTTGCCCATTCAAGGAGCCGCCAACACGGAAATGTCGACTGTGGGTCAAACTGCGACTTCAACCCTGTTTCAGGGCTGGTCCGGTCTAAGCCGGATAGCGGACCCTGTGGTGGTTCGCGCGAGGGTCAGCAGCGGGTCACAAGCAGCAATGCTTTGATCAAGCTGCTTGCTCCCGCAAGCCGACATCGGCGCCTTTATGAGGACCCGCCCTGATCCCACTCCGGTGCGAAGCCGGGGCTCACGCAACGCCTGTCTTTCGGCAGCGCTGCGATCTTCGCGAGATCGGCATCGTCGAGCGTGATCTTCAGCGCGTCCCAATTGGCCTGCTGACTCTCGCGGCGTGAAGCCTTGGGAATGGCGGCGACGCCGTCCTGGTCGAGCAGCCACTTCAACGCGACCTGCGCCGCGCTCGCATTGTGTTTCGCTCCGATCTCGGCCAGCACCGGATCCGTGGCAAAGCGCCCCTGCGCGAGCGGGCAATAAGCGACGAGCGGAATCGACTTGGCGCGGAGATAGGCCAGCACCTTCGATTGATCCAGCATTGCGTGATATTCGACCTGATTGCACGCGATCGGTGCCTTGACGTCCTCGACCGCGATCTTGAGCAGCGCCGTGGTGAAGTTGGCAACGCCGATCGCCCGGGTGCGCCCTTCGTCCTTCAGCTTCATCAGGGTCTCGAACACCGCGCCCCAGTTCGCCGACTTCGATGGCCAGTGCACCAGGTAGAGATCGACGTGGTCGAGCCTGAGCTTCTTCAGGCTGGCGTCGAAGGCGCGGCGGATCGCATCCGGCGTCAGATTCTCGTGCCAGACCTTGGTCGTGACGTGCAGCTCGCAGCGTGGCAGGGAGGCAGCCGCCAGCGCGGCACCGATGGCCTCCTCATTGGCGTACATTTCGGCGGTGTCGATGTGGCGATAGCCGATCGACAGCGCGCTTTCGACGGCTTCGCGGCAGGCGTCGCCCTGCATGCGAAATGTGCCGAGGCCGAGCTTGGGCATGCTGATGCCCTGTGTTGTCAGATGGTCCATGGAACAGGCTCCCTGAGGCATTTCAGCCCGCCGGGTGCACGCGGCATGCCGCGAGATGCAGACTCTTTGGTGATGGAAAAGAGGTGGCGGGATCGGACACCATAGCGTGGCAGGCGGGCCGCGGCCAATCAAGATCGGGTTAGGAGCGATTGAGGAAGGTGAGCTCCCTCTCCCGCTTGCGGGGGAGGGTTGGGGAGAGGGTGTCTTCGCAACGGGACAATCCCCGAGAGGAAAGAACCCTCACCCGCCACGTCCCTCACGAATGCTGCGCCACCACGGCAGGCCGCCCCTGCGGCTGGGGCTCGATGTCGACCGACCAGAGGTCGCGGTTATCGACATCCTTCAGGGTCACGGTCATCACGCCGCTCCGCCCGTCGATGTCGACGCGGCCGAAGAACTGCAGGCCGAAACAGGGGGCGAGATTCTCGCCCTGAGCCTCGCTGCAACCGTTCCGGTACATCGCGACAGGGCCAAAGGTGTCGTCGAGCTCGCCGGGGCCCCAGGTGCCGGCATGCAGGGGTCCGGAGACGAACTCCCAGAACGGCTCGAAATCGCTGAACTGCGCCTTGTTCGGATCGTAGTAATGCGCCGCGGTGTAATGCATGTCGGCGGTGAGCCAGACGGTGTTGCGGACGCCAGCGCGCTTGATGGAGGCGAGCAGATCGGCGATCTCGTGCTCGCGCCTGTCGGGCGGGCCGTCACCGAGGGCGACGGCGTCGAGACTGATCAGTCCGATCGGCAGGTCGGCCGCGATCACCTTCCAGGTCGCGCGGGAGGCCGCGAGCTCCCGCTTCAGCCAGGCGAGCTGCTCGGCGCCAAGAATCCAGCCGCGATGATCGCGGCCCTTGTTCCAGGTCTCGTCGCGATAGCTGCGCATGTCGATCATGAAGACGTCGAGCAGCGGACCGTAAGCGATCTTGCGATAGACCCGGCCCTGCCGCGCACCGATATGGCGGATCGGCATGAAGTCGAAGAAGGCGCGGCGGGCGCGCGCCACCAGGCGCGGGGTGCCGTCGTCCTCATAGCCTGTTTCGTCATAGCTGCCGGTCGGCGACCAGTCGTTGGTGACCTCGTGGTCGTCCATTGCGCGAACATCGGCACCTGTGCATGCGCCGTTTGACTACCGGCTTACGGTCTCTTGACTCCGCGCCGACGCTTTTGCGACGTCGAGGTGACGGGGCAAGTTGGTTGCGGCGACGGCGGTGCACTCCCTCGCCCCGTTCTTACGGGGAGAGGGTTGGGGTGAGGGGCTCTCTCCGCACTTGAGATCATCGATAGACCTGTACCCCCTCACCCGCCGCGCTTCGCGCGTCGACCTCTACCCGCAAGCGGGGCGAGGTTGGGAAGCGGCGCCTCGCGCCTCAGTGCTTCCAGTTGCAGATGCCGCCGGACCGGCACGGCCAGGTCTGGATACGGCTGTCCATCGCCTGCGCGTCGAGCGGGTTGCCGTGGCGATGCGCGAGCTTCGTGCGGGCAGCGCCGCGCGGCTGCACCCTCTTGGCGTGAGCGACCTTCGGCTCGGGCTCGTGCACGCGTTCGGCCGCGACCTTCTTCGGCACGTCGACCGGTTCGACACGCGCCTGCGCCTCCCCGCCGCCCTTCGCCTCCAGCGCGACGGGCGCGAACTGCGTCTCCGGCCCGAGCCGCTTTGGCGACAGCACGGCCTTGGAGAGATCGAGGCTGAGATATTCGTCAGGCTTGTAATCGTCGGCGCGCGCGAGACCGCCCCCTGCGAGCACGAGCGCAATGGCAACCGCAAAAGGAACGCTTTTCAGGACCACGGACGCCTCCTGAAATTGATCAGTTAAGGAGTAATTTACTCCTATTTAGGCGGCGCTCGGCGCAATTCCAGCGGTCGATTGCCGCCGTGGTTAAGAAGTTTGGCGGTGTCGGGCGACCTTTCGCGTCGCACCCGTCCGATCCAGGAACCCGACAGGGGCTCCGGATGACCTGTTCCGCTTCAATGCCCCCGCGCGGGCGCGCCGAGGTCGATCGGGCGCAGCACCGCCGCGGTCGGGATCATCAGCACGGCGATGATTGCGAGCGTCCAGAACACGTCGATATAGGCGAGATAATCGACCTGCTGCTGCAGGGTGCGGCCCACCCAGGCGACCGCCTGCGACGCCGCATCGCTGGCATTCGAGCCTTGCGCCTGAAAATAACGCGTCATCGCATCGATGGTCTGCTGGTAGCCGAGGTCTGAAGGTGCGGCGTGCTCGATCAGGCGGCTTTGATGGAATTGCTGACGCTGCGCCAGAACCGTCTGGGCCAGCGCCACGCCCATGGAGCCGCCGATGTTGCGGGCGACGTTGATCAGCGCGGAGGCCTGGTTGGTCTTGTCGCCCGGCACGCCGTCATAGGAGGCGGTCGTCACCGGCAGGAACAGGAAGGGCAGCCCCAGCGCAAGGAAGATGCGCGACAGCGCGGCATAGCCGTAGGTGATGTCGCCGTTGATTCCGGTCAAATGCCACATCGACAGCGCGACGATAGCCGCGCCGAACATGATCAGATATTTCGGCTGCACCGAGCCGACCAGGCGGCCGACCACCGGCATCAAGATCAGCGTGGCGACGCCGCCTGGCGACAGGGCAAGTCCGGCCAGCATGGCCGTGTAGTTCAGCTCGGTCTGGAGCAGCTGCGGCAACAGCTGCGTCGTCGAGATCAGCACCGCGCCGGTCGCGAGCATGACGAGAAAGCAGGCGGCGAACTGGCGGCGGCCAAGGAGGCGGAGATCGACGATCGGATCCTCGCGCGTCAGCTCCCAAGGGATCAGCGCGAGCAACGACACCGCCGAAAGCACCGCGAAGACGATGATCATGTTGGAGCCGAACCAGTCGTTGCGCTGGCCTTCGTCGAGCACGAATTCCAGCGAGCCGAGCCCGATCGCGACCAGCGCGAACCCGACATAATCGACCCGCAGACCCTTGCTCAGCAGTTCTTCCCTCTCCTCTTCCGCGCCCGACGGCTCCTTGACCAGCGTGCCGACCAGGAAGAGCGACAGCAGCCCCATCGGCACGTTGATCAGGAAGACCCAGTGCCAGCTATAGGTATCGGTGATCCAGCCGCCGAGCGTCGGCCCGATCACCGGCGCGACCACCACGGCGACGCCGTAGATGGCAAAGGCCTGCCCGCGCTTGTGCGGCGGAAAGGAGTCGGCGAGGATCGCCTGCTCGCTGGTCGCCATGCCGCCGCCGCCGAGGCCTTGCAGGATGCGGAACAGCACCAGTGCCTGCAGATTCCAGGCGAAGCCGCACAACAGAGACGCCAGCGAGAATATCGCCACGCACATCATGTAAAAGCGTTTGCGGCCGATGACGGTCGACAGCCAGCCCGAGATCGACAGCACGATGGCGTTGGCGACGAGATAGCTGGTGATGACATAGGTGCTCTCGTCGAGACCGACGGCGAGCCCGCCGGCGATGTGACGCAGCGCGACATTGGCGATCGTGGTGTCGAGCACCTCCATAAAGGTGGCGATCGAGACCACGAAAGCGATGAGGTATGGATTGTGGCCACCGGCGGCAGAGCGTTCGGGCGACCAGCCTCCGGCGGACGCGCCGCCTTCCGTGGCGTCGGTCATCGTACTCTGATCCAGGGCACGACGGACATACCGGGACCGACAGGCAGATCGGCCGGCCAGTTGTCGACCACGATCTTCACCGGCACGCGCTGCACCACCTTGACGTAGTTGCCGGTGGCATTCTCGGCCGGCAGCAGACTGAAGGCCGTGCCGGAGCCCGGCTGCACGGAATCGACATGACCGGTCAGCTTGCGGCCGGGATAGGCGTCGATGCGGATGTCGACCGGCTGGCCCGGCCGCATGTCATTGAGCTGGGTTTCCTTGTAATTGGCGACGATCCAGACGTCATCGGGCACGAACATCATCAGGCTCTGGCCTGCGGTCACGAACGTGCCTTTGGCGCCCGAGAGCTTGACCACGCGACCGGATTGCGCGGCGACGACGCTGGTGTATTGCAGATTCAGTTGGGCCTGATCGAGCTGCGCCTGCGATTGCTGCAGCTGCGCCTTGGCGCCTTCGAGCTGGGCCTGCAATGTTTTGATGCCGACCTGCGCGGCGAGCACCGCGGTCTTGGCGCGCTCGGTGTTGGCTTGCTGGGCCTGAAGATCGGACCGGGTCTGCTGCTGACGCTGCACGGTGCCGGCGCCCTTCTCGACCAGATCCTGGGCGCGCGCGAATTCCTCCTGCGAGAACTGGAGTTGGGCCTGGGCCTGCTCGAGTTGCGCCTGGGCCTGCTTGATCTGCTCCTGCTGGGAATCGATCTGCGCCGCGACATTGTCGATGTTGGCCTTGGAGACTTCGACCTGCGCATTGGCCTGATCGACGGCGATGCGGTAGTCACGCTCGTCGATCCTCGCGAGGAGATCGCCGGCATTGACATGCTGGTTGTCGGTAACAGGGATATCGGTGACATAGCCGCCGACTTTCGAAGCCACGGAAAAGCTGCGCGCGGCGACGAAGGCGTCGTCGGTGGATTCGTAATGGCGGACCTCGAGCCAATAGAGCAGACCGACGGTCAGAGCGGCGATCAGCACGATCGCGCCGATGCTCGCCAGCAGCCAGTGCGCGCGAATCCGGTCGCGCAGGGACGGCGCCTTGTCCGATTTGCCGGACGGTTGTTCGGTCTGTTGCTTGGAGTCGGGCGAAGTCCTTGGAGCTTCCACCTTCTGAGGCTGCTCCGCGGACGGCCCACGCTCCCGGGTATGAGCATCCACTGCAACACCTCGATCGGGATTTTTCGGTAAACGGCTTGGCCTGCGCCCATGCCGGGGGCCTAACCGCAGCCCTGAAGCATGGTTCCCGGTCGTGGGAGCACCGCCGCCATTTGTGATTGCATTGCGCAAAAGAGCAGCGCGGCGCTGTCGGCGCCGCGCGTCACCAATGTCCGCACGCCATCAATGCGTGTTCGTCTCGTGCCACTTCTCGAGATCGGGCTTCACCTTGTCCGATCCCTGTTCTTTCTCCGGAGTACCCTTCCAGGGCGTGTCCGTCTGTCTGTGCGAACCCCAGTCGCTCCGATCCCGCGGGTCGTCGTTGGGCCGTTCCTTGCTCATCGATCTACCTTTCCTGCAAGAACGTCAGGCGACGGGAACGCCGTAATAGGCGTTGATGCCGCGCAGCGCGGCGTCGTCGCCCCAATTCCAGTCGCTTCGCTCGCCGTATTTTGGCGCGCCTTCCAGCGCCTTGGCGGTGATCCCGGTGACATAACCGCCGAGCTCGGTGTCGTATTTGAGCGACTGCCAGGGCAACGGATAGTGATCATTGCCGAGGCCGAGAAATCCACCGAAGCCGAGAACAGCGTAGGACACCCTGCCGCTGATCTTGTCGATCATCACGCGTTCGATCGAACCGATCTTGTTGCGATCGGCGCCGTAGACCGATGTTCCCTCGACCTTGTCGCTGCCGATCAGACGTCCCATCTCGCTGCGGTCCAGCTCACCTTGATTCAACATCGCAATCCTCCGCTCAGCCGATACGTGAATCAACTTGCTGGAAGGGGTGATCGTTCCAGGACCGACCTGCAACCTGACAGGAACATCGCGGAGGAACGTGCTTTTCTTAGGCACGTGAACCATGCCGCCTGGGAAGGAGTGACCAATGAGCGACTTTCGCGACATTCAGCACGGCGTCAACGATCCCGTGCACGGCCTCGACGTGAAACGCCAGGTCAACGACAACAAGACTCCGCATGAGCGAGCGCAACACCATGCGGATGTCCGGGCCGATGCGACCGCCACACCGGCCGAACCGTTTCTGCCGGAGCGGTTGCGGCGACAGGCGACGGACCCGATCAATCCGCGCAGCGGCAGGAGGCCGACGGATTAGCGATTGGAACCTCGGTCGGCGCGCCGTGTTGGTCGGCGCAACGTGGCGCGGCGAGGCCGCGCATCCAATTGGAGGTACTTAACGATGAAACGCACCGCCATCGCCGTCGCCTGCGTCCTTTTCGCAGGCCCTGCGCTCGCCCAGTCGCTGGGCGAGAAGACCGGCGTCAACTCCGCACTGGGCGTCGCGCCTGCGACTGCCGATTTCGTCAAGGAGGTCGCGATCAGCGACATGTTCGAGATCGAGTCGAGCAAGCTTGCCGAGCAGAAGGGCAACGCGCAGGAGAAGACGTTCGCGCAACAGATGATCACCGACCATACCAAGACCAGCAGCGAGCTGAAGGGCCTGGTCGGCAACGGCAAGGTTCAGGCGACCTTGCCGACGGACCTGGACAGCTCTCATCAGAGCAAACTCGACAAGCTCAAGAGCGCCAACGGCAAGGACTTCAGCTCGGACTACAATTCGTACCAGGTCAGCGCCCATGAGGACGCGGTGTCGCTGTTCGAGCGTTACGCCAAGGGCGGCGACAATGCCGACCTGAAGGATTGGGCCGGCAAGACCCTGCCCGCGCTCAAGCATCACCTCGACATGGCCAAGGAGCTCGGCAAGGCACCGAGCGTCGGCCAGTCGAAGTAGCATCATTCATGCGGACGCCGGCAAATCGCCGGCGTCCAGCGTTTTGCAACGATGCAGGCCTCGGCGCATTGAGAGCGCAAATGTGGAGGCCCTCATGGCACATCAAAGCAAGTCTTCGGTATCTCGCCGGCACGTCGTCCACGCAGCAAGCGCCACGCTCGCTGCGGCTTCGCTGGCATCGTCGACGGCGAAAGGAAACACTGACATGGCCGAGCAAGAGCTGATCGATCCCCTCACCCGCTATCCGAAACCGCCGTTCAAGAAGCAGTCGCAGCCTTGGCCGGGCCTCGCCGGCAAGATGGAGCCGCGCCCCGATCATGGCGAGACCAGCTACAAGGGCTCCGGGCGTCTCGCAGGCCGCAAGGCGCTGATCACCGGCGGTGATTCCGGCATGGGCCGCGCAGCCGCCATCGCATATGCGCGCGAAGGCGCCGATGTCGCCATCAATTACGTGCCGGCGGAGGAGCCGGACGCGCAGGAAGTCATCGCGCTGATCAAGAAGGAAGGCCGCAACGGCCTCGCCATTCCCGGCGACCTCAGGGACGAAGCGTTCTGCAAGAAGCTGGTCGAGCAGGCCGTGCAGGGCCTCGGCGGCCTCGACATCATCGTCAACAACGCCGCCCGTCAGCAGACGCGCGCGTCCATCCTCGATGTCTCGTCGGAAGATTTCGACGCGACCATGAAGACCAACATCTACGCGCCGTTCTGGATCATCAAGGCGGCGCTGCCGCATCTCAAGCCGGGATCCTGCATCATCGGCACGACATCCGAGCAGGCTTACGATCCCTCGCCCGATCTCTACGATTACGCACAGACCAAGGCGGCGACGATGAACTACGTGAAGTCGCTGGCGAAGCAGCTCGCTTCCAAGGGCATTCGCGTCAACGGCGTCGCGCCCGGACCGATCTGGACGCCGCTTCAGGTCTCCGGCGGCGCCACGATGGAGAAACTCGAAAAGTTCGGCGGCATGACACCACTTGGCCGCCCGGGCCAGCCTGCCGAGCTCGCCTCGATCTATGTGCAGCTCGCCGCGGCTGACGCCAGCTATGCGACCGGTCAGGTGTACGGCGCCGCCGGCGGATCAGGCCAGCCGTGAGAACCGCCGGCCCGGTGCATTCGGAACCGCCGGGCCGGAATGTTTGTTGTCATACGAGCGCAACAAAACCGTCACGAAGCTCGTCAGCAACGGACCATGGCCCTTGTAAGCGTAGAACCGACCCTCGCCGATCATGCGATCGCCAACGAGATCGCCGACCACACCAACGCACGGGTCGAGCAAGCCGCCGAGGCGCTGACCTGGGGAGCGGACGAGCACATTCTGATCGGGCTTGCCGCGGCGGGATGGGTCTACACCCAGCTGCGGCAGCCGGCGCAGCGCCCGACTGCAAATCACATCCTGCTGGTCTCGCTGACCACGGCGCTGCTTCCGCACGTGCTCAAATCGGTGTTCGACCAAACGCGACCGGACCGGTTGACGGCCGTCGGCCACTGGCGCGGCATTCCGCTATCGGGGCGACGCCGGGACGCCTTTCCGTCGGGTCATGCCGTCCACATGGGCGCACTCGCCTCCGCCGCCGGCCTGCTTCCAACCAAGCCGCGGCGTGTGGTTCGCGCTCTCGCAGTTGGACTATCGCTGACGCGCATCGTCCTGCTGGCTCATTGGGCGAGCGATGTGCTGGCCGGCTTCACCTTGGGCATCGCTGTCGAAAGACTTCTCCGTCCGCTGACGCTCGGCCGATCGCGCATGGCCTCCCGGACTCGGCGATGACGGAATACCTTGTCCGCTTCATCGCCGGCGGCATTGTCGTCTCCGCCTTCGCGATCCTCGGAGACATGCTGAAGCCGAAGAGCTTCGCCGGGCTCCTCGGTGCGGCCCCGTCGGTCGCGCTCGCGACGCTGGGCATCGCCGTGGTTCAGCACGGGACACACTATGCCGCGGCAGCCAGCTGGACCATGATCTATGGTGCGGCAGCCCTCGCCTGCTACAGCGTCGCGGTCTGCCATCTGCTGATGAGGTTTCGCTTCACGGCGCTGCCCGCAACCATCATCGCTTTCGTCGTCTGGCTTGTGGTCGCCTTTGCACTGCTGGCGGGTTTCGGAGGCGCCGCGTGATGCCGATCAAGATGTCAGCATCGGCGCTGAAGCAAACGCACTGGTACGAGTACGCTATCCGATTTCTGCTCGGCGGAGCGGCGACGGTTTTCGCAGGCTTCGTGGGCTCACGCTGCGGCGTCGCCGTCGGCGGACTCTTCCTCGCGCTCCCTGCCATCTTCTGCGCCAGCGCGACGCTGATCGAGAGTCACGAGCGGCAAACCAAGGAGAAGGCCGGCCTCTCGGGCCGAAGGCGTGGGCAAGAGGCTGCAGCGCTCGATGCTGCCGGCGCCGGCCTTGGGAGCATCGGTCTTGCGGCGTTCGCCGTTACTTTCTACGTCCTGGTTGCGAGGAGTGTCATCGGAGCATTCGCCGGCGCCATCCTGGTATGGGCTGCCGTCTCGGTATCGGCCTGGTGGCTGAGACGGAAATTCCGGATCGTGTCTCATACCCGGCGGGCCAAACGCTGAGCGCGATCAGCGCGCAGCCGGCGCCTCTTCCCGCGGCATCAGGAAATCGTACATCTCGGCTGCCGTGTGCAGTTGGTCGATGCGCGCGGCCACGGAGTCGCGCTGATGACCAGCCGGCAAGCGCGACAGCTCATGTTCGAGCCGCAGCTTCTGCGCGAGGATTCGCTGTTCGAAGGTGTGGGGCTCAGATCGTTTTCGCATCTTCCGTCCTTGGCGGTTGCAGGCCGGGACTGTTGGCCCAGCGCTCGACCTGATCGATGACCTTCTGGTGGCTTGGGCGCACCGGTTTCGACGCTTCGGGCTCTTCCGACAGCTTGCGGGGTAACCTGACTTCGTCCGTCATGGCGGCTCTCCCTCTTCATTAGAATGCGCCAGCGGGAGAGTCGTTTCAATCATAACCTATTGATATACTTGAGATTTATTACTCATTTGGTGGTATTGACGATTCATGTGGAACTCTTGCTAAGTTCGTTGATTGAGTAAGCTACTCAATCTCCTCAATTTGCGGATGGGCCATGAACGACCTTCGCGCCGAGCGGCTTCAGGTGATGCTTTCGCCGGAAGAGCTGGCTGCCGTTGACGATTTCCGATTTAGGCATCGCATGCCGACGCGAGCCGCAGCCGTGCGCGAGTTGCTGAAGTTCGGACTGGCCGCTGCGGGCGTCGATGCGGCCGCCGGCGTGAAATCAAGCAGCTTCGGCGTGTTCGGCCGCGGCCCTGACGGGCACACTCAAGGCGAACCTGATACCGGCAAGGACGACTGATCCCTGCGATCGCTCACCACGGCAAACGACCCCGGCACGGTGGGTGCCAGGGCCGCTCTTGGAGATTGCTTCCGGAGCACCGGGGGCATGTCAACCGGAAGCAATCTGTCGACTCCTCGTCCGCGGATTCGTTCCTCGCGTGATCAGCCGCTCGGCGCCGCGCCGGAATCGTCCGGCGTCATGCCGGAGCCTGGCGTCTTGCTGTCGTCGTTGAGCTTGGGGTCACGCGTCGCCTCTCGCGACGGCGAACCCTTCTGGTCAGACTTGTGAGCGGTTTGCGCACGCTGCTTGTCGCGTGGCTGCTCCTCCGCACGCTTGTCCCTGACGATTCCTTGGTCGGAATGTGCCATGCTGTGTTCTCGCCTATTTGGATGCTTCGCAGCGCTTACGCTCCGCTGCGCCAAATGTTCCGAAATGGGCGAGACGAGCGCGGCGCTAACTGTGCGTCGCGTGCATCCCGACTGTTGCGTGTTCCTGATGCACCTGACGAACGGTCGTCACCGCCGCGAACGCGACCGAGACGCCGAAGGCTAATACGAGCGAGAGAAGTGCCAGACGTGGAGCCATCGCAAAACCTCCTTCTGGATTCGAAAAATCAGTGCGATCGACTATTCCCGTATGATCGTTGCTTGGGCCCGCCGATACCGTGAGCGGCCTCACACGCGGAGTCACGAAGAAAAAGGGGTCAGGCGCCCCGCCGGCGCAGGACGCCGACCTGAACAGGCGGAACCTCGCCGTCGAGCCAATCCTGCTCTTTCGCCAAAGCCGTCCAGGCATCCGCCATGCGCGAATAGCGCTTATAGGCGGGTCGTCCTTCCGACCGCTCGGCCAGTTGCAGACAGTTCTCGGCGTTATCCCTGAAGATATCAGACTGTTTCATGGAGTAAACGTGGGCACGGAACCAGCGGCCCGCAACCGCCCTTACAGGATCTTAACTCTACGGGAACTTTGAATGTCAGCGGACATTGATCGTTCATGCGGATACTCGTCGCGATCCTCCTGGCCTTCATCAGCACCGCGGCGCTTGCCGACAGCACGGGCGAGCAAATGCGCGGCGACCGTGCACCCGACGCAACGATCGTCCTCAGCGGCCTCTACGCCTTTAGCCGCTTCCAGCAGGGCCTGCTGGAAAGTTCCGACCTCAAGGGCAACGCGGAGGTGAAGAACCTCGCCGCTCTGCGCGCAGAGGAGGCCGCCAGGCGCGACAAGAAGCTGAAGGAGATTCAGGACGCCATTGGCGCCGAGCCGCGCGTGAGCAAGGTATCCTCAGCAGGCTCCAGCCTGGTCATGCCTGACGACATGGACGGACCCGCCTATGTCAGAAGCTTTTATGCGGCACAGATCCCCGAATACGAATCCACCATCGGCCTGCTGGAGCGCTATCTGAGGATGCCCGACAATCCCGCACTTGCCGCCTTCGCGCGCGAGCAGTTGCCGGCGCTCCGCGCACAGCTGCAAGACGCCGAGCGCACCATGGCCGACAAATAGCGATCTTACTTTTGCTCTGGATGCTGCTGGTCGATCGGGCGGACGCTCCGATTGCTGTCGGGCATCTTGTCCCGGCCGGAATCGCCATTGGCATCCTTGCCGCCGGAGGTCGAGGTGCCGCTACCACTGGGGTTTGACTTGGCGGCAGTCCCCGTCGTCTGCGAACCCGCATGCGGCGTGGCGGAGCTGGCCGCCGGATCACCCGTCACGGCGCCGCGCCCACTTGGTGCCCCCTGCGCAAAGGCAGATCCCGCGGCGACCAACACGCCGGCAAAGACGGCTAATCCAGCTTTCATCTGCGTTCTCCCTGTATCTCGCCAGAGGCTAACCTCGGGGCCCCCCCGCCGTTCCCGAGCGCCTTTGGCCGGCATTCCGGACCGAAAGGGCGCGCCATCGGAGTTTTTTGAAACGGGTGGAACTCACGGCGATCATCGCCGTTATCTTGGTTGGGCTGAGCAAGGCAGGTTCCAATTCCTCGCGTCATAACCTTGGCGCTTGATTTCGAATTTGGCTGACGCTCTATTTTGAATAGTCGCGTCCTGCCATAGGATTTGGCTGACGCCTGCGGGGGAATCAGTATGAGCGACCTCGATCCCGGAACAGCATCACGCTCCGGTCGTCGTGTCCCAAAACCAAAACCCAACGGCATGTCAGAGCCGGATTCCCGGGCGGAACTGCTCCTTGCGCTCCAGGCCATGCGCAGCGGCGATTTCTCCGTGCGCATGAGCGGGGACTATCTCGGCATGGACGGCAAGATTGCCGACACCTTCAACGAAATCATCGCCGCCAACCAGCGCATGGCGCAGCAGCTCGAGCTGGTCGGTCAGGTGGTGGGACGCGAGGGTAAGACCCGCCAGCGGGTGAAGTTCGGCCTCGCTTCCGGCTCCTGGGCCGACATGGAAGGCTCCGTCAACACGCTGATCGACGACCTCTTGTGGCCGACGCGCGAGGTGACCCGCGCCGTGGCCGCCGTGGCGCAGGGCGACCTGCTCCAGACCGTCAAGCTCGACGTCGAGGGCCGTCCGCTGCGCGGTGAATTCCTGCAATCGGCGACCATCGTCAACACGATGATCAAGCAGCTCGGCGTGTTCACCTCCGAGGTGACGCGCGTCGCGCGCGAGGTCGGCACCGAAGGCAAGCTCGGTGGCCAGGCCCAGGTGCCCGAGGTGACCGGCGTCTGGAAAGACCTGACCGAGAGCGTCAACTCGATGGCGAACAACCTGACCAATCAGGTTCGCAATATCGCCGAGGTGACGATCGCAGTGGCCAACGGCGACTTGTCGAAGAAGATCACGGTCGACGTCCGCGGCGAGATCCTTCAGCTCAAGGAAGCCATCAACACGATGGTGGACCAGCTCCGCTCCTTCGCCTCCGAAGTGACGCGCGTGGCGCGTGAGGTCGGCACCGACGGCAAGCTGGGCGGCCAGGCGATCGTGCCCGGCGTCGCCGGGACCTGGAAGGATTTGACCGACTCCGTGAACGCGATGTGCGGCAACCTGACCGCTCAGGTCCGCAACATCGCCAACGTCACCACGGCCGTGGCGCGCGGCGACCTCTCGCGCAAGATCACCGTGGACGTGCGCGGCGAAATCCTGGAACTCAAGGACACCATCAACACCATGGTGGACCAGCTCAACTCCTTCGCCTCCGAAGTGACGCGCGTCGCGCGCGAGGTCGGCACCGAAGGCAAGCTCGGCGGCCAGGCCCAGGTGCCCGGTGTCGCCGGCACCTGGAAGGATCTCACCGACAACGTCAACTTCATGGCCTCGAACCTGACCGCGCAGGTCCGCAACATCGCCGACGTCGCCACCGCGATCGCCGGCGGCGACTTGTCCAAGAAGATCACCGTCAACGTCTCGGGCGAAATCCTTCAGCTGAAGGAAACGCTCAACACCATGGTGGACCAGCTCAACGCCTTTGCCGGCGAAGTCACGCGCGTGGCGCGCGAAGTCGGCACCGAGGGCCGGCTCGGCGGCCAGGCCAATGTGCTCGGCGTCGCCGGCACTTGGAAGGACCTCACCGAGAGCGTCAACTCGATGGCCTCGAACCTGACGGCTCAGGTCCGCAACATCGCCGAAGTGACGACGGCGGTCGCCGGCGGCGACCTCTCCAAGAAGATCACCGTGGACGTCCGTGGCGAGATCCTGGAGCTGAAGGACACCATCAACACCATGGTGGACCAGCTCAATGCGTTCGCCGGCGAAGTGACGCGCGTCGCGCGCGAGGTCGGCACCGAAGGCAAGCTCGGCGGCCAGGCCGTCGTGCGGGGTGTCGGCGGCACGTGGAAGGACTTGACCGATTCCGTGAACTCGATGGCCTCGAACCTGACCGGCCAGGTTCGCAACATCGCCGAAGTCGCGACCGCGGTCGCCAAGGGCGATTTGTCGAAGAAGATCACGGTGAACGTCTCCGGCGAAATCCTTCAGCTGAAGGAAACGCTCAACACCATGGTCGACCAGCTCAATGCGTTCGCGGGCGAAGTCACGCGCGTCGCGCGCGAGGTCGGCACCGACGGCAAACTCGGTGGTCAGGCCGACGTGCCCGGCGTCGCCGGCACCTGGAAGGACTTGACGGACTCCGTGAACTCGATGGCGGGCAACCTCACCGCCCAGGTCCGCAACATCGCCGAAGTCGCAACCGCGATCGCCGGCGGCGACCTGTCACGCAAGATCACGGTGGACGTGCGCGGCGAGATCCTTCAGCTGAAGGACACCCTCAACACGATGGTCGACCAGCTCAACCGCTTCGCGGGCGAGGTCACCCGCGTGGCGCGCGAGGTCGGCACCGAAGGCCGCCTCGGCGGTCAGGCCAACGTGCCCGGTGTCGCCGGCACCTGGAAGGACCTCACCGACTCCGTCAACTCGATGGCGGGCAACCTCACCGCCCAGGTCCGCAACATCGCCGAGGTCACGACCGCCGTGGCGCGCGGCGACTTGTCGCGCAAGATCACCGTGGACGTGAAGGGCGAAATCCTCGAGCTGAAGAACACCATCAACACCATGGTGGACCAGCTCAACGGCTTTGCCGGCGAAGTCACGCGCGTGGCGCGCGAGGTCGGCACCGAAGGCAAGCTCGGCGGCCAGGCCGAAGTGCCCGGCGTCGCCGGCACCTGGAAGGATCTCACCGACAACGTCAACTTCATGGCATCGAACCTGACCGCCCAGGTCCGCAACATCGCCGAGGTCGCGACCGCCATCGCCGGCGGCGACCTCTCCAAGAAGATCACGGTGGACGTCCGCGGCGAGATCCTGCTGCTGAAGGACACCCTCAACACCATGGTGGAGCAGCTCCGCTCCTTCGCCGCCGAAGTGACGCGCGTGGCGCGCGAGGTCGGCACCGAAGGCCGGCTCGGCGGTCAGGCCGTGGTGCCCGGCGTCGGCGGCACCTGGAAGGATCTCACCGACAACGTCAACCTGCTGGCCGCGAACCTCACCACACAGGTTCGCAACATCGCCGAGGTCACCACCGCCGTGGCACGCGGCGACTTGTCGCGCAAGATCACCGTGGACGTGAAGGGCGAAATCCTCGAGCTCAAGAACACCATCAACACCATGGTGGACCAGCTCAACGCGTTCGCCGGCGAAGTGACGCGCGTGGCGCGCGAGGTCGGCACCGAGGGCAAGCTGGGCGGCCAGGCCCAGGTGCCCGGCGTCGCCGGCACCTGGAAGGATCTGACCGACACCGTCAACTTCATGGCGGCGAACCTGACCGAACAGGTGCGCGGCATCGTCAAGGTGGTGACCGCCGTCGCCAACGGCGATCTCAAGCAGAACCTCACCGTGAAGTCGAAGGGCGAGGTCGCCGCGCTCGCCGACACCATCAACAACATGACGGAGACGCTTGCGACCTTCGCCGACCAGGTGACGTCGGTGGCGCGTGAGGTCGGCGTCGAAGGCCGGCTCGGCGGCCAGGCCAACGTGCCCGGCGCGGCCGGCACCTGGAAGGACCTCACCGGCAACGTCAACCTGCTCGCGGCCAACCTCACCTCGCAGGTGCGCGCGATCGCGGAAGTCGCGACCGCCGTGACCAAGGGCGATTTGACGCGATCGATCCAGGTCGACGCCCGCGGCGAGGTGGCCGAGCTGAAAGACAACATCAACACCATGATCACCAATCTCCGTCTGACGACGGAGCTGAACACCGAGCAGGATTGGCTCAAGACCAACCTCGCCAAGTTCACCAACATGCTGCAGGGCCAGCGCGACCTCGCGACCGTGGGCCGACTGCTGCTCACCGAATTGTCGCCGCTGGTGAACGCGCATACCGGCGTGATCTACCAGGTCGAGAGCGAGGACAATCCGCAGCTCCTGCTGCTCGCCTCCTATGCCGGCGACGGCGTCTATCCCTACCAGCGCGTGCTGCAGTTCGGCGAAGGCCTGATCGGCCAGTGTGCGGTCGACAGGCGCCCGCGCATGGTCGCCGACATCCCTGCCGATGTCGTGCCGATCAACTCCGCGCTGCTCCGCGTCGCCCCGAAGAACCTCGTGGTGCTGCCGGTTCTGTTCGAGGGGCAGGTGAAGGCGGTGATCGAGTTGGCTTCGCTCACCTCCTTCACGACGTCGCAGATGACGTTCCTGGAGCAGCTGACCGATTCCATCGGCATCGTGCTGAACTCGATCGAAGCGACGATGCAGACCGAAGGCCTGCTCAAGCAGTCGCAGCAGCTCGCCGGCGAGCTCCAGACGCAACAGCGCGAATTGCAGCAGACCAACGACCAGCTCGAGCAGAAGGCGCAGCAGCTCGCCGAACGCAACGTCGAGGTCGAACGCAAGAACCAGGAAATCGAGCAGGCCCGCCGTGCGCTCGAGGAAAAGGCGACCGAGCTCGCATTGACCTCGAAGTACAAGTCCGAATTCCTGGCCAATATGAGCCACGAGCTGCGCACGCCGCTGAACTCGATCCTGATCCTCGGACAGCAGCTCACCGACAATCCCGACGGCAATCTCTCAGCCAAGCAGGTCGAATTCGCCCGCACCATCCACGGCGCCGGCACCGACCTGCTCAACCTCATCAGCGACATTCTCGATCTCTCCAAGATCGAATCCGGCACGGTGACGGTCGACGCCGAGGAGATCCTCACCGCGAACCTGCTCGAGACGGTCGGACGGCCGTTCCGGCATGAAGCCGAGAACCGCAACCTGTCGTTCAAGATCGACGTTGATCCGAATCTCGCCCGCAGCATCGTCACCGACTCCAAGCGCTTGCAGCAGGTGCTGAAGAACCTGCTTTCCAACGCCTTCAAGTTCACCGCCGAAGGCGAAGTGCGGTTGAAGGTCGCCGGCGCCCTCGGCGGCTGGGGCACGGATCATCCGGTGCTGAACTCCGCGCCGGCCGTGATTGCCTTCGAGGTCTCCGATACCGGCATCGGCATTCCCCTGGAGAAGCAGAAGCTGATCTTCGAGGCGTTCCAGCAGGCGGATGCCGGCACCAGCCGCAAATATGGCGGCACCGGTCTCGGCCTCGCCATCAGCCGCGAGCTTGCGAGCCTGCTCGGCGGCGAAATCCACCTGCGCAGCTCGCCGGGCAAGGGCTCGACCTTCACGCTCTATCTGCCGCTGAAATATTCCGGCCCGACGCTGGCGCCGCGCGCCGCGCCGGCGCCGCAACATCAGCCGCCCGCGCTGCAGCCGGCCGCACCGGAACAGCAGCGCGTCGTCGAGCAGCTGCCCGACGATCGGCTCAATCTCGATCCCGGCGACAGCATCCTTTTGATCGTCGAGGACGATCCGCATTATGCCCGGATCCTGGTCGACCTTGCCCGCGACAAGGGCTTCAAGGTGCTCGTCGCGGCGCGCGGCGCCGAAGCGCTGGAGCTCGCCAAGCAGTACCAGCCGCGCGCGGTCTCGCTCGACGTGTTCCTGCCCGACATGCTCGGCTGGACGGTGCTGAGCCAGCTCAAGCACAACCCGCTGACGCGCCACATCCCGGTGCAGATCATCACGCTGGACGAGGACCGTCAGCATGCGCTGGCCCGCGGCGCCTTCTCCTTCGTCAACAAGCCGACCACGACCGAAGGTGTGGCGGCCGCGCTGACGCAGATCAAGGAATATGCGCGGCCGCGGCGCAAGCGGCTGCTGATCGTCGAGGACAACGAGGCCGAGCAGATGTCGATCCGGGAGCTGCTGCATCACGACGACATCGAGATCGTGACCACCGACACCGGCGCCGGCGCGCTCTCGACGCTGCGCGAGGCGCCCTGCGATTGCGTGGTGCTCGATCTCAGGCTACCGGACATGAGCGGCTTCGAGGTGCTAGATCAGATCCGGCGCGACGAGGCGCTGTCGAATGTTCCCGTGGTGGTGTTCACCGGTCGCGAGCTGTCGGCCGAAGAAGATGCCGAGCTCCACACCATGGCGCGCAGCATCGTGGTCAAGGGCGTGGAATCGCCCGAACGCCTGCTCGACGAAACCGCATTGTTCCTGCATCGCGTGATCACGGAGCTGCCGGTCGAGAAGCAGCGCATGCTGGAGAAGCTGAACAGTTCCGACGAAGACCTGATCGGCAAGACCGCGCTGCTCGTCGACGACGATGCCCGTAACATCTTCGCGCTCTCGAGCGTGTTGGAACGGCGCGGCATGAAGGTGCTGACGGCGACGACGGGCCGCGAGGCGGTCGCGCTGGTCGAATCCAACCCGGAGATCGCCATCGTGCTGATGGACATCATGATGCCGCAGATGGATGGCTATCAGACCATCGGCGTGATCCGGGAGAACCCGGCCTTCCTCCGCCTGCCGATCATCGCACTGACGGCGAAGGCGATGAAGGGCGACCGCGAGAAATGCCTGGAGGCAGGAGCGTCCGACTATCTCGCAAAGCCTGTCAACACCGATCAATTGCTGCTTGCGATCCGCATGTGGCTGCATCGCTGAGTGGTATCCGCGAATGGACCATGAGAAGGTCAATATCCTCCTCGTCGACGACCAGCCGGCCAAGCTGCTCGCCTACGAAGTGATCCTGAAGGACCTCGGCGAAAACCTCGTGATCGCCTCGTCCGGCCGCGAGGCGCTGGAGGTTCTGCTCAAGACCGAGATCGCGGTGATCCTGGTCGACGTCTGCATGCCCGAGCTCGACGGCTTCGAGCTCGCAGCGATGATCCGCGAGCATCCACGGTTCCAGAAGACCGCGATGATCTTCATCTCGGCGATTCAAGTCAGCGACATCGACCGGTTGCGCGGCTACGAGATGGGCGCGGTGGATTACGTGCCCGTTCCCGTCGTGCCGGAGGTGCTGCGCGCCAAGGTTAAGGTGTTTGCCGAGCTCTATCGCAAGACGCGGGAGCTCGAACGGCTGAACCAGGATCTGGAGGATCGCGTCCGCGCCCGCACGGCCGAGCTCGAGAACTCCACCGCGAAGCTGCGCGAGAGCGAGGAACGGCGCAGCATGGCGATTGCCGCCGGCAAGATGGGATCCTGGGACTGGGACTGGGTCAGCGGCGACTGGATGTGGGACGACGGGCAGTACCGCATTTTCGGCGTGAGCCCGGAGAGTTTCGAGGTCAATCCCGCCAACGTGCAGGCGCTGCTGCATCCCGACGACGTCGATCAGCTGCGCAAGGCGATCGCCGAGTTCAACAAGGGCACGCGCGCCTACGAGACGGAATTCCGCATCATTCGCCCCGACGGCGAGGTGCGTTGGTGCGTCGGGACCGCGGCCGCAACCGCAGATCCGAACGGTCGTGTGGTGCGGGTGAGCGGCGTCACCGTCGACATCACCGAACGCAAGCGCGCCGAGGAACGGCAGAACCTGCTGGCGCGCGAAGTCGATCACCGCGCCAAGAACGCGCTGGCGCTGGCACAGTCGATCGTGCGTCTCACCCGCGCCGACGAGGTGAAGGCCTATGTCGATGCGGTCGAAGGGCGCATCAATGCGCTCGCTCGCGTCCACACCATCCTGTCGCTGTCGAGCTGGCAGGGCGCCGAGCTCTCCAAGCTGATCGACGAAGAGCTTGCGCCCTATTCGCCCGGAGGACAGGTCAAGCTGGCCGGGCCCGCAGTCCAGCTGCTGCCGGCGACCGCCCAGACCCTGGCGCTGGCGCTGCACGAGCTCTTCACCAATTCGGCGAAGTATGGCGCGCTTTCGACGCGGTCGGGACGGCTCGCGATCGACTGGCAGGTCGAGAACGACCTTCTGACGCTGAGCTGGGAGGAGACCGGCGGGCCGCTGGTCAGGACGCCGAAATCGCGTGGCTTCGGAACGAGAAGCCTGCTGGCCAGCGTCGAATCCCAGCTCGGCGGACAGGCGCATTTCGACTGGCGATCGGAGGGCCTGTTGTGCCTTCTCGAGGTGCCGTTGACGCGCAAGAGCGCGGCAACATCGGCGGCGCAGGACAGGTTCGAGGCCAGCACCTCTCCCGAGCTGCAGCGCGCATCGGGCTAGCGCGACGCGGCGGCCTTCAGTCGCGGCATCGGCCGCGGTTCATCGGCGACACGCCCTTCGAGCCAGGCTTCCGTTTGCGCGAGATCGCGCAACGCGGTCGCATAGCGGCAGGCGGCACTGCGCTCCGCGCCGCGGGGGAGCTTGCGCGCCTTGCGCAAGATGTCGGCGGCGGCATGACGATAGGCCAGCGAGCGATAGAGAAAGACCACTTTTCCCATAGCGAACGTTCCGTGTTGACGGCATCGATCCTCGCAAACCGGGCATGAACGTCGGATGAAGCGGCGGATGACAATTCCTTCATGCTCTTTGGAACCGGCGATTGCCGCGCGCGTTTGCATGCCAGATCGATCGGCAGTTCCATGCGCGCAAAAAAATCGCCAAACAGGTCGCCAAACAGGACATCAAGTCTGATCTCTCCGACCGGCATCATCCAGTTGATGACGCATGCGATGATGGGCGCGGCGCTCGGTCTGGTCTTCACGTTCACGCTGATATTGGCCAATCCCGCGGTCGCGGAATTGCTGAATCACGGCGGCAGCGCGGCCGACTTGGTTTTTGTCGTCACGATGGTGACGACATTTGCCATCGGTGCCGCGCTGACGGGCGTCGTCTTCATTCTCGACGGAGACAAGGAATCTTGAAGCGCGCGACACGCGTGCAAAGCTTTGTTGGGAACTCCTGGCGCAGATGGCGGTTGGCTGCCTGCGTCAATTCAACCCAGGGAGTCCCCCACATGAAGACGACCAAGCTCGCTCTCGCCGTGATGTTGGCAACCGGCCTTGCCGCCGCGCCGTTCGCCGCGCAGGCCAAGTCGCACAAGAAGCATCATCACTCCTCGATGTCGCAGACGACGACGGGCGCCAACATGAAGTCCAAGGGCAGCGACCCGTCCGGACAGGGCGGCTCCGGCCCCGGCTCCGACCAGGGCGGCACCATGACGAACAAGAACAACACGGGCACCCCGAGCAACACCAAGTAAGGTCGCGGGAAGCTCAGGGCCCCGCGAAAGCGGGGCCTGCCACTTCGGCATCCGGCATCTCGCGTTGCGCGACCGCTTCAGCTGTGTCGGATGTCAGTTATGTTAGGGCGGCCGGCTGAGGGGGCCGTCCTCAAGAGAAGATCGAGCCGAGCCCGCTTGCGCGCAATCAGGAGCTGGGCCGCGGCATCATCGAGGCCCTCGCGCTGCAACTGCCGGATGGCGGATCCCAACTCGAGGATCTCGGCGCGCAGCTTCAGAATCCGGTAAGTGTCCGGGTCTTCGTCCACTACCGTCGCCCTCCATCAATGGTCGCACAGAGCCTCAGCGGCGTGCTAGCCTGCCCTCGCTCTTCAATGGACGAAGACGCCCTTTGTCGCGAATGTCAGGCAACACCCCGCCTCCACCTGCAGCCTTCCATTCGCTGATCAACAGGCCCAGTTTCCGGCGCAGATCGATCTGCGCCTGGGCACGTTCAGCGCAGTCGCGATCGCGATTGACGAGATCGCGCACGGACGCCTCGACATCGGCCATTTCCAGCCTCAAGGCGCTGATCTTGCGACGAATTTCATTAATTCTGTTGTCCATGGCTTGTTAGAACAAAATAAGAACATATAGTCAAGCCACGAATTCAGGACGGAGAACGAAGATGCAGGTTCAGGGTAAATACGACGCCAAGGCTTTTCTCATGGAGCAGATGACCCGCGCCCAAGGGCTGCGGCTGAAGCGGTTGAGCGAGGAGGCCTACCAGCCCGCACAATACGACCGAGGTCTCTCCTTTGCCGAAGCCGCGCGCCGCATCCAGGTGCTCGAAGCCGAGATCGAACTCGCGAACTCCTTCTGAGGGGCCGGTGACCGGCACGCTTGGAACGTTGCGTCAGCAATACGGTTCTTTCCCAGGGCGAAGGGAGAGACTTGATGGCACGCAAGGCAAAGAAGCGCCGCTACTCGCGCAGTTCCGGCAGTGATGTCGAGAGCGAAATGCGCCGCTACAAGAAGGGCACCGCCAAGAGCGGACGCGGCGGTCGCGGCGGACGCGTGAAGAGCCGCAAGCAGGCGATCGCGATCGGCCTCTCGAAGGCGCGCAAGAAGGGCAAGAAGGTGCCGAAGAAGGCGTCGAAGCGAAAGACCTCCAAGAAGACATCAAAGAAGACATCAAAGAAGAAGACGTCCAGGAAGAAGAGCTCGAAGCGCAAATCCGCCAAGCGGTGATGCCACTTGGCGTCAGATCATGCTGCCCGGCATGAAGCATCGAATCGAAACGCCGAACGCCGTCTTGACCGGCCAGACCATGGTGCGGCCAGCGCGGTTCGGTTCGGTGATGACGGCTTCGTCGGGCACCTCGACCCATTCCCCATCGAGGCGGACCCGGTAGTGCCCATTGTGCGAGTCCCAGTCGGGATCGGCCACGGCGACACCATCGGCATCCGAGCAGCACGGACCAAGATGACTGCGCAAGCTGTCGAACCAGGGCTTTAGCGGCGAGTCGGCGAAGCGGCCGTCATCGCGCCCCAGGGCAGTTCCGGTCGACAGCACGAGAGGCGCTGCGAGCAGCGCAAGCTTCAGCGAGAGCTTCAATCGATCCATGTCGGCACCGATCAAATGCGAACCATCGGCCGGTTCCACAAGCAACCGGAGGTCCGAAAGTTCCACCCTGTGATCTGCCCCGGCGGCCTCATTGCCTCCAGGTGCACGCGCGATTTTCGAAGTCTGACGAGCGAACGCGGCTTTTTCGGACGAACCTGTCACCGTTACTGCCGTTAACGAGAATGTTATCGCCGGCCTGTGGGCATCCCGCAGCTGCCCATGAAAAAGGCGGCCCGGTAGGCCGCCTTTCGACTTGCCGATGCTTGAACGATCAGGCGAGCGGCACCGCGACGAAGCGCATCGCCTCGGCGCTCTTCACCTGCAACAGCACGCTTTTCTTGCCGGACGACTTGGCCTGCGCCAGCTCGGAACGGACGTCGCCGACATTGGCGACGGCCTTGCCGCCAACGTTGAGGATGACGTCGCCGGTCTGGATGCCATGTTGCGCCGCCGGTCCCTGCGGATCGACCTCGGTGACCACGACGCCCTTCTGGCCGGCGCCCTGGACGTCACCGGCCGGCGCCAGGCTGAGGCCGAGACGCGGCGTACCGGGAGCCGCTTGCGTCTTGCCATCATCGGCCTTGGCCTGCCGCTCATTCGGCAGCTCGCCGAGCGCCAGCGTCACCGTCTTGGTATCGCCCTTGTGGACGACATCGAGCTTCACGGACGTCCCCGGCGCCAGGGCCGCAATGGTGCGGGCGAGATCGCGGGAGTCCTTGATGGCGGTGCCGTTGACGGCGGTGATGACGTCGCCCGCCTCGATGCCGGCCTTCGCCGCCGGACTGCCGTCCTGCGGGGTGTCAACGATCGCGCCGCGCGCCGTCTTGAGGCCGAGACTGTCGGCGATCTCCGCGGTCACCGGCTGCACCTGCACGCCCAGCCAGCCGCGGGTGACGGCGCCCTTGTCCTTCAGCTGGGCAACGACGAGCTTGGCGGTCGAAGCCGGAATGTCGAAACCGATGCCGACCGAGCCGCCCGACGGCGAGTAGATCGCGGTGTTCACGCCGATCACGTTGCCGTTCATGTCGAAGGCCGGACCGCCGGAATTACCCTTGTTGATGGGCGCATCGATCTGGATGAAATCGTCATAGGGCCCGTTGCCGATGTCGCGGCCGCTGGCCGAGACGATGCCGGCGGTCACGGTGCCACCGAGGCCGAAGGGATTGCCGACTGCGACCACCCAGTCGCCGATCCGCGGCTTCTGGTCGGAGAACTTCACGAACGGAAAATCTTTCTTGCCATCGACCTTGATCAGCGCGAGATCGGTCTTTGGATCGGTGCCGACGACTTTCGCGGTGTAGATGGTGCCGTCGTCCGTCGTCACCTGAACCGACTCGGCGTGATCGACGACATGGTTGTTGGTCACCGCGTAACCGTCGGCCGAGATGAAGAAGCCGGAGCCTTCGCCCGTGATCACCTGGTGGCGCTGGCGCGGCATGCCGTTCATCCCATCGGGGAAGCGGAAACCGAACTGCCGCGAGAACTGGTCGAACGGCGAGTCCTCGTCCTGGTTCATGCGATTTTGCTGCAGCAACGCGCTCTTGTCGTTGTCCTGGTCGATCTTCACCCGGACGGAGATGACGGCGGGCTTGACCTTGCTGACGAGGTCGCCGAAGCCAGCCGGCGTTGCCGCGCTTTCGGTGGCCTGTGCCGGCGAGATCAGGGAGCTGACGCCGAACGGCTTTGAAACGGGAGAAGCCGCCAGCACCGCCACGCCAAGCGCGGCCACGGTGCCGAGCAGCGCCAGCCGGCGCGGCTTCAGAATCCTGCGGGGTGTCGTGATGTCGGAGTGGACGGGATCTTTCATGTCGAAATCTCCATGTTGGGTAAGTCGCCTTGCACCGAACATGGTCATTGCCACCTTACGACGTCCCGTCCGCCCGATTAATTCTTGGCAAAGAAGGTGTGCCCGGTCGCCGCAGGCAAGATCCGCACCCTACATTTGATGCAGCTCAACGCGAGCCCTGCCCGCCGTGAAAAGCTGCGTCGATCGAATGATGTCCATCGGAGGCGCCCCCATGTACAAAGATATTCTCGTCCACATCCCGACCGAGCGGCCGATGCGCGCGGTGGTCGATGGCTCCATCTCGCTTGCGGCCACCCTCAACGCCCATGTCGATGCGGTCGCGATCGGCTATGTCGCCAGCAGCACGGCCTATGTGATGGAAGGCGGCGCGGCGGTGGCGGCCGTGTTCGAGATGGAACGCGAGCGTGCGGTGGAGCGGGCCGAGGCGGCGCTCGCAGTGTTCAAGAGCGAAGCGGCGCACGCCGATCTATCCTGTACCTGTCACGCGCTCGGCGAGATTCCGGTGGATGCGGCCGCGTCCCTCGGCGACATGGCCCGGCTGCACGACCTCAGCGTCGTGCTTCAGCCGGATCCCGAACAGGTTTCGTTCGACAACGACGTGCCCCGCGAGATTCTGTTTCAGGCGGGCGGACCGGTCCTGTTCCTGCCCTATACGTTCCGGGGCGCCTTCAAGGCGAGCCGGATCGGCATCTGCTGGGACGGCAGCCGCGTCGCGGCGCGTGCGGTGCGCGATGCAGCGACTTTTTTGGCGCGCGCCGAGGATATCGTGATCATTTCGATCAACGAGTCCGACACCGCTCCCGGCGACGCTTCGGCAAACAATCTGGCCAAACATCTCGGACGCCGCGGCCTGTCGACCCGCACGGTGAGCCTGTCGGCCTCGCGCGCCGATATTCAGCCGACCATCCTGTCGCTGGCGGCCGACGAGAATCTGGACGTGCTGGTGATGGGCGGCTACGGCCACTCCCGACTGCAGGAGCGCTTTCTCGGCGGCGTCACCCGGGCGATGCTGGAAGCGATGACGATCCCCACGCTGATGTCGCACTAGCGAAGGGTCAAAGGGCACATCTCACGCCGCAGCGGGAGTTTCCCAAACCGTGGCTGCGGCCGCGTCCTCTTCGGGTTGTGCATTGCACGCGTCGAAATGGGCTTTCAGCGCCAGCTCGGCGAGATGCTCGAAATGCTCCGCTTGGCCGAGGAGCTGCCAGTTCTGCAGCGGCCGATAGGCCGCCTGCTGACGACAGAGGGACGCCAGCGCGCGGTAGCGACGTACGTTCTCCATGAGACCTCCCTCGCATTCACCGGGCTTATTGCCCTGATTTGCGTCAGGCCGATGGCGGTTGTGCAAAACATTTTTGCGCCCACGCCCGGCTTAACTCAGGTTAACTTTGAAAAATAGGCAGACGCGGAATAGTTCCTGTTGGCAGTCGGCCGTGGAATAATGAATTTCTAGGCGTAGCGACGGCGTTCGACGTTGATGCCAATCAAACTGGAATAATGCTCAATCGGTTCTGGCCCACCAATCAGATAGCCCTGCATCTCCTCGCAAGCCTCGCCTTCCAGGAAGGCGCGCTGCGCCTCTGTCTCCACCCCTTCCGCAACCACGGGAATCTGCAGGGCATGTGCAAGGCCCAGGACCGCGCGGACGATCTCGGTCGATTGCGGCATTGCCCCGAGGTTCAGGATGAAGCTGCGGTCGATCTTAATCTTATCAAACGGGAACGACTGGAGATAGGACAGCGATGAGTACCCGGTGCCAAAATCGTCCATCGCGATGCGGATGCCAAGCGCCTTCAGCCGCCGCAGCAGATTGAGCGCGCGGGTGAAATCGCCGATCAACACGCCCTCGGTGATTTCGACTTCGAGCCGCGCTGGTGCAAGCCCGGTCTCCAGCAGGATCTCGTGGACGGAGCGTTCGAGGTCGCCGGTCTGGAACTGGACCGGCGACAGATTGACCGCGACCTGCAAGGGCCGCGGCCAGGACGCCGCCTCGCGGCAAGCCTCACGCAGCACCCACTCGCCGATCTCGACGATCAGCCCGTTCTCCTCGGCAAGCGGGATGAACTGGTCGGGCGGCACAAAGCCCCGCAGCGGGTGGTTCCAGCGCACCAGGGCCTCGAAGCCGGTGATGTCTCCCTCCATTGCGAGGGCGTTAATCCCCGTCTCGGGTACGTTGGTTATTCCGGCCTGGAAAAGCCGACCCGTTTGCGCGGCATTCTCCGTGAAAAGCCGGAGCAAAGTGGCGCGCCTTGATACAAGTCGAACCGCACCATCATCGCCACGCATCTCTTCCGTAATCTACCGGATGAGCGCATGTTCTTTGGCACGCATCGGCTGCGCGGAACTATCCTGCAATTTCGAAACCCTGCCTGCCTCCGCAGCAAGGCGAATGGCCGCGATGTTGCCGGCATAATCGGCGCTGCTCTTGCCGCGAAACACGGCGGACCCTGCCACCAGCGCGTCGGCGCCGGCAGCCGCAGCCGCGGCAGCGTTGTCGCGCGTGACGCCCCCATCCACCTCGAGGCGGATCGGCCGCTCGCCGATCATGGTTCGGATCCGAGCGATCTTCTCGAGCTGCGATTCGAGAAATGACTGGCCGCCAAAGCCCGGATTGACCGTCATCACCAGCACGAGGTCGAGGCGGTCGAGCACATATTCGATCGCGCTCTCGGGCGTTGCCGGGCACAGGCTGACGCCGGCCTTCATGCCCAGCGCGCGGATCGCCTGCAGCGAACGATCGAGATGCGGGCCGGCTTCGGCATGTATTGTAACGACATCGGCCCCGGCCTTCTCAAACGCTTCGAGGTAGGGATCGACAGGCGCGATCATCAGATGCACGTCGAAGACCTTCTTCGTCAGCGGACGAAGCGCCTTGATGACATCGGCCCCGAAGCTGATGTTCGGCACGAAATGCCCGTCCATCACATCGCAATGAATCCAGTCGGCGCCGGCCGCATCGATTGCCGTGACCTCCTCGCCGAGACGTGCGAAATCCGCAGCGAGGATCGAGGGAGCAATGATGATCTCGTTGGTCATGACTTGACGCTCCGCGCGTCAGCACCGCCGCTGAAGACGCGGCTCGCCAGGACGTCGGCGGGATCGATCGTCTCGAGGTCAGCGACGTCGAGCATGCGGTCGAGATCGGACACCAGTCGATCGGCCTGCCGCAGGCGGATGCGATCGACAGCATTGCGGATCGAGCGCGCATTCGAGAAGAACGGCTGTGTCCGGCGCAGCGCGATGTATCGCTCGAACGCATCGCGTGCCGCGGCCGAGAAGCGGTAGCCGCGCTCCTTCAGCATCAACTCGGCAATCACCAGCAGCTCGGCTTCAGCATAGTCAGGGAATTCGATGTGATGGGCGATGCGCGAGCGGAATCCGGGGTTGGAAGCGAAGAAGCTGGTCATCCGCTCGCCGTAGCCGGCGAGGATCACGACGAGGTCCTCACGCTGGTTCTCCATCACCTGGAGCAGGATCTCGATCGCCTCCTGGCCGTAGTCGCGCTCGTTGTCGGGACGGTGCAGGTAATAGGCCTCGTCGATGAACAGCACGCCGCCCATCGCTTTCTTCAGAATCTCCTTCGTCTTCGGCGCGGTATGGCCGATATATTGCCCGACGAGATCGTCGCGCGTCACCGAGATCACCTGCCCGCGCCGCACGAAACCGAGGCCGTGCAGAATCTTGGCCATTCGCAATGCCACGGTGGTCTTGCCGGTGCCGGGATTGCCGGTGAACGACATGTGCAGCGTCGGCGGCGCGGATGCCAGGCCGGCCCGCTGCCGGATGCGTTCAATCAGGAGCAGCGAGGCGATCTGGCGCACGCGGTTCTTGACCGGCTTGAGCCCGATCAATTCCCGCTCTAGCTGTTGCAGCGTGTCGGTAATCCCGGCGGCCTCGGCCTCCTTGCGGAGATCGAAGCTGGTCTCGTTGCTTTCAGCGGTGGTCGCGTGGGGAACGTCGAGCATGGCTAGCCTCGAAGAAAAGAGCTTCGCCGCGGGGGGAGCGGCGAAGCAGTGGTCCGCCAAGGAAACGGAGCAGGGAGCGCTCCGTGCGGAAAGGAATGGCTATTGCGAGGCGTGAGTGGCCACCTTGCGTACGGTGCTGTACCGGATCGCGCGACCGCCGACCTCCTGCCGCACCAGTTCGAACTCGGCCTCCTGCTTCGGTCGATTGACCAGGAAGGAGATCCGCACCGATTCCCAGCCATGGCTGGCATCGAAGCCGCTGATGCGGATGTATCGATCGCCATAAACCCTGCGGCACTCGCCGAGCTCCATCATCACGCCTGCGGCGTCCTGCAGATCGAACATCGGCAAGCCCCACATCTCCCAATAGGTGTTGCGGGGATGCGGATCATCGGTGAATTCGATGTTCACCGCCCAGCCATTGGCGAGGCAATACTGCACCTGCTTGGTGATCTGGTCGTCGGTCAGGTCAGGCAGGAACGAGAAGCAGCCCTGGGTCAGTTTCATGTTGAATCTCCTCAGACGGTTTCCAGCGCCGTCGGCACGAAGTCCGGCGTGTCGGTGGACTGGTAGTTGAAGGTGACGTCCTTCCAGACCTCGAGCGCGGCTTTCAGCGGTGTGCAGGTCTGTGCGGCCTTGGCCAAAATCTCCGGGCCTTCGTGGACGTAGTCGCGGCCCTCGTTGCGAGCGAGGATCATCGCTTCCAGCGCCACGCGGTTGGCGATCGCGCCCGCCGCGATCCCCATGGGATGTCCGATGGTGCCGCCACCGAATTGCAGCACGACGTCCTCGCCGAGGAGATCGATCAGCTGGTGCATCTGACCGGCATGGATGCCGCCGGACGCCACCGGCATCATCTTGTTGAGGCTCGCCCAGTGCTGGTCGAAGAACAGGCCGTGTTCGAGCTTGGTCGGATTGAAGTCCTCGCGGCAGACATCGTAATAGCCGCGCGTGGTGTTAGGGTCGCCTTCGAGCTTGCCGACCACCGTGCCGGCATGGATGTGGTCGACACCCGCGAGCCGCATCCATTTGGCTATGACGCGGAACGACACGCCGTGGCTCTTCTGCCGCGTATAGGTCGAGTGCCCGGCGCGGTGCAGATGCAGGATCATGTCGTTGCGCCGCGCCCATTTGGCCATCGACTGGATCGCGGTGTAGCCGATCACGAGATCGATCATGACGATGCAGGAGCCGAGCTCTTTCGCAAATTCGGCGCGCTCGTACATGTCCTCCATCGTGCCCGCGGTCACGTTCAGGTAGGTGCCCTTCACCTCGCCGGAGGCCGCCTGCGCCCGATTCACCGCCTCCATGCAATAGAGGAAGCGGTCACGCCAGTGCATGAAGGGTTGGGAGTTGATGTTCTCGTCGTCCTTGGTGAAATCGAGCCCACCCTTCAGCGCCTCATAGACCACGCGGCCGTAGTTGCGTCCCGAGAGGCCAAGCTTCGGCTTTACGGTGGCGCCGAGCAGCGGCCGCCCGAACTTGTCGAGCCGCTCGCGCTCGACCACGATACCAGTTGCCGGCCCCTGGAACGTCTTCACGTAGGCGACCGGGAAGCGCATGTCCTCCAGCCGCAATGCCTTGAGCGGCTTGAAGCCGAACACGTTGCCGATGATCGACGCCGACAGGTTCGCGACCGAGCCAGGCTCGAACAGATCGAGGTCGTAGGCGATGTAGGCGAAATAGGAGCCGGGCGAGCCCGGTACCGGATCGACGCGATAGCATTTCGCGCGATATTTCTCTGCCGCCGTCAGACGATCGGTCCACACCACCGTCCAGGTCGCGGTCGAAGATTCGCCAGCCACGGCCGCCGACGCCTCGATGGGATCGACACCTTCCTGCGGCGTCACACGGAACAGGGCGATGACGTCGGTGTCCTTCGGCGTGTAGTCGGGCTCCCAATAGCCCATGCGCTTGTATTCCATCACGCCCGAGCGATAGCGCTCCTTGCCGCGGACCGTTCCAGCATGTGCGTTCATGGCTCTCTCTCCTGCTCTTCTCTCTCTGAATGACTAGGCCGCGACCGGTTCGCGAGCGCCGGTGCGCGGGTCGAGCTCGCCGGTACGGTAGCGCCGCGCCATCTCGCTCAACGGGACGACCTTGATCTTGCTGGCGTGCCCCGCGGTGCCGAACTGCTCGAAACGGTCACGGCACAGCTCGCGCATCGCATCCATCGCGGGCTTGAGGAATTTGCGCGGATCGAACTCGTTCCGGCTTTGCGCGGCCACCTTCCGGAACACAGCGGTCATGGCCAGGCGGCAGTCGGTGTCGATGTTGACCTTGCGGACCCCGCTCTTGATGCCGCGGACGATTTCTTCCAGCGGCACGCCCCAGGTCTGCGGCATCTCGCCGCCGAACTGATTGAACATGTCCTGGAGCGACTGCGGCACCGAAGAGGAGCCGTGCATCACCAGATGCGTATTCGGCAGCCGGCGATGAATCTCCTCGACCACCCGCATCGCCAGGATGTCGCCATCGGGCTTGCGGCTGAACTTGTAGGCGCCGTGCGAAGTCCCCATCGCGATCGCGAGCGCGTCGACCTTGGTGGCCCGGACGAAGTCGACGGCCTGATCGGGATCGGTCAAGAGCTGGTCGTGGCTGACCTTGCCCTCGACGCCGTGCCCGTCCTCCTGCTCGCCGCCGCCATGCTCGAGCGAGCCGAGCACGCCGAGTTCGCCCTCGACGGAGGCGCCGACCCAATGGGCGAGATCGACCACGCGGCGCGTGATCGCGACGTTGTAATCGTAATCGGCGGCGGTCTTGGCATCGGCCTTGAGCGAGCCGTCCATCATGACCGAGGTGAAGCCATGGGCGATGGCGGAGGCGCAGGTCGCCTCGTCATTGCCGTGGTCCTGGTGCATGCAGATCGGAATGTCCGGATAGGTCCGCTCCAGCGCATCGATCATGTGCGAGAGCATGAGATCGCCGGCATAACTGCGCGCGCCGCGCGAGGCCTGGATGATGACGGGAGCATCGACTTCGGCCGCTGCCTGCATGATCGCGATGCCCTGCTCCATGTTGTTGATGTTGAACGCCGGCACCGCGTAGCCATGACTGGCGGCGTGGTCGAGCAGCTGGCGAAGGGTGATACGGGCCACGACGAGTCCTCCTGTTATTGCTTGCTGTTATTGCTTGCGAACGCGGGCGATGGCCCGGCGGGCGGCTTCGGCAATGCTTTGCGGCGTGATGCCGAATTCGCGGTAGAGCACCGGAGCCGGCGCCGAGGCGCCGAAGCCGCGCATGCCGACGAATTCGCCGTCCGCGCCGATCCAGCGATGCCAGTCGCCGGCGATGGCGGCCTCGATGCCGACGCGGGGAGCGCTCCCGAGAACCGCGGCGCGATAATCCTCCGGCTGCTCCTCGAACAGCGCGAAGCAAGGCGCGGAGACCACCGCTGCACGAACGTGCTCGGTCGCGAGCAGGCGGGCCGCTTCCAGCGCGATCGAGACTTCCGAGCCGGTTGCCATCAAGGTCACATCGCGGCCGCCGTCCGGAGATACGATGAGGTAGGCGCCGCGCGCGACCCGGTTCTTGCCACGCACATCGCTGCGGAAGGTCGGCAGTGCCTGACGCGACAGGCACAGCACGGAGGGCCGGTCCTTTGCTTCGAGCGCGCAGTCCCAGGCTTCCAGCGTCTCGACCGCATCGGCGGGGCGGAACACCAGCAGGTTCGGAATGACACGGAGCGCCGCAAGGTGCTCGACCGGCTGATGCGTCGGACCGTCCTCTCCGAGACCGATGGAGTCGTGCGTCATCACGTGGATGACGCGCAGCCGCATCAGGGCCGCAAGGCGGATCGCCGGCCGGCTGTAGTCGGAGAAGGCGAGGAAGGTGCCGCCATAGGGAATGAAGCCGCCGTGCAGCGCGAGGCCGTTCATCGCGGCGGCCATGCCGTGCTCGCGGATGCCGTAGTGGATGTAATCGCCGGCGAACGCATGACGCCGGACGGGCGCCTGCGCCTTGGCGTGTGTCAGGTTCGAATGGGTCAGGTCCGCGGAGCCGCCGACAAATCCGGGAATCGTTCCTGCAATGGCGTCGAGCACCTGTTGCGAGGCCTGCCGTGTCGCAAGCTTCGGACGCTCGCTGGCAAAGCGCTCGCGCAATTTCGCCGAGGCCTGGGCATAGGCGTTCGGCAGGGCAACCGACTTGCCCTCGATGAACAGCTCGCGCTGCTCGGGCGAGGCGTTTTCGTAACGATCAAGCCAAGCGAGACGCGCGACCTGTCCGCGCTGGCCGATCATCCGCCACGCCTTTGCGACGGTGACAGGCACGACGAAGGGCTGATAGTCCCAGCCCAGCGCCCGCCGCGCCGCCGCGGCCTGCTCCGCGCCGAGCGGCGCACCATGCGCCTTCTCGGTGCCTTGCCGGTCCGGCGCGCCATAGCCGATGATGGTGCGGCAGGCGATCAGCGACGGTTTTGCGGTTTCGCGCTCTTCTGCGATCGCTTGCGCGACAGCTTCGGAATCATGTCCGTCGACGCGGCGCACCGACCAACCGGACGCGGCGAACCGCGCAAGCTGGTCGTCGGACGTCGCAAGCGAGGTCGGCCCGTCGATGGAGATGCCGTTGTCGTCGAACAGCACGATGAGGCGGCCGAGCCCGAGGTGGCCGGCGAGCGAGATCGCCTCCTGGCTGATCCCTTCCATCAGGCAGCCGTCGCCTGAAATCACATAGGTGAAGTGATCGACGAGACCGTCGCCATGCCGCGCATTGGCCATGCGCTCGGCAAGCGCCATGCCGACGGCCGTCGCGATCCCCTGCCCCAGCGGTCCCGTCGTGGTCTCGACGCCCGGCGTATGGCCGTACTCGGGATGGCCCGGCGTCTTCGAGCCCCATTGCCTGAATGCCTTGATGTCGTCGAGGCTGACGTCACCGCCGGTCAGATGCAGCAGCGCATAGAGCAGCATCGAGCCATGCCCCGCTGACAGCACGAAGCGGTCGCGGTCCGGCCAGTTGGGGTGCGCCGAGTCGAATTTCAGGAAGCGCGAGAACAGCACGGTCGCAACGTCGGCCATACCCATGGGCAGACCTGGATGGCCGGACTGCGACATCTCGATGGCGTCGACCGCGAGGAAGCGGACGGCGTTGGCGAGATCGTTATGCGAGACCGCGGTGAGGTCGGCTTCGGCGTGGACGGAGATGTTCATCGGGTTCTCTCCTTGCTCACTTCAAGCTGCGCTTGCGCTCGATCAACTGCATGATCAGCGGCGTCAGGATCAGTTGCATCGCCAGGTCGAGCTTCGCGCCGGGGCACACGATCGAGTTCGCGCGGGACATCCAGCTTTGCGGCAGCATCGACAGCAGATACGGAAAGTCGATGCCGCGCGGATTCTTGAAGCGGATCACCACCATCGATTCGTCCGGCGTCGGGATCCAGCGTGCGACGAACGGATTTGAGGTATCCACCGTCGGCACGCGCTGGAAGTTGATGTCGGTCTCGGTGAATTGCGGACAGATGTAGTGGATGTAATCAGGCATCCGCCGCAGGATCGTGTCGGTGACCGCCTCGGTCGAATAACCGCGCGCGCTGCGGTCGCGGTGCAGCTTCTGGATCCATTCGAGATTGATGACGGGCACGACGCCGATCTTGAGATCGGCATAGCGCGCGACATTCACTCTATCGGTGACGACGGCGCCGTGAAGGCCTTCGTAGAACAACAGGTCCGAGTTTTCCGGCAGCTGCTTCCATTCGGTGAAGGTGCCGGGCGCGGCGCCATGCAGCGCGGACTCCTCGGCGTCGTGCACATAGTGCCGCGTCGTCGCCGTGCCGGTCTCGCCGTAGTCGCGGAAGGCCCGCTCCAGCTCCTCGAACAGATTGGTCTCGGGGCTGAAATGGCTGAAGTGCTTGTTGCCGCGCTCGGCCTCGTTAGCCATCTGCGCGCGCATCTCGGCGCGGTCATAGCGATGGAAGGCGTCGCCCTCGATGTAGACGGCATTGACCTTCTCGCGAAAGAAGATCTGCTCGAAGGTCTTCTTCACCGAGGTCGTGCCGGCGCCGGAGGAGCCGGTGATGGAGATGATCGGATGCTTCCTGGACATCGGTCACCTCCCTCACAGCCGGAAGAAGCCGCGGCGCGCAAACAGCGGCGCGGAGACGCTGGCGACCAGCAGCGGATCGCAGTGCAGCTCGGCGGCGCGCCGCACCTCGTTGCTCGAGCCCATGATCAGCGGCACGCGCTGGTGCAGGCTCTGCGCCGAGAGGTCGAGGATGCGTTCGCGGCCGGTCGTGGCGGAGCCGCCGGCCTGCTCGATGATCATCGCCATCGGGTGCGCCTCGTAGACCAGGCGCAGACGCCCGTCGCCGTAGCCGGGCCGCGCATCGGAGGGATAGAGGAACACGCCGCCGCGGGTGAGGATGCGATAGGCCTCCGCGACGAGCGAGCCGATCCAGCGCATGTTGAAATTGTGGTTCGCAGGCCCGTCGACGCCGGCGAGGCATTCGTCGATGAAGGCGCGCACGGGCGGGTCCCAGTGCCGGCGGTTCGACGCGTTGATCGCGAACTCCTCGCAAGCTTCGGATATCTGCACGCCGCTGCGCGCGAGGCGGAAACAGCCGGATTTGCGATCGAGCGTGAAGATGTCGACGCCCTCGCCAAGCGTCAGCACCAGCGAGGTCTGCGGACCGTAGGTGACGAACCCTGCCGCGAGCTGCGCCGACCCGCGCTGATGGAAGGCGAGCGCGAGATCATCAGGCGCGGGCAGGATCGAGAAGATCGTGCCGACGGTCATGTTGATGTCGATGTTGGAGGAGCCATCCAGCGGATCGATCGCAATGCAGATCTTCGCCTGGCGATCGCAGATCTGGGGCTCGCGCATTTCCTCTGATGCGAGCGCCGCGATCGGCTGCCTGCCGAGGCAGCGGCGCAGGATCGCATCGGCCTGGACATCGAGGTCGCGCTGGACGTCGCCGTCGCTGTTGCAGCCGGTGGTCAGGCCGGAAGCGTCAGCGAGGTCTCCGCTGGCGATGAGGTCGGCGATCTCGATTGCCGCCGCGGCGATGGCATCAACTGCCGCCGCCACGGCCAGCGCATGCGGCGCCGTCTCGGAATACCGTTGAAGGTGGTCGTCCAGCCTGAGTTGCCCGGTCATCTGCGTCCATCCCCTTTGCCGGCGCCGCATCCATGTCCTCCCCGCTGGAGGTCGGTGCGGTCAGTCTCGGCACGAGGAGATTGACAGGGGCGGCTTAATAAGGAAAATTTCTATTCATAATGAGCGCCAAAGAATTTTCTTATAATGGCTCCGGCCATGCAGCCGCCCAGCTCCGGCATCTGACGATCCGGCAATTGCGCTCGCTTGCGGCGCTCTCGGCCAAGGGCAGCGTCACCGCTGCGTCGACCCAGCTCGGGCTGACCCAGCCGGCGGTGACGCAGCAGCTGCGGCAGCTTCAGGACCTTGCAGGTTTGCCGCTGGTGCAGCGGACCGGCGATGGCATGCTGCTGACGGAGGCAGGTCGGGAAGTTCTGGCGCTCGCCGAACGCGTCGAAGCCGCCATCACCGACTGCCAGGGCGCCCTCGATCTGCTTGCGGGCAGGACCGGCGGCACGGTGCACCTCGGCGCGGTCTCGACCGCGAAATACTTCGTGCCGCATGCCATCGCGGCCTTCTCAAAGCGCTCACCGAAAATCGAGATCAAGCTCACCATCGGCAACCGCGAGGAGATCCGCGAGGCCATGCACGGCTACGAGCTCGATTTTGCCGTGATGGGTCGGCCGCCGGCCGACGTCAGCGTCGACGTCCGCCAGCTCGGGCGCAATCCGCACATCATCGTCGCGCGCAAGGGGCACTGGCTGGAGAAGGATTCAGGCCTCAGCCTGACCGATCTCGTGCACGAGACCTTCCTCACCCGCGAGCCGGGATCGGGCACGCGCACCCTGATGGAGGGCATGTTCCAGAAGTCCGATCTCGAGCCGATCATCGGCATGGAGATGAGCAGCAACGAGACCATCAAGCAGGCGGTGATCGCCGGGCTCGGCATCGCCTTCATCTCGGCCCACACCGTGGCGCACGAGCTCGCCGAAGGCCGCCTCATCGTGCTCGACGTCGCGGGCCTGCCGATCGTCCGGCAATGGTATGTGATCCGCCGCAGCGACAAGGTGCTGCTGCCGCCGGCGCAGGCGATGTTCGATTTTCTGGGCTCAGAGGGCGCGAACTATCTGCCCGAAGTCCCCGATTTCGGCAAGCGATAGCGTCGCCAGCGCTCAGGCCATCAGCTTCATCGCGACGGTGGCCGCCAGGATAAGGATGATCTGGAGCAGACGCTCTGTCGTGAAAATACGGTTGAATGTGGTCATCGCGCGCCCCCGGCCGCCGTAAACGGATTTGGACGAATTGCTAGCACAGGCGGGCAACAGGGCAACTCCGTAGTCGCCCCGGGCCCGCTCTCGACTACGCTCAGGCGGCGAGCACGGCGGCGTGATCCGCGCGGGCCGCGAAATAGGCTTCCAGTTCCGACAGCGCGCGAGCTTCCCACTCGTTGGCCTGCTCCAGCAGCGAGCCGCGCTGGCCTGGACGAAACGCCGCGGTCTGGCGATAGAGCGATGCGATGCCGCGATAGCGGCGCACGTTCTCGAAGATGGCGTGTCCGTTGATCTGGCCGGTCATGTCGAAAACTCCCTCGTATTCCCGCGGGAGAAATTGCGGCCAAATCTTTTTTGAAAAGTTAGCGGCGTGACCCAAGCGCGCGGATGGTTGCCGGACTGTTGCCGCTGCGCAACGAGCGCTCTCGGCGGCACTTTATTGCGAATTCGTTGCCGCGCTCTCGCCCGACGACTTTAATCCGCCACGGCGGTTGATGGTCATGCTCGCACGGCAGAGATCGGCAAGGCCAATCACCAGCACGGCCAGCAGGCAGAACAGGTTGACGGAATCCGCGTTCGCACTCGACAGCGCCGTGAACTCGAAGAAGGGCGGGATGAACGCCCACCACACAAGGGGAATGGTGAGCAGCGCGGCAAACACGGCCGCCGGCACGCCCGCGACAATGCCGAGCACGAACAGGCTGGGCAGGAACGCCGCAAAATAGAGCTTTGCACCGAGCGCGACGCAGACGCCTTGGAGCACAGCCGACGCTGCGACGACGACAAATCCGAACAGAAACGCCTGCCACGACCATGGCCGCAACCGCGGTACGCCAACCAGTCCCGCACGCCTCATAGGGCCTCCCCTGCCGCCGTTAACCAGGCCGCTTGCGACCAAAGTACTACAGCAGCAGGGAATCCGCGAGGCGGAAATCGCATCTTCACCGCGGCCCGATGCGAGGCTGGCAAACGGGGCCACGGCACACAATCGTACCTCTATTCCGTGACCGCGTAGAGCAGGCCGGCGACGGGCAATGCAAGGCCAATGGCCGAGGCCAGCGTCCAGCCGCCTTGCGCGAACGCCCAGGCGCCGAGCGCGGACCCCGCTGCTCCGGCCGCAAAGAACGTTGCCATATAGAGCCCGTTGAGGCGGCTGCGATGTTCGTGTCCGAGCACGAAGATGGCGCGAAAGCCGAGCACCACATTGCCCTGCACGCCGAAATCGATGGCGATCGCGGCCACAACGAGAGCGGCCAGATTGAGCATTGAGCCGGCCGCGCCGACATGCGTCACCAGGAAGCCCAGCGCAACGGACAGCATCGCGGCGAGCGTGGCGATGCGGCTATGGCCGCGATCGGCAAGCCTGCCCGCGATCGGCGCTGCGAACACGCCGGACACGCCGGCGAGCGCGAACAGGGCGATGCCGCGCTGGGTGAAGCCGAATTGGCCTGCGAGCTGGAGCGGCACCACGGTCCAGAACAGGGTGAAGGCGCCGAACAGGCCGGCCTGGTACAGCGCGCGCCGCCTGAGCAGCGGCGTGGTCCGCACCAGATGCGGCATCGACAGCAGCAGCGCGCCGTAATGCATGCGCGCCACAGGCTTGCGCTTCGGCAGCGTGATGCGCAGCACGACCGTGAGCGCGATCATCAACGCCGCCGAGCAGAAGAACACCGCATGCCAGGACAGCGCCGCGGTGACGAAGCTCGACACCGGCCGCGCCAGCATGATGCCGAGCATCAAGCCGGTCGAGACGTTGCCGACGACACGGCCGCGAATGGCTTCCGGCGCGAGGTGGGCGGCATAGGGAATGATGATCTGCACCGCGACCGAGCCGAGACCGATGAACAGGGCCGCGATCAGGAACGGCAGCGCATGGGTCGCGAGCGCGGCCGCGAGCAGCGCTGCCGCGCCAAGCGTGATCACGGTGCAGATCAGCGCGCGGTTCTCGACGAGATCGCCGAGCGGCACGATGAACAGCAGCCCGGTGCCGTAGCCGATCTGCGTCATGGTCACGATCAGGCCCGCGGCCGCATGGGACCGGCCGAGCGCGCCGCTGATCGGAGCGATCAGCGGCTGGGCATAATAGATATTGGCGGCGACCATGCCACAGGCCGCGGCAAGCACGAAAGTCAGTCGTTGCGACACCGCACCCGCCTGCGGTGCGGTCTCGATCGTGGCATTCATCGTCATCTACAACTCTCCGACACTGGATAGGAAACGATCATTCCCTAATCCGACCAAAGCTCACGCGAGCAGCTTCATCGCGACGCCGATCAGGCGCTCGCCCTCGAGCGACAGACGCGCCTTGCCGACCACGCGCAGCCCCTGCGTCATGCAGATCATCAGCCGCGCCGTACCGTCGGCGTCGACATGGCCGGGAATCGAGCCATCGGCCTGCCCTTCGCGGATGAGGCCCGCGATGAAGGTCTCGTTGCTCTTGAGCTGGGCCGTGACGCGGGCTCGCATCACCGGATCGATCGCCGACAGCTCGACCGCGCTGCCGACCACGATACAGCCGCGCCGTCCCTCGCTGCCCTGGGAGTGCTCGACATAGGACATGAGCACGTGCCGCACCCGCTCGCGACCGTTTGCGCCGCGCGCGGCCGCCGCGCGGGTCTGCTCCCCGCGTATCGCGGTGTAACGCTCGAAGGCGGCGAGGAAGACGGCATGCTTGTCGCGAAACGCCTTGTAGACGCTGCCGGTGGCAAGCCGCATCGCCGCGGTGAGGTCACCGATCGAGGTGGCATGATAGCCGCGCTCGCAGAACACCCTGACGGCGCCGTCCAGCGCGGCATCCATGTCGAACTCGCGGGGGCGACCAGGAGGATGGGCGGAAGACCCGGATTTTCGAGCCACTTTTTGCATCGCGGCATAATAGGGAATGATCGTTTCCGAATAAAGACACGTGGTTGTGACTTGGGAGCGACGGGCCGGCGGCCCGGGCTCTGCAGCGCCCTGCCGAAGAGACGCCGCGCGGCGTCCGGGCACGAGAGCGGCGTTTGCAGCACGCTCTGTCCACAGTCATTGCGAGCGCAGCGAAGCAATCCAGAGTTTTTCCGCGGAGGGATTCTGGATTGCTTCGCTGGGCTCGCAATGACGGCCTGTGAGGGGACGGGCATCGCTCCTGCGACCAGCACTCAAATTGCAGATACGCCTTCTCGCCCTCGCGAGAGCGCGTTACCCTTTCGGCGTCACCGGCGTGCCGTCCGCCATAACAGCCATGCCCTTCCGCTCGACGATCATCCCATAGGCCTGCGGCTGGCGGTGAATGTCGAAATTGAAAGTCGTCCGCTTGTAGGAATTGCAGAGATCGAGATCGCAGCGCGCGAGCGCGAGCTCATCGCCCTTGGTGGTGCAGCGCGCGACGATTTCGCCTGACGGAGCGATGATGCAGCTGCCGCCGATATGGTCGACGCCTTCCTCGACACCGGCCTTGGCGACGCCAACGACGAAGGAGCCGTTCTGGTAGGCCCCTGCCTGCATCACCAGATGATTGTGGAACAGCGAGAGGTCGTCGTGCTCCGGCGCGGGCGGATTGTGCACCGGAGTGTTGTAGCCGATCATCACCATCTCGACGCCCTGCAAGCCCATCACCCGATAGGTCTCGCTCCAGCGGCGGTCGTTGCAGATCGCCATCCCCATCACGCCGCCGAACGCATCGACCACGCCGAAGTCGCCGCCCGGCTCGAAATAGCGCTTCTCCAGATGCTGAAACTTGCGCCACGGCTCGTGCTCGGCGTGGCCGGGCAGATGAACCTTGCGGTACTTCGCAACGATGGTGCCGCCCTTGTCGACGAGAATCGAGGTGTTGTAGCGATGGACAATTCCGGCTTCGAGCGTGAGCTCGGCATAGCCGAGGCAAAATCCGATGCCGCACGCGCGGGCGAGATCGAACAGCGCTTGCGTCTCCGCTCCGGGCATCTCGCGTTCGAAGAAGCTGTCGATCTCGGCTTGGTCCTCGAAGTACCAGCGTGGAAAGAACGTGGTCAGCGCAAGTTCGGGATAGACGATCAGATCGCAGCCATTGGCATGTGCTTGGCGCATCAACGCCATCAGCCGCGCCACCACTTCGGTCCGGGTCTCGGTCCTCGCAATCGGGCCCAACTGGCCGGCCGCGACAGTCACAAATCTCGCCACGAATTGTCCCTCGTTCGTTTCCCGGTCGATCGGGCTCTCGCGCCCATGCAGGTTCTGCGCCTGACGGCGCCGGTATCGGAGGATGAGCTATCGGCCACAGCTATTCCAGGAACTTTCGTTGCCAATCTGCAACGGTTCCCCACGATCTAAGACCGGACAAAAGAAACGCCCATTGCGGCCACGAACCCTGCTCACAACGCCGTGAGACAAGTCAGGGGAACGACGATGCGTGCACAACGCGTTTGGAACGTGACGGGAGCCGCCAGCATCGGACAGCTTCAGTCCAGATTGGACGATTTGAACAAGCGGCTCAGCCAGCTCGAGGGCCAGCACCCCGAGGGCGCGAAAATCGACGAGCTGAAGTCGAGCGCGCTCAGCCTCTCCAGGGAAATCGACGACATCCGCTGCGCCGAGGCGACGGCCGCGTTGCGCGAGTTGCTCCGGAAATAGCCGGACCTCGACGATTCGGCGCGGCGCAACGGAACCAACGCTCTGGCCCGCCATTTCCCTGGAGAGCATGGAGCGAAATCATGACCAGGCATCTGACGCGAGCCCATCTCGCGCGCGGTGTGGCCGGCGCGGTTTCCACGCTGGTCCTGTGCGCGACGATGGCCTTCACCATCGCCTACCACTTCGCATTGTGAGGAAGCACTCGCATGATGTCCGACCCCGAGGAGTCGGTAAGGCTGCAAGGCTACGGCGAGATGACGTTGCGCACCGCAATCGCGACGGTGATGCTGCTTGCCCCACGCGAGCGCGCGGACGCCGCGATCTTCCGTGTCCGTGACGGCGTGCGGCTCGCGCAAAGCGAAATCGCCGAACTCGCATCACACTGGGACATTCCGCCGGCGGCTCACGTCAGGTCACCGAGATTGGTCCCGGAGCAGCACTGGTCCGATATCGTCCGCGGCATGGTGCGTGAGGCGCCGCTGCCGTCGCTGATGGTGGCATTCATGCTGGGCGTTCTGGTGGCGCGGCGGTAGGGCTACCGCTCCTGCAGCAGCACGATCGATGAAGCAGAGGACGATTGATCAGGGCGCGCCCTGAAGTTCAATGCGCCCTAGACCTCAGATCGTTTCTTGCCCGCAGATCAGCCAGCCATGCCCGCGGAACAGGTCACTCTGCGAGGACCAAATCGGCCGTGGACCCGCCCGCAAAATCGTTGCAAAAGGGGACCTGAGACGCCAGCGGCCGGTCCGCCAAGTCTTTGCAAAACGCCAATTTTTGGAAGAATGGTCGGAGTGGCAGGATTCGAACCTGCGACCCCTGCGTCCCGAACGCAGTGCTCTACCGGGCTGAGCCACACTCCGACAAGAGGCCGGCTTATAGCGTCCGGTTTGGCGCACCGCAAGCGGCCGAGATGAGGAATTTTATCCCTGTGAAAACGGGTGTTCAGACACTGATTTTGCCGGCCGGCGCGGCTGCCGCCGAGGCCGCCGCCGGGACCTTGGCCGCGGGCGGGCTGGTCGCGTTTCCGACCGAGACGGTCTATGGGCTCGGCGCGGACGCCACCAACGCCACGGCCGTCGCCCACATCTACAGCGCCAAGGGGCGGCCGGCCTTCAATCCGCTGATCGCCCATGTCGCAGACCTCGCCGCCGCCCGGCGGATCGGCCGGTTCGATGCGCGCGCTCTCAGGCTTGCCGAGGCGTTCTGGCCGGGACCGCTGACGCTGGTGGTGCCGAAGACGGAGAACTGTCCGGTGGCCGATCTTGCCACCGCAGGCCTCGACACGGTCGCGATCCGCGTTCCCGCCCATCCGGTAGCGCAGGCGATCTTGCGCGCCTTTGGCGGGGCGGTGGTGGCGCCGTCCGCCAACATCTCAGGCCACGTCTCACCGACGCTGGCTGCCCATGTCGAGAGCGATCTTGCCGGGCGGATCGACCTGATTGTCGACGGCGGCCCGGTTGCGGTCGGCGTGGAATCGACCATTGTCGGCTGCTTCGAGACGCCGATGCTGCTGCGCCCGGGCGGGCTGTCGCGCGAACGGATCGAGGCGGTGCTCGGTGCGAGCCTGGCGCGGCCGGCCGTGGAAGCCGACAGCGGCGACAGCCAGCCGCTGGCCCCGGGCATGCTGGCCTCGCATTACGCCCCGCGCACGACCGTGCGGCTTCGCGCGCGGGACGTTGCGCCTGATGAAGCGCTGCTGGCGTTTGGCCCTGCGCGCCTGCCCGGCCAGGACGCCGCCGCCGCTGTCATGAATTTGTCGCCCGCGGCTGATCTCGATGAAGCCGCCGCCAATCTGTTCGGCTATCTTCGCACGCTCGATGCGAAGAGCCCACGGGCGATCGCCGTGATGGCAATTCCCGAGGAAGGTCTGGGCGAAGCGATCAACGACCGGCTGCGGCGCGCGGCTGTTGCGAGATAAGAGTGGAAGACGAGACAATGAACATCAACCAATCCGCTACCCCGCCGCTCGCGCCCGAGCTGATCGACCAGTTCCGTAAGATCGTCGGCGATCGTCATGCGATCACCGATGCGACCGACATCCAGCCTTACGTGACCGAAGAGCGTAATCTGTTCCACGGCCGCTCGCCGCTGGTGCTGCGTCCGGGCTCGACCGCCGAAGTTTCCGCGATCTGCAAGCTCGCCTCCGCGCACAAGATCGCGCTGGTGCCGCAGGGCGGCAACACCGGGCTCGTCGGCGGGCAGACGCCGCATCATGGCGAGGTCGTGGTCTCGCTGCGACGCCTGGACAAGATCCGCGAGATCGACACCGCCTCCAACACCATGACGGTCGAAGCCGGCGTGGTGCTGCAGGTCGCGCAAACGAAGGCATCGGAGGTGGACCGGCTGTTTCCGCTGTCGCTCGGCGCAGAGGGAAGCTGCACGATCGGCGGCAATCTCTCGACCAATGCCGGCGGCACCGCCGCGCTCGCCTATGGCGTGGCGCGCGAGATGGCGCTGGGGCTGGAGGTAGTGCTCGCCGACGGGCGTGTGCTCAACGTGCTGTCCAAGCTGAAGAAGGACAACACCGGTTACAATCTGCACAACCTCTTCATCGGCGCGGAAGGCACGCTCGGCATCATCACCGCGGCGACGCTCAAACTGTTTCCCAAGCCGCGTGCGGTCGAGACCGCCTATGTCGGGCTGAAATCGCCGGCGGCAGCGCTCAAACTGCTGACCATCGCGCAGAGCGAAGCCGCCAATGCGCTGACGAGCTTCGAGCTGCTGTCGGAGATGGCGGTCGATTTCTCGGTCCGCCACGGCATCGACGTGCGGGATCCGCTCGCAGAGAAGCACCCCTGGTACGTGCTGATGGAATTGTCCTCTGCGAGCGACGATGCCCGTACGCCGCTGGAGACGATCCTCGCCCGCGCCATGGAAGAAGAGATCGTCGACGACGCCGTGATCGCGGCCAGCCTCGCCCAGCGCAACAATTTCTGGAAACTGCGCGAGGAAATGTCGGCGGCGCAGAAGCCCGAGGGCGGCTCGATCAAGCACGACATTTCGGTGCCCGTCGCCGCCGTGCCCGCCTTCATCGAGGAAGCCAACGCGGCCGTGGTAAAGCTGATCCCCGGCGCGCGGCCGGTGCCGTTCGGGCATCTCGGCGACGGCAACCTGCACTACAATGTCAGCCAGCCCATTGGCGCCAACACCGCCGATTACCTGGCGCGCTGGCACGAGGTGAACGCCGTCGTGTTCGAGATCGTGCTGCGCATGGGCGGCTCGATCTCGGCCGAGCACGGCATCGGCGTGCTCAAGCGCGACGAGCTGCCGGAGGTGAAGGACAAGACCGCGATCGAGCTGATGCGGTCGATCAAGACGATGCTCGACCCGCTCGGCATCATGAATCCGGGGAAGGTGCTGTGAGCGTTCTTGCAATCGAAGCGATCAAAGATGCCGATGTCGAGAATGTCGTCACGCTGTGGCAGCGCTGCGGCCTGACGCGCCCCTGGAACGATCCGCACGCCGACATCGCGCTGGCTCGGCGGCGCGGCAATTCGACCGTGCTGATCGGCCGCGACGTCCGTGCGATCGTCGCGACGGTCATGGTCGGTCATGACGGCCATCGCGGCTGGGTCTATTACGTCGCGGTCGATCCCGATTGCCAGAAGCGCGGGTATGGCCGCCTCGTCATGACAGCCGCCGAGGATTGGCTGCGCGCGGCCGGCATCGCCAAGCTCCAGCTGCTGGTGCGCCGCGAGAATGCGCAAGCCAATGCGTTCTATCAGTCGCTCGGCTTCGAGGAATCGACCTCGGTGATGTTCCAGAAGTGGCTCGACGGCCGCGAACACTGAAAGACAGCAATGACCATTTCCGATCGCGTCCGCATCAAGGACGTCCGCGTGCTCTCGGACAACTGGACGCCCCTGAAGGAGACGACGTTCGAGTACCGGCGCGCCAGCGGCGAGTGGCAGACCCAGCATCGCGAGACCTATGAGCGCGACAACGCCGCCGCCGTGCTGCCGTACAATCGCGCTCAACGCAGCGTGATCCTGGTGCGCCAGTTCCGTCTGCCCGCCTTCATCCGTGGCTATGACGACCTCCTGATCGAAGCGGCCGCCGGCGTGCTCGATAACGCCAAGCCCGAGAAGCGCATCCGCGCCGAAGCGGAGGAGGAAACCGGCTATCGCCTGCATCACGTCGAAAAAGTGTTCGAAGCCTTCATGAGCCCCGGCGCCATCACCGAGAAGCTGCATTTCTTCGTCGCGGAGTACGAACCTTCGATGCGCGTCAGCGCCGGCGGCGGCCTCGCGCACGAAGGCGAGGACATCGAGGTGCTGGAGCTTTCCATCGACGAGGCGCTGACAATGATCACCGATGGCCGCATCATCGACGCCAAGGCGATCATGCTGCTGCAATACGTGGCACTGCATATCTTCAGATAGAGCTATCTTCACCTCGCCCCGCTTGCGGGCAGAGGTCGGAATTTGCGCGTAGCGCGAATTTGGGGTGAGGGGGAGCCTCCGCGAACCCAACTCTCACCGTCCTCTCGGAGGCTCCCCCTCGCCCCAACCTCTCCCCGCAAGCCGGGCGAGGGAGCGCACCTCCCGCGCGGCGAGCCATAGCGCATGCAATTCAGACCTGCGCCGGCGCTCCCCCCGTTGAGCAACCCGAAAACTATCTCTAGTCTGGCGCTCAACAAGAACCAGGAGACGCGCCCATGTCAGCTGAGACGTCCGCCCCGCGCGACGATGAATTCGGCTTTGCGCCCGACTACGACTCCCCCATTCCCTATATGCAGCGCACGCGCGACTATTACGCGGCCATCGGCTACACCACGCCGTATCGCTGGGCGCATTACACCGCGGCGCCGTTTCAGCCGCTGAAGAAGCCGCTGGCGAAGTCTCGCGTCACGATCATCACCACGGCGGCGCCTTATGATCCCGCCAAGGGCGACCAGGGGCCGGGCGCGGCGTATAATGGCAGCGCGAAGTTCTACCAGGTCTATGACGGGGACACGTCGCAGCCGCACGACCTTCGCATCTCCCATATCGGCTACGACCGCAAGCACACCTCGGCCACCGACAGCGGCACCTGGTTTCCGCTGCCGCAGCTGCTGAAAGCGTCCGCTGCCGGCCGCATCGGCGAAGTCGCTCCGCGCTTCTTCGGCGCCCCGACCAATCGCAGCCATCGCGTCACGCTCGACACCGACGCGCCGGAGATCTTGGCGCGCTGTCTCGCGGACAAGATCGACGTCGCCGTGCTGGTGCCGAACTGTCCGGTCTGTCACCAGACCACGGCGCTGGTGGCGCGGCACCTGGAGGCAGGCGGGATTCCGACCGTCATCATGGGCTGCGCCAAGGACATCATCGAGCACGCCGCTGTCCCGCGCTACCTGTTCTCTGATTTCCCGCTCGGCAATTCCGCCGGCAAGCCGCATGACGTCGCCTCGCAGGCGCAGACGCTGGAGCTGGCCTTGAGGCTGCTGGAGACCGCGAGCGGGCCGCAGACCACGATGCAGTCGCCGCTGCGCTGGAGCGAGGACGCGTCCTGGAAGCTCGACTACAACAACGTCGCGCAGTTGTCTCCGGAGGAACTGGCGCGCCGCCGCGCCGAATTCGACAAGCAGAAGGAGATCGCGCGCGGCAATCGCGCCGCCTGACGTCCTCCAATAACCAAAGCAAACAGGGAGAGCGACGTGACGCGACCATTCGAGGGCGTGAAAATCCTGGACTTCACGCAAGTGCTCGCCGGCCCCTATGCGAGCTACCAGCTCGCGCTGCTAGGGGCCGACGTCATCAAGGTCGAGCGGCGCGAGGGCGAGGACATGCGCCGCACGCCGCTCTCGCGCGAATGGGCCGAGCGCGGGCTGGCGCCGGCGTTCCAGGCGATCAACGGCAACAAGCGGAGCTTGACGCTCGATCTGCAAAAGCCCGAGGCGATCGCGATCGTGAAGAAGCTCGCGGCACAAGTCGACGTCGTCATGGAGAATTTTCGCCCGGGCGTCATGGACAAGCTCGGCATCGGCTAAGAAGCGCTCTCCGCGATCAATCCAAAGCTGATCTATTGCGCGGTGTCAGGCTTCGGCCAGACCGGACCGGACCGCCTGCGACCCGGCTATGACGGCAAGATGCAGGCATTGTCGGGCATCATGGCGATTACCGGTCACCCCGAGACCGGACCGACGCGCGCAGGCTTTGCGGTGTGCGACGTTCTCTCGGGCGCGACGGCCGCATTCGCGGTGTCGAGCGCGCTCTACCAGCGCGACCGCACGGGCAAAGGCCAACTCGTCGACGTCTCCATGCTGGAGGCGACGCTGGCGTTTTTGTCGGGCCAGATCGCGGACTGGTCGGTCGCCGGCCATCGCCAGCAGCTGTCGGGCAACCAGGCCGTGAGCCGCAAGACGACGGCGAATCTGTTCAAGGCCGGTGACGGCTACATTCTGCTCGCAGTCAACAACGAGAAGCAGTACCGCGCGCTGATGACCACGCTCGGCCGCGAGGACACGCTGTCGGATCCGCGCTTCGCCGACTGGTTCTCACGCAACGAGAACGAACCGGCGCTGCGTGCCATTATCGAGGAGGCACTCGCCGCCAAACCCGCGCGCGAATGGGAGACGATCCTGGAAGACGCCGGCGCGCCCTGCGCCAGCATCTGGAAGGTCGAGGAGGTAATCGACCATCCGCAGGTGAAGGCACGCGGCGCGATCCAGGAGCTCGATACGCCCTACGGCCGCCTCCGCTTTGCCGGCAGCGGGTTCAAGCTCGCGCATGGTGGCGGAAAGCTCGATCGCATGGCACCGGAGCTGGGCGCGGATACGGATGCGGTGCTCGGCGATTTAGGGTTTGATGCGGCGGAGATCGCGGCACTGAGGGCAAGGGAGATCGTTTAGAACTCCGTTACCGGAGGATGGGCAAAGGCGCAACGCGCCGTGCCCACCATCTCTCTTTCCTCAACACGCAATGGTGGGCACGCTTCGCTTTGCCCACCCCACGGAAACGGGGCTAAAACAACGACCCCTGCCCGTCATCGGCCGACACGGTGGCCGCCTTCCGCGCGACCTTCTTTGGCTTCACCGCCTCAGCCTCGATCTCTGCCGCGCTGATCGGCAGCAATAGCTGCTCGTCGTCGTTGACGACGCGGTTGACGCGGGTGGAGACCGGGTGCCAGTCGAATTCGCCGATGCGCGGCGCGGTCATCAGCGGCAGGATCGCGTCGATCTCGTCGCCACGGCAATCGAGCCAGCGCTCGAAATCGCGAGGACCGATGGTCACGGGCACGCGGTCATGCAGCGCGGCGAGATCCTCGCCCGCGGCCGCCGTGACGATCGCAACCGTGTCGAGTTCCTCGCCGTTCGGCCCGATCCAGGTCTCGAACACCGCGGCAAAGCCGAGCGGCGCACCGTCGGCGCGGTGGATGAAGAACGGCTGCTTGCGGCCGTCCTCCGCCTTCCATTCGTAATAGCCGTCGGCCGGGATCAGGCCGCGCCGCCGGCGAATCGCTTTCTTGAAGGCCGGCTTCTCCAGCACCGTTTCGGAGCGCGCGTTGATCAGCAGCGTAAAGCCCTTGGGATCCTTCACCCAGCTCGGCAGCAATCCCCAGCGCATCAGGCGGAAATGGCGCGCGCCATTCTCGACCAACACGACCGGAATCGGTTGCGTCGGCGCGACATTGTACCGGGGCGGGAAATTCGGCTGCTCGATATAGCCGAACAGTTGCCGTAAAGCCGCGGGGGCCGAAGTTATGACGAAGCGTCCACACATCTCGAAGCGTCTATATAGGGTGCGTTCAGGTCCTTTTAACCCCGAACGTTAACACTGCGGCCGATGAGCTCAATGGCCTCCCAACCCGCGCGGACGCATGTACAGACGGGCCCTGAGGCTGCGGCCTGGGCGGAACGGCTGCGCGTGGCCAATATCAACCCGCGGACCGGGCTTGCCACCGACTATCTCAACCATTTCAATGAAGCGGTGATGCTCCTGGAGATGATCCCGGACATGCCGGAATGCGCCGAGGACTTTCTGACCTGGTCGCCGCTGTCCTATGCCGAGCATTTTACGGCCTCGAACTTCAAGGCCCGGGATCTCGCCATCGAAGCCTATGAGAAGGCCGATCCCACCGTGCGGGCCCAGTTCGACCACATCACCGACACCATGACCTCGATCCTGACCGCGGTCGGCTCGGCCATGCGCGAGGTCGAGAAGGACGCGACCCGTGTCCGCCTCGCCGAACAGGCGACGGCTTGGGTCAAGCCTCTGATCGCAGCCTGTGGCGGCATTATCAATGGCGGCGCGGAAGCCGACGTCGACACCATCATGGCGAACTGAACCGTGGCTTCGGTCCCCCAGCCCACTCATCCCCAGATCGCGGTTAGCGCCGCGATTTTCCGCGAGGGCAAGGTGCTGCTGACCCGCCGCGCCCGCTCGCCCGCCCAAGGCTTCTATTCGCTGCCGGGCGGCCGGGTCGAGTTCGGCGAATCGCTGCACCAGGCGCTGAGGCGGGAGGTCGACGAGGAAACTGGGCTCGAGATCGAGATCGTCGGGCTTGCCGGCTGGCGCGAGGTGCTGCCGGCCGCACCGGGCGCCGGCCATTATCTGATCATGTCCTTTGCCGCCCGCTGGACGGCCAGGGAACCGTCTTTGAACGACGAGCTCGACGATTTCAGCTGGATCGCCCCGGATGCCCTGGGCAGCCTCGGCGACCTCAAGCTGACAGGAGGGCTGGAGGAGATTATCCAGTCCGCCCACCGGCTGATTGGCCCCTGAGCGCCCGCCTTGCGTCGTCAGCCCTGAAGGGGCATACAGCCCGCCGATGTCGACGCGATTTCTAGCCATTTTAGCCCTGATTCTCGCCTGCGCTTCCGCGCCCGTCCGGGCCCAGGACGCGGCAGCGCCGTTCGACGCCGATTTGCAGCGGCTGGCCGAGATCCTCGGCGGATTGCATTACCTGCGTGGTATTTGCGGCGCCAACGAGGGCAACAAATGGCGCAACGAGATGCAGGCGCTGATCGATGCCGAAACCCCCTCCGGCGAACGCCGCACCCGCATGATCGCCGGGTTCAACCGCGGCTATAACGGCTTTCAGCAGACCTACCGGAGCTGCACGCCGGCAGCGACGGTGGCGATCCGCCGCTACATCGAGGAAGGCTCGAAGATCTCGCGGGACTTGACGGCGCGTTACGCGAACTGAGCTCGTCGGAACTCTGTCATCGACTTTGTTCACAGCCGTTAACCGTTCTTAAAGATGTGGCCTAGCGGTCGTTAATGCCCGTGCTACACCTCTTCGTGCAGCGCATCGCCGTGGATCGCGCCCCAGCCCTGATCGAGTTTCATGAGCCAGCCGATTTCCTACGCCCCCGCCCGCGCGCCGCTGCCCGACCACGAGCAGAAACAGGCCGCCTTGAGCTATCTGAACGAGGCCTGGGCCGAGGCGCGCCATGACGGCGTCGATGGCGACTGCCTGGCCCAGGCGAGCCTGTTTGCGGCGCTGGCCGAACTCGTCGGCACCTATGGCGAGGACGCGGTGGCGAAGTTCGTCGAGGGCTTTCCCGCCCGCATTCGCAACGGCGAATTCTCGGTCTGCCTTGCAAGGCAATAAGATCCGCCGAAGACAGCCGCGCCATACGGGCGCGGCCATTCCTCACGGCGCGATCTTGAGCGTCGCTTTCATATTGGGATGATAGCGACAGTAATAGTCGACCGTTCCCGCCTTCTTCAGCACTGATGTGGCCGACTTGTTGGGCGGCAGATTCACGTCGAAATCGCCGTTCTTCGCGGTGGCGGTGTGGGCGAAGACGTCCTTGTTGATCCATTGAATGGTGTCGCCGACCTTCGCCGACACTTCGGCCGGCGAGATCACGAGATTCTGCATCGTGATCTCGATGGTCCCGGCGTGCGCCGGGACGGCGGTCGTCGCGAAGACAAGGGCGATCGAAGATAGCCGTCCCAGCCTCATCGCACGGTCCTTACTTCAGCTCGGCCGCGACGTGTTCGGCATGCTGTTCATGGCCCTGGAAAATCTTCAGGCCGGTCTGCAACAGGCTCTTCAGCTCGGCATTGCTGGCGGACGGAATCAACTGGGTCTCCAGCGCGCCGTTGACCGTCTTGTGGTAGGCGACCTCGTTGGCAACATAGGCCTTGTCGAAGGCCGCACCGTTCAGCTTGTCGAGCTCGGCCAGCTTGTCGCTCGCCTGCTTCGACAGCGCCTTGCTGGTGTCGTTGTCCTCAGGCGTGACGTTCAGCTTCTTGACCAGCGCCAGCGCCTGCTTGTTGACAGCCTCGTGGTCGCGCAGCATGTCCTCGGCGAACGCCTTGACGTCCTTGTTCTTGGCCTTCTTCTGCGCCTGCTTGGCCGCGTTGATGTCGATCACGCCAGCAGTGTAGGCGATGTGGGCGATCTGCGGATCGGTGAGCTTGTCTGCAGCCCGCGCGCCTTGCAGCAGCACGGGGCTGGACAACAGAATGGCTGCGGCGATCGCCGCGCTCCGACGAACGAACATGTTTGACACTCCTGTGCTGCCGGACGTTTCGCCGGCGTCGCTTCACAGGAATTGGATGGAGGTTTGGCGCAAACGTTCCCGAGAAATTTCAGCCGACACCGAGACGCTTCAGCACCGCCACGGTCAGGCGCTCGCAGCGCCAGCCGGCGAATGGAAACGCGTCCATCATGACAGGGCCGATCTCCTTCTCGACATTCTCGCGCAACATCGTGCGGGCCCGATGCAGCCGCGTCTTCACGGTCTCGGGCTTGACGCTGAGCAGATCGGCCGTCTCCTCGATGCTCATGCCCTCCATGACCCGGGCGACGAACACCATGCGGAAGACATCCGGCAACTCGTCGATGGCGCGCTCGACGACGCGCTGGATTTCACGTTGGGCCATGGTCCTTTCCGGATCGCCTGCGGGAGAAACGGGAAACTTGATGATCTGCGCCTCGAGCGCTTCTTCCGGTACCGCACCGAGCTCGACATGCGGTTTTGCGCTTCGTACCCGTCCGAGCGCCTCATTGATGGCGATACGGGACAGCCAGGTCGACAGCGCGGACTCGCCCTTGAAGCCGTCGAGATGGGTGAAGGCCCGGACGTAGGTCTCCTGCACCACGTCCTCGGCTTCGCTGTCGCTGCGCAGGATGCCGCGCGCGAGGCGATAGAGCCTGCGGTTGTTCGCCTGCATGATCTCGCGGAGCGCAGCCTCGTCCCGATCGCGCGCCCGATCGATCAATTCGGCTTCCGACGTTCTTGCGCCGGCGGACAGGCCGGCTGCGGTCCGTTGCATGGCAATCACCCTGTCTCCATTTGTTCCGGACATTGGATGCCGGCCGGCAGGAAAGGTTCCCGACTTTCTAACCCTTCCCTGGGAGGTAAGATCCTCCGCCTAATCTGTCTCGATCGGCAGCGCCGGGTCCCTCGCCCACTCGCCCATGCAGGCATCGTAGAGCGTCAGCCGATCGTAGCCCAGCTGCGTCAGCATCAGCAGGTCGATCGTCGCCGAGATACCGCCGCCACAATACAGAATCACGTTCTTGTCGCGGGTGACGCCCGCCGCGGTGAATTTGGCTTGGGCGTCGGTGAGCGGGGCCAAGGTCTTGTCGGCATTGACGAGCGTTGCAGCCGGTACATTGACGCTGCCGGGCACGCGGCCCGGCCGGCCGTAGCGGCTCGGCTCGAGGCCTCGATGATATTGCGGCCCGAGCGCGTTGACGATGATCGTCGAGGGATCGCCGATCCGGGCCTTCACAATGGTCTTGTCAACGAAGAAGCCGGGGTGTGGCACGGCTTTGAAGGTCGCGGCCGGATAGCCCTTCGAGGCACCTGTTTCGACCGCGCGCCCCTCGTCCTTCCATTTATCGAAGCCGCCATCGAGCACCCGCGCGTCGACGCTGAGCGAGCGCAACATCCACCAGAACCGCGTTGCCCACATCATGGTGCCGATGCTGTAGAGCACGATGGTCTTGCTCGCATCGAGACCGTGGCGGCCGAAGGCGGCTTCGAGCTGCGCCACATCGGGCATCATGAAGAATTGCTGCGCAGAGGTGTCGGAGAACTCACCCTGCAGGTCGAGGAAATCGGCGCCGGGGATGTGGCCGGCGGCGAAGGTCTTGTCACCGGGGACGGCGCGATAGGGCACGTGGCTGCCTGGCGGCGCGGGTTCGAGATAGGTCGTGCAGTCGTAGAGGCGAAGGTCGGGGTCGCTGAGGACAGCGGCGAGTTGCTCGGTCGTGATGAGGGATGATGGCTGGGCCACTGGACTGCACTCCCGTTCAAGAGGAAGTGTAGACCTCTCCCCTCGTCATTGCGAGTGGGGAGCAGCCTGCGCCCCACCCCCTACTGCTTCAGCGTCTCCAGAAACCGCACCGGCTCGCCTTGCGACGGGGTCACCAGCTCGCCCTGCCACATCACGCGCGTGCCGCGCACAAACGTGCCGACGGGCCAACCGGTGACGCGCAAGCCGTCATACGGCGTCCAGCCGGCTTTCGACGCGACCCATTTATTGGTGATGGTTTCGCTGCGTTTCAAATCGACCACTGTGAAATCGGCATCATAGCCGGCGGCGATGCGGCCCTTGCAAGCCATGTTGTAGAGTCGCGCGGGGCCGGCGCTGGTAAGATCGACGAACCGTGCCAGCGACAGGCGGCCCGCGTTGACGTGATCGAGCATCAGCGGCACCAGCGTCTGCACGCCGGTCATGCCGGAAGGCGAAGCGGGATAGGTCTTCTGCTTCTCTTCCAGCGTATGCGGGGCGTGGTCGGAGCCGAGCACGTCGATGATGCCCTGCTCGATGCCGCGCCAGATGCCGGCGCGGTGATCGGCTGATCGCACCGGCGGGTTCATCTGCGCCAGCGTGCCGAGCCGCTCGTAACATTCGGGGGCCACCAGCGTGAGATGATGCGGCGTCGCCTCGCAGGAGGTGACATCCTTGTGGTCACGCAGGAACTCGATCTCTTCCTTGGTCGAGATGTGCAGCACGTGGATGCGTTTGCCGGTCTCGTGCGCGAGTTTGACCAGGCGCTGCGTCGCCATCAGCGCCGCGGTCTCGTCGCGCCAGACCGGATGCGAGCGCGGGTCGCCCTCGATGCGCAGCGACTTGCGGTCGTTGAGACGGTACTCATCCTCGGCGTGAAACGCGGCACGGCGGCGGATCACCTGGAAGATGCGGCGCAGGCTTTCGTCGTCCTCCACCAGCAGCGCGCCGGTCGAGGAGCCGATGAAGACTTTCACGCCGGCGCAGCCCGGTGCGCGCTCCAGCACCGGCAGGTCCTGCACGTTCTCGCGCGTGCCGCCGATGAAGAAGGCGAAATCGCAATGCATGCGGTGATGGGCCCGTTTCACCTTGTCCGTGAAGGTGGCTTCGGTCACTGTGAGCGGCGAGGTGTTCGGCATCTCGAATACCGCGGTGACGCCGCCCATCACGGCGCTGCGCGAGCCGGTCTCGAGGTCTTCCTTGTGCTCCAGCCCCGGCTCGCGGAAATGCACCTGCGTGTCCATGACGCCGGGCAGGATGTGCAGGCCCTTGCAGTCGATCACCTCGGCGGCGGAGCCTTGCGACAGCGAGCCCAGCTCGGCGATACGCCCGCCGGTGATGCCGATATCGCGGACACCCTCGCCGTCCTGGTTGACGACGGTGCCGCCCCTGAGGATCACATCGAAACGCTGGGTCATGGGCCTCTCTCATCCCCAAGCGCAGGGCTCGAGGTCTTGTCGTTTATGCCCTGCGGGCTTACGTTCCGGAGCACCATGTCGCAAGAGATTTTCGCATGAAATCAGCGTTTCTTCCCGACCGGGGCGTGATCAAGGTCGCGGGCGATGACGCACGCAACTTCCTCAACGGCCTCATCACGACCGATCTCGACAGGCTCAAGCCGGGCCTCGGCCGATTCGGTGCGCTGCTGACGCCGCAGGGCAAGATCATCGTGGATTTCCTGATCACGGAAGCGCCCGCCGGCCATGGCGGCGGGTTCCTGATCGACTGCCCCAGGGCACTGGCGGACACCCTCGCCACCAAGCTGAAATTCTACAAGCTGCGCGCCAAGGTGACTGTGGACATCCTCGATCTCGGCGTGCTCGCGGCCTGGGACGGCTCGCCGGCAGCGCAGCCGGACCTCGCCTTCACTGACCCGCGCAATGGCGAGCTTGGCATCCGCATTTTGATCCCTGAAGATCTCAAGCAAAAACTGTCCGATCTCATCGGCGCCGAGCTGGTCGACGCGTCCGACTACGAAGCACACCGTATCGCGCTCGGGGTGCCGCGCGGCGGCCTCGATTTCATGTACAGCGACGCGTTCCCGCACGAGACCAACATGGACCGTCTCGCCGGCGTCGATTTCGACAAGGGTTGCTATGTCGGCCAGGAGGTTGTCTCGCGCATGCAGCATCGCGGCACCGCGCGCACCCGCAGCGTCAAGGTGCTGCTCGACGGTCCTTCGCCCGAGGCCGGCGCGACCATTCTCGCCGGCGACAAGCCGGTCGGCACGATCGGCTCGAGCGCCCGCGGCAAGGGCATCGCACTGGTGCGGATCGACCGCCTTGCGGACGCGCTCGATGCCGGCCAGCCGCTCACCGCCGGCGGCCTCGCCGTGAAGCTCGCCGAACCCGACGTCGTCCGCATTCCCGCAAAGCAACCCACCGCATGAGCCGTGCTCCCCGCCTGCACCCCGACGGAAAGACCCGCTGCCCCTGGCCCGGCGAAGATCCGCTCTATGTCGCCTATCACGACACCGAATGGGGCGTGCCCGAGTACGATGACCGCGCGCTCTATGAAAAGCTGATCCTCGACGGATTTCAGGCCGGCCTCTCCTGGATCACGATCCTGCGCAAGCGTGATAATTTCCGTAAAGCCTTCGACGATTTCCAGCCGGAGAAGATCGCGCGCTACACCGACAAAAAGGTGCACGCGCTGATGAACGACGCCGGCATCGTCCGCAACCGCGCCAAGATCGAGGGCACGATCCTGAGCGCGAAGTCCTATCTCGACATCATGGAAAAGGGCCCGGGGTTCTCGAAGCTCTTGTGGGACTTCATGGACGGCAGGCCCAAGGTCAACAATTTCAAGACCACGGCCAGCGTGCCGGCCTCGACACCGCTGTCGGTGCAGATCTCCAAGGAGCTGTCCTCGCGCGGCTTCAAATTCGTCGGTCCAACCATCGTCTATGCCTTCATGCAGGCGACCGGGATGGTCAACGACCATCTCGTCGACTGCCATTGCCATGCGACCTGCAGCAAGATGCAGCGCAAGCCGCGCCTCAAGGCCAAATGACCGCGAAGAAGACTGCACCCGGCGCGGAATCCCGCGCCTGGCAGCGCATGCTGTCGGGCCGGCGGCTCGATCTGCTCGATCCCTCGCCGCTGGACGTCGAGATCGCCGACATCGCGCATGGGCTCGCACGCGTCGCGCGCTGGAACGGGCAGACCACCGGTGCGCACATCTTCTCGGTTGCGCAGCACACGTTGCTGGTGGAAACCGTGCTGCGGCACGAGATGCCGCGCGTCGATGCGCGCATGCGGCTCGCGGCGCTGCTGCACGATGCACCCGAATATGTGATCGGCGACATGATCTCGCCTTTCAAGGCCGTCCTCGACGGCCACTACAAGGCCGTGGAGAAGCGCCTGTTAGGTGCCATCCACATCCGCTTCAGCCTGCCGCCGGTGCTGCCGAACGAGATCACGTTAGCGATCAAGGCCGCTGATCGCGGCGCGGCTTATCTCGAGGCGACCGAGCTTGCCGGTTTCAGCGAGAGCGAGGCCAAGCGCCTGTTCGGCAAGGATCCGGGCCTCTCCGACAGTGTCAGGCGCGACTATCTGACGCCCTGGACGGCGGCGCGGGCCGAGAAGCAATTTCTGGAGCGGTTCGGCGCCGTGTTTGCGTAGGTGCTGTAGGGCGGGCAAGGGCGCCCTTGCGCCGTGTCCACGTCTTCGGATGCCTGCGCCCGGGAACGTGGGCACGCTTCGCTTTGCCCACCCTACGGCACCGGCTATAATCACCGCCCAAAAGGTCCGCCATGATCCACGTCTGTTCGCTCGCCGCCCTCCCTGAAACCGTCCGCCGCACCGGGGCCAGTCATGTGCTGACCGTGATGGCCAATGTCGAGCAGGTGGCGCGACCGGTGTCGGTGCTGCCGGCCAACCATCTCAAGGTGTCGATGGACGATATCACCGAGGAGATGGACGGTTTTGTCGCGCCCTCCGAAGCTCACATCGATCAGGTGCTGAATTTCGTGCGCGGCTGGGATCGCGGCGCACCGCTGGTGGTGCATTGTTATGCCGGCATCAGCCGCTCGACGGCGAGCGCATTCGCCGCCGTCTGCGCGCTCAATCCCGATCGCGACGAGGTCGAGATCGCGAAGAAGATCCGAGCAGCATCTCCGGTCGCCTCGCCGAACCGGCGCATCGTCAGCCTTGCCGACCGCGCGCTGGGGCGTAACGGCCGTATGCTGCGCGCTCTCGACGAGATGGGCCCAGGCGAGATGCTGGTCGAAGGCCGCCCCTTCGTGATCGAGCTCGAATGACATCAGCGATCGTCACGGGATGAGCGACAAGCTGCTGACGCCGATCGAGATCGGCCTGACTGCCGCGATCGTCGCGATCGAGGATCACGAGCCGTTGGTGCTCACCGCGCGGGGCAGCGACGGGCTCGCCGGCCTCCCGTTCGGTCCGTTCGATGCGCCGAGCCATCGCACCTTCGAGATCGGCCTGCGCGCCTGGGTCGAGGAACAGGCAGGCCTGCGGCTCGGCTATGTCGAGCAGCTCTACACCTTTGGTGATCGCGGCCGCCATGCGGAGGCCGGCGACATCGGCGCGCATATGGTGTCGATCGGTTATCTGGCGCTGACGCGCGCAGCCGAAGGCGCCGCGAATGCGGCGAGCTTCGAGCCCTGGTATCGCTTCTTCCCCTGGGAAGACCGGCGCGAGGCGCCCCCCGCGATCATTGCCCGCGACATCATCCCGGCGCTGACCGCCTGGGCCGAGGAGGAGCCGGCGGAGACCACCCGCGCGTTGCCGCGGAAGGATCGCGTGCGGTTCTATTTCGGTCTCGAGGGTGCTGCCTGGGACGAGGAGCGCGTGCTCGACCGCTACGAGCTCCTGTACGAGGCCGGCCTCGTCGAGGAGGCCAGGCGCGACGGCCGGCCTGCGGCACTGGCGCGCAAGGCGCTGCCCGCGCTCGGCACCTCCATGCGGTTCGATCACCGCCGGATCCTCGCCACCGCGATCGCCAGGCTGCGTGCAAAACTCAAGTATCGGCCCGTGGTGTTTGAACTTTTGCCCGCCGAGTTCACACTCACTGAGTTGCAGTACACGGTGGAGGCGATCTCCGGCCGCCACCTGCACAAGCAGAATTTCCGCCGCCTTGTCGAAACCGAAGCCCTGGTCGAACCGACCGGCGTGATGTCGACACAGACGGGCGGGAGACCGGCGGCGCTCTATCGCTTCCGCCGTGACGTGCTCCAGGAGCGACCCGCCCCGGGCTTGCGCGTACGCTCCCGGCGCTAGATCAAGTTTGCGATCGGCCCCTGCCCGCCGATCGCCTGGAGGCCCTATGTTCGACGCCCCGTTCGACGTCTTTGCGGTGATGATTGCGATCGTCGCCTTCCTGATCGCGCTGAAGGCGTCGAACCAGACGACCGAACTGCGCCGGCGGCTGGGCTCGCTGGAAGCCGCGTTGCAGGCGCAGCGACAGGTCCCGCCACCGCCGCCCTTGCCCGTGCAGGAGCACGTGAGCGCGCCCACGGCAGAACCGCCACCGCTTGCACCCGAAGCTGAGGCCGAGGTCGACGTCGCACCGCCGCCGCTCGTCATGGAAGAGGCTGCGCCGCCCCCGCCCCAGGCCAGCCCCGAAGCCGATGCGCCGCCGCCGTTGCCCGCACCGGCACCAGGCTTCGAGGAGCGACTGGGCACGCGCTGGGTGGTGTGGATCGGCGGCCTTGCGCTTGCGCTCGGCGGTTTCTTCATGGTGCGCTATTCGATCGAGGCGGGTCTGCTCGGTCCCGGCGTGCGCGTGTTCCTCGGCGGCCTGTTCGCGGCCGCGCTGCTCGCCGCCGGCGAATGGACGCGGCGCAAGGAAAGCATCTCCACCCTTCAGGCACTGCCGATCGCCAACATCCCCGCGATCCTGACCGCGGCCGGAACGGCGGTCGCGTTCGCAACCGTCTATGCAGCGTACGCGCTCTATGGCTTCCTCGTGCCTGCCACCGCCTTCGTGCTGCTCGGCATCGTTGCGATGGGCACGCTGGCGGCAGCGCTGCTGCACGGGCCGGCCCTCGCGGGCCTCGGCGTGGTCGGCGCCTTCGCAACTCCGGTGCTCGTCTCCAGCGACAAGCCGGATTATTGGGCGCTGTACATCTATCTCGCCATCGTCACCGCCGCGAGCTTTGGCCTCGCCCGTATCCGGTTGTGGCGCTGGCTCGCCGTGACCACCATCGTCTTCGCCGTGCTCTGGATCTTCCCGGGCCTCGACACCGGCGAGCTGCAGGTCGCGCCGCACGCCTTCCATGCGATCGCGGGCTTCGTACTCGCCGCACTGCTCGTGGTCTGCGGATTCACGTTCGGCCCTGATATCGAGGACGGGCAGATCGAGCCGGTCTCATCGAGCGCGCTGGGTGCTTATCTGTTCGGCGCAATGCTGATCGTGCTGTCGAGCGCTCATGCGGATCTCTCGCTGATCGCCTTCACGCTTCTCGTTGCGGCGACGCTGTTCGTCGCCTGGCGCGCGGAGTCCGCCGTCGGCGCGCTGGGGGCGGCCGCCGCGACCGTGTTCATCGTGTTCGCCGAATGGGCCGTGCGCGCCAATCCGGACATGCTGGTGCTGCCGGGCGGCCCCATGCCGGGCATCGCGCCGACCGCGACCGACAGCGCGGTGACGCAGCATCTGGTGATGGCCGCAATCTTCGCCGCCGGCTTCGGCATCGCGGGCTTCTTCGCGCAGGGACGATCCCGTTCGGCGATCATCCCCGTGGTGTGGTCGGCGGCGGGCGTCGCCACGCCGATCGCAATCCTGATCGCCCTCTACGCCCGCATCGCTCATCTGGATCGCTCGATCCCGTTCGCGATCCTGGCGGTGCTGCTCGCAGCCAGCCTTGGCGCTGCGACGGAAGCGCTGACCCGCCGCGAGACCCGGCCGGGCCTTGCGATCTCGACGGCGCTGTTTGCCACCGGCACGCTCGGCGCGCTGGCGCTGGCGCTGACCTTCGCGCTGGAGAAGGGCTGGCTCACCATTGCACTGGCGCTGATGTCGCTCGGCACGGCCTGGATTGCGATGCAGCGGCCGATCCCGTTCCTGCGCTGGCTGGCCGCCATCTTCGCCGCGATCGTCACCGCACGCATCGTCTATGATCCGCGCATCGTCGGCGATGCCGTCGGCACGACGCCAATCCTGAACTGGCTGCTGTGGGGCTACGGCCTGCCCGCGGCCTCGTTCTGGGGGGCGAGCATCCTCCTGCGCCGCCGCGGCGACGACGCGCCGCTGCGCATGGTGGAAGCTGCCGCGATCCTGTTCACTGCGCTGCTCGCCTTCATGGAGGTCCGCCATCTCGCAACCGGCGGCGACATCATTGCAACGCCGTCACTGCTCGAGGCCGCCTTGCAGGTCTGCGTGGCGCTGGCCATGGCGATCGGGCTGGAGCGGTTGCGGCTGCGCAGCCACAGCATCGTGCACAATGTCGGCGCGGTCGTGCTCACCGCGATCGCCGGCCTCGTCAGCGTGTTCGGCCTCCTGATCCTGGAAAACCCGCTGATCTGGCGCATCGATGTCGGCGGCGCAGTGTTCAACCTGCTGCTGCTCGGTTACGGGCTGCCGGCGGTGCTGATGTTGCTGCTCGCCTATGCGGCGGCCGGCGAACGCGGCAAGGTTTACGCTAACACGATCGCGGGCGGCGCGCTGGTGTTCGCACTCGCCTACCTCACGCTGGAGATCCGCCGCTTCTATCACGGTCCGTTCCTCGACAGCGGCGAGACCACGGGGGCCGAGCAATACACCTATTCGATCGGCTGGCTCGCTTTCGGCGTCGTGCTGCTCGGTGTCGGCATAACAGTCAACTCCGAGCGCGCACGGCTGGCGTCTGCGGCCGTCATTGCACTGACGGTCCTGAAAGCCTTCGTGATCGACATGTCGACGCTCACAGGCGTCTACCGGGCGCTGTCCTTCATGTGCCTCGGCATCGTACTGGTGGCGATCGGCTGGCTCTACCAGCGCATCCTGTTCCGGCGGCAGGTCACACCACCGCCGGCGCCTCAGACGGGCAGTTGACGATCAGGCCGCGCGGACCGACTCCAGGAACTGCGCGACCTCGACCTTGAGACGCGTGCTGTCGGACGCCAGCGATTTCGCCGCCGAGAGCACCTCGACCGAGGCCTCGCCGGTCTCGATCGCGCCGCGCTGCACATCGGTGATGTTCGTGGAGACCTCTTGGGTGCCGACCGAGGCCTGCTGAACGTTGCGCGAGATCTCCTGCGTCGCCGCGCCCTGCTCCTCGACCGCGGCGGCAATCGCCGCCGACACCTCGGACAGGCGCTCGATCGTGCCGCCGATCTCCTGGATGGCGCTGACGGATTCCTGCGTTGCGGCCTGGATACCCGAGACCTGCGCCCCGATCTCCCCGGTTGCCTTGGCGGTCTGTTCGGCCAGCGCCTTGACCTCGGAGGCAACGACGGCAAAGCCGCGGCCGGCTTCGCCCGCGCGCGCCGCCTCGATGGTGGCGTTCAGCGCCAGCAGATTGGTCTGGCCAGCGATCGTATTGATGAGTTCGACCACGTCGCCGATGCGGGCGGCCGCCTGCGACAGCTCGTTGACTCGCGCGTTGGTCCGCGTGGCCTGTTCCACGGCCTCCGCAGCCATCCGCGCGGAGTCCTGCACGCGGCGGCTGATCTCGGTGATCGAGGACGACAGTTCCTCCGAAGCGGATGCCACCGCCTGCACGTTGGTGGACGCCTCCTCCGAAGCCGCGGCCACGACGGTCGCCAGCTCCTGTCCGCGCCGGGCCGTGTTGGTCAGCGTCGACGCCGAGGCCTCGAGCTCGGTCGAGGCCGACGACACCGTCCCGACAACCTCGCCGATCATGGTTTCGAACTTGCGGGTAATGGCGTCGACGCGGCGGCCGCGTTCGATCTTGGCTTCGGCGTCGGCTGCGGCGGCCTCGTCGGCAGCCTTCTTGGCGATCAACGCCTCCTTGAAGATCTGGAGCGCATCCGCCATCGAGCCGATCTCGGTCCGCTCGCCACGATGCGGCACCTCGGCCGTGAGGTCGCCCTCGCCGAGCGACTGCATCGGCTTGATGATGGACGCAATGCCGCTGGAGACGTCGCGCACGAGATAATAGGCGGCGCCGATCGCCAGCGCGACCGAAGCGACGATGATGCCGACCAGCACGCGGAAGATGGTAGCGTAGCTGTCAGCGGCCTGCTTCGTTTCCAGCTCGGCGCCGTGGTTGTTCAGCTCGATGCCCTTCTGCAGCAGCGGGTCGGCCGCCTGGGCCATCTTCGCGACCTTGGTCTGCAACATCTCGTTGGCGTCCGCCGGGAACTTGCCGGGACTCTTGCGCGACAGCGCCATCACGTCCTGTACACCGTTCAGATATTCCGCCCACGCCTTGCTCCACTGCCCGTAGAGCGAACGCTCCTCGGCGGAGGTGATCAGCGGCTCGTAGACCTTGCGGGTCTGGTCGATTCGCGCCTGCAGCGAAGCCAGACGCTTCTCGGCCGCTTCTTTGCCCTCGGCGGTGTCCTGCATCAGATGCAGACGCAGCGCGACGCGCAGTTCGTTGATATCTGCGCGCATCGAGCCGAGCGCACGCACGCTCGGCAACCAGCTCTCGGCGATCTCCACGGTATGGGAATTGATGTTCTGCATGGTGCCGATCGCCACCACGCCGACGCCGGCGAGCGAGAGCACGAGGACCGACAGCACGGTCAGCAGCTTGAAGACGATCGACAATTTCGACATCACGACAAATCCCGATGGTATCCGGCAACGCGCAAGTCATCCGCACCGCGACCATCGCGTCGGACGGTGGGTGGGATTCATTCCAACAATGCTGGCTGGTTCTTATCTCGTAAGATTGGGCACATAATCGCAAACAGGCGTTAACAGGAACCTACGCCAAACCATGGGTCGGTTCCCAACATTCGACGGGAACGGTGATCTCGTCAGGCCGCCCGCACCGAATCCAGGAAACGTGCGACCTCACTCTTCAGCCGGGTGCTCTCCTGCGACAGCGATTGCGCCGCCGAATGCACCTGCGCCGAAGCAGCCCCGGTTTCGCTTGCGCCGCGCTGGACCTCGCCGATATTCGCGGACACGTCCGAGGTGCCCTGCGCGGCATGCTGGATGTTGCGGGAGATCTCCTGCGTCGCTGCCCCCTGCTCCTCGACCGCGGCGGCGATGACCGAGGAAACCTCCGACATTCGCGCGATGGTATCGCCGATCTCCTTGATCGCGCCGACCGAGTCCTCCGTCGCGGTCTGGATCGCACCGATGTGCTGGCTGATCTCGCCGGTGGCTTTGGCGGTCTGCTCGGCGAGCGCCTTCACCTCGGTCGCGACGACCGCAAAACCCTTGCCGGCTTCGCCGGCCCGCGCGGCCTCGATGGTCGCGTTGAGCGCCAGCAGGTTGGTCTGGGCAGCGATGGTATTGATCAACTCGACCACATCGCCGATGCGGGAGGCGGCCTTGGTCAGCTCCGCGACGCGTGCATTGGTGCGTTGGGCCTGCCCGACCGCGACATCGGCGACGCGCGCCGATTCCTGAACCTGGCGGCTGATCTCGGAGATCGAGGAGGTCATTTCCTCGCTCGCGGACGAGACTGACCGCACGTTCGCGGAAGCCTCCTCCGAGGCCGCCGCCACGGCAGTCGCAAGTCCGTTGCCACGCTCGGCGGCCTGCGTAAGCGTGTTGGATGAGGCTTCAAGCTCGGTAGCCGCCGACGACACGGTCTCGATGATCTCGCCAACCGCGCCTTCGAATCCATCGGCGAGCCGCTTCATGTCCGCCCGGCGCTGCTCGCGCGCCCGCGCATCCGCTTCGGCCTGTTCGGCGCGCAGCCGCTCGGCCTCCATCATGTTGGTCCTGAACACCTCGACCGCGGCGGCCATCTCGCCGATCTCGTCCTTGCGACCGACGCCGGGAACCGCAATCGAGAGTTCGCCGCGCGCGAGCCGCGCCATCGCATCAACCATGCCGGACAACGCCTTGGAAATCGAGCGTCCGAGCAGGAAGCCGACCGCGGCAAGAACGACGATGGTGATGCCGAAGGCGATCACCATCCAGAACCTGACGGCGTCGCGGGTGGCGGCTTCTGCAGCGTCCGCCTGCCTGTACGTGGCTTCGACCGCGCTCCGCACCTCGGTCATGACAGGCTCTATCTCGCGAAAGGTTTTCATCATGGCGGCATCGAGAGCTGCGCTTTGCTGCGCGGTCTCGGCCCAGGCTGCGAACTCGGCCTGGTATTTCTGGAGCTTGGCAGTAATGTCGTTCATTACCGCGGTCGGGACTGCGACGAGTTCGATCGCATTGGAGAATTCACCCGCGGCCTTCTTCAGCTCGGCAAGATATTTGGGGTCGCGCCGCAGCATGAAGTCCTTTTCGTGCCGGCGCATCATCAGCATCCAGCTCGTCGACCTGGGATCGTCGACCTGCTTCAGCTTCGCTTCGATGTCATGCACCGCGACGCGGAGCGAGCCCGACAGGCCGAGCGTCTCGTTCAATCCGAGCCTGGTTTCGGCAGCCACCAGTGAATTGAAATCCGCCGCGTAACGCTTGAAACCCTGCTGGGCCTGCTTCATCGTCTCGGCCAAGGCACCCATGCCGCCGGCGGACATCAGCCGCTCGATCTCATCGAAATCACGTTCGATCGGGCCGATCAGCTCGGCATGCGCCTTGGCATAGCTCTCGTTGCGGCGCTGCTGAAAATTCTTCTCGTCGCGGCGGGCCTCCAGCATCTCGATCGAGAGCTGCTTGTTGAGATCGGCAATCGCGCGGGCGCGGCTGGCGGCATCGCGGGACGCATCCTGGGAAAGGCTGCCGATCTCAAAGATTGCGCCGAACGCCACGAGGCCCAGCAATCCGAATAATCCGATCGCCATGACCTTGTGGGTGAGACGAATGGAAAGGCCGCTCATGAATGTGCTCCAAAGGACGAAGGCAATACGCGACGGGCGACTCAGCACCGGAATATTGCGGACATCATGCCTGCGTCGCTTTTCCGGAAGGTTAACCCTGCCTGCACGGCCGCTGCGCCGACATACCGACGCGCGCAAGCGCTGCGTGCTTGCACGCGGCGATTGAAGATCGGATATGCGGAATGACGGCGCCGTCAGGCCGCGCGCACGGTACCGAGAAACTTGCCGACCTCGAGCTTGAGGCGGTTGCTGTCACCGGAGAGCATCTGCGCGGCGGACAACACCTGCGACGACGCCGAGCCGGTCTCGCTCGCGCCGCGCTGCACATCGGTGATGTTTGCCGACACCTGGTGGGTGCCTGCGGCTGCCTGCTGAACGTTCCGGGAGATTTCCTGAGTCGCCGCGCCCTGCTCTTCCACGGCAGCAGCAATGGTGGAGGAGATCTCCGACAGTTTCTCGATAGTCGCGCTGATGTCCTTGATGGCGCCGACCGATTCCTGCGTCGCCGCCTGGATGCCGGAGATCTGCTGGCCGATCTCGCCGGTCGCCTTCGCCGTCTGCTCGGCGAGCGCCTTGACCTCGGAAGCGACGACCGCAAAGCCCTTGCCGGCCTCCCCGGCGCGCGCTGCCTCGATCGTGGCGTTGAGCGCCAGCAGATTGGTCTGACCGGCGATCGTGTTGATCAGCTCGACGACATCGCCGATGCGCGTTGCCGCCTTGGACAACTCGCTGACGCGCTCGGTGGTGGTGCGGGCCTGGCCGACCGCCTCGCTGGCGACGCGCGCTGATTCCTGCACCTGGCGGCTGATCTCCGTAATCGAGGACGACAGCTCTTCCGTCGCCGATGCCACGGACTGCACGTTGGTGGACGCCTCCTCGGAGGCGGCAGCAACGACGCTCGTGAGCTCCTGACCGCGTTCCGCAGTCGACGTGAGCGTCGATGCCGAGGCTTCGAGTTCGGTCGCGGCCGATGACACGGTGTCGACGATCTCGCCGATTGCTGCTTCGAAACCGTCGGCGAGCTTGTGCATTTCGGCCCGACGCTGAGCCGCGGCAACCTGATCCTGCCTGATCTTGGCCTCCGCCTCCTCCCGCGCTTTCTGTTCAGACACGAGCTTGAACTTCTCGACGGCCGCCGCCACGCCCCCGACCTCGTCCTTACGACCGAGCCCGGGCAGCACCACGGAGAAGTCCCCGCCGGCGAGCCTGTCCATGGCTACAGTGAGAGCGCGAATGGGACGCGCGATGCTCAGGAACGACATCAGCCAGGAGCCGACGAGGACGAGCATGGCAAGTGCACCGACCACCATCCCGATCTGCTCGCTCGACGTCATCTCCTGCACGGAAGCGGCGATCTCGGCTTCACTCTTGCGCGTGGCGAAGTCGGCGATCTGGCCGGCAACCTCGTCCATTTGCGCGGCAATCGGCAGCGTCCCTTCGCGGGTGAGACGCGCGGCTTCCTCGATCAGCTGCGCTGCCTTCGTAGCTGCCTCGGGCCCCGTCGCCTCGAAAGCCTCGCCGCGCATCGCTGCGACCTCCCGGGCCGCCTTGAGATAGTCGGCGGCCAGGGTCTTGAGCTTTTCCATCCGCGTCCGGTTTTCCGCCGCATGTGACTGCTTCAGCATCGCTTCGGCAAGTTTGGTCAAGGCATCGGAGCGCTCGACGAGAGCACCGCCGGCCTTCTGCAGGTCGGCAGCGTTGCCCGCGAGCCGGATGTCGCGGACGGCGAGCTGCATGCTGCGCGCCGCCAGCTTGGCTTCCACCGCCTCGCGCGCCAGCTGCAGCTGCGCGACTGCGGCCTCGTTGGCCGCTCGAACATTGCCGTTGCCGATGTGTTGACTTGCGATGATGCAGAGGACCAGAAGGATGCCCAGCGCCGACGCGATCGCCAGTTTGGTCCCAATCCTCAGATTCTGAACAAGTCTCAACATGGGCGTGTTTCCCCGGAAGGAATATGCAGACGGGTCTTTGTCGGCCGCCCCTGGCGTTGATCTCGCCCTTGCCCAAAAGCTGAGCGTTTCACATTCCAATTTGGTTAACGAGATCCCTCGCAGAAATACTGATTTTTTACGCTAAATAATTGAAGTCGAAAGCAAATGCTGTCGTCATAGTTGTAAATTTCAGCCTGAAGTCGGCGCGCGGTCATTTTACATCCGCGGCCTCGCCGACCAGGCTGATGCGAAACACCGGCTCCTTGTTCTCGTCGAGCAGCTCCATGCTCCACTTCGCATTCGGCTTCAGATTGCGCGAAATGCTGCCGAGCAGATTGGCGCAGACTTCGGTCATCTCGGTCCAGGCCGCAGCCCGATCCTCGAACTCGTACGGCTGGTCGGCGGCACCAGAGTAGCGGCCGGTGCTGATGCGAAAGAAATACAGCGACATCGTTGAACCCGTTCGTAGGGCCGCTCCCGGCCATCGCGCAGGCTGGGGCGCCAGTCGCTACCAACGCATGAAAACCGCGGGCCGTATGACTACGGCGTGGCGGCTTCACCAGCGGTGCATTCCGTCAAAGGCGCGCGGTGGCTTCGCGCAGGATGTCACTCGGTCGAGCGGCGCAGCTCCAGCGGAGCGTCGTTCTTCGACTCCGTCTTGGGCTCGGACTTCACCGGCTCGATCCGGCTGCTCTCGACCCGCGGCGTCTCGACCCGCGCGGCGATTTCAGTGCTGGATGCAGTGATCGAACCGGTATGCTCCGAGCTGCGCAGCGAGCGCGGCCGCGCGACGGCGCGTGCCATCAGCATCTGGTTGCCACCCTGGTGATGGAAGTCGCAATAGGCGAAGCCCATGCCCGAGACGGAGCCGCGGAAGCTGCGATCGTCGGTCTTTTCCAGGTTGAAGCAAGGCTCGAACGGAATGCCCTTGATCGAGGCGCAGACGTTCTGGCCGCGGATCTGGAGCGTGTTGCCGGGGAGCCGAATATGGCGCACCGGGCCCGAGCCCGAAAACTGCACCGCGCCGGCGGCGCCGAGATCATCGAGGATGCGGCCTGCGCCGCGGGTGCCGTCGAAGCAGGTGAAGGCGAACACCTTGCCGGCCACGAAGCGGCGCGCCTCGTCCGCATTCATGCCCCCGGCCAAGGCGACGGCCGGCGCAAACGTCACGGCCGCCGTGACAGCCCCCAACACAATACGCGCAAGCATGCTCAACTCCGAACTAACCCCCGCAGCGGGCGATGCCTTATCTCTTTACCCGCTGCTTACCATACTAACCATGGCGACATTGAAGCAGCTTGGTTGGTAAAGTCTGAACGCCGTTAGACAATTTTTACCACGATCCGACCGCGGACCTGCCCGGCCAGGATTTTGGCGCCCCATTCCGGAACTTGGTCGAGTGGGATTTCCTTAGTGATTTCAGCTAGTTTCGTTCGATCGAGGTCGGAGGCGAGGCGCTGCCAGGCGGCTTTTCGCGGCTCAATCGGACACATCACGGAATCGATGCCGAGAAGGCACACCCCACGCAAAATGAAAGGTGCGACAGAAGACGGCAGGTCCATGCCGGCGGCGAGACCGCAGGCTGCAATGGCGCCGCCGTATTTGGTCATCGACAACAGATTCGCGAGCGTGGTCGAGCCGACGCTGTCGACGCCGCCTGCCCAGCGCTCCTTGGCCAGTGGTTTCGCCGGCGCCGACAATTCATTGCGGTCGATCACCTCGGCAGCGCCCAAGCTTTTCAGGTAATCGGCCTCCGAGGCGCGGCCGGTCGAGGCGATGACGTGATAGCCGAGCTTCGACAGCACGGCCGTCGCGACCGAGCCGACGCCGCCGGCGGCGCCGGTCACGACGACGGGGCCGCTCTTGGGCGAAACGCCGTGCTTTTCCAGCGCCAGCACAGAGAGCATGGCGGTGAAGCCGGCGGTGCCGATCGCCATGGCGTCGCGCGCCGAGAGGCCCTGGGGCAAGGCGACCAGCCAGTCGCCCTTGACGCGCGCCTTCTCGGCATAGGCGCCGAGATGGGTCTCGCCCATGCCCCAGCCGGTGCAGACCACCTTGTCGCCCGCTTTCCATTGCGGATGGGAGGAGGCTTCGACGGTCCCGGCGAAATCGATGCCGGCGATCATCGGGGAGCGCCGCACCACGGGCGCCTTGCCGGTCAGCGCGAGGCCGTCCTTGTAGTTCAGCGTCGACCATTCCACGCGGACCGTGACGTCGCCCTCCATCAGTTCGGCTTCGTCGAACTGCGTGAGCTGCGTGGTGGTGCCCTTATCGGCCTTGTCGATCCGGATTGCCTTGAATGTGGCCACGGCCTGAACTCCCTGACTGTTTGACCGGGATGTTTAGCCGATCAGGCAGGCTGCGCAACCGCTCGTGCGACCGGCTTCTCCACGATCGGTAAATTGATCAGCGCGGAGAGCACGCCGAACAGGATCGAGAGCCACCAGATCGGCGTGTAAGAACCAAACTTCTCGAACACGATGCCCCCTAACCAAACACCGAGGAAGCCGCCGACCTGATGGCTGACGAAGGCAAAGCCATAGAGCGTTGCAAGCCAGCGCGTGCCGAACATCAGCGCCACCAGCGACGAGGTCGGCGGCACCGTCGACAGCCAGGTCAGGCCGGAAACTGCGCCGAACGCGATCGCAGAGAACGGGGTGATCGGGAACGAGATGAAGGCGAGCGTCGTGAGCGCACGGGTGAAATAGATCGCCGACAGGATGTAGCGCTTCGGCAAGCTATTCTGGAGATAGCCGACGCTCAGCGATCCCATGATGTTGAACAGGCCGATCGCCGCGATCACCCAGCCGCCGGTTTGCGCCGAGATGCCGCGGTCGACCAGGAAGGCCGGCAGATGCACGGTGATGAAGGCGAGCTGGAATCCGCAGGTGAAGAAGCCGAGCACCAAGAGCACGTAGGAGCGATGGCCGAAAGCTTCGGCGAGCGCCTTGGTGATGGTCTGCTCGTCCGCGGGCGCGGTGCTGGCGCTGCTTGCAACCGGCGGCGTCGAGATCGCCAGCGCCAGCGGGATGATCAGCAGCATGAGGAAGCCGAACACGCTGAGCGCCTGCTGCCAGCCGAAATTGTCGATCAGTGCCACGCCAATGGGCGCGAACAGAAACTGGCCGAGCGAGCCCGCCGCAGTGCCGGCGCCGAGCGCAAGTCCGCGCTTCTCGGCCGGCAGGAGTTTCGTGAACGCCGACAGTACCAGATTGAACGAGCAGCCGGCGAGACCGAAGCCGACCATGACGCCCGCTCCGATATCCAGCGCCAGCGGCGTCGCGGAATAGCGCATCAAGAGGAGCCCGCCGGCATAGAGCAGCGCGCCGACGCACATCACGCGATAAAGGCCGAAGCGATCGGCGACTGCGCCGGCAAGTGGCTGGCCCAATCCCCACAACAGATTCTGCACGGCGATGGCGAGGCCGAACACATCGCGGCCCCAAGCGAATTCATGGCTCATCGGCTGCACGAAGAAGCCCAATGCCGAGCGCGGGCCGAAACCGAGCATGCCGATCGCACAACCGCAGAGGATGATCACGGCCGGCGTGCGCCAGTTGGAGGAACGTGAGGAAGGAGCGAGCTCGCCCGCTTGAATCGACATGGTGTTCCTCATTCGTCGGTTGGCGGCCCGCAGATCGGCGACCGCAAGGCAGCATTTAATGCAGTTGCATGGAAATCCCAAGCCAAAAATGATTGCGTTCCACGAGGGGCTCCCGCGGAAGCATTGCGTTTCATTGCGGCTCGTCCAGCGTGCAAAATACGACTTGACGGAAATGTGTGCGGCCGGACCTAGCGGTGCCATACAAGCCGTGTTATGTCGGATTTACTCAGATTGAGCATATTTAGGACGTCCTGAATTCCACCCGGCCCGTCGGCCGGATTTCTCAGGTCCCATATATACTCAAACTGAGCATATATAACTTTTGGGAGGCTTCGATGCCGATCGCTGCAATTTACGGCCCAGATGATTTTACCAATCGACCACCGGGCCAAGCCACCTCCACCTCGGTCATACCGACGCGAACCGCGCCCGCGCTGCCGAGACCTTCGCTGGAATGGACCAGCGAGGTCGAACGCGCCACGGCCCCGATCCACGCGCGCGTCAAGCATGTCATTCCGCCCATCGAGTGGCCGCTGATGGCGCCGACGATTCACGCGATCAACCAGCTCAAGCGTGCGCACAACGCGGTGATCCTCGCGCACAACTACCAGGCGCCGGAGATCTTTCACGGCGTTGCCGACATTGGCGGCGATTCGCTCCAGCTCGCCGTCGAGGCCACCAAGGTGAAGGCCGATGTGATCGTCCAATGCGGCGTGCACTTCATGGCGGAGACGTCGAAGCTGCTCAATCCCGAGAAGACGGTGCTGATCCCGGATAGCCGCGCCGGGTGCTCGCTCGCCGCCAGCATCACCGGCGCCGACGTGCGGCTCCTCCGCGAAAGATTTCCCGGCGTACCTGTCGTTGCCTACGTCAACACCTCCGCGGAGGTGAAGGCCGAGGTCGACATCTGCTGCACCTCGTCGAACGCGGTGCAGGTGGTGGAGAGCCTCGGCGCGCCGAGCGTGATCTTCCTGCCCGACCGCTATCTAGCGACCTATGTCGCCTCGAAGACCAATGTGAAGATCATCGCCTGGAAGGGCGCCTGCGAGGTCCATGAGCGCTTCACCGGCGACGAGCTGCGCGCCTTCCGCGACGCCGATCCGTCGGTGCAGATCATCGCGCATCCCGAATGCCCCCCGGACGTGTTGGCGGAGGCCGACTTCACAGGTTCGACCGCGCACATGATCAACTGGGTGCGCGAGCGTCGGCCGAAGCGCCTGGTGATGATCACGGAATGCTCGATGGCCGACAACGTCCGCGCCGAGCTGCCCGACGTCGAGATGCTGCGTCCCTGCAATCTGTGCCCGCACATGAAGCGCATCACGCTCAGCAACATCCTGGAGAGCCTGCTGACGCTCGGTGAAGAGGTGACGATCGATCCGGCGCTTGCGCAGCGGGCGCGGCGCTCGGTCGAGCGGATGATCAATCTGAAGAATTGAGGGCAACATGACCGACAACATCCACAACCTCACCCGCTCCACCGACGACGTCGTCATCGTCGGCGGCGGACTTGCCGGGCTGTTCTGCGCCCTGAAGCTCGCCCCGCGGCCGGTGACGCTGATCTCGGCGGCACCGCTCGGACAGGGAGCATCGTCCGCATGGGCCCAGGGCGGCATCGCCGCCGCGGTGGCTGAAGGCGACAGTCCCGAAGCGCACGCGGCGGACACCATCGCGGTCGGCGGCGGCATCGTCGACCAGGCCATCGCGCTCGGAATCGCCCGCGAGGCGAGCCCCCGGATTCACGATCTGCTCGCCTATGGCGTGCCGTTCGATCGCGATCTCGAGGGCCGGCTTGCCGTGGGGCGGGAAGCCGCGCATTCCGCGCGCCGGATCGTCCATGTCCGCGGCGATGGCGCCGGCGCTGCGATCATCGCAGCGCTGAGCGAGGCCGTGCGCCGCACGCCGTCGATCCGTCTGATCGAGGGTTTTGTGGCCGAGGCGCTGCTGACCGAGGACGGTGCAGTCACCGGCGTGCAATTGCGCGAGGCCGGAAACTTCGCGGCGAGGCCAGTGATGATCGCCGCCCGTGCGGTCGTGCTTGCGACCGGCGGCATCGGCCATCTCTACGCCGTCACCACCAATCCGGCTGAGGCGAACGGATCAGGCCTTGCGATCGCCGCACGCGCCGGCGCCGTGATCGCCGATCCTGAATTCGTGCAGTTTCACCCGACCGCCATCATGGTCGGCCGCGATCCGGCGCCACTTGCGACTGAGGCGCTGCGCGGCGAAGGCGCGACGCTGATCAACAGCAGTGACGAACGGTTCATGACGGCGCTCCATCCGCTCGCCGAGCTCGCGCCGCGCGACATCGTGGCTCGCGGCGTGTTCGCCGAGATCGCATCGGGACGCGGCGCGTTCCTCGATGCACGGCAGGCACTGGGCGCGCGCTTCGCCGACAAATTCCCGACGGTGCATGCGAGCTGCGTTGCCGCCGGCATCGATCCGGCGACGCAGGCCATCCCAATCGCCCCCGCCGTGCACTATCACATGGGGGGCATCGCAGTCGACGCGCTCGGCCGCAGCTCGATGGACGGGCTCTGGGCCGCAGGCGAAGTGTCGTCCACCGGCGCGCACGGCGCCAACCGGCTCGCGTCGAACTCGCTGCTTGAGGCCGTGGTCTATGCCGCACGGATCGCCGAGGACATTGCCGGTCAGGCGATCCCCTCGCCTACCCGCCTGCCTGAGGCGCTGATAACGCCGCGTAGCGGCGCGCCAGATGCGGGCGCCGTGAAGCGGCTGCGGACGATAATGAGCGCGAATGTCGGCGTAATCCGCGAGCGCGACGGACTTGCGGACGCCGTCCGCAGTTTTGCTGCGCTCGAGCACACGGCCACCAGCATCGCGGTCCGCAACATGGCGACATCGGCCCTGCTCGTTGCTGTCGCGGCCTGGAGCCGGCGCGAAAGCCGCGGGGCGCATTTCCGCTCCGACCATCCTGCGGAGGTCCCTGCCCTGACGCAGCGAACCATGACGACACTCGCCGAAGCGCACGACATCGCGGACGGCCTCACCGAGCGTCCAACGCCGCGCGTGGCGCAAACCATGATCGCCTGAAGGAAAGACCATGATCACCCCCAGCTCCCTGCTCTATCCCGACGCCTTCCTCTCTCCGCTTGCGATCGACGAGGCCGTGCATCGCGCGCTCGACGAGGACCTCGGCCGCGCCGGCGACATCACCTCGCGCGCGACTATTCCGGAAGCAACCAGCGCGCAAGCCGTCCTCGTCGCGCGCCAGTCCGGCGTCATCGCGGGCCTGCCGCTCGCGCTGGCGACGCTGCAAAAGCTCTCGCCCGACATCGAGGTGCGCGCGCATGTCCGCGACGCCGCGCGCGTAACCCGCGGCCAGCAAGTACTGACGATCTCGGGCCCTGCGCGTGCCATTCTCACCGCGGAGCGGTCCGCGTTGAATTTCGTCGGAAGGTTGTCCGGGGTCGCCACGCTGACGGCCGACCATGTCGCGCGCACCGAAGGCACCAAAATGCGCATCTGCTGCACGCGCAAGACCACGCCGGGATTGCGGGCGCTGGAGAAGTACGCGGTGCGTTGCGGCGGCGGCTTCAACCACCGTTTCGGCCTGGATGATGCGATCCTGATCAAGGACAATCATATCGCGGTCGCCGGCGGGATACGTGCCGTGCTGGAGCGCGCCCGCGCCCATGCCGGCCATCTCGTCAAGATCGAGATCGAGGTGGATACGCTGACGCAGCTGCGCGAGGTGCTCGACACAGGACTTGCCGACGCCGTGCTGCTCGACAATATGGATATCGCGGCCTTGCGCGAGGCCGTCAGGATGACGGAAGGCCGCCTGAAGCTGGAAGCCTCCGGCGGAGTGACGCTGGACTCGATCCCCGCCATCGCGGCCACCGGCGTCGACTACGCCTCCTCAGGCGCGCTGACACACTCGGCGCCGAATTTCGACTGTGCGCTGGATATCGATGTCTAAGCGGCTACCGCCGCTCGGTCACGCCCATCTCGGCGGAGCTCTTCGCCTCCTGGACCAGCTCGGCCGAGAGCGCGGCGGTCTGCGCGGGCGTGCCCCAGCTGGGCTCCTCAGCTCCATCGCCCCAGTTGCGCGGCCGGTAGAAGGTGTGCACGCCGAACTTGTACATCTTCTTCATCTCGGACACCCAGGAGGGGCGCACCCAATAGGCATGATAGTGCGTGGACTTGCCGACCTCGGGCAACCAGATCTGGCCGTCGAGCATCGCCTTCGAGATCTTCTTGGCGCGCTCCCACATCTCGGGCTCGCGGATCACGTCGGGATTGTTGTCGCAGGCGAAGGTGAACTGGCAGGCGAAGTGACGGTATTTGTTCTGATAGACCACGCCGCAGACCGTATCAGGATATTTGCCGGAGAAGACGCGGTTCATCACCACTTGCGCGACAGCGATCTGGCCGCGGACGGCCTCGCCACGGGATTCGAAATAGACGGCTTCGGCGAGGCACTTTTCGGACTTCGCGCGTGACTTGTCGTCGAGCGCGAGACGCTCCGCCGGCGATTTGGCGCGCTGGTTGTCGGCGTTGACCTCGCCCTTCGGCGCGACGCTCTCGCCGCTTTCGGTCGCGTTACCGACGTCCTCGTTCGGCGGCGACAGCGAGGCCAGCTTCATGTCGGGATCTGGCATCACGATCAACGGCTCCGCGCCGGGCTGCCAGCTTTCGATGCTCTCGACGGGACCGCCGAGCGAGGAGCTGCCGAAGAACAGGCTCGAGGTTTTCACGCTGAAAGGATCGCGCGGCGGGGTCGCGACCGTTGCCTGCTTCGGCGCATTGACCGGCTGCGCTGCGAACGGCAGCGCGACGTCGTCGGCCTTCGGATTGGCGTACTGCGTCAGCGGCGGCGCGCGCATGGCCTCCTGGAGCTCGGGATCCAGCGCTGCCGCGGACTCCGGCGACATCGCTTGCGGCTGTGGGACAGGCCGCTCAGCGGTCTTGGCGCCGAACACAGAGCTGTTCGAAGTCGCAGGATTCTCCTGCGCGGGCGCGGCAGCCGGCGCGGCCGTCTCGGGTGCCAGCGCGGGCGTCACGATGGCGAGACGGTCGCCCTTCAGCGCGCGATCGACCTTGGGAAAATCGGAGGCCTGATAGCGCGCCGGCGCCTGGAGCGCCGGGTTGCGCGGGATCGAGCCGGTGACGTCGCGGCCATCGAGGCTCGCGAGGCGAACCATTGCGCTCTGCGGCGCGGACGTCCCGATCGGGCGCGAGAAACTGTAGGTGGCGAGCTGAATGGACGAGGCCGCAGAGAAGACCTGCTTCTGCCAGCGCTCGGCGACGCCGGGCTGACGCGCCAGCAGCGAGCCTATGTCCTGATAGCCGATCTCTCGCGGCATCAGCGCGAAGACCAGGAGACCGATTCCGAAGGACGCGAACCGCGCGCCCTTCGGATGGTTACGCAACACTGACATCGATACGCTCACGCTACGCTTACGCCAGTCTCCGATCGAACTCAGTACATCCGTGCAATTCGATCTTTATCGTCAGTATCCAATTTAGGTTGCCGGGGCGTTAATCAGCGTTGCGCACGGAGCACACTCAAGCGATGTCGGGTGTTTTCACGGAGCGATGAGGCGCGGTGGTAAATGCGGGCTGATCTGAAGCGGTAAACAATCGGTCAATGCGAATGGTGAAGGAACTCTTGCTGATAGATTTTGCGCGCACGTATCATTACGGGACGTCGTAAGCTTCCTCCGTCGTCATTGCGAGCGCAGCGAAGCAATCCAGAGCCTTTCCGCGTAGACAGTCTGGATTGCTTCGTCGCAAGCGCTCCTCGCAACGACGAGCCGATCGAACATCGCCCCAAAATGAAAAGAGGCGGAGCCCAGCCCCGCCTCTCTCGCATCTCGTATGTCGCCCCGCCTTAAGCCTGGCTCGCAATCTCCTTGCCCAGCGCAGCCTGGGCCGCGGCGAGCCGCGCGATCGGCACGCGGTAGGGCGAGCACGACACGTAGTTGAGACCGACGTTGTGGCAGAATGCGACGGAGGCCGGGTCGCCGCCGTGCTCGCCGCAGATGCCGACCTTGAGCGACGCGCGCGTCTTGCGTCCGCGGGCGACACCGATCTTGACGAGCTCGCCGACGCCTTCCTGGTCGAGCGAGATGAAGGGATCGACCGCAAGGATGCCCTTCGCCACGTAGGGACCGAGGAAGCTTGCGGCGTCGTCGCGGCTGATGCCGTAGGTCGTCTGCGTCAGGTCGTTGGTGCCGAACGAGAAGAACTCGGCGCTCTCGGCGATCTCGCCGGCGAGCAGGCAGGCGCGCGGCAGCTCGATCATGGTGCCGACCTGATAGGCGAGCTTGGTATTCGTCTCGCGCATCACGGCCTTTGCGGTGGTGTCGATCCGGGCCTTGACCAGATCGAGCTCGGCCTTGGTCGCGATCAGCGGCACCATCACCTCGAGGCCGACGGCCTTGCCGGTGCGCCTCTCGGCCTCGACCGCAGCTTCGAAGATCGCCCGCGCCTGCATCTCGGCGATTTCGGGATAGGCGATCGCGATGCGGCAGCCGCGGAAGCCGAGCATCGGGTTGAACTCCGACAGCTCGCGCGCACGGTCGGCCAGGCGCCGCGGATCGGTGTTCATGGCGCGCGCCACTTCCTCGACCTCGGCATGGGTGTGCGGCAGGAACTCGTGCAGCGGCGGATCGAGCAGACGGATCGTGACGGGCAGGCCCTTCATGATCTCGAACAACTCGACGAAGTCGGCGCGCTGCATCGGCAGCAGCTTGGCAAGCGCGGCCCGGCGCGACTGCTCGTCCTCGGAGAGGATCATCTCGCGCACCGTGCGGATGCGCGTCTCCTCGAAGAACATGTGCTCGGTGCGGCAGAGGCCGATGCCTTCGGCACCGAACTTGATCGCGGTGCGGGCGTCGTCAGGCGTGTCGCCGTTGACACGGACGCCGATCTTGCGGACCTGGTCGGCCCAGTTCATCAGCGTGCCGAATTCGCCTGACAGTTCCGGCTCGATCATCGGCATGCGGCCGGCCAGCACCTGGCCGAGCGAGCCGTCGATGGTGATGACGTCGCCGGCCTTGAAGGTGCGCGAGCCGATGCTCATGGTACCGCGGCCGTAATCGACGCGGATGGTGCCGCAGCCCGAGACGCAGGGCTTGCCCATGCCGCGGGCAACCACGGCGGCGTGCGACGTCATGCCGCCACGGGTCGTCAGGATGCCTTCGGCGGCGTGCATGCCGTGGATGTCTTCGGGGCTGGTCTCGATGCGGACCAGGATGACCTTGCGGCCGTCGCCCTGGAGCTTGGCCGCTTCGTCCGACGAGAACACGATCTCGCCCGAGGCAGCACCCGGGGACGCCGGCAGGCCGGTCGCGATCACGTCGCGCTTGGCGTTGGGATCGATGGTCGGATGCAGCAGCTGGTCGAGCGAAGCCGGATCGATGCGAGTAACCGCTTCCTTCTTCGAGATCAGGCCTTCATTGGCGAGCTCGACAGCGATGCGCAGCGCCGCCTTGGCGGTGCGCTTGCCGCCACGGGTCTGCAGCATCCAGAGCTTGCCGCGCTCGACGGTGAACTCCATGTCCTGCATGTCGCGGTAATGCTTTTCGAGCTGCGTGTAGATTCGCGTCAGCTCCTTGAAGGCTTCCGGCATCGCCGATTCCATCGACGCCTTGTCGGAGCCAGATTCCTTCCGCGCATCCTCGGTGATGTCCTGCGGCGTACGGATGCCCGCCACCACGTCCTCGCCCTGCGCGTTGATCAGGAACTCGCCGTAGAGCTTGCTCTCGCCGGTCGAGGGATTGCGGGTGAAGGCAACGCCGGTCGCCGAGGTCTCGCCCATGTTGCCGAACACCATGGCCTGCACATTGACCGCGGTGCCCCAGGATTCCGGAATGTCGTGCAGCTTGCGGTAGGTCACCGCGCGCGCGTTCATCCAGGACGAAAACACCGCGCCGACCGCACCCCAGAGCTGGTCGTGCGGATCCTGCGGAAACTCCTTGCCGGTCTCGCGCGCGACCGCGTCCTTGTACTTGCCGACCAGCTCGATCCAGTCTTCGGCGGTGAGGTCGGTGTCGAGCGTGTAGCCCTGGCTGTCCTTGAAGGTGTCGAGGATTTCCTCGAAATGATGGTGCTCGAAACCGAGCACCACGTCGGAATACATGGTGATGAAGCGGCGATAGCTGTCATAGGCGAAGCGGCGGTCGCCCGACAGCTCCGACAGCGCTTCCACGGTCAGGTCGTTGAGACCGAGATTCAGCACCGTGTCCATCATGCCCGGCATCGAGGCGCGCGCGCCCGAGCGCACCGAGACCAGCAGCGGGTTCTTGGTGTCGCCGAACACCTTGCCGGTCAACTTGCCGACATAGTCCAGCGCCTTTTCAACCTGCGGCTTCAGCTCCTTCGGATACGTCTTGTCGTGCTCGTAGAAGTAAGTGCAGACCGAGGTTGGGATGGTGAAGCCGGGAGGCACCGGCAGACCGAGATTGGCCATCTCGGCGAGGTTGGCGCCCTTGCCCCCGAGCAGGTCGCGCATCTGCGAACGGCCCTCGGCCTTGCCGTCACCGAACGTGAAGACCCACTTGCCGGCCGGAACCTTGGCCGCAACGCTCTTGGCGGCAACCTTCGGCGCCGTCGGCTTGGCTGCGGCTTTTGCCGCCGGCTTGGCAGCAGCCTTCGCAGCGGTCTTCACGGCAGTCTTGACTGCAGTCTTGGCGACCGGCTTCGGGACGCTCTTCACGGCGCTCTTGGGGAGCGCCTTGCGGGCCGCCGGCGCGGCTTTCGCCTTGGCGGAGAGCTTTGATTTCGCTGCAGTTTTATTAGGCTTCGAGGCGGCTTTGGCCATAGCTTGCACACAACCTGCGAGAGGGACGGGAAATTGCGGGCCTTACACCATTTTGGGCGGGCCCGCGCAAGTCAGAGTTCCGGAAAATCAAGGCCTAGAGATGGAGCCACTTCAATAAGCCGAGCCCGATCGCGCCGTTGATGATGAGGAAAATCGCCACGATCAGGTTCAGCAGGCGCGGCATGATCAAAATGAGCACGCCCGCAAGCAACGACAGAAGCGGCGAGATGTGGGCGACAGTGATGTGCATGAATTTTCTTTCCGAGCGTTGGGACGAATCGCGGCCGGATCATACCGGACCCGGTTCCGCGGGTAGAGACGCGCTGCGGCGCCCTGAGTTCCGGGTTTCGCGAAAACTGCCCGAAATTGCCGCGTATGCGGCAGGGCTTTTTCCGGAACATCGCGCGCGGCGCAGCATTGGCAACCGGTCGCGCCATTGGCGCTTCCGTCAGACGACGCCGCAAAAATACGTCGAAGGAGTTGCCCATGCGGAACAGGATTCTTGCCCTTGCAGCGCTCGCGGCCGCGATCGGCTCGCCCGTCGCAGCGCAGGCGCAAACCGGGATCACGGTGGGACGCGCGCCGGCCGTGGTCGATAGCGGCCCCACAATCACCGTCGAACAGCGGCCGGCCTTCCGGGAGTATGTCGTCGAGCAACGTGTGCCGGCCTTCAGCATTCCAGATCGCGTCGTGGTCGGTGCCACCTTACCTGAGACCGGCATCACCTATTATGACGTGCCGCAACGTTTCGGCGCGACGACCTACCGCTACACCGTCGTGAACGGCGAGACCGTGCTGGTCGAGCCGCGCTCGCGGCGCATCGTCGAGGTGATGGATTAGTTCGACTCGATGTCCGGCGCGCCGATCGAGACGTGGCGCGAGCAGTGTAATCGGACATCAGGCCCCGCCCGGTCTTCCCCCCGCCGGGCGGGGCATTTTTATTGTCATTCCGGGGCGCGCCACTTGGCGCGAGCCCCGGAATAACACTGTGTTTGCCGCGTGACCCCGCCCTCAATCCTGGATCTTCGAGAAATCCGCCACCGCGCGCGTGGCGCTGCGGATCTCATTGAGCAGCTTCAGCCGGTTCTCGCGCACCTTCGCATCGTCGTCGTTGACGCGAACCTTGTCGAAGAACGCATCGACCGGCGGACGCAGCTTCGCCATCGCGCTCATCGCGGCGGCAAAGTCTTCCCTGGCGACGGCAGCGCCGGCTTCCGCCTTCACCTCGCCGATCGCCTTCGCGAGCGCCTTCTCCTCGTCGAGGCTGTAGAGAGACGAATCCGGCGCACCGTCGAATGTGCGCTTGTCCTTCTTCTCCTCGATCGAGAGGATGTTGCTGGCGCGCTTGGTGCCGGCGAGCAGATTCTTGCCGTCGTCAGAGTCGAGGAATTTGCCCAGCGCCTCGACGCGGCGGACGATCATCAGCAGATCGTCCTGGCCGCCGAGCGCGAATACGGCGTCGACCAGATCGTGCCGCGCGCCCTGCTCGCGGAGCTGGACTTTCAGGCGATCCGCGAAGAAGGCGAGCAGATCGCTCGGCAGCTTCTGCGCGTCCGCAGGCTTCACCGACAAGCCGGCAAGAGCGGACGCAGCCACCTTCATCAGTGACAAGCGCAGAGCGTTCTCGGCGATCAGGCGAATCACGCCAAGCGCTGCGCGACGCAACGCATATGGGTCCTTCGATCCCGTCGGCTTCTCGTCGATGGCCCAGAAGCCAACGAGCGTATCGAGCTTGTCCGCGAGCGCGACGGCAACGCTGACCGGATCGGTCGGCACGCGATCGGTCGGGCCTTGCGGCTTATAGTGTTCTTCGCAGGCGGCGGCCACAGAGGCGTCCTCGCCCTGGGCCAGCGCGTAGTACTTGCCCATCAGGCCCTGCACTTCAGGGAATTCGCCGACGACTTCGGTCAGCAAATCCGCCTTGGCGAGATGCGCGGCGCGCGTTGCCTTCGCGACATCAGCGCCCACCAGCGCCGCGATCTCCGCGGCCAAACGCTCTATGCGCTTGATCCGCGCGGCCTGCGTCCCGAGCTTCTCGTGGAACACGATCTGCTCGAACTTCGGCAGACGATCCTCGAGCCTGGTCTTCAGGTCGGTCTCATAGAAGAACTTCGCATCGCTGAGGCGCGCGCGGATCACGCGCTCGTTGCCGCCGATGATGGTCTTGCCGCCGTCGGTCGCCTCGATGTTGGCGACCAGGATGAACTTGCTCGCGAGCTTGCCCGTCTTGGGGTCACGCACCACGAAGCATTTCTGGTTGTTGCGGATGGTGGCGCGGATCACCTCGTCGGGCGTCTTCAGGAACTCAGGCTCGAACGATCCCATCAGGACGACCGGCCATTCGACGAGGCCCGAGACCTCGTCGAGCAGGTTCTGGTCCTCGACGAGGTCAAAGCCCTGCGCAAACGCAAGTTGCCTGGCGTCGGTGAGGATCGCGTCTTTGCGGCGCTCGGGGTCGAGCACGACCTTGGCGTCGAGCAGTTTTGCCTCATAGTCCTCGAAGCGGCGCACCTGAATCGCGGCCGGCGCGAGGAAGCGATGGCCGTACGTGGTCTGGCCGCTCTCGATGCCGTCGACGGAAAACTTTACGACATCGGGCTCTTCCGTTTCGAGGCCGAAGGTCGCGGTGATCGCGTGCAGCGGACGCACCCAGCTCAGCGACCCGGGTTTTCCCGAGCGCGCGCCCCAACGCATCGATTTCGGCCAGGGGAAGGTTCTGACGATAACGGGCAGGATTTCCGCGAGCACGTCGATTGCGTCGCGGCCGGGCTTCTCGATCAAGCCGATGTAGAAATCACCCTTGGGGTCGCGCTGAATCTTGGCTTCATCGAGCGACTTCAGACCCGTTGCCTTCAGAAAGCCCTGCACGGCCGCATCGGGCGCGCCGACTTTCGGGCCGCGACGTTCGGTCTTGAGGTCGGACTGGCGCGCCGGGATGCCGTGCACGGTGAGCGCGAGGCGGCGCGGCGTCGCGAACGCTTTCGCGCCTTCATACACCAGGCCTTCGGCGACGAGCTTGTCGGTGACCAGACGACGAAGATCGTCGGCCGCCTTTCCTTGCATGCGCGCGGGGATTTCTTCCGAAAACAGTTCAAGCAAAAGATCGGGCATCAGGCCGCTCCGCCCGCTTCAGTGTGGATCCAGGCTTCGCCGCAGGCTTTGGCCAGTTCGCGCACCCGAAGAATGTAGCTCTGCCGCTCGGTGACCGAGATCACGCCGCGCGCGTCGAGCAGGTTGAAGACATGGCTTGCCTTGATGCACTGGTCATAGGCCGGCAGCGCCATCAGATGCGCCTCGCGCTTGCCATCCTTCCAACCGGCGTCGAGGTATTTCTTGCAGGCCGCTTCGGCCATCTTGAATTGCTCGAACAGCATCGCCGTGTCGGCGACTTCGAAATTGTGCTTCGAATATTCCCGCTCGGCCTGCAGGAAGACGTCGCCATAGGTAACCTTGGCATCGCCCTCGCGGCCGTTGAAATTGAGGTCATAGACCCGGTCGACACCCTGCACATACATCGCGAGGCGCTCGAGCCCGTAGGTGAGCTCGCCCGCAACAGGCGCGCATTCGAAGCCGGCGACCTGCTGAAAGTAAGTAAACTGGCTGACTTCCATGCCGTCGCACCAGCACTCCCAGCCGAGGCCCCAGGCGCCCAGCGTCGGGCTCTCCCAGTCGTCCTCGACGAAACGGATGTCGTGCACGGCGGAATCGATGCCGATCGCGGCGAGCGACTTCAGGTACAGCTCCTGAAGTTTCGGCGGCGACGGCTTCATGATCACCTGGAACTGGTAGTAGTGCTGCATCCGGTTCGGGTTCTCGCCGTAGCGGCCATCCTTGGGCCGGCGCGAGGGCTGCACATAGGCGGCGTTCCAGGGCTTCGGCCCGAGCGCGCGCAGCGTGGTCGCCGGATGGAAGGTGCCCGCGCCCATCTCCATGTCGTAGGGCTGCAGGATCACGCAGCCCTGCTCGGCCCAGAATCGCTGGAGCGCGAGGATAAAGCCCTGGAACGAGCGTTCCGGGCGCATATGGGCGGGCAATGAGGCGTCCATCGTCAGATCAGGCTCTCGCGGGGGGGTTTTGAATCGCGCGGGACCGTATCGACGGCGGGGGTGGGAATCAAGGCAAAGGGGGGCGAAAATGGCCGTCATTCCGGGGCGCCCGCAGGGCGAGCCCGGAATCCATTGTGCCTTTCGCTCCGTGGTTCGATGGATTCCGGGTTCTCGCTTCGCGAGCCCCGGAATGACACTTGAGCGGACGGACCCTACCCCGGCCTATAGGCTCCGGTCACGGGGTCCCGCTTCAGCGTCTGGACGGTCCCCGTAGAGGCGGCTTCAGCGACGCGCGACAGGCGCATCTCCTCCAGCTCCTCGTTGATCCTGATGGCGGTCTTGTAGGCCCAGCGGACCACGGCAAGCCCACCCAGGACGCCCGCGAATGCGACGAACGGCGGCATCGGTCGATCCTTGTTCAATGCTCAACCCCCACACGCATATTCGCGCACTCCGGGCCGCGCCGCAATTGGCCCGGCTCCCGGCATCCTTGGGACCAAATGGCGCGGGTGGCCCCCGCCTAGAACCCGAATTTCGCCCAAATCGCCCGCGTCTCGACGGCCGAGATCACCTCATCCGGCAGCCCAGCCATTGATTCCATGGCCGAAAGCTGGCCCGCGCCGGGCGATTTCCGCCCAAGCAGGCTGGAGAGCAGCCCGGTCGGCTGCGCGATCACAGGGGTGAGAACCTTGTCGCCAAAGCGGGCACGAAGAGTTGAGCGGAGATCGCCGATGCCGTCGGCGAGCCCCAGCGCGACCGAGGTTTCGCCGGCCCAGTACTCGCCGGTGAACAGCGTGTCGTCGGCCCCCTTCAACCTGGCGCCGCGGCTCTCCTTCACCAGCGCGATGAAGATCTGGTGGATCTCGCGCTGAAGCGCCTTCAGCTTGGCGACGTCGTCGGGGTTCTCAGGCAGGAACGGATCGAGCATCGCCTTGTGTGCGCCGGCCGTGTAGAGACGCCGCTCGATGCCGAGCCGCTTGATCGCCTCCTGAAAGCCGAAGCTGCCGCCGACCACGCCGATGGAGCCCAGGATCGAAGACGGATCGCAGAAGATCTCGTCGCCGGCGCAGGCGATCATGTAACCGCCCGAGGCCGCGACGTCCTCGACGAACACCAGCACGGGCAGCTTCTTCTCCGCCGCAAGCTGCCTGATGCGCAAGAAAATCTGGCGCGACTGCACCGGCGAGCCGCCGGGCGAATTGATCACCAGCGCCACCGCCTTGGCATTGCGCATGGAGAACGCCCGCTCCAGCACCCGCGCGACGGCTGCGAGCGTCATGCCCGGACGCAGCGGCGTCACCGCACCGATAACGCCTGACAGCCGCACCACCGGCACCACCGCCGCGCCTGGCCGTAAGCGCGCCGGCAGATATTGCAGGAGCTTGTCGGCAAGGCCGGAATTTTCGCGATCGTTCAATTGTTCGGCCATGGCCTTACCTCTGGTTAACCATTCTTTATCACGCGACTGTCATTGAAGGTGCCTGGAACGTGTTTTGCAGAATGCCCGTTGGCAAGCTGCAATAAGGCAGCGGAGGAAGCGACATGAAGGTCTATCTGCTGTTGATGCTGATCGGCGCGCTTTTCACGGCGATTCGCTTCACGTCCCCGCAAGAACAGCAGTCGGAATCGCTGCCCCAGTAAGCCGTCACGGCTCTGCCAGCGGCAAGACCGCTCTCCCCTCCAGAATATTCCTCACCTCATTTTTAGGCGCACGTGACTCATCATTGAGCATGAGGCCCGGCAGCAACCGCGTCGGCGCCCGGCCACCCTTGGCGGCGCGCACCAGCACACGGATCGCCGGCCTTCCCGCTTCGCCATGAACCGGCAGGATCGAGACGCTGCCGAAGCCGCGTGACAGCGCTGCCAAAACGTCAGCAACCCCATCCGCGCGCCAGATCAAGGTCAGCACACCATTCGATCGAAGGAGCCGCCGCGCTGCATGCACCCACGCATTCAGCGTCTCCTCCGTCGCGACATGCGCGGCATGACGCGACTCGTCTGGCGAGCCGCGATGCCTGAGGGCATCGTTGAAGGGCGGATTCATCAACACGCAGTCCGCACTGTCGGGCATGAGCCCATGTGCGGCAAAAGCCTGCGCATCCGCGGTGACATCGAGCACAATCACGTCCGCGGCAATCGCATTCGCAGCCGCATTGCCACGCGCGAGGTCCGCCAGTTCCGGATCGATCTCGACGAGGCAGAGGTCGATCCCGGCGACACGCCGGGCCAGCGCCAGGCCGGCCGTGCCGACGCCGGCACCCAGATCGACCACCCGATCGCCTTCGCGGGCCTCCGTCGCAGCGGCAAGCAGGATCGCGTCGTGGCCAGCGCGGTGGCCGGATCGCTTCTGCCTCAGGAGCAACTGGCCGCCGAGAAAGGCGTCCTCGGTGATATCGGTGACGACGTCAATCATCGCCGCGCAGTTCGTGGCTGAGCCCGGCCTCGGTCAGGAGCGCCCTCGCCTCGACGGCGTCGTCCTCATGGACCAGGATCCGGCGCGGCAGGACACCGAGCGAGCCTTCGATGATGCTCATGTTCTGGTCCAGCACCAGATGGTGGATGTTGGCGCCGTCGAGCAGCGCGCCGATCGCCGACACCAGCACGATATCATTGGTCCGAACCAGTTCACGCAAACGAGCCTCCTGCCTGAAAGGGGTTAAGCGGCAAATGTCAATGGTTCCGCAGCACTTGCCGCGTCCGCCTCCAGTTTCTATTGTCTTTCCATCAGAATAGCCCCTTCGGGGCAAATATTGGAGACCGGCGTGGCCGTCATCGTACCTTTCGAAACCCCCGGCGCGTCGATCGAAGAGCTGGTTGGCCTTGTCGCCCCTGACATGGAGCGCGTCAACGCCACGATCCTGTCGCGGACCGGTTCGGACGTGACCATGATCCCGGAGGTCGCCAACCACCTGATCTCCTCGGGCGGCAAGCGGCTGCGGCCGATGCTGACGCTGGCCATGGCCAACCTCGCCGGCTACACCGGCGACGGCCATATCAAGCTCGCCGCCTCCGTCGAGTTCATGCATACCGCCACGCTGCTTCACGACGACGTCGTCGACGAGAGCGAGATGCGCCGCGGCAAGCTGTCGGCGCGCATGCTCTGGGGCAACGAGGCGAGCGTGCTGGTTGGCGATTTCCTGCTGGGGCAGGCCTTCCGCATGATGGTCGAGGTCGGCTCGCTGCGCGCGCTCGACATCCTCTCGGCGGCCGCCGCCACCATCGCCGAGGGCGAGGTGATGCAGCTGGCCGCCGCCAAGAACACCGCGACAACCGAGGACGAATATCTCGCCGTGATCCGCGGCAAGACCGCCGAGCTATTCGCCGCCGCCTGCGAGGTCGGCCCTGTGATCGCCAACCGTCCGAAGGCGGAACAGACCGCCTGCCGCTCGGTCGGCATGAATCTCGGCATCGCGTTCCAGCTCGTCGACGACGTGCTCGACTATGGCGGCAAGAGCGCCAAGCTCGGCAAGAACACCGGTGACGATTTCCGCGAGGGCAAGATCACCCTCCCCGTCGTGCTCGCCTTCCGCCGCGGCAACGACACCGAGCGTGCCTTCTGGATCAAGGCGCTCGAACGCGGCGAGATCGGCGACACCGATCTCGATCACGCCATCGGCCTGATGAACAAGCACCGCGCGCTGGAAGACACGCTGAGCCGCGCCCAGCACTACGGTGCCATGGCGGTCGATGCACTGGCGCTGTTCCCGTCCTCGCCGATGAAGAGCGCGCTGGAGCAGGTGGTGGCGTTCTGTCTGGCACGGTCGCACTAGGCGCCAGCCCACCTCGCTTCCGCACAGCGATTGACCCAGCAAACTTGTACATACCGCTCCCTCCGCGTCATTGCGAGCGCAGCGAAGCAATCCAGATTCCCTCGGCGGAAATAGTCTGGACTGCTTCGCTGCGCTCGCAATGACGGAGCAACAGGCGCGAACAGCGCTCTCCAACTTTCATCTCCAATCTCACCACATTTTCTGCAACGTCGCGCTCCTTCGATTTACAACTCGTCGTAACTTGCATTTTGCAAGTCACTGCCCTACCTTCCCTGCCATGCAGCCAAAGTCCCCGTCCATCCAGGAATGCCCGGTCGGGCGCGCCGTCGAAACGGTCGGCGAGTGGTGGAGCATCCTGATCCTGCGGGATGCGTTTCAGGGTTCGACCCGCTTCGACGAATTCGAGCGCAATCTCGGCATCGCGCCGAATATCCTGTCGAGGCGCCTCGCACATCTGACCAAGACCGGCATGTTCGTCCGCCGCCGCTATCAGGAGCGGCCGCCGCGCTACGAATATGTGCTGACGGACAAGGCGCGGGATTTCTTCCCCGTGATCGTGGCGCTGCTCGCCTGGGGCAACAAGCATCTCGCCCCGAAGGGCGAATCCATCTTGCTGGCGAGCCGGAACGATGCTCGTCCGTTGGATCCGGTGGTAGTCGATGCCGCCGACAGACAGCCGATCACGCTCGCCAATACGATCGCCATTCCCGGGCCGCGCGCGAGCCGCGGGATGCGGGCTCGGCTCGCTTCGCTCAAGGCCATGAACCCGGCGGTCGCGCCGACTGGAGACTGAGATGCGTCGTATCGTCGTGACGGGTATGGGCGCGGTGTCGCCGCTCGGCTGCGGTGTCGAGATATCCTGGCGGCGGCTGCTCGCCGGTCAAAGCGGGCTGCGACCGCTGCCGGAATGGGCGCAGGTCCTGCCGGCGCGCATTGCCGGCCTGGTGCCCGACAAGGCGGACGACGCCGAGGGGGGCTTCGATCCCGCGCAAGCCGCCGCGCCAAAAGACCAGCGCAAGATGGACCGCTTCATTCTGTTCGCCCTGCTCGCCACCGCGGAGGCTGTCGCGCAGGCCAAATGGACGCCGCAGGAGGCTCACGCGCAGGAACGGACGGCGACGATCATCGCCTCCGGCGTCGGCGGCTTCCCCGCAATGGCGGAGGCGGTGCGCATCACGGAGCAGCGCGGCGCGCGCCGGCTGTCGCCGTTCACCATCCCCTCGTTCCTCGCCAACCTCACCGCCGGCCACGTCTCGATCAAATACGGCTACAAGGGCGCGCTGGGCACGCCAGTCACTGCGTGTGCCGCCGGCGTGCAGGCCATCGGCGATGCCGCGCGCATGATCCGCGCGGGCGAGGCCGATGTCGCCATCTGTGGCGGCGCCGAGGCCTGCATCGACATCGTCAGCCTCGGCGGCTTCGCGGCGGCGCGTGCGCTGTCGAGCTCTTTCAACGACGCGCCTGCCCGTGCTTCACGCCCGTTCGATCGCGACCGCGACGGTTTTGTCATGGGTGAAGGCGCCGGCATTCTGGTCGTCGAAGAGCTGGAGCACGCGCTGGCGCGCGGCGCCACGCCGATCGCCGAGGTTGTCGGCTACGGCACCACGGCGGACGCCTATCACATGACATCGGGTCCGCCGGATGGCGAGGGCGCACGCCGCGCCATGGAGATCGCGCTCCGCCAGGCGAGACTTGCCCCCGCCGAAATACAGCATCTGAATGCGCATGCGACCTCGACCCCGGCCGGCGACGAGAGCGAACTCGGCGCGATTCGTGCGCTGTTCGGCCGCAACCGCGGCATTGCTGTCAGCGCAACCAAGTCGGCCACCGGCCATCTGCTCGGTGCCGCTGGCGGGCTGGAGGCGATCTTCACCGTGCTCGCCCTACGCGACCAGATCGCGCCGCCGACGCTCAATCTCGAGAACCCCGACGCGAACGCCGACGGCATCGACATCGTCGCAGGCGGTGCGCGGTCGATGCCGATGCGCTACGCCATCTCCAACGGCTTCGGTTTCGGCGGGGTCAACGCCAGCGTGATCTTCCGCCGCATGGGCTGAACGAGATGGCTTTGCAATCGTGGCGCGCTGCGCTACGAAAACAGCATGCTTGAAACCAATCTCTGGCTGTTCCTGGCTGCCGCCGTTGTCATCGCCGCCGTTCCCGGCCCCGGCATTTTCTATGTCGCGGCACGAACGCTTTCGGCGGGCCGCGCCAGTGGTTTTGCGTCGACCGCAGGTACGGCGCTCGGCGGCCTGGTTCATGTCGTGGCAGGCAGCCTCGGCATCTCCGCGATCATCCTCGCCAGCGCCGAGCTGTTTGCTGCCGTGAAATTCATTGGTGCGCTGTATCTGCTCTGGCTCGGCGTCAAGACCTTTCGCGGCGCCGGCCGCGCGCTGACGCTGGAGAGCGAGGGCGTCGGCGACAAGCGGGCGTTCCGTGACGGCGTGCTGGTCGAGGCACTGAATCCGAAGACCGCGGCGTTCTTCCTCGCCTTCATCCCGCAATTCCTTGATCCCTCGGCGTCTCATCCCGCGCTGCAATTCATCGTGCTCGGCACGATCTCGGTGACGATGAACACGCTTGCCGATGTCGTCGTCGTGCTGATGGCGTCCGCAACGCGCAGGCATTTGACCGGACGGCCGCACCTGATGCGGCGCCTCACCCAGGGCTCCGGCGTGTTCATCGCCGGTCTTGGCCTGTCGCTCGCACTGGCGCGGCGGCCGGTAAATGGATAGCCACGATGCTCGTTCCGCAAAGTCGCTATTACGAGTCTCACGGACTACGGCTGCATTATGCCGATTGGGGCAACGAAGGTGCGCCGCCTCTCATGCTGGTCCATGGCGGCCGCGATCATTGCCGGAGCTGGGACGCCATTGCCCGCCCGCTGCGTCAGCATTTTCATGTGATCGCGCCCGACCTGCGCGGCCACGGCGATTCCGACTGGACCCGCGGCGGCAGCTACGCGCTGACGGAGTATGTCTACGACCTCATCCAGCTCGTCCGCGCCATCGCAGCGCCTCAAGTGACGCTCATCGGCCATTCGATGGGCGGCATGGTAAGCCTGATCTTTTCGGGGGCATTCCCCGAGCTGGTCTCGAAGCTCGTCGTGCTCGACGGTGTGACGATGTTGCCCGATGCGCCCAAGCCGCCGACGCACGAGCGCATCAGCAAATGGGTGAGCCAGCTCGACAGGCTGCACGATCGCACGCCGCGCCGCTATTCGACCCTGGAAGATGCGGCCGCGCAGATGGTGCTTCACAACAAGCGGCTGTCACGCGAGCTCGCGCAGCATCTTGCGACCCATGGCGCGCGCCGGAACGAGGACGGCACCTATAGCTGGAAATTCGATCCCTACCAGCGCGCCTCGGCGCCGCACCGGCTCTGGCCGGACGATCACGTCGCGCTGTGGTCGCGGATCGCCTGCCCGACGCTACTGAACGCCGGCGAAAGTTTTCTCGCCGGCGCGCGCTCGGCGGGACTGGAGCGCTATTTCCAGCAGGCGCGCGTCGAGACCATCGCCGGGGCCGGACACTGGCTGCAACACGACAAGCCGGATGAGGTGCTGGGCGAGATCCGACGGTTTCTGGGGCTGGAGAGCATCGACTAGCTCCGCTGCCGTAGGGTGGGCAAAGCGTAGCGTGCCCACCGGCTGTCACGATCGGCGAAAGATCGCGGGCACGGCGCTTGCGCGCCTTTGCCCACCCTACAGGACCGTCGGCGAAAAAATACCTAGCTCAACGTTCCCGCATGCACCCACCAGCCGGGGTGATCCCTGTGGATCTTCTCGGCGGCGGCGTGCGCGTCGCTCGGCGCGCCATAAATCGCGAAGCAGGTCGCACCCGAGCCGGACATGCGTGCGAGCTTGACACCGGCGGAAGAGCGCAAGGCTTCCAGCACATCACCGATCACCGGCTCGATGCGCAGCGCGGGGGCTTCGAGGTCATTGGCGACGGTTTCGAGAACCTCGACCCAATCGGCAATCGATCCGCCCTCGCCCGGCCAGGCCGGAGCTCCGAGGACCGAAGTGGCCCCGACCAGCAATTCGCCATTGCGCAGGCCCAGCGCCTGGAACACGTCCTTGGTCGCGACCGGCACGCGCGGATTGACCATCACGCAGGGCATGCTCGGCAAGGCCAGCGGCAGCAGCTGCTCGCCGACGCCAGTCATGTCGCAGGCGCGCGAAAGCAGGCACACCGGCACGTCGGCGCCGGTCGCGAGCGCGACTTGCTGGAGCCTGGGATCATCGAGCGGAAGATCGTTGAGACGCGCCAGCAGCCGCAGCGCCGCAGCGGCATCGGCCGAGCCGCCGCCGATCCCGGCTGCGACCGGCAAAACCTTGTCGAGCGCGAAAGCGCCGAGCTTCAAGTTCGGCACGGCGTCCGCCAACAGCTTGGCGGTTTTGAACACGAGATTGTCCGAGGCCTCGCCGCAAGCCGCCGCAAGCGGCCCCGTGGTCGCAAGCCTGAGCTCGCTACCCGGCTCCAGGGTGAGCCGGTCGGCACAGTCGGCAAACGCGACCACGCTTTCGAGATCATGATAGCCGTCGGCGCGACGGCCGACCACGCGAAGGCTTAAGTTGACCTTCGCGCGCCCTTCTTCAACCAACGCCGGCATTGGCGATGCCCCCTCAACGCAACCTTAACCGCCCTTGTCGTCGTCTTTCTTCTTGTCCGCCTGCGCGGCCGAAGAGTTCGAGCTATCGTCGGTGAGGCCGTTCGCGATCTTGGCCTCGATCTTCGGAAGCTCCTCCGGCTCGGGCTTGAGATCACGGGCATGCGCCCACTGGAATTTGGCTTCCAGGGTACGGCCGACGCGCCAATAGGCGTCGCCGAGATGGTCGTTGATGGTGGGATCTTCGGGCTTGAGGTCGATGGCGCGCTCGAGATTCTTCACCGCCTCTTCGTAGTTGCCGATGCGGTAATAGGCCCAGCCGAGCGAGTCGACGATGTAGCCGTCGTCGGGACGCTGCTCGACGGCACGCTTGATCATCTTCATGCCTTCGTCGAGATTCACGCCCTGGTCGATCCAGGAATAGCCGAGATAGTTCAGGACGTGCGGCTGGTCGGGCTGGAGCTCGAGCGCCTTCTTCATGTCGGCCTCGGCCTTCGCCCATTGCTTGGAGCGCTCCTCGCAGATGCCGCGATAATAGTACCAGACGCTGTTGGCCTTGTCGTTGCCGGCAAGCAGCACGTCGATGCCCTGCGAATAGGTCGCCCCGCAGTCGCCGAACTTCTTGCGGCCGCGCTCGATATTGCCGAGCGCCATGATGGCTTCGAGATCCTTGGGATCCTCCGATGTCACGCCCTTGAGGATCTTGATCGCCTCGTCGGTGCGATCGGCGGAGTCCAGATCGATGGCGAGCTGGATCTGCGCGTTGCGCTTCAATGGCGAGCTCGACGGCACGCGCTCATAGATCTTGATCGCCATCTGCGGACGCTTCACGGATTCATAGAGGTCGGCGAGCGAGAGCAAGGCCAGGGGATGAGTGGGCTGGAGATAGAGCGCGAGCTGGAGATAGACCAGCGCAAGATCCTCGCCGCCGCGGCGGGTCAGCGTGGCGCCGATGCCGTAAAGCGCCTCGGCCGCGCCGGCCTGCGCGGAATCGACCAGCGGCGGCAGCTTCTTGCCCGCCTTGGTCTCACGCAGACCTTCCACGATCAGCGGATGACGGGCGAGCTTCTTGTCGAATGCTTCGTAGATCGCGGTTGCCGAGGCGGCGTCCTTGTTGCGCGACAGCCAGCGTGCATAGGCCTCGGTGACGCGCAGCATGGAATCGTCGAGCTTGTAGGCGCGCTCGAAGCGGGCGCCCGCGTCCTTCTCCTTGCCGGCGTTCTCGAGGATCATGCCGGCGTGCAGGTCCTTGAACAACGGATACCATTCCGGGCCTGCGAGCTTGTCGATGGTCGCAACCGCACCCTTGGCGTCGCCCGCGCCATAGGCGGCCCAGCCGGACAGCAGCGTCGCGACGAGATCGGTAATCGGTCCGCGGACCGACTGGTTGATGTTGCTCTGCGCGCTCGGATACTTCTTCAGCTTCAGATCATGCACGCCGACCACCAGGCGAGCGACGCGATTGGTCTTGTCGATGGTGAGAATCCGCTCGGCGAGCTTGACCGCTTCGTCGATGTCGCCGTCGTCGACCGACGAAATGAAGGCGCGATCGAGCAGTTCGTTGTTCTTGGGATCGGTCCGCAGCGCGGAGCGGTAGAACGCGGCAGCCGAGGTCGCATCCCGCTCGACGCTGGCGTGACGGGCGGCAAGATAGCTGCCGGCGCTGGTGAGCGACTTCAGATCGTTCCGGGTCGGAAACTGCGCCGCCGTGTCGGCCGGATGATCCGGTGTCTGCGCCAGCACCGCGCTGGGGACCGCCACGATTGCGGAGCCGGCAAGAGCGATGGCAGCAGCAGTCCAGCGGTTGAAACGATTTGAGAACATCAGGGCTCGCCTTGAGTTGGTGGTGCCTGGGTTTGGAGCAAAGGCCGTCTCGCACGCGAACGCGGCCGGCGACATCGGGACCCGGAACCGTCGGTCCGGACAATGCCGCTTTTGGCGCTTCACCGCAAGGATTCGGACCGGGCGATCCCCTCCGCACGCCCCAAATCGGCCAAGTCACCGTTCAAGTGACCGTCGAGAGGCCCCAAGACGCCGCTACTATGGCCTTATCGTGACCGAGGGGCACCCGCAGGACTCCCGTTCTCACGCGAACGTGCGCTACATCACGCTTCGGAGCCATTTGGCGCCCTTGCGCGCCTACATCGCTTCGTAGTTCGGCCCGCCGCCCCCTTCCGGAGGAACCCAGGTGATGTTGCCGTTGGGATCCTTCACGTCGCAGGTTTTGCAATGGACGCAGTTCTGCGCGTTGATCTGGAAGCGCGGGCTGCCGCCCTCCTCAACCCATTCGTAAACGCCGGCCGGGCAATAGCGATTCGAAGGGCCGGCGAAGACGTCGTGCTCCGACGTCTTCTGGAGGTTCATGTCGGTAACCTTCAGGTGGACCGGCTGATCCTCCTCATGGTTGGTGTTGGACAGGAACACCGAGGAGAGCTTGTCGAACGAGATCTTGCCGTCGGGCTTCGGATAGGCCTTTGGTGCGTGGCTCTTGGCCGGATCGAGCGTCGCGCGATCCGGCTTGGCGTGCGACTGAGTGCCGAACAGCGAGGCACCGAACAGCGTGTTGCACCACATGTCGAAGATGCCGAGCCCGGCCCCGATGAAGGTGCCAAACTTCGACAAGAGCGGCTTGGCGTTGCGGACCGGATAGAGGTCCTTGCCCACGACGGAATCGCGCCAGGCGTTCTCGTATTCGACGAGTTCGTCATTGGCGCGATCGGCGGCGAGCGCAGCTGCGACATGCTCTGCGGCCAGCATGCCGGTGCCCATCGCATTGTGCACGCCCTTGATCCGCGGCACGTTGACGAACCCCGCCGCGCAGCCGATCAGCGCGCCGCCGGGGAAGCTCAGCCGCGGCACCGATTGATAGCCGCCTTCGGTGATCGCACGCGCGCCGTAAGCGAGCCGCTTGCCGCCTTCGAGCGTCGCACGCACTGCGGGATGGTTCTTGACGCGCTGGAATTCGTCGAACGGCGAAAGATACGGATCGTTGTAGTTGAGGTGGACGACGAAGCCGATCGAGACCAGGTTTTCGTCATAGTGATAGAAGAACAGGCCACCGCCGGTATCGTTCTTGAGCGGCCAGCCGACCGCGTGCTGGACCAGTCCCTTCTGGTGCTTGGCGGGATCGATCTGCCAGACTTCCTTGAGGCCGATGCCGAACTTCGGCGGTTCGCTCTTGGCGTCGAGCGCGAACTTGTTGATGAGCTGCTTGCTCAGGCTGCCGCGCGCGCCTTCGGCAAACAGCGTGTACTTGCCGAGCAACTCCATGCCGCGGGTGAAGGAGTCCTTCGGCTTGCCGTCGCGGCCGACGCCCATGTCGCCGGTGGCGATGCCCTTGACCTTGCCCTTCTCGTCATAGAGCACTTCGGCGGCGGCAAAGCCCGGATAGATCTCGACGCCGAGCGCCTCGGCCTTGCGCGCGAGCCAGCGGCAGACATTGCCGAGCGAACCGATATAGCAGTGATGGTTGTCCATCAGCGGCGGCATGATGAAGTTCGGCAGCTTGATCGCGCTGGTCTCGGTGAACCAGAAGAAGCGGTCGTCCTTCACCTGCGTCTTCAGCGGGCAATCGGAATCCTCGCGCCAGTCCGGGATCAGCTTGTCGAGCCCGGCCGGGTCGATCACGGCGCCGGAGAGAATATGCGCACCGACCTCGGAGCCCTTCTCCACGACGACGACGTTGAGATCGGCGTTGATCTGCTTCAGCCGGATCGCGGCGGCCAGGCCCGAGGGACCGGCGCCGACGATAACGACGTCGAATTCCATGGATTCGCGCGGGGGAAGTTCTTCGGTGCTCATCTGATCTCAGCCCTTGAGACGGTTCCTCGTCATTTGCGCCCCCTTGTTTCCGATTTTTCCGGGTAGGACAACCACGGAAATGCGTTCCGCTGGGATGCAAGGCGCCTTAAGATGAACTAATAGTCTGACTTTCCGATGATCCCCGAGCCCGCACCCACTGTCCGAGAGCTTCTCGCCTTCTATCTGGAGGCCGGTGTCGACTGCGCGCTCGCCGAGGAACCGATCGACCGCCTGGCGGAATTAGACGCCCCGCCGCCGGCACCTCGCGTAGCGCCGGTCGAGGCACCGCGCCCTGTCGCCGCGCCTGCGGTGATCCGTGGCGAGGCCGCTCCGGCCCCCGACGTCGCGATTGCCTCGGCACGCGAGGCCGCGCGCACCGCGCCTACGCTCGAGGCGCTTCGCGAACTCATGCAGAACTTCGAAGGCTGCGCGCTGAAACACACCGCGACGCGGCTGGTGTTCGCGGACGGCAATCCGCAGGCGCGCATCATGTTCGTCGGCGAGGCGCCCGGCCGCGACGAGGACATCGAGGGGCTGCCTTTCGTCGGGCGCAGCGGAAAGCTGCTCGACCTGATGATTGGTGCGATCGGGCTCAATCGTACCACGGCCTACATCACCAACGTCATCCCTTGGCGGCCGCCGGGCAATCGCACGCCGACGCCGCAGGAGACACAAATCTGCCTGCCGTTCATCCAGCGCCATATCGAATTGGTGAATCCCGACGTGCTGGTAACGCTCGGCAATCCCTCGACGCAGACGCTGCTGTCCACCCGCGAAGGCATCATGCGCACGCGCGGCCGCTGGTTCGACTACGAGACCGGCCAACGCACCATCCGCGCACTGCCGACGTTCCACCCGGCCTATCTCTTGCGTTCGCCGTCCTACAAGCGTCTGGCCTGGCAGGATCTGCGGGCGATCGCGAGGGCATTGGCGGGGGCGTGAGGCGGCGGAAATCTCTCTCCCGGTCATTGCGAGCGCAGCGAAGCAATCCAGAATCCCTCCGCTGAGACAGTGTGGATCGCTTCATCGCAAGGGCTCCTCGCAATGACTGCGGAGACAGTTCGCTAAGTCCCCTTTGGCCGCACGATCGCCCAGCCGATGCGCAATAATCCCTGGCGCCCCGTCACCAGCCATTCGAAGGCGCGCGGCACTTCCGGCACAATGCCGGGAAAGCGCGCGAGGATTTCGGGGGGCGGAGTCCCGGCGGTATCAGAGGCACGCCAGACCACCACGCCGCCGCTCTCGCCGAATTTGGCCTGTGACATCCACGGCGTGCGTCCAGGATCAGCATCGATGAACAGATGCGGCCGGCCGGAATGCAGCGCGATCAGGCTCGCGAGCTGGGTTTCGCCGGCGACCGCGCGCAGGCGATGGTTGGTGCGGCGGGCAAAGCTCTCGTCGAAGAAATCCGAGATCGCGCGCGCCGGCATCGAGGTCGCGATCTCGCCGGCACCCGTCCAGGGCAAGAACAGCACGGCCAGCACGACGCCGATGGCGGGTGCGACGATGGCCGCAAGCCACACGGTCCGCAGCATCCGTGCCCGACGCATCGCGATGAGATCGCCTGATACGACAACCATGGCAAGGCCCGACATGAGCAGCAGGACGCCCGGGCCGCCGATGACGGCGTCGAATCCGAACACGCCTGATATCAGGACCGCCCCGAGCGCAGGCGCCAGCGCAAAGAAATAGACGAAGTTGCGCGCGAGCGGCTCGACCGGCGGCCGGTAGATGATCGGCGCCTCCTCGCCCTTGCCGGCGAACAGGGGCGTGTTGAGGAAACTCAGCACCGGAACCGCCACGGCTCCGAGCGCAAGCCCACCGAACAGCCAGGCGGCGTGGATCGCGCGCGCGCTGAGGTTGGCAAATTGCGGCAGCGCCGGCAGCACGAGGGTCTCGGCGCGCATCAGCCAGACGGCATAAGGCAGCGCCAGCACGGCGACGACGATGAGCGCGAACAGCGGATCGAGCGCGCGCAAGGTCCGGCGGCCGCCCGCGGTCGCGAGCGCGAAGATGACAAGCAGCGCGAGCAGGTAGATCGCGGCCGGCGTGGTCAGGAGCAAGAGGCCTGCTTCGATCGACCAGGCGAACCAGGCATTGCCGCGGCGCTGTCCGATGATCTGCCAGGAATGCAGCAGCAACAGCGTCCAGAGCGGCCGCGCCAGCACCAGGGGACCAAAATCGAGCGCGGACGAGGAGAAGGCCAGCACCGTCATGGTCAAGAGCACGGCGAGCACCGCCTGCTGCGTGCCCACCACCGCGCGCGCCAAGTGGTAGAGCGCGACAAAGGTCGCGATCTCGCAGAGCTCAGCGAGCACGTAGACGCCGAACATGTGGCCGCCCGCGGCGCGATAGGCGATGTCGGCGAGCCAGATCGAGAGCGGCGGGCCGAGATCAGTGCCGACCTGATATTCCCGGCCGAAGGCCAGCAGGGTCGCAAGGCTGCCGGGCGGGCTGCGATAGAACAACAGAGCGACCAGCAGCCACATCGCTGCCTGGAGCAGCACAGCGATCCAGACGATCAGCCGCGGCCGGGCGCGAATGAGCTCGATGACCAGGGAGGTAAACCGCATGCAACGCCCGAAAGATGCAGCCAACCCGTCCAGCCGGCCCTATTCGCTCAAGACTATTTTGATAAAGCGCGCTGCGCGTCGTGGCAACGACCGTCTGCGCTAGAGACCTGCTGAAACATTGATTTCAACGCTCGTCTCCGCCTGCACTTCGAGTTCGGCGGGCTCGAACAGATCGCGCACCGGTTCGACCGTCCAGGGCATATGCTTGGCGCGGGCGGCAGCGACCGGGGCGAAGAAGCTGCGGTGATGGATTGTGGGGCCGAGGCGGTTGAGCGCGTCGAGATGCTCCGGGACGCCATAGCCCTTGTGCTGCTCGAAGCCGTAGCCCGGGCAGTCCTGCGCCAGCGCGCACATCAGCCGGTCGCGCGTCACCTTGGCGACGATGGACGCGGCGGCGATCGACAGGACGATGCCGTCACCGCCGATCACGGCCTCGCAGTCGCAAGGCGTGTCGAGCCGATCGCGGCCGTCGACGAAGACATGGCGGGGCGCTTCGGGCAGCGCGAGCACCGCGCGCTTCAACGCCCACAGCGAGGCGCGCAGGATGTTGTCGCGGTCGATGCGCGCGGGCGAAGCGATGGCGACCGAGACCTGGGCGGTGGCGCAGATCTTGTCGAACAGCTTTTCGCGTTCTTCCGCCGTCAGCCGTTTCGAATCATCGATGCCGCGCGGGATGCGGTCGGGATCGAGAATCACCGCGGCCGCCACCACCGGGCCGGCCAGCGGCCCGCGGCCGGCCTCGTCGCAGCCCGCGATCGGCCAGACGCCGCGCTTGATCAGCGCGCGCTCGCGGCGGAAGCTCGCCTTGGCCGGCGCGGCCTTCCTGGCAACGTCCTTCTCCAGCGCGTCCTTGGCCGGCTTCTTGGCGGATTTGTCCCGAATCATGGCCGGGATCGTGCGCAAGCCGCCCGGCCAGCGCAACCGGGAACCCCACGCAATTCCCGTTATTCATCAGCGTCAGTCCGCCAGATGCACCCGCCTGTCGTCGCCGACTTCGATGCCGGGCGCGACCACGACCTCCCAGGGATGGCCGTCGGGATCGGCGAAATAGCCGGAATAGCCGCCGTAATCGGTCTCATGCGCGGACTTGAGCAGGATGGCGCCTTTGCTGAGCGCAAACATCAGCACCGCATCGACCTCCTCGCGCGAGGCGCAGTTCCACGCCAGCGTGACGCCGCGGAAGGTCGTGGGCCTCGGCTTGTGAGGCAGCCTGGCATCGGCAGCGAGCTGGTCCCAGTGAAACAGGGCAAGCAGCGGACCGCCGGTGTCGTAGAACGCGACGGCCTCGCCTGTCGCCTTCAGCCGGCGTGAAAAGCCGAGCGCGTCGTAAAAGGCGATGCTGGTGCGGATGTCGCTGACGCCGAGCGTGATCACCGTCAGTCGCGGCACCGGGGCCGGTAGTTCCTTACTCATCGCACGCCTCGCGGGACCTCGTCTGTCAGAACAGGCTGAGCTGCTCGCCGTTCTGCTTCGGTCGCACAAAGTGATCCGTTGTCAGCTTCGAGCGGCGCTTGTTGAGACCGAGCCTGTCGCAGGCGATCTCGAAGCGGCGGCCGATGGTCCAGGCCATCGGTCCGGTGCCCTTCATCCGCTCACCCCATTTCGAATCGTAATCGCGACCGCCGCGCATGTCGCGGATCAGCGTGAAAACGTGGCGGTAGCGGTCCGGATAGTTCGCCATCAGCCATTCGCGGAAGAGATCGCGCACCTCGAGCGGCAGCCGCAGCAGCACGTAGGACGCTTCCTTGACGCCGGCATGCGCGGCCGCATCGAGAATGCGCTCGATCTCGGAATCGTTCAGCGCGGGGATCACGGGCGCGACCATCACGGTGGTCGGAATGCCGGCCTCCGAGAGCTGCTTCAGCGCCTCCAGTCGCTTCGGCGGCGTCGAGGCCCTCGGCTCCATGGTCCGCGCCAGCTTCGGATCGAGCGAGGTCACCGAAATCGCGACCTTGGCAAGGTTGCGCCTGGCCATCGCTGCGAGAATGTCGATGTCTCGTGTGACCAGCGCGGATTTGGTGACGATGCCGACGGGATGGCCGGTGCGCTCCAGCACCTCCAGAATGCCGCGCATGATTTTACGCTCGCGCTCGATCGGCTGATAGGGATCGGTGTTGGTGCCGATCGCGATCATCCGCGGCTCATAGCCTGATGCCGCGAGCTCCTTCTCGAGCAGAACAGGCGCCTCGGGCTTCACGAACAGCTTTGCCTCGAAGTCGAGCCCCGGCGACAGGCCGAGATAGGCGTGCGTCGGCCGCGCGAAGCAATAGACGCAGCCGTGCTCGCAGCCGCGATAGGGATTGATCGAGCGATCGAAGCCGATGTCGGGGGAATCGTTGCGGGTAATCACCTTGCGCGACGTATCGACACCGACACTGGTCTTGAACGGCGGCAGTTCCTCAAGGCTCTGCCAACCGTCATCGAAGGCGACGCGCGCCTCGGCCTCATAACGGCCACTGGCATTGGACTGGGCGCCCCGCCCTCGCCGGCGTGCGCGGTCGATGGCGACACCAAGTTCTGTAAAATCGGCGGGGAAATCAGAAGGCGCACCCGCCGGCTCGGAGGGCGCCGTGACCGGCGGGTGCTTGAGAGCAGAAGAAGATGCTGGACTCATGCAAGCAAGATAACACGCAAAAGGAACAAATCAAGAACAAGAATCGAAAACGCGAAAACAACCCCATGCACAGTAGCGCTGCCCAAACTTCACGCGCCGAGGTTTGACCTCACGCAACACCGCGTGACCCCGATGCCGTTTGATGCCGGCAAAGGATCGATCTCGCCGGAACTCGGTTGGTGACGATCTCCGGTGAAGGTCGGCAGGAATATGACATCTCAACAACAATCGGCCGCTGCAAGCAGCGACCTCGATCTCCTTGATCGCTATTGGCGGGCGGCGAACTACCTCTCCGTTGGACAGATCTATCTTCTGGACAATCCGCTCCTGCGCGAGCCGTTGGTCCCTGCGCACATCAAGCCGCGGCTGCTCGGTCATTGGGGCACGACGCCGGGGCTGAACTTCATCTATGCCCACCTCAACCGCGCCATCCGCGCCCAGGATCTCGACGTCATCTATGTCTGCGGTCCCGGCCATGGCGGACCCGGCATGGTCGCCAACACTTATCTCGAAGGCAGCTACAGCGAGATCTACCCCGATATCGGGCGCGATACGGACGGATTGCGCAAGCTGTTCAGGCAGTTCTCCTTCCCTGGAGGCATTCCGAGCCACGCGGCGCCGGAGACGCCGGGCTCGATCCACGAAGGCGGCGAGCTCGGCTACGCGCTGGTGCACGCCTACGGCGCGGCGCTCGACAATCCCGACCTCATCGTCGCCTGCGTCGTCGGCGACGGCGAGGCCGAGACCGGCCCGCTCGCGGCGTCCTGGCACTCCAACAAGTTCCTGAACCCGGCGCATGACGGCGCGGTGCTGCCGATCCTGCACCTCAACGGCTACAAGATCGCCAACCCGACCGTGCTCGGCCGGATGCCCGACAGCGAGATCCGCGAGCTCTTCCGCGGCTTCGGCCACGAGCCGCTGTTCGTCGAAGGCGACGATCCCAAGGTAATGCACCGGGCCATGGCCGATGCGCTCGACGTCGCGCTCGCCAGCATCCGCTCGATCCAGCAGCACGCCCGCGACGGGCGCAAGACGATCGAGCGGCCGCGCTGGCCGATGATCGTTCTGCGCAGCCCGAAGGGCTGGACCGGCCCGAAGGAAGTCGACAGCAAGAAAGTCGAAGGCTTTTGGCGCGCGCATCAGGTGCCGGTCGCAAGTTGTCGCGAGGAGCCGGCGCATTTGAAGATCCTTGAGGACTGGATGCGCAGCTACGAGCCTGAAAAACTGTTCGACAAGAACGGCGCGCTCGTTCCCGAGCTGCAGGCGCTCGCTCCCCAGGGCAACAGGCGCATGGGCGCCAATCCCCACGCCAATGGCGGCCTGCTGAAGAAGGACCTGAAGCTGCCGGACTTCCGCAAATTTGCCCTCGAGGTGCCGCAGCCAGGCTCTGTGACGGGAGAAGCGACGCGCGAGCTCGGCAAATTCCTGCGCGACGTCATCCGGCTCAACGCCGGGGAACGAAATTTCCGCATCATGGGACCGGACGAGACCGCGTCAAACCGGCTGGATGCGGTGTTCGACGCCACAGAACGCGTCTGGATGGAGCCGATCGAACCCTACGACGTCCACCTCGCGCAGGACGGCCGCGTGATGGAGGTCTTAAGCGAGCATCTCTGCCAGGGCTGGCTCGAGGGCTATCTGCTCACCGGCCGGCACGGCTTCTTCTCCTGCTACGAGGCCTTCATCCACATCGTGGATTCCATGTTCAACCAGCATGCCAAATGGCTGAAGGTGGCGCGGCATCTGCCATGGCGGCGACCGATCGCCTCGCTCAACTATCTCCTGACCTCGCATGTGGGGCGCCAGGACCATAACGGCTTCAGCCATCAGGACCCCGGCTTCGTCGATCTCGTCGCCAACAAGAAGGCCGACATCGTCCGCATCTACTTCCCGCCGGATGCCAACACGCTGCTGTGGATCGCCGATCACTGTCTGCGCACCTACAACCGCATCAACGTCATCGTCGCCGGCAAGCAGCCGGCGCCGCAATGGCTGTCGATGCCGGAGGCCGCGACGCATTGCGATGCGGGCATCGGCATCTGGAATTGGGCCGGCACAGCGGACACGAGCGGCGAGCCCGACGTGGTGATGGCCTGCGCCGGCGACGTGCCGACGCTGGAGACGCTCGCCGCCGTCGACCTCTTGCGCAAGGCGCTGCCGGACCTGAAGATCCGCGTCGTCAACGTCGTCGACCTCATGACGCTGCAACCGAAGGAGCAGCATCCGCACGGGCTGAGCGATCGCGACTTCGACTCGCTGTTCACGCACGACAAGCCAGTGATCTTCGCCTATCATGGCTATCCCCACCTCATCCATCGTCTGACCTATAATCGCACCAACCATGCCGGCATGCATGTGCGCGGCTTTGCCGAGGAAGGCACCACGACGACGCCGTTCGACATGGTCGTGCTCAACGAGCTCGACCGCTATCACCTCGCGATCGAGGCGATCGAACGCGTGCCCGATCTGGCGACCAGGGCTGCGCATGTGAAGCAGCAATTTCGTGACAAGCTGATCGAGCATACGCGCTACGTGCGCGAGCACGGCGAGGACATGCCGGAAATCCAGCAATGGGTCTGGCAGAACAGCGCCGGCGGCACCACGCCGGCCGAAGCCGGCGATTGACGGCGCCATGACGGACACGGTCCTCGTTCTCAACTCGGGCTCGTCGAGCATCAAGTTCGGCCTGTTCGACATCTCGACGGCCGAGCCCGCCCTGCTTTGCAACGGAGCGCTGGACGAGCACGAGGCGAAGCCGCGGCTTGCGGCCAAGAGCCCCTCGGGCGACATGCTGTTCGAGGCGCAGCGGGAGGCCTCGGATGGCGACGGCGGTCATCTGTTCGCCGACGTGCTCGGCTTCATCGAAGACCGTTTCGGCGAAGGCCGCTTGCGCGCGGTGGGGCACCGCATCGTCCACGGCGGTGCCGAATATTCCGGCCCCGTCGTGCTGACCGATGACATCGCCGCCAGGCTTGAGGCACTGACGCCGCTGGCGCCGCTGCACCAGCCGCGCTGCCTGGCACCGGTCCGCGCCCTTGGCGCACTCCGTCCCGCACTGACGCAGATCGCCTGTTTCGATACCGCCTTCCATCACGGCCTCGCGCCGCCCGCGAGCCGCTTCGCCATTCCGCGGCGCTATGAGGCGCGCGGTCTGCGCCGTTACGGCTTTCACGGCCTCTCGTTCGAATATGTCGCGGGCCGGCTTAGCCACATCGCGCCGGAGCTTGCGGCCCGGCGCACCGTCATCGCCCATCTCGGCAATGGCGCGAGCCTGTGCGCCTTGCACGAAGGCCGCAGCGTCGACACCACGATGGGACTGACGCCGCTCGACGGCCTCGTGATGGGCACGCGCTGCGGCACCGTCGATCCCGGCGTGCTGCTCTATTTGCTCCAGCACGAGCGCATGTCGGCCGGGGACTTGCAGCACATGCTCTATCACGAGTCAGGCCTGCTCGGCGTCTCTGGCCTCTCCGCCGACATGCGCACACTCCTGGCGAGCCGCGAGGCTGCCGCACGCGAGGCGGTCGATCTCTTCACGTTTCGTGCGGCGCAGGAGATCGCGGTGATGGCGAACACGCTGGGCGGCCTCGACTGCCTCGTCTTCACCGGTGGCATCGGCGAGCATGCCAAAGACATCCGCAGCGAGATCGGCGAACGTCTCGGCTGGCTCGGCGTGCGCATCGATCAGACTGCGAACGAGGCGGCGTGTGAGCGCATCTACGCAGCGGACAGCGCAGTCGCAGTGTTCGTCATCCCTACCAACGAAGAGATCACAATCGCTCGCCACTGCGCCAGCATGCTGCACGACCGCGAGCGTTTGTGACGGAAACATGAATGATCTGGCGCAACGCCAGCGCCGCCGCCCGGCGGCATGATGCACGCACTGAACGTTGTGCGGACACATCATGAAGACCCAGATCATCGAAGAACTCGGACAGGGCGGCATTCTGCTGCCAACCCTGGTGGCAGAAGGGCTCGCCGCCAACGACCGCATCAAGGTGCGCATGAGCGCCCTCCAGGCCGCGGCCCACCATGCACGGGAGCCCGACCGGCCCGCGAGCGATCTCAGCGTCGAGAGTCAGATCGCGGGCATCGCGCCTGCCGCGATCGCGACGCTGATCAGCGGCGCGCATATGGTTGGCCAGGATCGGGTTGCGGCGCCGAACCTCGCGAAGCTGATGAAGGAGATTCAGGACGACGCCGGGGCCATGATCCGCGCGGTCGTCGCTGGCGCTCCCGATGAAGGCAGAAAGGTGACGACACGGCTGGATACGATCCGCGGAGCCGGCCTGCTCGACGCCACCAGCGAGATCGAGCTCGCCCGCATCGCGCGTCTGACCGGCGTGACGGACTCGACCGGCGACAGCCTGCATCGGATGGTCATGGATCTGCACAAGAAGCTCAATGTGCTGGCCGCGAGCTGCTCCGAGGAAGTGCTCGACGGAGCCCATGTGTTCGGTCTGCATGGAGAAGATCGCAGCGCGGTGGAGGCCTTCATGAAAGGGCTCAATCAAACCCGCGGACTGAAGTTCAACCATCCCGGCCTCGATACGATGGCCACGCGCTCCGGCGGTCGGCTGCTGATTCAGAACGACATCGGCACCACCGACGCACATGTCGTGGTGATCGCCGTCAAGAAGCACGCGGTCACCGTCACCTACACCGACGTGCACCTGGCGCGGGCGGAGTTCTTCATCTCTCTGTTCGACGGGTTCGAAGCGACCTGGAGCGGGCTCGACCGTCATACCGCGGCCGGTCTCGGCGAAGACAATTCGTTCTATCTCGTCACCGGCCAGTTTCAGGCCAAGCATGCTGCGGATCGCAACGAATTCCTTGCGGCAGTCGGTGCTGCGCTGGTTTTCCTGATCGACTGGAACAAGGCGCGCAAGCTGCTGCGGACCTGGGTCGCCAAGGACGACGCGGCGCGCATCCTGGAATGGGCGGCGCGGCACCGGATCGGCCATCGCGGCTTCCTCGAACTCGGCGGCAATGAACTCCTGGGATCCGCAGTCCGCAACGCCGCGCCCTCGCGGATCGGCTTCGGCGAGCGGCTCGACCAGGCGCTCGGCCGATCCGCCGCGATCGACTTCCTCAAGGCGGCGCTGCGCGCCTCCACCGAGGCGTTGCTTGCAGGCCGCTCCGTGAGAACCGTGCGTGACCAGATCGAAGCCGATCTCGTGCGGCACCTCGATCGCGTCGACGGGGCGCTGCTTGCGGCCGTGCTGCGCCAGGTCGGATTGGCTCACGATCTCGTCACCGCCATTGCACGCCATATCGCAGCTCTCAGGACCGGCCAGCCCGCCGACGGCACGCTGCTGGCAGGACGTTGCGCCGCGATCGAGCAGAAGGCCGACCGCATCGCATTGGAGAGCCGCAACGAGGTCGACCGTCTCGATGCCCGGCCCGTGATCGGCCAATTGATCGGCCGGGCCGAGGAGGCCATCGACGAACTCGAACAGGCGGCTTTCGTCGCCTCACTGCTCCCCGCGCGGACCGATCCGGCGCTGCTGGCGTCGCTGGCCGAGCTTTGCGCGGTGGCCGCGACCGCGGCCGAAACCGCGGCGAACGGTGTCGCTGCTGCCATCGACGTGCCGGAGGGACGGCGGATCGATTCCGAAGACGCACTGGCCGCGGTGACGCGCCTGATCGACGCCGAACATGCGGCGGACACCAAGGAGCGGGCCACGACCACGCTGGTCTTCCGCGGCGGCTACGATGTGGCAACCTCGCTTTCGGTGCTCGAGCTGGCACGGGCGATGGAACGCGCCACCGACCGCTTCGCCGCCTTCGGCCATCTGTTGCGCCGTCACATCATGATCGATCTCGCAGCCTGAGGACATCACCATGCACATCGTGCGTATCGGCGCTGGGGCGACCGAATTGCGGCCTGCCGAGGAGATCGGCGCCAAGGCCGCAAACCTTGCCCGAATGGCGGCGCTCGGCCTGCCGGTGCCACCGGCGTTCGTGCTGCCGATCAAGCTCTGCGCCGACATCGTTTCCGGCCGTGCCCACGCCGCGCAACATCTGCGCGAGGGCCTGAAGGAGGGCCTCGCCTTCCTGGAAGGCGCGACCGGCAAGCGCTTCGGCGATCGCAGGCGGCCGCTTCTGGTGTCGGTTCGGTCAGGCGCGGCGCGATCGATGCCGGGCATGCTCGAAACCGTTCTCGACGTCGGCTGCACGTTGGATGCCGCGCACGGCCTGATCCGGGCGACGGGCCGGCCACGGCTCGCTTGGGATTGCCGGAGGCGTTTCCTGGAGAGTTTTGGCGAGACCGTGCTCGGGCTCGATCCTGCTGCCTTCGCCGCGCGCATCGCCGAGCTGGTCGATGCCGAAGGCGTCGCCAACGACCGGGAGCTGGATGGCGAAGCACTGGAACGGCTCGCCGCCGCGGAGCAAGCGCTGGTCGAGGATCGTGCCGACGGTTGGCTCGAGGACGCGGTCGCCCAGCTCGAGGCTGCCGCGCGGGCCGTCTATCAGTCCTGGACGAGCGAGCGGGCGCAGACCTATCGCAAGCTGCAGCAGCTCGACGACCTTCTCGGCACCGCCGTCACGGTGCAGGCGATGGTGTTCGGCAATGGCGGACTTGCCTCCGGCGCGGGCGTGGCGTTCTCGCGCGATCCATCGACCGGCGCGCCCCGCGCGATGATCGATCTCGTGCTGGACGCGCAGGGCGAGGACGTGGTGTCCGGCCGCCGCACGCCCGATAGCGAGGACGCGGTCGCCCGCGTGCTGCCGACGATCCGGAACGAGCTCGGCGTGGTTCTGGATCGGCTCGAACGCGAATTCGGCGACGTGCAGGACGTCGAGTTCACGGTCGAGGATGGCAAGCTGTGGATGCTGCAGACCCGTGCGGCCAAGCGGACACCGCGCGCCGCGGCCAGGATCGCCATCGGCCTTGTGCGCGAGGGATTGATCGCAAAGGACGAAGCGCTGGCGCGTCTCTCCGGCATCGATCTCGCTTCGCTCGTCGATATCTCCCTGGTTTCCGCAGGTACGCCGGCAGCGTCCGGCATCGGCGCCTCCGGCGGCATCGGGATCGGCCGTGCGGCATTCGATTCCGAAGGCGCCAAGCGGCTTGCGGCAGCAGGCGAGCCGGTCATCCTGCTGCGCCCCGACACCAGCACCGCCGACGTCGCGGGCTTTGCGGTGGCGGCCGGTATCGTCACGGCGGTCGGCGCCCGCACCTCGCATGCCGCGCTGGTGGCGCGGCAGATGGGCAAGCCCTGCGTGGTCGGCTGCGGCGAACTGAAGATCGACACCGGGACGCGGAGCGCCCGGCTCGGCGAGATAACGCTGTGTGAAGGCGACTGGGTTACGATCGAGGGCGACGCCGGGCAGATCTATCTCGGCCGCTGCCAGACGACAGAGACGCGGCCGGAAGCCGAGCTCGCCGAAATCGCGGAATGGCGGTCGCAGTCCTGCGGCCGCCGGTCGGAATGCGCCGGCGCGTCTCAGTGAATCCCGGCGAAAATCTGGAAGCACCCGATCGCGACTTCGATCACGATCAGCACCACCACCGCGATCTCGAGCCGCAGCGAGCGCTGGGTGTCGATGATGTCGGTCAGTGCATCGGCCGTCTCGGAAATGACCTTGAGCTTGCGCTCGAGCGTGTCCAGGCGCTCGGTCAGCTCATACTCGTCTTCCAGTCGCGCATAGAGCCGGTCGAGCTGAGGCTTCTCCCAGAGCGCATCGGGCTTCTCGGCGACGGCGACGCGGCCCGCGACGCGCTGCTGCACGAGCAGCGCATTGCCGATGAGCTGCAGGATGCCCTTGCGCCGCCGCGACGTACGGCCTTTTTCGGCAAGCTCCCGCGCAAAGGGCTCGATGACGTCGAAGACCGCGGCAACGCGCCGCTCGTCGCGCGCCAACGACGTGCTCTTGGCGAGCGCATCGGCGATCAGCAGCAGCCGTTCGTCGGAAAATTTCGACACGCAGATCGGCCCGCCGGGCTGGATCGTCTCCGCGTTTTCGTCGAGGCAAAGCTGCGCCTGCGCGGTCTCCTCCTCATAGGGGCTGAACTCGCCGGTGACGCGTGATTTCAGGCTGTCGAGCACCACCTTCTCCTCCGAGGGAAGGAGGCCGATCAGCACCACGACTCCGTAGCGGAAAACCACGGCGAGACCGGCATGGACGCGAAAGGCAGCGGGCGTCGAGGACACCAGCGTGCCGAGTTCGAGGTTCGACGCGTTGATGCGCTCGCCCAGCATCACGGCGCGGATCCGCAAGGTCGGCGCGGCCTCCGGCTTGGGCGATGTGGACGTCATGGCAACGGGAAGTTGATCGGCGTTCATCAGGAGACATCTCGCTCGGCGCACTCGCAATCACGCGTATTTCCTCGCCGCAAGGTCCATGTCAGATTGCTGACATAGCCTTGCGGAAGGTGCCGTCCTCTCATATCGGCAGAGAAAGGCCCGGTTTGAAGCCCACGACAGCGAGATTCGCTGAAACATTCGGCAACAGTCCCGCCACGAAGCGACATTTTCGGCCGAATGTGCTCGCAACGATTCACCATCGCACGCCGGCACGCGGGCCGAAAAGTTGCGCTCGGCAGCGTCGCGTGTTTATGACAACGTCATGACGAGTTGCGTTTCTCTCGAAGTGCGGACATCGAAGTCTCCATCATGCTGAGTGTCATCATACCGACCGAAGGCGTCGAGCAGACCGCGGTCGCAACTCTGGCCGCACTGGTACCCGGCGCCGCAGCGGGCATCATCAAGGAAGTTCTGCTGGTCGACGGCACCCGCAACGGCGTCATCGAGCGCGTCGCGGATGTCGCCGGATGCCGTTTCATCGGCTACGAGGGATCTTCGCAAGGCGCGGCGCTCGCCGCAGGCGCACTCCAGGCCCGCTCCCCCTGGCTGATGTTCCTCCCGGCCGGCGCGGTGCTGGAAACCGGCTGGATCGAAGAGACCACCCAGTTCATCCAGGCTGTCGCAGCCAGCGGCAAGGATCGTGCGGCCGTATTCCGTTACGCCCGCTCGCCTTATGCCGACACCAGCTTCCAGGATGTCCTGTGGTCCGTGGTGCGCAAACTGGTCGGTCCTCTCGGCGATCAGGGACTTTTGATCGCACGTGATCATTACGACCGGATCGGCGGCTACCCGCCCGAGGCCCGACGTTCCGAGGCGCGGCTGCTCAGGCGGCTCGGTCGCTCCTCCCGGACGCTGCTGCGCAGCCGGATCGTCATGGTGGGCTGAAGCGCACGATATACTTGCCAAAGTCAATTAATTGTTTGACAATGGCAAGTATTGAGGTGACACGCCATGTCCGACAACGGTGCCGACGACCAGATCGCCGCGATCCGCGCCTTCAACCGCTTCTATACCCGCAAGCTCGGTGTGCTCGACCAGCACCTCGGCAAGAGCCCGTTCTCGCTCAGCGAGGCCCGCGTGCTCTACGAGCTCGCCCATCGCGACGACGTTTCGGCAAAAGAGATCGGAAACGAGCTTGGCCTCGACCCCGGATATCTCAGCCGCATCGTCCAGAGCTTCGACGAAAAGGGGCTGATCACGCGCAAGCCCCTGCCCGCTGACCGCAGACAACACCAGCTCAGCCTCACCGCCAAAGGCCGCCAGGCCTTCGCCAAGCTGAACCTGGGCTCGCAAACCGAGGTCGCCGCCATGCTGGCGCAGCTTCCGGCCGGCGAGGCAGCGCGGCTCACGCAGGCCATGGCGACCATCGAGGACGTGCTCGAGCAGCGACCGAGCCGGCGCGCTGCCGTGGTGCTGCGCAGCCATCGCGTCGGTGACATGGGCTGGGTCATCTCCAAGCAAGCCGCCGCCTATGCCGCGGACTACGGCTGGGACATCAGCTACGAGGCGCTGGTCGCCGAGATCTGCGCACAGTTCATCAAGAGCTATGACGCCGCCCGCGAGCACTGCTGGATCGCGGAAGTCGGCGGCGAGCCGGTCGGCTCGATCTTCCTGGTCAAGGCCACGGACGAGATCGCCAAGCTCCGCCTGTTGCAGGTGGAGAAGAAAGCACGCGGCCTGGGTGTCGGCCGCGCGCTGGTGCAGCAATGCATCGAGGGCGCGCGCCAGAGGGGCTACAGGCGGATGACGCTATGGACGCAGAGCATCCTGGTGGCCGCCCGCGGCATCTACAAAGCCGCCGGCTTCGAGCTGGTCGCGGCGAAGCCGCATCACAGCTTCGGGCAGGATCTGATCGGCGAGACCTGGGAGCGGGATCTGTGACTATGGCGCCGCACGTCAGGAATCGTAGGGTGGGCAAAGGCGCATGAGCGCCGTGCCCACGATCTCACGCAATCGACAAAAATCGTGGGCACGCTTCGCTTTGCCCACCCTACGATACTGCGCACGCGGATCGATACCCCTCATCCGGCGCCATAGCCGAAGCTTCGCTTCGGCGTTTGTTAAGTACGGCGGCCGAAGGCCGCCTATGCCACCTTCCACAAGGGGAAGGGAAAAAGAAGCTACGCCGTCGCGCCCTGCGCTTTCGGCCGTCGCAGATGCTCGTCCAGGCGCGGCATGATCTCGACGAAATTGCAGGGGCGCGTGCGGTAGTCGAGCTGGGCCTTGAGGATGCCGTCCCAGCCGTCGCGGCAGGCGCCGGGTGAGCCGGGCAGACAGAAGATGTAGGTCGCCCCCGCAACGCCCGCGGTGGCGCGGCTCTGGATCGTCGATGTTCCGATCTTGGCGTGGCTCAGCATGTGAAAGGCGATCGAGAAACCGTCCATGCGCTTTTCGAACAAGGGCTCGATCGCCTCCGGCGTAACGTCGCGCCCCGTGAAGCCGGTGCCGCCGGTGGTGATGACGACGTCGACGCCGGCATCCGCAATCCAGCGGCGGACGACGGCGCGGATCGCCTCGACGTCGTCGGTGACGATCTCGCGCGCGGCGAGATGATGGCCCGCAGCTAGGAGACGATCGGCGAGGGTCTGGCCGGACTTGTCATCGGCAAGCGCGCGCGTGTCGGAGACGGTGAGCACCGCGATGTTGAGCGGGATGAACTGTTTGGATTCGTCGATGGACATTACGACTTAACTCCTGCTCCCACACTCACCACCGTCATCCCCGGACGAACGCATTTGCGTTCGCCGGAGAGGTGCGCGCCGTGCGGTGCAACCGCACTGCACGGCAAGCCTCGAAGGATGGGCCGCGGGCTCCGCCATCCTTCGAGGCTCGCCGAAGAGGCGAGCACCTCAGGATGACGCCACTGCATCCGAGGCACAAGACCGCTACGGCCCGCCGCCGCCGAACGTGTTGCAGGCCTGCAGCGTGCCCTGCTGATAGCCCGTCATGAACCATTGCTTGCGCTGCGCGGCCGAGCCGTGGGTGAAGGAGTCGGGCACGACGCGCCCGGTCGCCTGACGCTGCAGCGTATCGTCGCCGATGGCGCTGGCCGTGCTCAGGGCCGCGTCGATGTCGCCGGCCTCGAGGAAGTTCGGCCGCTTCTTCGCCTCGCGATTGACCCAGATGCCGGATAGGCAGTCGGCCTGCAATTCGACCTTGACCTGGAGCGCATTGGCCTCGGCCTTGCTGCCGGCCTGCTGCTGCTTCTGCGTCACCTTCGGGATGATGCCGAGCAGGTTCTGGATATGATGGCCGGCCTCATGCGCGATGATATAGGCGGTGGTGAAGTTGCACGCCGACTTGCCGGCGCAGCCGTGGAAGCGCGTCTCGACCTCGCGGAAGAACGAGGTGTCGAGGAAGATGGTACGGTCCGGCGGGCAGTAGAACGGCCCCATCGCCGACTCGGCCCGGCCGCAGCGGCCGCCATTGGTGACATTGCGGAACAGCACGACCTTCGGGCCGGTGTAGGACTGGCCCGAGGCCTGGAAGATCTCGCTCCAGCGATCGTCGATCTCGCCAAGGATGCCCGATATCATGCTGCCCATTTCGTCGCTGGGCGCACCGCGCTTGGCCTGGGACGACGGACGGTCGCTCTGGTAGCTCGGCGCCTGGCCGCCGCCGGAGAGAATCTCGGCGCCGCCGATCAGGAGGCGTGGATCGATGCCGAAGGCATAGCCGATCAGGCCGAGCACGATGATGGTGCCGATGCCGAGCCCGCCGCCGCCCATCGGCAAGCCGAACCCGCCGCCTCCGCCGCCGCCAAATCCTCCGCCGCCCTCGTCGCGACGATCCTCGATATCGTCGCTGCGGCGGAAATCATCGTAGCGCATGGTCGGCTTCCCTCAAGTCTTCATGGCGTCAATTGGGCGGTGCAGGAGCGCCGGAGCTCAACGCGCCACATACGTAAAATTTCCGTTGCCTTTATCAATATCGTGGCCGGCAAAAATTGCCTAGTGCGACAGCGCGCCCGCATCAGCAATTTTTTCCGGGGGCCATGCATTTTTTTCCGAGAGAAATTCGACCGCCGCGAGGCCGCCGCAGCGCGATGACGCGCGAAATACGCTGCAAAACACGGCAGATGCAAGCGACCACCGGCTCGCGCAATGCGATGCAGGTCTCGCTCGCGCAAGCAGCGGGTTAAGTCGATTTTTACTTTGCCGCTTCATTGTAACGGTCAGTCGGTTGTTTGGTCCCGCGTCGCCGACAGCGTCGCCTGAGTCAGAGTTCTTGAGTCATGGTAGTGTCGCGTCGCGGGGCGTCTGCAAAGGCGCCCCGCACAAATTTCGAGTCTGCTTCGCACAGCATCATCGTCGGCGATTGCGTCGCCGAGATGTCGAGGCTTCAGCCCGGTAGCGTCGATCTGGTGTTCGCAGATCCGCCCTACAATCTTCAGCTCAAGGGCGACCTCAAGCGCCCCGACGAGTCCCACGTCGATGCCGTCAACGACGACTGGGACAAGTTCGATTCATTTTCCGCCTATGACGATTTCACCCGCGCCTGGCTGCTGGCCGCGCGCCGTGCCATGAAGCCGTCGGCGACGATCTGGGTGATCGGCTCGTATCACAACATCTTCCGCGTCGGCGCGATCATGCAGGACCTCGGCTTCTGGCTCCTGAACGACATCGTCTGGCGCAAGACCAACCCGATGCCGAACTTCCGCGGCCGCCGCTTCACCAACGCGCACGAGACCATGATCTGGGCCGCGCGGGACGAGAAGGCGAAGGGCTACACCTTCAACTACGAGGCGCTGAAGGCCGCCAACGAGGACGTGCAGGCACGGTCCGACTGGCTGATCCCGCTGTGCACCGGCGAGGAGCGCCTCAAGGGCGCCGACGGCAAGAAAGTGCATCCGACGCAGAAGCCCGAAGGGCTGCTCGCGCGCGTGCTGCTGTCGTCGTCGAAGCCCGGCGATCTCGTGATCGATCCCTTCAACGGCACCGGCACCACCGGCGCCGTCGCCAAGCGTCTCGGCCGCTCCTATATCGGCTTCGAACGCGACAAGACCTACGCCAAGGCGGCCGAGGCGCGCATCGCCGCGGTCGAGCCGCTGCCGGAAGAGAGCCTCGCCCCGTTCATGACCGCGCGCGAAGCGCCGCGCGTGGCGTTCTCCGAGCTGATCGAGCGCGGCATGATCATGCCCGGCAGCAAACTGTTCGACGCCAAGAAGAAGCTTGGCGCGCTGGTCCGTGCCGACGGCGCCATCATGTTCGGCGACAAGGTCGGCTCGATCCACCGCATCGGCGCGGTGGCGCAAGGCGCGCAGGCCTGCAACGGCTGGACGTTCTGGCACGTCGAGACCAAGAAGGGCCTCAAGCTGATCGACGAGCTCCGCGCCGAGATCCGCGCCGGCATGGCGGCGGAATAGCGACGGCCTTACGGCGGCGACCGGCCTTTGTTACGCTGGCCGGTCTGCGTAGCGCGCAGATACCGCACGGCAATCTCGCCGGTTGCATCCCCTGACTGGGTTCGGGCATGAGAAGGCGCCCGTGACCACAAGAACTGGGGAAATGCCAGATGCTCAAATTCTATTTCAACGGATCGCCGAACCCGACCAAGGTCGCGCTGTTCCTCGAGGAAGCCGGCCTGCCTTACGAGCCGGTGAAGGTCGACACCCGCAAGGGCGAGCAGTTCGCACCGGACTATCTGAAGATCAATCCGAACGCCAAGGTGCCGGCGATCGACGATGGCGGCACCATCGTGTTCGACAGCAACGCCATCCTGCTCTACCTCGCCGAGAAGACCGGCAAGTTCCTTCCCGCCAACCGCGCCGAGCTGCTGTCCTGGCTGATGTTCGTCGCGTCGGGCGTCGGGCCGTATTCGGGTCAGGCCGTGCACTTCAAGCATTTTGCGCCGAAGGACCAGAACCACGATTACGCTCATAATCGCTATCAGTACGAGACCGATCGCCACTACAAGATTCTCGACGGTCACCTCAAAGATCGCCGTTACATGGTCGGCGATGCCTATTCGATCGTCGACATGGCGCTGTGGGGCTGGGCGCGGATGGTGCCGTTCAAGCTCGGCGACGACGCCTTCGCCCGCTATCCGAACGTCAAGCGTCTGGTGGACGAGATCTCGGCGCGGCCGGCCGCCGCCCGCGCGATCGCATTGAAGGACAAGTTCACCTTCAAGGCCGAGATGGACGACGAGGCGCGCGCCAACATGTTCAGGCACATGACGACGAAAGTGGCCTGATCTCACTTCGCCGTAAACGAAAGGCCACGCGCATGCGCGTGGTCTTTTGCTTTCAGGCGGCGTGGACCGAGTCGAGGAATTTCGCCACCTCGAGTTTTAGCCGGCTGCTGTCCGAAGACAGCGAGCGCGCCGCCGACAGTACCTGCGAAGACGCCGAGCCGGTTTCCGAGGCGCCGCGCTGCACGTCTTCGATGTTGGTCGAGACGCGGCGGGTGCCGTGCGCGGCCTGCTGGACGTTGCGCGAGATTTCCTGCGTGGCGGCGCCCTGCTGTTCCACGGCGGCGGCGACCGTGGAGGAAATCTCCGACAGCCGCTCGATGGTGCCGCTGATCTCCCTGATGGAGCCGACCGACTCTTCCGTCGCGGCCTGGATGCCCGAGACCTGCTGGGCGATCTCGCCGGTGGCTTTTGCGGTCTGCTCGGCCAGTGCCTTGACCTCGGTGGCGACCACGGCAAAGCCGCGGCCTGCTTCGCCCGCACGCGCCGCCTCGATCGTTGCGTTCAGCGCCAACAGGTTGGTCTGGCCGGCAATCGTGCTGATCAGCTCGACCACGTCGCCGATGCGCGCGGCCGCCTTGGAGAGCTCGCCGACGCGTGCATTGGTCTTGCTCACCTGCCCGACGGCTTCGCTGGCGATGCGGGCGGATTCCTGAACCTGACGCGCGATCTCGCTCACCGAGGAGGATAGCTGTTCGGTAGCAGACGCCACGGCCTGGACGTTGGTGGTCGCTTCCTGCGAGGCGGAGGCGACTTCCGTCGACAGATCCTGGGCCCGTGTCGCGGTGGCGGTCAGCGTGCCGGCGGAGGCCTCGAGTTCGCTCGAGGCCGACGACACGGTGTCGACGATCTCGCCGACCGTCTGCTCGAACTGATCGGCGAGCCGGACCATGTCCTTCTTGCGGTCCTCGGCTTGCCGCGCCTCGGTCTCGGTCTGCTCCCGGCGCAGGCGCTCGGTGTCGATCATGTTGGTCTTGAACACCTCGATGGCCTTGGCCATGTCGCCGATCTCGTCGGCCTTGCCGCGCCCGGGGATCTCGATTGCGAGATCGCCGCCGGCGAGCCGCCCCATCGCGCGCGTCATCGCGGTCAGCGGCCCGACGATGCTGCGCGCGATCAGGAAGGCAACGATCAATCCGAACAGGGTGGCCAGCCCGCCCGCGATCTCCTGCACCGAGGTCGTGCCGTCAATCACGGCTTCGGCCCGGCTGCGCGAGCTCTTGTAGTCGCTTTTCAGCGTGGTCTCGGCAACCTTGAGCTTGGCAATGCTGTCGACGATCAGCGGCGCGAGACTCTTGTGGTAGATCTCGTCGGCCTGGAGCATCGCGGCCGACGTGGTCTCGAACGCCGATTTGTAGATGCCGAGCGAGCTCTTCACCGGCGCGAGCGTCGCACGCAACTCGGTCGCCTGCGGGCTCTTTTCGAGCGCCGAAAGCCGCTGCATCGCCCTGTCCACATTCGTTCTGAAATTGGCCGGACCCTTGGTGTCGCGCAGGGCCAGGAAGCGCCAATTGGCGATCTGGACGAAAAGCAGCCTGGATTCGAGGTCCGCCACGAGGGACGCGGTGTCCTCGTCGACAGCCGCGCGCGCGACATCGACCAGTTTGGCCACCTTGGCGGTCAATTCGTCGCCGCTCGGCAACAACGTCGCCTTGCCGGTTCGCGCTTCATTGACCGCATCGCCGAGATTGTCGCGCAGGCTTCGCATTCTTGCGATGTCGGCGATCAGACCGTTGTAGAGCCTGCGCCGTTCCTCGGAGATCGTGCCCTTGGCGCCGACCTGCAGCAGCTCGGTCGCCGCGGCCTCGCGCTCCGACGCCTCCTTCATCGCGGCTTCGTCGGCGTCATAGATGTAACGCAGATTGGCGCGCTGGATGGCCTGGAGATCGGTCGAAATCTCCAGCACCCGCGCCGTGCTGTCCGAGAGCGTGGATTGCTGTGCGACCTGGTCCTGCACGGACCGCAAATTCCAGACGGCGACCACCGCCATCACCAGTCCAACCGCCACCAAGGTCATGAAGCCGGCATAGAGACGGCCCCTGATCCGCAAACGAAAGCTCGGCATTCCACTGTCCACCCGGATGCATGTGAATTCGGACGGACGCACAATTCCGGTGTCGTAGCCGCCGCCCCCGGCAGCCGCGCTTCGCACTTTGTACGACTCACGCTGCACCGCGACACAATGCGGGACACTCGTTAATTGAACCTTCAAATTCTTCGCGCGAGCTCTACGAAGTATCCGCAGGCTCTGCTGATATTATCGGCAGTTGCGCAGACCATTGGCGCAAGGCACGCAGCCGTTTGCAGCTCTCTGCAATGAAGGTGCCGGCGATCACACTCAAGCTATCGCCTGCTGTAGCTTGCCGAGGGCGTTCTCGACCACTTCCAGGGTGTAAGGTTTTTGCACCACCGGTGCCGAGGCCAGATCGAGTGGAATCGGCGCGCGCTCACCATAGCCGGTCGCAAAGATGAAGGGGACACCGAGCTCCTTCAACTTCTGCGCCACCCTGATGCTGCTCTCATTGCCAAGGTTGAGGTCGAGCAACGCAAAGCTCGGACGCGTGCGCGCGAGCGCGCGCAAGGCCTGGTCGACGCTCGCCGCTGTCTCGACATGTCGCGCCCCAAGATCGAGCAGGATGACCTCCGCCGCCATGGCGATGATGAGATTGTCCTCGACGATCAGGGCCGTGTCCGAGATGCGCGGACGGACGGGCTGCTGTTCCTCGACGCGCATGGCGGCTCCCGCCATTGACGGCACCAGGTCGACGAAATTAGGCGGGATTACGAACCTCGCCTGGACGCCGAGCAGGTCGAAGCGGATTTCCGCTTCGCCCTTCAGGTCGAACGGGACGGAGCGCTCGATGATCGTAGTGCCGAAGCCGCGGCGCGACGGCGGCTGCACCGGCGGGCCTCCGCTCTCCTTCCACTCAATTTCGAGGCTCGAACTTCGGTCGACCTGCCACACCACCTCGACTTGGCCAGTGGAATCGGCGAGCGCGCCGTATTTGGCCGAATTGGTCATCATCTCGTGGATGACGAGCGCCAGCGTCGCGAATGCCTTGGGATCGAGAGCGACATCCGGGCCAGCGATCTTCACCCGATCCGCGCGTGAGCCGAGATAGGCGCCGGCCTCGGATTCGAGCAGCGTACGTAACGCCACCGGCGCCCAGTTCAGATTGGTGATCTGGTCGTGGGCGCGTGCCAGCGCCTGGATCCGGCCGCCGAGAACGTTGGCGAATTCGTCGATGCTTCGGGCGGTGTCCTTGCTCTGCGCCACCAGCGCGCGAACGAGGCTCAGAATGTTACGGACGCGATGATTGAGCTCGGCAATCATCAGTTCCTGCCGCTCCTGCGCGCCGCGGCGCTCGCGCGCCGCAAGATCGGACAATTGCAGGATCACCTCCAGCAGCGTGACGCGCAGACTTTCAGCGATGCGGATGTCGGCCGCCGACCATGGTTTCGACTGCCCCGCGACCGTCTGCTGCCAGACCTCGAAGCTCTTGCGCGGGGTCAAACGCGAGCCGTTCGGTCCTTCCTCGTAAACTTTTTCGGGGGCGCCAGCCCAGTTGACGGACCGCGTCACCTCGCGACGGAAGAAGATCAGGCAGTCGCGCGGGGTCCTCGAGATCGGAATGGCGAGGAAGCCGGCGGCGCGGTCGCGGAACACCTCGCCGGCCGCATAAAGCTTGGCGATCTCCGCGCTGGCGCAAATGCGTCCCGGCGAGGTTCTGTTGATGAAGGCGACGAGATCCTTCACCTCCTCCTGCGTGGGTGTCTCGCCGTGGAGTGTGACCGCGTTGTCGGACCAGACCGCCACACCATCGCAGGCGATCATCTTCCGGTAATCACCGACAAAATCGACGATCGCCCGCCGACTGTGCTCGTGCGTCGCCGCGATCTCGATCAACCGTTCCTGTATCTTATGGGCATTGGCCTCGTAAGCCGCATCGTCCTCGCGCTCGCGTCCCTCGACGATCCAGGAGAACATCTGCCCGAACAGTTCGGAGGCGGTACGTTTGTCGAACGAAATGTAGCGTGGTGAATAGTGATGGCAGGCGAACAGCCCCCATAGCTTGCCGTCGCGCAGGATCGACACCGACATCGAGGCGGCGACGCCCATATTGCGCAAATACTCGATATGGATCGGCGACACAGAGCGCAGCACGCTCATGGAAAGATCGAGCAGACCGGCATTATGTGCGGCCGTCGAAAGCAGCGCAGCGGGCTTTGCGTTGATGTCGGCAATGATACGTAGCCAATTGCGCTGATAGAGGACACGGGCCTGTTTCGGGATGTCGGACGCTGGGTAGTGCAGGCCCAGAAATTGTTCGAGCCCCGCTTCTGCCGCTTCCGCTATCACCTCGCCCGAACCATCGGGATGAAACTGATAGACCATGACGCGATCGAAGCCGGTCAGCACCTTCAGCTGACGCGCAGCCTCGCGGGCAAGCTCCGTCGTGCCGCGGGCTTTGCGGATGCGTTCCAACATCCGCCGCACCAGTTCGCCGGAATTGACGCCGGGCTCGATGACGCTGGGCTCGGCCTCCACGACGAGATAGGCGCCCGAGAAATGGATCGCGAGATCGTAGAGCGGCCTGCCGAGCTGGATCTCGACGCCAAAAACACGCTCGGTCGAGTCGGGCCCGCCTAGCTGGTCGACGCGGCGGCGGACAGTGTCGATCGCGGCAGCGCAGAAGACCTCGGCAAGCGGCCGTTGCAAGAAGTCGGTAACGTCGCCGCCCAGAAACTCGCCGGCATTGTCCGAGATCATGCAGATCGTGAAATCCGACAGCAGCGCCAGCAGGAATCCGAACGGCTGCACACTCCCTGGAATGTGGATCGGCTCGCGATCGCAATTGGTGAGATTGACCGTCTCGTTCATGAGCGATCTACCGCCCGCTCGAAAGCCGCAAAGGCGCTGCGCGCGGCCTCGATCGCCTCGCCCTCGTCGCAGGACTCCTCGCAGGCAAGCTTCGACAGGAAGCTCTGCCACAGTCGCTTACCGTTCCCGTGGCTGAGATACGCCGTGGCCTCGCGGATGCGCGGATCCGCCGCAGCTGCGACCGCCTTCAACAAAAATTTGGCACCGAGGCGAGAGCCTTCCAGCACGTACATTGTGCCGATGATCCCGCTGGCCGTCAGTGGCCGCACCGAGACAGTGGCGTGCGCAGTCCCGCCAAGCTGATCGAGATCGGCCGCGATCGCGGCACTACGCGTACGCTCCGGCCAGTCCGAAAACATTTTGGCGACGCCCGCATCCACAAGCGCCGCTTCGAGCGGCAACAGCGCGCCCGCGCTGGCCTGAAGGAAACGACGGTAGCCAGACGAGAGGGTGAGATCGAAGGCGGACATCCGAGCATCGAGCTCCCGATGTGCGGTCGCAGTGGCATCTCTCAATCGTTCGCGGAATCCGGGAAAGTTGCGGCACACCTGTATTGAAACGTCCGAAGCCCCAGCCAGCATAGAATTCCCACGCGCGCGCAAAGCCGGCGCGCAATTGCCCCGGAAGCGAAGGAAATGCCGGCGGAACTCAAAGGTTCCCGCCGAGATTGAAGAAATCAGAGGGCGTGGCTTGGCCGCGCCCTCTGACCTGTCTCCATCGTGAAAGCTTGCCGATCTGGTATTCGCTCTCCGCTCTGGTCACCCCAATGTCCTGAAGCTCCCTCTCGGTCATGGTCGCGAGCTGAGACCGGTCGCGCGACGCTCTTGTTCAAAGGCAGCGTCTCGTGAGCGACCGCTAGGCTCGCGGGACCGTGCCTCGCGGCCGTCGACCCAGCCGGCCGAACACAGCGACGCGGCTCAGCGCGCTCAGCCTTCAGCCCTCACAGCCGCCTGCGGAAACGGGCCGAGCGCCTTCTCGGTCAGCACCGAGTCGCAATACTCGCGGATCTCCTTGATCTTGCCGTTCTCGAACTGGAATACGAGACAGTAATCGTTGTCGTAGCGCACGCCCTTAGGGGTGACGTTGTCGCCCTTGGCCTCCACCACGACTATATCGTCATCGGCGATGAAGCGGTGAGCGATCGTGCGGGTTCGGTCGCGGAGACGAGTGCGCACATAGCCGTGCAGATCGTTCAGGATCGCCTCCTTGCCTGCGAAGGTGCGCGACCAGGAATACTGACCGGTCACGACCCATCTGGCATCGTCGGCAAGGCTTGCGGTGAACAGGGAGCGGTCGCGCACGGCCGGATCGGGGCTGGCGGCGGCGGCAAAGATTTCCTGCATCAGTTTCTTGTTGGCGCTCGTGCTCATGGCGGCATCTCCTGCTAGTGGCAACACGGAGAACATCGCCGCCCGATCGGAATTCTTCAAATCGATAGAGAATATGATATCTATTCATTCTATGAATTTGAATTCGCTCGACCTCAATCTATTGACCGCGCTCGACGCGCTGCTGCGCGAGGCCAATGTCAGCCGGGCCGCCATGCGCATCGGGCTGTCGCAACCGGCCACGAGCCACGCGCTGCAACGCCTGCGCGACATCTTCGGCGATCCGCTGCTGGTCCGCACCGGCGCACGGATGGAGCTGACGCCGCGGGCCCAGGCCCTGCGCGCGCCGCTGGCGCAGGCACTCGACCAGGTGCGCGGACTGCTCGTGCCGGAGGCGTTCGACGCCGCGCGCAGCGAGCGAGCATTCCGGCTGATGATGCCTGACCTCGCCGTCGAGCTGTTGATGCCACCTTTGATGGAGAGGGTGACGCGCTTTGCTCCCAACGTCCGCATCGACGTGGTGCCTTGGCGGGGGCCGGCGATCTTCCACGCCGAGTTCGCCCGCACCATCGATCTCGTGATCTCGATCGGCAACGCCTTCAAGGGCTTTCACCGCCAGCTGCTCTACACCGACAGCGACGCACTGGCGGTCCGGCGCGGCCATCCGCATGCACCGAAGCTGAAGCGGCGGGAGACGTTCCTCGCCGCACGCCATCTCGGCGTGATCATCCGCGGCAATGCTGAGGATCTGATCGACACCTGGCTGCGATCCAAGGGTATCGAGCGGCATATCTCACTCGTGGTGCCTGGCTATCTCGAGGCCCTGCACGTCGCCGCCCGCACCGACCTCGTCGCCTTCGTGCCACGCCGGTTGATCGCGGCACTGTCGAAACAGCTCGGGCTTGTGACGGTGACGCCGCCGCTCGATCCCGGGATCGACGAGCAGTTCATGTTCTACCCGACGCGGGCGCAGATGGACCCGGGCTCGATCTGGTTGCGGCGACTGATGCTGGAGACGGGGCGGGAGTTGGAGAGGAAGGGCCGTAGGGTGGATTAGCCGAAGGCGTAATCCACCGCTGTTTGTCTCCGCGGAAACGGAAGTTGGCGGGTTACGTCCTGCAGATGCGCGAAACGCATCTGCAGGACCAACCCACCCTACGAAGCCGACGTCCTCAGGCCTTCTGCGCGGCCATCACCTTTGCTACGGCGGGCCGGTCGGACATGCGCTTGAAATGATCGGCGATCTTCGGCGTGGCGTTGATGTCGACGCTGTCGCCTTCGAGCCAGGTCGAGAGCGTGTAGAGATAGGGATCGCAGACCGTGAACTGGTCGCCCATCACCCACGGTCCCCTGAACATCCTCTGTTCGATCAGCTTGAAGCAGGCGGCCATGGTCTTCGGCACCATCGCCTTCATGTCGGCGAACGAGCTTTCTTGCGTCGCCCAGCGCGCGCCGCGCATCTTGTGGGCATGGTTGATGTGCACGGTCGAGCAGAGATAGGAGTTGAACGACTGCACTTGCGCGAAGTCGAAGGCATCGTCGAGCGGCGCGAGCTTCGCCTTGGGGAAGACTTGCGCGAGGTAGGCCAGCATCGCCGGCGTCTCTGTCAGGACACCGCGATCGGTGACCAGCGCCGGGACGCGGCCCTTCGGGTTGATGGCGAGATAATCCGGGCTGTTCTGCTGGTTGTCCTTGAAGCTCAGCCGTTCGGCCGTGTAGTCGGCGCCGGCCTCCTCGAGGGTGATGTAGGTGGCGAGAGCGCAGGTGCCGGTGGCGTAGTAGAGCTTGAGCATGTCGGACCTCATGGGAAACCCGGAAATTAACGACTGCCGGTCCCGGCGTCCATAGCACGGCATTCTCCGGTGTTGTTACTCTTCGCAGTTGCCCACGGCCGGCCCGCTGTGCCAAGACGCCTGCAATTGGAGGGGCTTTCTCATGACGGTACTCATCGCCGGCGGCGGCATCGGCGGGTTGACGCTTGCGCTCAGCCTGCATCAGATCGGCGTTCCCGTAAAAGTGTTCGAGAGCGTTGCGGAACTGAAGCCGCTCGGCGTCGGCATCAACGTGCTGCCACATGCGGTGCGCGAGCTGATCGAGCTCGGGCTGCTGGACAAGCTGGACGCCAGCGGCGTGCGCACCCGCGAGCTCGCCTATTTCTCCAAGCACGGCAAACCGATCTGGAGCGAGCCGCGCGGGCTCGAGGCCGGCTACAAATGGCCGCAATTCTCGATTCATCGCGGCACGCTGCAGCAGATCCTGCTCGACGCCGCGATCGAGCGGCTGGGCCGCGACAACATCCTCACCAGCCATCATCTGACCGGCTGGAGCGAGACGGCGGCCGGCGTTAGGGCCGACTTCGTCGACAGGGCGACCGGCAAGGCCGCGGGGACTTACGAAGGCGCGATCATGATCGCCGCCGACGGAATCCATTCCGCCGCGCGAGAAAAGCTCTATCCCAACGAGGGCCCCCCGATCTGGAACGGCCGCATCCTCTGGCGCGGCGTGACACCGGCAAAGGCCTTCCTCACCGGCCGCACCATGATCATGGCGGGCCACGAGATCCTGAAATTCGTCTGCTATCCGATCTCGAAGGAGCCGGACGCGAACGGCAACCACCTGATCAACTGGGTCGCCGAGCGCCATATGCCGCCGACCTATCAATGGCGACGCGAGGACTATAACCGCACCGCCCGGCTGGAAGAGTTCTTGCCGTGGTTCGAGAGCTGGACATTCGACTGGCTCGACGTGCCCGGCCTGATCAGGAACTGCCCGCACGCCTACGAATATCCGCTGGTGGACCGCGATCCGGTGTCGCAATGGACTTTTGGCAAGGTCACGCTGATGGGGGACGCCGCGCACCCGATGTACCCGATCGGCTCGAACGGCGCTTCGCAGGCGATCCTCGATGCTCGAACCATCACGCGCGAGATCCTGAGGCATGGCCCGACGACGGAGGCGCTGCTCGCCTATGAAGCCGAGCGGCGGCCGGCGACCACCGACCTCGTGCTGCTCAACCGCAAGAACGGCCCCGAGCAGGTCATGCAACTCGTCGAGGAGCGCGCGCCTGACGGGTACAAGGTCGTCACAGACGTGCTGTCGCAGCAGGAGCTGGAAGACATCGCCGCGAATTACAAGCGCGTGGCGGGGTTCCAGGTCGAGGCGCTGAATGCGAAGCCGCCGATCGTGAGCAAGGACGCGCGCGCGAGTTAGCCAACAATGGAGCCGCAGGCTCCCTCCTTCACCTAGCCCGCCTGCGGGGAGAGGTCCGATTGCATCGAAGATGCAATCCGGGTGAGGGGGTACAGGTCTCACGGTCACCTCGCGCGTTGAGAGAGGCCCCTCACCCCACCCTCTCCTCGTAAGAACGGGGCGAGGGAGTGATAGAGCGGCGCCCGCCTCACTTCACCACCCTCGCCGCCTCCAGCAGGCGCTCGCTCGCGCTCGCCGTCGCCAGCACGGTGCCATCCTCGGCAATCAGCTTCGCCTCGACGAACGCAATGGTCTTGCCGAGCTGTCTCACCTTCGCTTCGCCGATGATCGGTCCCGGCTTCGCGGGCGCCAGGAAATTCACGGTCATGCTGATCGTCGTGGTGTAGAGCCGACCTTCGCTCATCACCAGCACGGCCGGCCCCATGCTGTCGTCGAGCATCGCGGAGAGCATGCCGCCCTGGATGAATCCTGCGGGATTGCAGAACTCAGGCTTGCCTTCGAAGCCGAGCTTGATCCAGCCCTCTTCTGGGCGGGCATCGAGCAGCCGCCATCCGAGCAGCTCGGCACAGGGCGGTCTCTTGAAGTTGTCGAGCGCGGTCTTGATCATTGGCAGCCTCCATATCGCACCCGATAGCGCGACCCAGCTGCCAGCGTGCTGTCAGGAGGATGGGCCCGACGGCAGATTCAGCGCATGCGCGATCACCTTGCGCATGACGTTGGGCAGCGCCTCGTCGGCCAGGGTTGCGATCGGCACCCAGCGCATGCCCGCGGGCGCGCGCGTGCGGGGTTGGGCCTTCGCGGTGTAGACCACAAGCTCCAGCGGGAAATGCGTGAAGACGTGATTGACGACGCCGACCTTGCGCTGCCAGCGCGACAACCCCTTTAAGTCAGGCGCCTGCTGTCTTGCGGTCGCATCCTCCTGGCCGGCGAGCCAGTTCGAGCCCGGCACCTCGGTCATGCCGCCGAGCAGTCCCTTTTCCGGTCTTGAGCGGACCAGCAGCTCGTCGCCGCGCGTGACGACGAAGGCGGCGCCGCGCCGCAACGCTCCGCCCTTCTTCGGCGCCTTGCGCGGAAACGTCTCCTGCGTGCCGAGCGTGCGGGCCTTGCAATCCTCGTTCAATGGGCACAGCGAGCAGGCCGGCTTCTTCGGCGTGCAGATCGAGGCGCCCAGATCCATCAACGCCTGTGCGCTGTCGCCGGCGCGAGAGTTAGCCAGCAGCGTCGCCGCCAGCTGCTGGATCAGCGGCTTCGCCTGCGGCAGCTCCTCCTCCACCGCAAACAGGCGCGACACCACGCGCTCGATATTGCCGTCGACGGGCATGGTGTGGCGATCGAACGCGATCGCCGCGATCGCAGCCGCCGTGTAGGGCCCGATGCCCGGCAGCGCCCGCAGGCCCTCCTCCGTGTCGGGGAAGACGCCGCCATGCTGGCGCGTCACCGCAACGGCGCAGGCATGGAGATTGCGTGCGCGCGAGTAATAGCCGAGCCCGGCCCACATCCGCAGCACGTCATCCTGCGAGGCGTTCCCCAACGCCGTGACCTCGGGCCAGCGCGCGACGAACTTTTCGAAATACGGCCCCACCGCCTTCACCGTGGTCTGCTGCAGCATGATCTCCGACAGCCAGACGCGATACGGATCGGATGTCTCTCCGGGCGCAGCCCGCCAGGGCAGCCTGCGGCGATGGCGGTCGTACCAGGCGAGCAGAGCGATCGGACGCGACACGGTCTCCGACTGACCGGGTTCCGATTTCGCCTTCAGGGCAGATTTGGGGCTCATGCTCTTACTGTAGCGGCAACGTGCCGGCCTCTCCACGTCAGGCGCGCGCCCGTCGCGGGCATCCACGTCTTTCTTCGCCGCGAGAAGTCTGTGGCCCACCCGCCGAAATGCTATAAGGCCCCATGGCCAAATTCCCTCCCAAACCCGGCCCCATCAGCGCCAAGCCGCTCGGGATCCTGCTCGACGACGTCTTTGCCGAGGCCTATGCCAAGCAGGGGTTTGCGGCGCGCGAGCTGGTGACGCGGTGGCCGCAGATCGCGGGGGCTGAGATCGCCGCTCATGCCGAGCCTCTGAAGATGCAGTGGCCACGGCCGGTCGAGGGCCAGCCGCAGGAGCCGGCAACGCTGGTGCTGCGGGTCGAGGGGCCGATGGCGCTGGAGATCCAGCACTCGGCCGACGTGATCCTGGAGCGGGTCAACCGCTTCTTCGGCTGGGGCGCGGTCGGCAAGCTCGCCTTCCGCCAGGCTCCCCTCTCGCGCCCCCGGGCCCGAAAGCGGCCCGGGCCGCCGGACCCCAAGGCCGTTGCCAAGGTCGCAGAAGGCCTGGGCGCGATCGAAGATGAAGAGCTCAAGTCGGCACTGGCGCGGCTCGGGGCCGCCATCAAGCGAAATTGAGCCTTATTCCGCTGCCAATCTGAACCTGTCCTTGCCGCTCGCCATTGCCTCAAACCACGTTTCAAGCTAGCGACAGGCCGTCCGGGGGGAACTCGGGCAAAGACCAGCCAATCCGGGAGCCGACCTTGATCATCACCCGCCGCGCCTTCACCACGATGCTGTCGCTGACCGGGCTTGCCGCGCTCGCCGGGTTCTCGCCGCTGCGGTTCATCTCAGAGGCCATGGCGCAGTCCGCCGCTGATGTGGCGAAGCCCGTGTCGCTCCCCGACATGGCGCTGGGTCCGAAGGACGCCGCCGTCACCATCACCGAATACGCCTCCATGACCTGCCCGCATTGCGCGGCCTTCAACGAGCAGGTCTTCCCCAAGATCAAGTCGGAATACATCGACACCGGCAAGGTGCGGTACATCTTCCGCGAGTTCCCACTCGACATCAAAGCCGCCGCCGGCTCGATGCTGTCGCGCTGCATCGCCAAGGATGACGCGGCGAAGTACTTCGCCGTCACCGACATGCTGTTCCGGCAGCAGAACGACTGGGTGGTGAAGAACACCACGGAGACGCTGACGCGGATCGGCAAGCAGGCCGGCCTCACCCAGCAGCAGGTCGAGACCTGTCTGAAGGACCAGGCCCTGCTCGACAAGATCGCCGCCGACCAGAAATATGCCAGCGACGTGCTGAAGGTCGATTCCACGCCGACCTTCTTCATCAACGGCGAGAAGATCAAGGGCGAGGCCTCGTTCGAGGAGTTCGCCAAGAAGATCAATCCGCTGCTGAAGAGCTGATTCGCTCGTCAAGATCCTGATTCGCATCTCAAAAGCCGTAGCTTTCCCGGCATAAATCCCTTGGGAAAAGCGGCTTTCGCAGGTTGCCCTCACGGCGCACCGCGGCCATTGTCCGCCGCATGAGGCGCCCCGCGCGACTCGCCCAGACAGCGACATTGCCTTTCCATGGTATTGTCCCGGCAGGGGGATTCGCGCCTGCCAACAGAGATGCGTGCTTATGAAAATCACCCGCCTGCGCCTTCACGGCTTCAAGTCCTTCGTTGAGCCCACGGACTTCGTCATCGAGCCCGGCCTCACCGGCGTGGTCGGGCCCAACGGTTGCGGCAAGTCGAACCTCGTCGAAGCGCTGCGCTGGGCGATGGGCGAGACCTCGTACAAGAGCTTGCGCGCCGCCGACATGGACGCGGTGATCTTCGCCGGCTCCGGCAACCGTCCTGCGCGCAACCACGCCGAAGTGACGATGACGATCGACAATGCCGATCGCACCGCGCCTGCGGCGATGAACGACAGCCAGATTCTGGAAATCTCCCGCCGCATCGAGCGCGAAGCCGGTTCGGTCTACCGCATCAACGGCCGCGACGTGCGCGCCCGCGACGTGCAGATCCTGTTCGCGGACGCAGCCACCGGCGCGCGCTCGCCGGCTCTCGTCCACCAGGGCAAGATCGGCGAGATCATCCAGGCCAAGCCCGAGCAACGCCGCCGCGTGCTGGAAGACGCCGCCGGCGTCGCCGGTCTGCACGCCCGCCGCCACGAGGCCGAGCTGCGGCTGAAGGCGGCCGAGACCAACCTCACCCGCGTCGAGGATGTGATCGGCCAGCTCGCAGGGCAAATGGAAGGCCTGAAGAAGCAGGCCCGCCAGGCCGTGCGCTACCGCGAGGTCGCCGCCAAGGTCCGCAAGGCCGAAGCCACGCTGTTCCACCTGCGCTGGATCGGCGCCCATGCCGATGTCAACGAATCCGGCCAGACTCACGATCTTGCCGTCCGCGAGATGGCCGAGCGGACCCAGCACCAAGCCGAAGCCGCCCGCATCCAGGCGATTCGCGCCGCCGAGATGCCGGCGCTGCGCGATGCCGAGGCGCGCGCCGCGGCCGGGCTGCAGCGCCTGACCAATGCCCGCGAGCAGCTCGACCGCGAGGAGGAGCGCGCCAAGGAGCGCGTCGCCGAGCTTGAGCGCCGCCTCGCCCAGTTCGAGGGCGACATTTCCCGTGCCCAGCAGCAAACCATGGACGCCGACGTCGCGCTGCAGCGGCTCGACACCGAAGACGCCGAGCTGAAGGAAGAGATCAAGTCGCGCGTCGAGAAGCGTTCCGGCGTCGACGAGCGCGTCGCCGAAGCCGAGGCGGTGCTGACCGAGACCGAGCAGCAATTCGCCGAGCTCACCACCGCGCTCGCCGACCTCACGGCCAAGCGCAACCAGCTCGAAGCCAACGTCCGCACTCATCGCGACAAGCTCGCCCGGCTCGACCAGGAGATCGCGAACGTCGCGGCGGAAGAGCAGAAGCTCGCAGCCGAGACCGGCGGCTTCGGCGATCTCGACGAGCTGACCGCGGCGGTCGAGACGGCCGAGCAGACGCTGGCCGCTTCCGAAGCCGCGGCGCAGGCGAGCGAAGCTGCGCATGTTGCCGCCCGCCAGACGCTGGAGGCCTCGCGCTCGCCGCTGGTCGAAGCCGACAAGCGCGCACAGCGGCTCGAAACCGAAGCGCGCACGATCTCCAAGATCCTCAATGGCGAGACCAAGAATCTGTGGCCGCCGATCATCGACGGCATCACCGTCGACAAGGGTTTTGAGAAGGCGATCGGCGCCGCTCTCGGCGACGATCTCGATGCACCGATCGACCCGTCCGCGCCGATGCGCTGGACCAATGTCGGACACGCCGAAGGCGATCCGGAGCTGCCGGAAGGCGTCACCCCGCTCGCCAATCACGTTCAGGCGCCTGCCGAGCTGACGCGCCGCCTGGCGCAGATCGGCGTGGTGCCACGCGAGCGCGGCGCCGAGCTGGTCTCGCAGCTCAAGACCGGCCAGCGGCTGGTCTCGCCCGAAGGCGACGTCTGGCGCTGGGACGGCTTCGTCGCCGCCGCGCACGCCCCGACGGGCGCGGCCCGGCGCCTCGCCGAACGCGCCCGGCTCGTCGACATCGAGAACGAGCTGGAGCAGGCCCGCATCGACGCGCAGATCAAGCGCCAGGCGCTGGAGAATGCCGAGTCCGAATTGCAGATGGCGGCCAACACCGAAGGCGCCAGCCGCGAAGCCTGGCGCGCCGCGCAGCGCGAGCTGAACGTCGCGCGCGAGCGCCATGCCACAGCGGAGCGTGAGATCAGCCGCCACGCCGCGCGCAAGGCGACGCTGTCGGAAGCGCACAGCCGTCTCGCCGCCGACCGCGCCGAGGCCGAAGCCGCCTACGAATATGCCGAGGCGGGCATCAGCGAGCTGCCGTCGAGCGAGGACACCGAGACCCGCCTCGCCGCCGTCCGCAGCGACATCGAAAACCATCGCCGCATCGCCGCCCAGGTCCGCGCCGAAGCGCAGGCACTGGCGCGCGAGGCCGAGCTTGCCGACCGGCGCGTGCAGGCGATCCTCGCCGAGCGCACCGAGTGGCAGAACCGCAAGGAGAGCGCGGCCTCCCACATCGACACCATCCAGGCCCGTATCGCCGAGCTCACGATCGAGCGCAGCGAGCTCGAAAACGCGCCGGCCGTGTTCGCCGAGAAGCGCAGCGCGCTGATCACCGAGATCGAGTACGCGGAGAACGACCGCCGCATGGCCGCCGACGCGCTCGCCACCGCGGAAAGCGCGATGGCCGAGACCGACCGCGTCGCCAAGCTGACGCTGGAAGCGCTGTCCAGTGCCCGCGAGGCCACCGCCCGCGCCGAGGAGCGCATGGAAGGCGCGCGGCGCCGGCTCGAGGACATCGAGCGCGAGATCCGCGACATGCTCGAGGTCGAGCCGCAGGCCGTCGCCGGCCTTGCCGAGATCGAGCCCGGCACCGCGCTGCCGCCGCTGCACGACATCGAGGAAGACCTCGAAAAGATGCGCCGAGACCGCGAGCGCCTCGGCGCCGTCAATTTGCGCGCCGAGGAAGAGCTGCGCGAGGTCGAGACACAGCACACCGGCCTGGTCACCGAGCGCGATGACCTGGTCGAGGCCATCAAGCGGCTGCGCCAGGGCATCCAGAGTCTCAACAAGGAAGCGCGCGAGCGGCTCCTGACCTCGTTCGAGATCGTCAACAACCACTTCAAGCGCCTGTTCGTCGAGCTGTTCGGCGGTGGCGAGGCGGCGCTGCACCTGATCGAGAGCGACGACCCGTTGGAAGCCGGTCTCGAAATCATTGCCAAGCCCCCGGGCAAGAAGCCGCAGACGCTGTCGCTGCTCTCGGGCGGCGAGCAGGCGCTGACCGCGATGGCGCTGATCTTCGCGGTGTTCCTGACCAATCCCTCGCCGATCTGCGTGCTGGACGAAGTCGACGCGCCGCTCGACGACCACAACGTCGAACGGTACTGCAACCTCCTGCACGAAATGACCGGCTCGACCGACACGCGCTTCATCATCATCACGCACAATCCGATCACGATGGCGCGGATGAACCGGCTGTTCGGCGTCACCATGGCCGAGCGCGGCGTCTCGCAACTCGTGTCGGTGAGCCTGGCCGAGGCGGTGGACATCCTCGACCAGAACGTGGCGTGATATAGCGACCGTTCCGCACCCATTGACGTCATCATCCGCGAAGGCGGATGATCCAGTACGCCGCGGCTTCTCGGTTGACGGCACTGTCTCGGAGTACTGGATGCCCCGCCGTCGCGGGGCATGACTGCGGATGATGATAGCGCCCACACTCCCGCCTGAACTGAAAGCGGCCCTCGACGCCAGGCTCCAGGGCTTTTCGCGCACCGACGCGGCGCAGCGTTCGCAGAAGATCTCGACCACCTACCGCGCGGGCGGCGGCTCCGGCACGATCAAGTCGGAAGCCGATGCACTCGCCTATGCGCTGGCGCGCATGCCGGCCACCTATGCCGCCGTGGCCGCAAGCCTGAGCGCCTTCATCGAAATTGCACCGGACTTCGCCCCGGAAACGTTGCTCGACGTCGGCGCAGGCCCGGGCACCGCAAGCTGGGCGGCCGCAGAGGCATTCTCCTCGCTGCAAGATTTCACCCTGCTCGATGCCAATGCGACGCTGAGCCGGCTCGCGCTCGAACTGGCGCGCGACAGCTCGCGCCTCTCCGACTGCCGCTACTTACCGGGCGACGCCGCCACCAACCTTGCCGAAGTCGCGCAAGCCGATCTCGTCATAGCCAGCTACGTCATCGGCGAGCTCAGTGAGGGCGACCAGCGCAGGCTGGCGGAGACGATGTGGGCGAAGGCGCGCCAGGCGCTGGTCGTGATCGAGCCCGGCACGCCCTCCGGCTATCTCCGCATCCTCGCGCTGCGCCGGCAATTGATCGCGGCCGGCGCCTATGTCGCCGCCCCCTGCCCGCACGAAAAGCCCTGCCCGCTGGTTGCGCCCGACTGGTGCCATTTCAACCAGCGCCTGCCGCGCTCGCAAGCGCACCGCCAGATCAAGGGCGCCGAGGTGCCGTTCGAGGACGAGCGCTTCATCTACCTCGCCCTGACCCGCATGCCGCCCGCAACCCGCGCCGCGCGCGTGCTGGCGCCGCCTGACGTCGGCAAGGCCGAAATCACGGCCAAGCTCTGCACCGAGGACGGCCTCGAACTCGCGAAGGTGCCGCGGCGTGACAAAGCCGCCTATGCAGGCGCCCGGCGCTGGCGCTGGGGCGATGCCGTTCTGTCCGAAAGTTAACCCCATCAGGCACTTTTCCCATTGAACTCGGATGGCGCCCGATCCGACCAAGTCTTACCTTCTCTCCGCGGGGCTCTTCCCGGCCTCGTTTTGGTTTACGCTGTCCGCCTCAATTCCCTTCAGGAGTTTTCCATGTCGACCGGCTGGATCGTTCTCGGCATCATCGTCGTCCTCGTGCTGTTCGCCTTCAGCGCCTATAACCGGCTGGTGGCGTTGAGCCAGCGCGTCGGCCAGGCCTTTGCCGATGTCGACGTCCAGCTCAAGCAGCGTCATGACCTGATTCCGAACCTGGTCGAAACGGTGAAAGGCTATGCCTCGCACGAGCGCGGCACGCTGGACGACGTCATCAAGGCGCGCAATTCGGCGATGTCGGCGCAGGGGCCGGCGCAGGTGTCCGCAGCCGAGACCCAGCTGTCGGGCGCGCTCGGCCGCTTGATCGCGCTGTCGGAAGCCTATCCCGACCTCAAGGCCAACGCCAATTTCCAGCAGCTCGCATCCGAGCTGTCCGATCTCGAGAACAAGATCGCGGCGAGCCGGCGCTTCTTCAACAACGCGGTCCAGGAATACAACACCGGCATCCAGCAGATGCCCGCCGCACTGTTCGCCGGCATGTTCGGCTTTACCAGGAAGGACTTTTTCGATCTCGGCACCAGCCGCACCGAGGTCGAAGCTGCGCCCCAGGTGAAATTCTGATCTGAGCGAAAAGGCCGGCAGGGCAGCGCGTCATGGCCGCGTATGGTCTCTACACGCACATCGCCTCGAACAAGTTTCGTTCGATGCTGCTGCTCGCCGGTCTGTTCGCGCTGGTCTATGTGCTGGTCTTTGCCGGCGCGCTGGTCGCCGAGGTCGTCATCAACGGCAACGGCACCGTCACCTATTATCTGAACCAGGCTTTCGCCGACCTGCTCAAGGCCGCCCCCTTCGCGACGATCGCGGCGGCGGCCTGGATCGTCATCGCCTATTTCTTCCACCAGTCGATGATCGACGCGGTCACCGGCGGCCACGACGTCACCAGGCAGGAGGAGCCACGGCTCTACAACCTGCTCGAAAATCTCTGCATCTCGCGCGGCATCATCATGCCGAAGCTGAAGATCATGGAGAGCCCGGCGCTGAACGCGTTCGCGACCGGGCTCAATCCCAGGCAGTATTCGATCACCGTCACCACCGGCCTCCTCGACGCCCTGGACGACCAGGAGATCGAGGCGGTGCTGGGCCACGAGCTGACCCACATCAAGAACGGCGACGTGCAGCTGATGGTGGTCGCCGTCATCATCGCCGGCGTCGTGGGCTTCTTCGGCGAATTGTTCTTCCGCCTGTTCACCAATCTGAGCTGGAATTCCGGCGGCTCGTGGTCGTCGGGCTCCTCCTCGTCACGGTCGTCCTCGTCATCGAGCGACAGCAAGAATTCCGGTGGCGGCGCGGTGATCGTGATCATCATCGCGGTCGTGCTGATCGTGGTGGCATGGCTGATGTCGCAGGTCGTCAAGCTGGCGCTGTCCCGCTCGCGCGAATATCTCGCCGATGCCGGCTCGGTCGAGCTGACGAAAAACCCGGATGCAATGATCTCGGCGTTGCGCAAGATCGAGGGCCGCGGCGAATTGCCGGACGCGACCTCCGCGGTGATGGAGCTCTGCGTCGACAATCCTCGCGAGGGGTTTGCCGATCTGTTTGCAACCCATCCCTCGGTACAGTCCCGCGTCGACGCGCTGGTCAAATTCGCCGGCGGCCACGATCCCGGCCCGCTGCCGCTGCCGCTGCCAGCCGACGAGACGGAACAGTCCGCCCCGGACGAGCCGGAGGCGCAGGGCCAGCAGCAGGACGCCCCTCCGCCGCTTCCACAGGGACCGTGGAATGATGCGGGCAGCCGAGCCACGCCATCGTCCATCCCCGCCCCCGGCGCATCCGGAACCGCAGGAGGCAATCCCTTGGGCCCGATAGGCAATCCCATGGGCCCGTGGGGCCGCCACTGAGCGCGCGATCTGCCTTTGTCTTGAGCCGATTTCGCAGCGATCCGGAAAAACTTCGGGAATTGCAGCTACGGGCTGCCGAGGAATTGAATTCTCCCTTGTTTCTGCCATGTTCGCGCCCAACAGCAGACTCGGGACACCGATTTGGGGCCTGGCCGATTGCGACCTCGCGATCGGGGGCGCGCGTTAGGGGACAGCGATGGCAAAGCCGGCAGTGGTTGTGGTGGGCGCAGACAAGGGCGGGGTCGGCAAGACCACGGTATCGCGTACCCTGCTCGATTATTTTTCCGCCAACAACGTGCCGACGCGCGCGTTCGACACGGAGTCGCCGCGGGGAACGCTGAAGCGCTTCCACCCCGAGATCACCGAAATCGTCGATATGACGACGACAGCCGATCAGATGAAGATCTTCGATACGCTCAACGCCGTGAGCCCGTCGGTGACCGTGATCGACGTTCGCGCCGGCCTGCTCTCGCCCGCACTGGCCTCGCTGCGCGACATCGGCTTCCTCGATGCGGCCAAAGCCGGGCAGATCACCTTCGCCGTGTTCCACATTCTCGGCCCCTCGATCGCCTCGCTCGAGGAGATCGCGGAGACGGCCGGCTTCATGGGCGGCGCAAAATATTTCCTGGTGAAGAACTTCATCAACGATACCCAGTTCTTCCAGTGGGACCAGGCCACCTACAATTCCTACTTCCACCGCATCAAGGACGCGACCGAGCTGACCATCCCGAAGCTCAACGAAATGGCCTATGAGCAGGTCGAGGTCTCCTCCGTCCCGTTCCTGAAATTCGTCGCCAACAAGGGCATCAACGACGAAGCCGCGAACTATTCCTTCGTGTTGCGCGGCTATGTCCGGCACTGGCTGGCCAATGTCTGGAGCGAGTACGACCGCATCCGCCTGACCGACATCGTCGGTTCGAAGCCGGTGACCCGCAACAGCGAAAAATAGTTGCGAAGGCCGGGCTGATACGGCTGGATTGGGCGCAAAGTTGGCCTGATATAGCTGTCGATGTCCGCGACACCTCTCTACATCATCTGCTCGCCCCGCCCGCAGGTCGGCAAGACCCTGCTGGCGCGGCTGCTTGCCGAATTCCTGCTGCTCAAGAACGGCAACGTCGCGGCCTTCGACGTCAATCTGAAGGAGCCGTCGCTGCTCGATTACCTGCCGCGGGTCACCGAAACGGCTGATGTGATCGACACCTACGGCAAGATGCAGCTGATGGACCGGGTCATCATCGATGACGGGCTCGCCAAGGTCATCGACCTCGGCTTCCACGCCTTCGACGAGTTCTTCAAGATGACCGACGAGATCGGCCTGCTCAAGGAGGCCGCGCGGCGGCATGTCGCGCCACAGATCCTGTTCATGGCCGACACCGACCGGGTCTCGGCTCGCGCTCATGAGATGCTGCGCCAGCAGATCCCGCGGATGAACCTCATCACCATCGACAACGAGTTCGTCATCCGCGGCGAGTTGCCGCCCGCGATGGAAGGCGGTCGCCTGTTCCGCCTGCCGGCGCTCCCCGGCTTCCTCAAGACCTATATCGATCGCCTGAACTTCTCCTTCACCGGCTATCTGCGCCACGAGAAGGATTCCTCGACCGAGCTGCACCAGTGGATCCGGCGGAATTACCTCGCCTTCCGCGAGCTCGAGCTTAGCCTGATCCTGCAGCGGTCCTGAATATTTCATCCGGGTAATATTGACGCCGAGCGTCTGTGCCGCTACTGAGGCTGCGCAACAGCGTCCTCAGCAAGGCCCCCTCCCGTGAACACCGACCGCAAAGCAGCCATCGCCGCGTACAAGGAGCGGAAGACCATCGCTGGCATCTATGTCGTGCGCTGCGCCGCCTCGGGCGAGGCCTGGGTCGGCCAGGCTCCGAACCTCGAGACCATCCAGAACCGCATCTGGTTCACCCTGCGCCAGGGCGGCCATCCCTGCCGCAGCCTGCAGGCCGCCTGGAACACGCATGGCGAAGCCGGCCTGACGTTCGACGAATGCGAGCGTCTGGAGGATGAGGAAAGTACCTATGTCAGGAACGCGCTGCTGAAGGAGCGCGTGCAGCATTGGCGGGCCGAATTGAAAGCCGAGGCGATCTAGAGATGGCCGCGACCTCAATGCCCCTCGAACGTCATCAGCGTGCGCACCGGCACGTCCATGGCGCGCAGCTTGGCCGCACCGCCGAGCTCGGGCAGGTCGATGATGAAGCAGGCAGCGACCACATTGGCGCCGATCTGGCGCAGCAGCTTCACCGCGCCCTCGGCGGTGCCTCCGGTGGCGATGAGATCGTCGACCAGGATGACGCGCTCGCCGGGTTGAATGGCGTCGATATGCATCTCCATCTCGTCAATGCCGTATTCGAGCGAGTAGGCGATCCGCACGGTGGTATGCGGCAGCTTACCCTTCTTGCGGATCGGCACGAAGCCGGCCGAGAGCTGATGCGCCACGGCGCCGCCGACGATGAAGCCGCGCGCTTCCATGCCGGCGACCTTGTCGATCTTATTGCCGGCCCAGGGATTGACGAGCTCGTCGACCGCGCGGCGGAAGGCGCGCGCATCGGCGAGCAAGGTCGTGATGTCGCGGAACATGATCCCCGGCTTCGGGTAGTCGGAGATGGTGCGGACGCTCGCCTTGATATCGTGATCAAAGGTCATTGGTGCCTCTCAATTGACCGGTGCGTCCAGCCGGAACGCATTTTCAACAATACGCAATCCCACTTCGTTGCCGAGCGACATCAGTGATTCCGGGTGAAATTGCACGCCGGCGACCGGCAGGGTCTTGTGCTCCAGCGCCATGGCAACACCGTCCTCGGTGCTGGCGGTGACGCTGAGCACCTCGGGCATACTCTCCCGCTCGACGAAGAGCGAGTGATAGCGGCCGATGACGATCTCGTTCGGCAGGTTGCGCATCAGGCGCCCGCCGCGCACCTGCACCCGCGACGGCCGGCCGTGGGCGGGATGGGTGAGCTGACCGAGCTCGCCGCCGAAATATTCGCCGATCGCCTGCACTCCGAGACAGACGCCGAACACCGGCAGCTTGTTCTCCAGCGCCGCATCAATCGTCTTCTTGATCCCGAAATCTTCCGGTCGGCCCGGGCCGGGCGACAGCACCAGCAAATCCCACCTCTTCTGCTTGAGCATGTCGAGCGCATGCACATAGCGGACCACGGTGACGCTGGCGCCGACCTGACGGAAGTAATCGGCGAGCATGTGCACGAAGCTGTCGTCGTGGTCGATCAGCAACACCCGCTTGCCTGAGCCGGTCGCGTCAGGCGCAAAGCTCGACAGCGGCTTCGGCGGATCGCCGCGCAGCGCCTGGAACAGCGCCGCGGCCTTGACCTGGCACTCGCGGTCTTCCGCCGCGGGATCAGAGTCGAACAGGCAGGTGGCGCCGACGCGGACCTCGGCGAGACCATCCTTCATGCGGATGGTGCGGATGGTGAGGCCGGTGTTGATGCTGCCGTCGAAATTCACCGCACCGATCGCACCCGCGTACCAACGCCGCGGCGAGCGCTCGTGATCCTCGACGAACTGCATCGCCCAGAGTTTTGGCGCACCTGTGACGGTGACGGCCCAGGCATGGGTCAGGAAGGCATCGAGCGCGTCGAAGCCGGGGCGCAGCATGCCTTCAACATGGTCGACGGTGTGGAACAGCTTTGAATAGGTCTCGATCTGCCGCCGCGCCAGCACCTTGATCGTGCCGGGCACGCAGACGCGCGCCTTGTCGTTGCGATCGACGTCGGTGCACATGTTGAGCTCGAACTCGTCCTTCTCCGAGTTCAGGAGCTGGCGGATCTGCTCGGCATCGCCGATCGCGTCGCTGCCGCGCGCGATCGTGCCCGAGATCGGGCAAGTCTCGACCCGGCGTCCGTCGGACCGCACGAACATTTCGGGCGAGGCGGAGACGAGGAATTCGCCCTCGCCGAGATTCATCAGCGCGCCATAAGGCGACGGGTTGATGACGCAGAGCCGCTGGAAGACCTCAGCCGGCGAGCGCTCGCAGGGTTCGGCGAAGAGCTGGCCTGGTACCGCTTCGAACAGATCGCCGCGGGCGAAGGCCGCGCGCGCGGTCTCGACTGTCGCCTGATATTCGCCGGGCGCGTGATCGGCAAAGCCCTGGCGTCCCGTTTTCACATAGGGGCTCTCGGCCGTCTCGCGCAGCAGGCCTTCAGTCGATCGGCCCTTCCACGCGAAATCGTAAGAGAGCACCACGCCACGCCCCGTGGCGCGGTCATAGGCCAGCAGACGATCGGGGACGTAAAGCACGATGTCGCGCTGGTCTTGCTCGCGCGGGCGCTTCTGGACGAGATCCTCGATCTGGAACACGAGATCATAGGCGAAAGCACCAAACAGACCGAGCAGCCCGTCGTCATTGGCAGAGAAGGCGGCAACGATGTCGCGCACCAACGACATCACGCTGGCACGCCGCGTGCGCTGGTCTTCCTCCACGGGCGCATCGCCGCGGATGATGTGACCGGCAAGCCGCGTGGGGGTTTTCTGCGCGATCACGACGCAGGGCTCGCGCAGGACGTCCGCAAGGAAGGCGATCAGCACCTGCCCGCGATCGTTGAGCGCTTCCAGCTTGAAATTGACGCCTGATGTCTCGAGCTTGAGCGGCGGATCGGAGAAGCCGAGATCGAAGCTTTCGTAGCGGCCCGGAACGGTCGTCCCCGAGGAGAGCACCACGCCGCGGCGGCGGTCGAGCAGATTGATGAGATCGTCGAGCCGGTCGGCGTGACCGGTGAACTGCTCGGCCACGCGGGCGATCGCAAGACCCCCGCGGGTGACGTAGTCGCTTTTGGGCGGAAGAGCAAAGACTGTCCTGTTCATGGGGTCCTCTTACGAAACTTGCCGAGGGAACGCCACACAGGACAAACGATCAGGCCGCCGCGCTGTGCTGGCGACCTCAGACGATTTTGGGAAACGAAATCGCACCGGCCACCTCTTAGGAGGTGCGCCACCAACGACGGGATGGGCGGGCTGCGGTGCTCATAGGCGGATACTCACCATGGCGCGGGGGCGACGTCAAGGGCAACCGAATCGTCCGAGATCGCCGAAAGGGGCACGTCACGCTTGGGCCCGCATACTCGCGCCACCAGCGGCCGCCTCGGCGGCATGGCGCTCGATTTCGGCCCGCGTCACCGAGAGAATGGCTTTGCCGTCAGATCCGACGAGATCAGCCCGGTCCCTCAAGGTCGCGACCGTGATGCAGGTCTCTCCGGAGACGGCATACCATACTGCCCCTTCGTCGCTCACCCTCAACGCCGTAATCATCGCCACCGGATCGAGATCCGACTTTCTCAGCAACAGGTCGATGGCCTCGGCCGCCAAATTTTGCTCGGCAATCGTCGAGAAGTTCCGGATCGCGTCGGCTCCGACGACGGACAGCCGCCGCAGATTGGTCGAGGTCTCCGACTTCGCCGGCTCAACCGGCGAAGTGGGGCTGCGCGCGACGAATTCATAGAGCCGGCCACCCGCTTCTTCAAAGACGCACAGCCGCGATCCCTTATCTGTGCCGACGCCAAAGGCCATACACTGCTGGCCCTCCACGACCATCTTACCTCCCGCGCGAACCTCGAGTTTGCACTCAGCCTCCGGCAACACGGCGCCGCATGCCGCAGCGATCGTGATTTGCAGATCGTCAGTCATCTGGAAGCGGATGTCCTCAACGCTTCTCCAAACCCGGCGCGACTGGTGCGGATGAAGTTGCGCTAGCCGTTTGATCTCGGAGGCGTACTCCTCCTGCGGCACGACGCGCAGTTCGGGCCAGCCCGCGATCCATCTGGCCGCGAGCGGGATCATGGACTCCTCCTCTTCTGCCTCGTAAAAACGGTCGTCGAGCGCATCAAGCGCCGGGGCTCGATTATCGAAGCCGCTCTGAACCACAGCTTCGCCGGGATGAGCCTGCACCCAATCGATCATCTCCTGTAATATCTGGTGTTGCGCGCTCGCTCCCATGGCCTTGAGTCCAGCGAGCGCATCGCCGGCTGTCGTCGCAAGCATCTCGATTCCCACGTTGTGAATAAACTGGCTGTGGCCGCCATTGAGAACCTGACCTAAATAGAGATCGGCGTGGTAGGCCTGAATGGCCGCCTCGGGCAGCTCGTTCCTCGTGTAGCTACCGAAATATTGAAGTTCGACGACGCAATTTGCCACAGCGGCAGTGAGGGAGCCGGCCTTTTTCGGGTCCTTGGCCGCTTCGAAGTCGTCGTGACGCACGATAACGGTCCTCAAACGGCCATCTACAATCATCGTGCACCTCCGCAGTCTTTTAGCCACGAGCTACACAACCACATCCTAGGATTGTGTGAAAGGGGGGCGCTCCCGCGCGCGTCGCCATGAAGCCCTACCCCAAATGCTTCCGGAAAAACTCCGTCGCCCGGCCCCAGGCGAGCTCGGCGGCTTCGCGGTCGTGCACGGCCTGGCGCTGCTCATTGACGAAGGCGTGCTCGGCGTCATAGCGGAACAGCTCAAGCGACTTGCCGGCAGCCTTCATGGCCTTCTCGAAGCCGTTGACCAGCTCCGGCGTGCACCAATCGTCCTTGTTGGCGAAATGGGCCTGGAGCGGGATCTTGACGTCGGCGGGCTTGGCGGCCTGCTCCGGCGGGATGCCGTAGAACACGACGCCCGCGGCCAGCTCCGGCACATGCACCGCGCCGATGATAGTGACGGCGCCGCCGAGACAGAAGCCGGTCAGTCCGACCTTGGCGCCGTTGCGCGACAGATATTGCACGGCGCCGCGCACGGTCTGCGTGGTGGCGTCCATGAAATCGAGCGAGTTCATTTCCTTGTTGGCGGAATCCGTGTCGTGATAGGGCACCACCTTGCCCTTGTAGAGATCGGGCGCCAGCGCATCGAAGCCGGCGAGCGCAAAGCGGTCGCAAAGACCCTTGATCTGGTCCGACAGGCCCCACCACTCCTGGATCACGACCACGCCCGGCGCGTTGCCGCGCGCGGCATTGGCGAGATAACCGGAGGCATCCTTGCCGTCCGGGCGCTTGAAAGTGATGGCGGTTCCCATGGTGTCCTCCGGGTGAGTTTCTGAGGGCGGTTGGCGGTATTCTGGCGGCTGCGCGCGCGATAGGCAATCGCGCCGGACAACACACGCGCGTGTCCAATAAAAAAGCCCCCTTACGGAGGCTTTTTCATTCTCGTTTCGCGCGCCGCTCAGTGCGAGTCGGCCCAGACCTTCTTCTTGGTGAAGTACATCAGGAACGCGAAGATGATCAGGAATACGAACACTTGGAGGCCGAGGCGCTTGCGCGCCTCCATGTGCGGCTCGGCGGTCCACATCAGGAACGTGGTGACGTCCTTGGCGTACTGCGCGACCGTCGTCGGCGAACCGTCGTCATAGGTCACCTGGCCGTCGCTGAGGGGCTTCGGCATCTTGATCGCGTGGCCCGGGAAGTACTTGTTGTAGTACGAGCCCTCCGGAATGGTCACGCCTTCCGGCACCTTGTCCTCGAAGCCCTGGAGCACGGCGGCGACATAGTCCGGGCCCTGCTCCTGGTACTGGGTGAAGAAGTCGAAGACGAACCAGGGGAAGCCGCGGCCGTAGGAGCGCGCCTTGGTGATCAGCGACAGATCGGGCGGCGCCGCGCCGCCGTTCGCCGCGCGAGCCGCCTGCTCGTTCGGGAATGGCGAGGGGAAATAGTCGGCCGGCCGACCCGGGCGCTCGAACATATCGCCGGCGTCGTTCGGTCCGTCCTTGATCTTGTAGTCGGAGGCAAAGGCCGCGGCCTGCGCCACCGAGTAACCGGGTCCACCGGCTTCCGCGAGGTTGCGGAACGCGATGTAGGACAGGCCGTGGCAGTTGGAGCAGACCTCCTTGTAGACCTTCAGGCCGCGCTGGAGCGCACCACGGTCATACTTGCCGAAAGGACCCGCGAAGGACCAGCTGTTGGCCGGCGGCTTGGTGCCACCTTCCTCGGCGCGGGCGTTGTCTGCCGAGGCGGCAAATAGCGCGCCTGCCAGGGCCAGCGCGATCGCAGTCGAGACCATCGGCGTCGACCTGCTGCCGGTCTTGGCAAGCACTGCGTCCGAGATCGAGTTCGGCACCGGCCGCGGCTTCTCGATACGCGAGAGCAGCGGCAGCACGATCAGGAAATAGGCGAAGTAGCACACCGTCAGGACCCGGCCGGCGATCACATAGATGCCTTCCGGCGGCTGCGCACCGAGATAGCCGAGCAGGATGCAGACCACCACGAAGATCCAGAAGAACTGCTTGGCCAGCGGGCGGTACTTCGACGAACGCGTCCGTGCGCTGTCGAGCCAGGGCAGGAAGCACAGGATGATGATCGCCGAGAACATCGCGATGACACCGGCGAGCTTGTTCGGGATCGAACGCAGGATCGCGTAGAACGGCAGGTAATACCATTCCGGCACGATGTGCGGCGGCGTCACGCCCGGGTTCGCCGGAATGTAGTTGTCGGCGTCGCCGAGATAGTTCGGCATGTAGAAGATGAACCAGGCGTAGAGCAGCAGGAAGCAGGCGACGCCGAACATGTCCTTGATGGTCGCGTGCGGCGTGAACGGCACGGTGTCCTTTTCCGTCTTCGGCTCGACGCCGTCAGGATTGTTCTGGCCGGCGACGTGCAGCGCCCAGACGTGCAGCACGACCACGCCCGCGATCAGGAACGGCAGCAGATAGTGCAGCGAGAAGAAGCGGTTCAGCGTCGGATTGCCGACCGAATAGCCGCCCCACAACAGCGTCACGATGCTCTCGCCGACATAGGGAATGGCGGAGAACAGGTTGGTGATGACCGTGGCGCCCCAGAAGCTCATCTGGCCCCAGGGGAGCACGTATCCCATGAAGCCCGTTGCCATCATCAGCAGATAGATGATGACACCAAGGATCCAGAGCACCTCGCGCGGCTCCTTGTACGAGCCGTAATAGAGGCCGCGCAGCATGTGGACGTAGACCGCGAAGAAGAACATCGACGCGCCGACCGCATGCATGTTGCGCAGCAGCCAGCCGTAGTTCACGTCACGAACGATCAGCTCGACCGACTTGAAGGCGAGATCGGCATGCGGCGTGTAGTGCATCGCCAGGATCACGCCGGTCAGGATCTGAATCCCCAGCATGAAGGAGAGGATGGCGCCGAAGGTCCACCAATAGTTCAGGTTGCGCGGGGTGGGATAGGCGACGAAGGAAGAGTGCATGAGACCAAAGATCGGCAGGCGCCGCTCGATCCATTGCAGGGCCGGATTGCTCGGCTGGTAGTCGGATGGTCCGCTCATGATGCGATCCTGAGGAAATAAAACGACGAGACGGCGCGAAGCTTCGGACGCGGGTCGAAGCTCAGCCGATCTGGATTTTGGTGTCGGAAACGAAAGTGTACGGCGGCACCGGCAGGTTCGCGGGCGCGGGCCCCTGGCGGATGCGGCCGGACGAATCGTACTGCGAACCATGGCAGGGGCAGAAGAACCCGTCGTAATTGCCTTCATGGGCGATCGGGATGCAGCCGAGATGGGTGCAGATGCCGATCACGACCAGCCACTGATCATGGCCGGACTTCACCCGGGCCTCGTCGGACTGCGGATCGGGCAGGCTCGCCACGGGAACGGCGCGCGCCTCGTCGATCTGCTTCTTGGTGCGGTGGCTGATGTAGATCGGCTTGCCGCGCCAGAACACCTTGATGTCCTGTCCCTCGGCCACCGGGCTGAGATCGACCTCGATCGGCGCACCGGCGGCGATGGTCGAGGCGTCCGGATTCATTTGGGAGATAAAGGGCCAGAGCGCGGCTGCGCCCCCTACTGCTGCGGCCGCCCCCGTTGCAACGAATAAGAAATCACGGCGTGTCGGATGGTCCGCCGAAGACGCTGTCGTCACGATTCCAACCCTTTCTTCTTATGCGACCGGTGGAACCGCTCCAGGAGCCCCCAAGGTCCCCGGAACAGTGCTGCCGGCGCCCGCGGCCCCCCGCGGCGGCAGAACTTCGCTTCCCCGCCAAAACAAGGCGAAAACAGCAGTCCAGAATCGTTCTATTGGCACCCTTGCAGGGCGAGCGCAAGCCCGCTAACGGCGCGGGGGCGTGCAATGCACGAATTCCGCGGCCGGCGATGTTTTATTGAGACATTTCCGGCCTACAACCGCCCCCGTAACGCTCATGCAGATCGCGCTTTTCCAACCCGACATCCCCCAGAACACCGGCACGATTCTCCGGCTCTGCGCCTGCCTTGGCATCGCCGCCCACATCATCGAACCGGCCGGCTTCCCGGTCTCCGACCGGCATTTCCGCCGGGCGGGAATGGATTACCTCGACCATGTCAGCATCGTCAGGCACGATTCCTGGTCGAAATTCGAGGAGTGGCGCAAAGGCCAAGGCTACCGCCTGCTGCTGTTCACCACCAAAGCTGCCACCGACTACCGCGATTTCCATTACCAGACGTCGGACATCCTGCTATTCGGGCGCGAGAGCGCCGGCGTCACCGACGCGGTGGTCGAGGCCGCGGATGCGCGCCTGGTGATCCCGATCGCCGAAGGGTTGCGGTCGCTCAATGTCGCCATGAGCGCGGCGATGGCCGCCGGCGAAGCGCTGCGGCAGGTCCGGAACCTGCACCATTGATATGACGAGGAGAGACCAGTGAGCTACGCGGTCAAGGAAATCTTCCTGACCCTGCAAGGCGAAGGCGCCCATGTCGGACGCGCGTCGGTGTTCTGCCGTTTTGCCGGCTGCAACCTCTGGAGCGGTCGCGAGGTGGACCGCGCCGGCGCGACATGTCAGTTCTGCGACACCGATTTCGTCGGCACCGACGGCACGCTCGGCGGCCGCTATGCCTCGGCCGTGGAACTCGCCGATACCATCGCGGCGCAGTGGACGGCCAAGGCCAACAACCGCTACGTGGTGCTGACCGGTGGCGAGCCGCTGCTCCAGGTCGATGCCGCACTGGTCGAGGCGCTGCGCGCACGCGGCTTCGAGATCGGCGTCGAGACCAACGGCACGATGGCCGCGCCTGATGGCCTCGACTGGATCTGCGTCAGCCCCAAGGGCGGCAGCGAACTCGTGCTGCGGCAGGGGCATGAGCTGAAGCTGGTCTATCCGCAGGCGCTCGCCGCACCGGAAGCTTTCGAGGGCCTCGCCTTCGAGCGCTTCTCGCTGCAGCCGATGGACGGCCCCGACGTCATCGAGAACACCGCGCGCGCGATCGACTATTGCCTGCGCCATCCGCAATGGCGGCTGAGCGTGCAGACGCATAAATCGCTCGGCATCAGATAGGACTGAACGGACAGATGTGGGAATTGACGAAATCGTTCCGCTTCGAGGCGGCGCATACGCTGAAGGGCACGACCTTTGGCGCGGCGAGCGAGGAGATCCACGGCCACTCCTTCCGCGCCGAGGTGACGGTGCGCGGCACGCCGGATCCCGCGACCGGCATGGTGGTCGATCTCGGCCTGCTGCAGCGCGCGATCGAGGAGGTGCGGTTGGGGCTCGACCACAAGTTCCTCAACAAGATCGAGGCGCTCGGCACGCCGACGCTGGAGAACCTGTCGCGCTTCGTCTGGGAGCGGCTGGCGCATATCGGCAAGCTCACTCGCGTCAGCATCCACCGCGACAGTTGCAACGAGAGCTGCACCTATTACGGTCCGCAGGGCTAACGACATGACATCGACATTGGACCCCAACCTGATCGAAGACCGCAAGGCCCGCGCCCGCAACTGGTTCGAGCATCTGCGCGACGATATCTGCGCGAGCTTCGAGCGGCTCGAGGATGAGGCGCCGCAAAGCCTCTATCCCGGCGCGGCGGGCCGCTTCGTCCGCGCGCCCTGGCAGCGCACCGACCATAGCGGCGCAGCGGGCGGCGGCGGCGTGATGTCGATGATGCACGGCCGCCTGTTCGAGAAGGTCGGTGTGCACTGCTCGACCGTGCACGGCGAATTCGCGCCCGAGTTTCGCGCCCAGATTCCGGGCGCCTCGGAAGACCCGCACTTCTGGGCCTCCGGCATCTCGCTGATCGCGCACATGCGCAGTCCGCACGTGCCGGCCGTGCACATGAACACGCGCTTCGTCGTCACCACCAAAGCCTGGTTCGGCGGCGGCGCCGATTTGACGCCGGTGCTCGACCGCAGGCGCACGCAGGAGGATGCGGACACCCTCGCCTTCCACGCGGCGATGAAGCAGGCCTGCGAGCAGAAGAGCGGCGTTGCCGACTACGACAAGTACAAGAAGTGGTGCGACGAGTATTTCTATCTGCCGCACCGGAAAGAGGCGCGCGGCATCGGCGGCATCTTCTACGACTGGCACGACAGCGGCGATTGGGAGGCCGACCTCGCCTTCACGCAGGATGTCGGCCGCGCCTTCCTGAAAATCTATCCTGACATCGTCAGGCGCAATTTCGCGACGAGCTGGACGGCGGAGGACCGCGAGGAGCAACTGATCCGGCGCGGCCGCTATGTCGAGTTCAACCTGCTCTACGACCGCGGCACCATCTTCGGACTCAAGACCGGCGGCAATGTGGATTCGATCCTGTCGTCGATGCCGCCGGAGGTGAAATGGCCATGAGCGTGATCAAGCCGCTGCCCCGCGCCATGCTGATCGACATGGACGACACCATCCTGTCGGCCTACGGCCGGCCCGAGATTGCGTGGAACACGATCGCGGAGGAATTCGCCGAGGAATTCGCGCCGCTGCCACCGGCTCAAGTCGCAACCGCCGTGCTGGCTTATGCGCGAAACTTCTGGGCCAATGCAGAAGCCGCCTGGCGGATGAAGCTGGGCGAGGCGCGGCGGCTGACGGTGCGCGGCGGTTTTGCCACGCTTGCAGCGCAGGGCCATCGCGCCCTGCCCGACGATCTCGCCGATCGCCTCGCCGACCGCTTCACCACCTACCGCGAGGAAGCGATCTTCGTCTTTCCCGGCGCCCATGATGCGATCGACGCCTTCAAGGCGCACGGCGTCAAGCTCGCGCTGGTCACCAATGGCGCCGCCGACATGCAGCGCGCCAAGGTCGAGCGCTTCGAGCTGACCCATCGCTTCGATCACATCCAGATCGAGGGCGAGCACGGTTTCGGCAAGCCCGAGGAGCGCGCCTATCTGCACGCGATGGAGGCGCTCGGCGTCACGCCTGCGGACACCTGGATGATCGGCGACAATCTCGAATGGGAGGTCGTGACGCCGCAGCGCCTCGGCATCTATGCGATCTGGCTCGACGCGCATGGCGAGGGCCTGCCCGAGGGCTCGACCGTCAAGCCGGACCGCATCATCCGCTCGCTCACCGAGCTGGTGCCGGGCTAAATTCCGAAAACAACCCCATGCACAGTAGCCGGCCGCTGCAGAATCAACGGCTTGCCGCAAAACGGACCGCGCCTGCGGATTTTACGAAAAATTCTTGACCCGTCGGGCAAAACAGGCGCATGATGCCATCATCGGGATGCTATCGCTTTAGCCGCCGGCCACGCGCGCGCAGGCGATTGCCTCGGCGAGCACTGTCCGGTCCCCGATGTGATTGGCGAGCAGCAGGATCAGCCGGGCGTTCATGCGTAGCGCCTGCTCCTCATCGAGATCGCGCTGGCTGTTGATCAGCTCGGCGTAGAAATCGTCGGGATCAGCGATGTTCGGTGAAAGGTTGAGCATCATGCCGCAAGCTCCTTCTGGCCGGCGCCGGGTTGAGCGCTGTCCTGCCCGGTGGCGCGCAACATCGCGTCGATGATCTTTGCCTCGTCGAATCCGCTCCAGCGGGCGGCGACATATTGGTCGGGCCGGAACAAATAGGTAGTCCCGGAGGATGCGCCATAGCGCGCGGCAAGCAGGCCGGTCGGATCCTCGATGTCGCGCCCGACACGGATGATCCTCGCTGCAAGAGGACCAATCGCGATCTCGGTCTTGTCGGTGGCGTTGCCGAAGGTCACCACCGTGAAGCCATCGCCGAGGCAACGGAGGAACCACGACGGCTTGTCGGCAATGGCAATCGGCGCATCGGCCGCATTGGTGCCGGGCCGCATCTCGCCGATGACGAGGTCCTCGTCGGGCGTGTTGAGCGCCGAGGTCGCATACGGCGTCGGCACCGACAGGCGGCCGCTGTTGACCAGCGGTCGTGCGAAGCCGTGATGCTGGGCCAGCTCCAGCACGGCGTCGCGGAAATAGCGGCTCACCTTGGTCTTCGGCGTGATGAAGTCGGTGGCGCGGGTCGAGTTCAGGATGTTGTCGTCGGCCGCATAAGCCCGCTCTTCGTGATAGCTGTCGAGCAGCGCTTCCGGCGCTTCGCCGCGTAGCACCATCGCGAGCTTCCAGGCGAGATTGTCGATGTCCTGCACGCCGGTGTTGGCGCCGCGCGCGCCGAACGGCGAGACCTGATGGGCGGCATCTCCGGCAAACAGCACGCGCCCCTGGCGGAAATTGTCGATGCGCCGGCAGGCAAACTGATAGATCGAGACCCATTCGAGTGCGAACTGCGCGTCGTCGCCGAGCATCGCCCGAATGCGCGGGATCACCCGCTCCGGCTGCTTTTCCGCATCGGCATCGGCGCCCCAGCCGAGCTGGAAGTCAATGCGCCAAATGTTGTCCGCCTGCCGGTGCAGCAGCACGGACTGGCCGGGATGGAACGGCGGATCGAACCAGAACCAGCGTTCGGTCGGGAAATCCGCTTTCATGGCGACGTCGGCAATCAGGAAGCGGTCCTGGAAGAACTGCCCCGTGAACTCGGCGCCGACCATCTTGCGCGTATCGGAGTTGGCGCCGTCGCAGGCGATCACCCACTCCGCCTCCATGGTGAAGATGCCATCGGGCGTCTCCACCGCGAGGATCGCATGGTCACCGGGCTGCTTCAGGCTGATCAGGCGGTGCTTCCAGCGCAGGTCGATCAGCGGATTGGCCCTGCACTTGGCGACCAGGATCTCCTCAAGATGATATTGCTGCAGATTGATCATGGCCGGCCATTGGTGATTGGCCTCGGGCAACAGGTCGAACTGGTAGGACAGCTGGTCGCGGAAGAAGACCTTGCCGACCTTCCAGCTCACGCCGCGATCGACCATGGGCGCCGCACAGTCGAGCCGGTCCCATATCTCGAGCGGACGCTTGGCATAGCAGACCGCGCGCGAGCCGATCGAGACGGTGTCGTTGTCGTCGAGCACGACGACGGGCTGGCCGCGCGCCGCGCAATCGAGCGCCGCGGTGAGACCGATGGGACCTGCGCCGATCACGACGATCGGATGCCGCTTCACGATGCCGTCCGCCTGCTCCTTCGAGCGCAGATAGCCGAACTTCGGATAGATGTAGTTCGTCATGTTCGCTGTCCTGCTGACTAGAAGCTAATGGGCGTCCGCGAACTCCTTCTCGTGCATCCAGGCGGTGTGGCGCGGCGGCCGCTTGGTCCGCGACCATTCCTCGACCATCTCATGCGCGACCGATTTCATCCGGTCGATCTGCTCCGGCGTGGCCGTCCAGGCCGCGATCTCCAGGCGATGGCCGCTGGGATCGCGGAAATAGATCGACTTGAAGATGGTGTGATCGGTGACGCCGACGACGTCGAGGCCGGCGGCCTCGGCCCGCGCCTTGGCTTCCTCGAGCTCGGCGAGGTCCTTGACCTGGAAGGCGATGTGCTGGGTCCAGTCCGGCGTGTTGGGATCGCGGCCCATCGGCGGCGAGTTCGGCAGTTCGAAGAAGGCGAGGATGTTGCCGTTTCCAGCATCGAGGAAGATGTGCATGTAGGGATCCGGCGCCTTGGTGGAAGGCACCTTGTCCTCGGCGATGGCGCCGAGCAGATCCATGTTCATGACCTTCTTGTAGAACTCGACCGTGGCCTTGGCATCGACGCAGCGATAGGCGACGTGATGGATCTTCTCGATTTTCATGGCGTTTCGCTCCCTGGATCCGCGATTGTCAATTTCGTAACAGATGTTACTATCTGCTGGATTTGATCTGGATCAAGCGGAGGCGGGAAATTTACAGCCTTCGACACGCGGGTGGACATGGTGATGGCACGTTCGGGCGAGGCGCGGCGCAGGGAAACGGCAGGCCGCGCCACGGCGCAGGCGGCATCCGAGCTCGACCTGCAGCAATATTTTCCGTATCGGCTGGCGCGCCTCGCCGAGCAGGTGTCGCTCGCGGTGGCCGAGGTCTATTCCGAGCGCTTTTCGTTGACGCGGCAGGAATGGCGCGTGCTCGCAATTCTCGGCGCGCATCAGCAGATTGCGACCAAGGAGATCGGTCCGCTCACGACGCTCGACAAGATGCAGGTGAGCCGCGCGGTGCAGGGGTTGGAGACGCGCGGCATCGCGAGCCGCAAACAGCATCCGGACGACCGCCGGGAGTTGATCGTCTCGCTGACATCAGCCGGCCGCGCGCTCTATCGCAAGATCGTCCCCTACGCACGCGAGCGGGAAACGGCGCTGCTGGCGGTGCTCACGGCCGAGGAGGTCGAAGTGCTCGACCGCGCGATGCGCAAGCTGTCGGCGGCTTTGACGTAGGGCATGTCCTCATGAAGCGCCGGCCGAATGATGTCCGGTTCTCCCCGATAGCCGCGCAAACACACAGATTGCCTGACTTCCGGGGTGGGTCAACAGGGGCGGCTCGACTGGCGCCGCGTCACTTCCGGTCTGTATGAGGTTTCCGCACCACCCAAGGGCCGCTCCGAATCCTGCGAAAATCACGAGAAACTCCAACCTGAGCTTGTGCACAATCCACATGAATAAGCTGGCAGGAATGGCAGTAAGGATCGCAATGACGGTGAACTGGACCACCGAAAGAAATTGTCAGCCGCTGGCTAACTGCAGGGCCGGCAGAGTAGCGCCGGCACCTGCAGTTGGAGAGAATCAAAAAGCTCAGAACTTCGCAACGACGGGGCCACCAAACTTGTAGTTTACGCCGACGCGAACGGCATCAAACTCATGATGGAAACGGTAGGTCGCAGTCACACCCGGGGCTGCGGGATCATTCATAGCCACGTCGTTTCGGCCAAGATCGACGTGCAGATATTCACCGCGAACTGTCCAATTCGGTGCAAACGCCCATTCAACACCGGCGCCGGCCGACCAGCCAAAGCGCGTGTCGCTGGAAGAACCGCTGAAGGTGCTTCCTGGAAAGGGAGGAGCGGAAATGCTGGATACGCTGCTCTGAACTCCACCGAAGGCGGCGCCGCCTGTAACATAAAACAGAGCCGTGTTGGCGGCGAAACCGAGGCGAGCGCGAGCTGTACCGAACCAGTCGATATGATCGCGGGCAGTGTTGTTGATCGGCACAATTCCACCGCCGCCCGGGAAAAAGGTCGCGTTTGTCCTACCGATGTCGGCTCCCTGGATGTCGGCCTCCAACCCAAAGACGAACTGATTCATTTGCCAGTTGTACCCGATCTGGCCTCCTCCGAATCCGCCCTGATGCTTGGCGTCGCGATTTGTTGGTACTCCACCAGCGGCAATCGCGGGAGCGAGGAGCGGATCCGACGCGACAAGATCTCCGGTCCCGCTGCTACTGAAGGCCCATCCGCCGTTTACGCCGATGTACAAGCCTGTCCAATTGTAGGCGGCGGCAGCCAATGGCGGCGGCGCTTTGTTATAACGAGCTGCAAGGTCGGCGGCGGAAGCGGCAGAAACCATGGCGGTCGTTGCCAAGAACGTCATTGCAATCTTTTTCACAGCGCGTTTCCCCAAGAGACAATCGCATTATTCATAGCCGCCGTTTCTACTATTGGCTGTAGCGGGGAAGACACACTCCGGATGCGAGCCGCATCCCAGCGCCGAATAGTCAGTTTCACAACACCCGACGCTTAATTTGAAGTGCCAAGCTGCCGAGTGGCCTCTTGGGCTATCTCGCGCGGGTCGTGAGTGCCGGCGGCGTCAATCTCAATCACCTTACGCGCGACAATCTCACAAATCGGATCATTGCGATCCACCAGGTGCAGGGATTTCAGTGTGGCAACGAAAGCCATATTTAGCCGTTCGGCGTCGGCCGGGCAGGCATTCACAATAAGCCGATTGATCGGCATTTTGCCCCCCTAATCTCGTCGTCCGTCCCAAGAGCTCTAGGGACGGTCTCCGCGGGCTACCCAGCTCGCTCCTTCTCACCCAGCGCACAAAATGCTAATCCGAAAAGGGGTCGGGTCAACGTGGGAGGTGAAACGTACAACTACGGATGGGCTAATTGGGCGGGAACAAAGGCCTTCGTGTCGGCTTCTGAGTCTCGCTGGCTTTCCGCCGAGCTGGCGGAGCGGCCCTGGCCATACTCCCCAAGCCCCCCTGCGAGCCAGGGCCGTCTCTCCGCCATAGGAGGAGGCGCCTTACGGTTTCGGCGGGATGCCAGACGACGGGGATGGGCCGCGCGAGCAGCTCATAGGATTTGGTGAGTGCATCTTGCGAGCGACGAAGCATCACCTGGGTCAGCTCGTCTACCGGGCAAAGCAGACCCGATCAGTCCTTCAAACCAAGACTAGAGCAATACGACCAAATATCATTGCTTCTCCAACCCATCTTGATCGCGTCCGAGTGACAATCGGAGTACGTTTTGTATCCGAACACGTTCTTACAGTGCGCGAAAGCTGGCCAGACACCGCCACTGCATCCGGAACCGCTGGCGATAGCTATGTTGTGCCCGCTGGGTGCGGTTCGTCGATCATAAGGATTGGCGGACGCGATCGTTGAGGCAGCGATAGCTAGGCTTAGAGCGAAGACGAACGAAACCCTCATGGCTAATCCCTCAGGTTTGTCGCAACTACCAAGAGCATCTTATCAAACATTCTCGCCAGAGAAACCACAAATCGAGCCGTCGATGCTCGCCCCAGAGTCAAAAGCAAAGAACTAGGGCACATGGGTCAAAAGCGCCGTTTGACGTGCGGTCAGGCACTTCGGTTTACCCCGGACTGCTGAAATCTCGCTGCGACGTGCGAACGGAAACGATCGGCTACAAGCCGTCATGCTCTGGTCAAGCATAGGATGTCTGCTCGACGCCGAAAGCCGACATTGGCGCATGTATTGAGTCCACGCCCTAGCGAGCGATGCCGTCGCCGGCGCGCCGATTTGACCTGAATCAATTGTCGCCGCGATCGCGATCACTACGATCGCCACAACGATAAATCAGGGAAGGGAGAGCTCCGTGGGAGAGATCGTGCTGGCCGCCAAGATCGCGCACGTCCCCTCGATCATGATTTCCGAACGGGAAGGTCCTCTGAAGGGGAAGCGCGCTGCCGCGATTGCGGCGCTGCGCGAGCTCGGCAGGCGGGCGCGCGAGCGGGGCGCCGACACATTCCTGGTGTTCGACACGCACTGGATCTCGAACTTCGGCTGTCACATGAACGCCAATGCGCGTCATCGCGGGGTCTACACCAGCCACGAAGCGCCGCACATGATCCAGAACATGGGTTACGACTATCCGGGCGATCCCGAGCTTGGCGATGCCATCGCGGCGGAGGCCGCCAGGGACGGCCTTCAGGTGCTGGCCCACAAGGTCGAGACCTTGCCGCTCGAATACGGCACCATCGTGCCGATGCACTACATGAACGAACGCGGCTGGGCCCGCGTCCTCTCGGTCGCCGCGCCGATCTTCGCCAGCGTCGAGGAGAACCGCAAATTCGGGGCCGCTTGTGCCAGGGCGATCGCGGCGTCCGGTCGCAAGGTCGCCGTGCTGGCGTCCGGCTCGATGTCGCACAAGCTCGTATCCAACGAGCAGGTCGGCGACGGACAATGGGAACAGGTCGGCAGCGAATTCAACCGGCAGATGGACCTGCGCGTTCTCGACCTCTGGAAGGAGCGGCGCTATGCCGAATTCGTCCGCATGCTTCCGGAATATTCGACCAAGTGCAACGGCGAAGCACTGATGGCGGACACGCACATGATGTTCGGGCTGCTGGGATGGGACGGCTACAAGGGGGAAACCGAACTGCTGTGCCCCTACTTCCCGTCGTCAGGCAGCGGCCAGATCATCGCCGAACACCATCTCTGAAGCAGCTGCGCGGAAGCTCCAGGACTAGCGGCGGCGCGCGATCCAGCGTCCGAGGAGAAACGCGACAAGGAGCGACCTCAAGGGCGCCTTGACCGTCAGCTCGCGCAATTGGTCGGCCAAGCGCAGCGCGGCGTCTCCGGAGACCGGCTTCCGAGCGCGAGCCTGCTCCACCTTGCCGTCGTCATCCGTCAAGCCGGAAGCTTCCGTCATGGCCGAGGCCTCTTTGATATCCATGCGCGTCCTCCAGTCCTGGTGCGGCCAACGGAACAACCGGCTCGCGTGGGCGATGATGTCGTACGGAACCAATGGCCTTCGAGGCGGCTATGGCGGCGGCATTCACGCCACCTATATGTTCGTCGAACCTCCCGCCGTACCGCTCCCTTGAAGAAGCCCTTGCTCGTCTTTCTGTTCCTCCTCTTCGCCCCGCTCGCCGCCTCTGCCGCGAGATATTGGTGGCTGGCCGATGACCGCGGCAATTGGCAGACGGCCGACCGCTCCAGCGCCGGCCTGCTGCAGCCAGCGCGGCTCATCCCGACGCCGTCATCCGGGTGTTTGCGGCACGCACGGTGAGATGGCGCGGCATCTTTGCCGTTCACAGCTGGATCGTGGTCAAGGAGAAGAATGCGTCGGCCTACACGCGCTACGACTATACGGCGTGGGGCGACCCGATCCGCACCAACGGCTTCGCGCCGGACGGGCGGTGGTTTGGCGCCGGGCCCGAGACGATCGTGGCGCTCGAGGGCGAGCGCGCCGAGGCGCTCATCCCCAAGATCCGGCACGTGATCGAAACCTACAGGTTCCGTGCCTATGGAGATTACAGCGCCTGGCCGGGTCCCAACTCGAACACCTTCGTGCAGGCTGCACTGGATTCCGTTCCCGAGCTGCGCGCCGTCCTTCCCCCGACGGCAATCGGCAAGGACTTCCCGTATACGGGCAAATGGTTCGGCCTGTTGCCGTCAGGCACGGGCGTCTACGCCTCTCTTGCCGGATTTGTCGGCCTCAAGGCCGGCTGGATCGAGGGACTGGAGATCAACTTCTTCGGCGCGGTCCTCGGGGTCGACATCAGGCGTCCCGCGCTCAAGCTGCCCGGGCTCGGACGCTTCGGAATGGCGGCCGGCGTGTAACTTGCGACGGATGAGCTGGCGCACGCGTCCGCTCGCCTCGCCCGAGCGGCCGTGTTCGACCTGTCATGACAAATTGCTAGCTTCGCATGCGGGCCGATCAAACGCGAAAGGACAATCCATGGAATTGAAAGCCGGCGATATCGTCATGCTGAAATCGGGCGGCCAGCCGCTGACGGTCGCGGAGGTCAAGGACGACGACGTGCTCTGCATCTGGATGGGCATGGAAGGCGACCTCTTCCGCGAGACGCTGCCACTCGCCACCCTCATTCAGGTGGAAGAGGACGATGAGGAGGAAGAAGATGATGATGATGAGGAAGAGGAAGAAGACGACGAGTAGGCTCGGCTAACGTCGCATCCGGGCCAGACCAGCGCGTCCAGCTCCGGCATATCCGATGTCCGCTTCTCCGTCGACGACGGCAAACCAGCGGACATCGTCAACCCGAAGGCAACCATAGGCATTGGACGCGAGCAGCGCACTTCCGGCAAGCATAGATTGCCGCTGTGTTTCCGGATAGGCTCGAGCCTCTGAATGGCAGGGCTAATCGGCAGCAAAATCGTGCTGTTCGATCTTTTCACTGGTCGAGGGCCGTAGCGAGGCGTATTGTGCTTTGTGCCCGCGCTCCCTTGATGCTTTGATCGGGTCGCGCCGCTGATGCCGCCGGTCGCTTTGATTGCGCTCCGGCCCGCGCCTCTCCCCACAATTCAATTTCACCTGACCGGCTCGACGGAGAATCCACCATGGCCGACGCCCAATGCCTTTGCGGTGCTCTCGAGCTCACAGCGCGAGATCAGTCGAAGCTGGTTGCCGCATGCCATTGTTTCGCCTGCCAGAGACGGACCGGCGCGCCATTCGGCGTCGGGGCATTCTACGCGATCGACACTGTCGAGATTTCCGGCGCGGCCACGGAATTCGTCCGCATCGGCGATAGCGGTCGCAAGGTGCGCAGTTATTTTTGCCCCACGTGCGGTTCGACGGTCTACTGGAAGGCGGATGCGCTGCCATCGATGATCGGCGTTGCCGTCGGCGCCTTGGCCGCACCTGACTTCCCGGCGCCCACGTTATCGGTGTTCGAGCAGTCGAAACATCATTGGGTGCATCTGGACGGAGAGGTCGAACATTTTCACGAAGGCGCGATGCGGAAATATTCTGCGGAAGAGCGCATGTGACTTCGACCGTCAGTCCAGCGGAACGTTCAGGCTGGTTCCTTTGACGATGATGCCGCCGCGGTTGCCGACCTCGATCGAGCCATAGCGCTGCCTGAAGCAATCGGGCAGCGGCCGGTCACCTGCCATGCTGAGCCACAAGCGCAGCAAATGACGCTTCCGGCCTGCATCGGGCCAATCGCGGAATCCGGTCCGGTCATGCAGCAGGGCATGATTGTAGACGAACTGCATGTCACCGGGCCGCAGCCGCATGCTGACATGCAGATTGGGATCGTTTGCGAGCGCGTCGAACAGATCGAGCGCCTCGACGCGATCAGGCGTCAGCCTCGGCGCATCGGGGAAGCGCTGCGCGCTGTCGATATATTGGCGCTGATAGAAGCCGGTCAGGAAGCCCGCATGCCAATTCAGCACCGGGATTTCGAGATAGGGCTTCTCGTTCTCCGGCACCTCGCCGCGCCGGTCGGTCGCGATCGGCTCGAACAGGAGAGCGGCAAGGTCGGGACGTCTTGCCTGCATCTCGTTGTAGATGGTCGAGGTGCTGACGAGGAGCGAATCCCCTCCCTCCATCGCCTCGCGAATGCATAACAGGCCGACCACGTCGGACGAATCCGTGTGGAACGTCTGCCGTTCAGACGTCTGATAGATACGTGTGTTCGGGTCCCTCGCATCGGCACCGGTGTCGCGAACGTGGCCGAGAATGTGGCCCGCGGCGTTTTGCGATCGCGCCGATCCCAGATGCGCGCCCACCCCGCAAAAGATCGTCGCCGCGAACTCCTGGCTGTAGTTCTCTACCGGAAGGCCGCGGATGAGTTCGAAACCGAGGCCAGTCAGGAGCCTGGTCTTGAGCTCTTCCAGATGCGCACCGAGCTGCGGAAGCGGGAAGCTCTCTTTTGTGATCTCGGCGATATTCTTGTTCCGACCAAGACAGGACTCAGCCGCATTTTCGAGCTCCGCGATCTCGCTCGCCGTAAGCGACACCAGCCATCGCTCGGGATGGGCCTTCATCTCCGCGCCCAGCCAGGCAGAGGGGATGTCGATCTTCCCTGGAGGGCGATTGCTCCCGCCCGGCGCCGAGATCGGATTCATGGGGTTGCTTCCTGAGGAGATGGGTCGTGGGATGGGAGGAGTGCCAACGATATTGAAGTTTGCGCGCAGCGCAAGCTAACGCCGCGTGGCCTTCGCCCGTCCGGTCATGGCAAGGCGCCTGCAGCCTCGACGAGGTCGCCGATGCAGAAATGAGCCATGTGCGCGACGGCCTCGGCACTGTGGTAGTCGCCGAATTCGGCGGTGGCTTCCTTGCCGGCATACATCCGGGCGATGCCGGCGCCGCCGGGATGATGCGGCGCCCACTCGGTGATGTCGTAGACTCTTCCCCGGATGATGACCCAGCAATCGTCTCTGGTGTTGTGCCGGGCGACCTCGGCGCGCGTGACGGGGCGCGAATTCCTGGCGGGAGCCGCCGGCGTCCACAGCGTGCGGGTGATCGCAGCGTAACTGGCCTTGGCCGCGCGGCGGAAGTCCCAGGGCCCCAATCTCTTGGGCGGCAGCTCGATGCCGATCGTGCGGGCATCGTAGGCATAGATCCAGGAATCGTCCTCGCCGCCACGCTTGTCGTGGGCGAAGGCCGGACTCACCCGCTCGTCGAGCGTCTCCAGCAGCGCCTTCTGCTCGGCGGTGTCCCTCGCCCGCAAGTGATCGAAGGCGAATTTGGAGCCGAGCTGGAAGCGGGTGGCGCGGTAATGCCGCACGCGTTCGTAGTGCAGCAGCGCTGTCGCCACGTCGCTCTTGTGCAGGGCGAAGGCGGAGCCGAGCGCCGCGGCGTCCTCGAAGGACTGCGCGGCGCCCTGGCCGAAGGTGGGAAGCATCGGATGCGCCGCGTCCCCGAGCAGACAGATGCGGCCCTGCACCCAGGTTTCGAGCGCATCGCGATCGTAGAGGCCCCACTTCGTCGGACGAACGATCGCGCCGGCCAGAGCCAGCAGGTCACTTCTGCTGGGGTGCCCGGCGAATGCCTCGCCCACCTCGCGAACGATCTCCTCCCGACCGACTGGAAACCAGTCGCCCTCCTCCTGCTCGAAAGCGGCAGAGTCGGGCTCGTAGCGGGCGATCCACACGTTCAACAACTCGCCGCCGCGCACCCAATACGTCGTCGCCCCGCTCTTGTCGTTGCGATGGCGGTCCATGCTGAAGGAATCGATGGGATTGTTGTCCAGCGCCCTGCCGTCCGCCTTGCGAAGCGCAGCGACCACCGCCCGCGGAATGAGTCCGCGGAAGCATGTCACCTCGGTCCAGCGCCTGGGGCGGGGGTTGGGCCACGCCAGCTGCAACGTGGCGGAGTTGATGCCGTCAGCCCCCACGAGCACCTCTGCCGTGGCGGTCTGGCCATTCGAAAAGGTTGCCGTCACCTCGCCGCCAGTCTGACGCAACTGCGTCAGCCGGCTGTCCATATGCACGGTGATGGGGCATCGCGCGCCGCTGTCAGGACCGAATTCGAACACCCGCTTGTAGAGGCACATCAACAGATCGAGCCGGTGCATGTGATGAAACCCGGCGCCGTCGCCCGCGGCGGTGACATGATCGAACGGCCGCCTGGTCACGCTGCCATCCGCGTTGAACTGCCGCGTCGATTCCAGAATGGCCGCACGGCCGCCGTCGATCGCGCCATCGGGCCCCTTGGGATCGCCGCCATCGAGATCGACGCCGAGCCAGCGACAGATCCGCGCCCCGTTGGGCGGGATGTTCAACCCGGCGCCTGCGGTGCTGGGCACCTTCGTCTGCTCGTAGACATCGACCGATGCGAACACGCCGGACTGCCGCAGCGCCAATGCCGTCATCAGCCCGCCCATTCCTGCGCCGATGATCACTGCCCGCATCCTGTCATCCTCCCGGACTAAGCGAACGCATCGAGTCCAGACTAGCCACGGGCGGACCGGCAATAAAGCGGCTTCTCGCGGAACAGGACGTGTAAGAGGCCCCGATCATCGGCGACAGCAACACGAGTTGCACGGCTTCAGTTTGGGCGAGTTGGCGGCCGATGCTGACAGGATCTGGCAGCATGGCGTGATACGAGCCGGCATGTCGCGCGCTCAACGCCTTCTTGATGTGATCCAGCTCTTGCGCAGCCATCGTCGGCCGGTCGCGGCAGGCCGGCTGGCCGAGGAACTCGGCGTCTCGCTCCGGACGATCTATCGGGACATCGAGACGCTGAAGGGCCAAGGGGCCCATATCGATGGCGAGGCCGGAATCGGCTACGTGCTGCGGCCGGGATTCATGTTGCCGCCTTTGATGTTCTCGGAAGAGGAGATCGAAGCGCTCGTGCTGGGCGGTCGATGGGTTGCGGCACAGCCGGATGAGCCGCTCGGCAAGGCGGCGAGGAACGCACTCGCAAAGATCGCCGCCGTGCTGCCCGATGACCTGCAGCGGAGCCTGGAAACCTCCAGCCTGATGGTCGCTCGCCGTGATCCGGCGGCAGGCGATACCGAATTGCCTGTCATCAGGGCCGCGATCCGCACGGAGCGCAAATTGCGCATCACCTATTGCGACGAACGGGACAATCGCACCCATCGCACGATCTGGCCGATCGCGCTCGGGTTCTTCGATTCCGTACGCATGGTGGCCGCCTGGTGCGAGAACCGTGACGACTTCCGCCATTTCCGCACCGACCGGATCCTGTCGATCACGCTCACGGAGCGGCGCTACCCACGACGCCGCACCGACTTGCTGCAGGAGTGGAAGCAGCAGGAAGGCATGAGTGAGTCCTGATCATGCTGACAGAAACTGTCAGCACCGTCAGTTAAGCGTCGGCCATCGTCAAGCCGAACAGGAGATGCAAATGGCCGATTTCAACCTCGTGGTGCTCTATGTCGCCGACGCGCAAGCGAGCTCCGCCTTCTATCAGACGCTGCTGGGGTGCCCCGTCGCGCAATCATCTCCCAAGTTCGTGGTTCTTCCGCTCGGGAACGGCACCATGCTGGGCCTGTGGCAGCGGGACGCCGTCGTGCCTCCTTCTGCTTCGGAGGCCGGCAGCAGCGAGATCTCGTGGACGGCGCCAGATGCGGAGGCCGTGCGCGCGACCTGTGAGGCGTGGACCACCCGCGGCGTCAGGATCGCGCAGCCGCCGACCGCGATGCCGTTCGGGCACACCTTTGTTGCGCTCGATCCGGACGGGCATCGCCTGCGCGTCCTGGCACCCGCTGCCGTCTAAGCAATCAGCTGCCTCGCCGCCGCCGAGATCATCACCAGCCCGCCGGTGATCACGGCGACGTCGAGGATCGCGGCGTGGATGTGCACCGGCATCCGCTCGACGAAGGCCTTGGCCAGGAACGCGCCGGGGATGGCGATGCCGCCGATCAGGAGTGCGAAGGCGAGCACCTGCGCGGTGACGGCGCCGGCGAGGCCGAACACCGAGATCTTGATCAGGCCGGTGCCGAGCGAAATCATCGCGTCGGTCGCGATCACGGCGGCGCCTTCGAGGCCCGCGGCCATCAGGAGCGAGAGCAGGATCACGCCCGAGCCCGAGGTGCCGCCGACCAGCACGCCGTAGCCGACCGAGCCCGCGGCAAGGCCGGCGTCGCCGATCCTGACCGCGCGCCGCCGCAGCATGCGGCGCAGCGGCACGCTCAGGATCAGCATGGTGCCGATCACGATCGCGGCGCCGGCATTGGTGAGACGGGTGTAACCATAGGCGCCGAGCGCGGTCGTCAGCGCGGCGCAGGCGAGCACGATCAGCGCACGGCGCCGATCGGCGTAGCGGAGATAGGCCACGGCGCGGCTGGAATTGGTGAACAGTGCTGATATCGCGATGATCGGCACCACCGGCTCGGCACCGACCAGCGGCACCAGCACCAGGGGCATCAGGGCGCCGGTGCCGTAACCGGCAAGACCACCGATGATCGAAGCAAACAACGCCATCATCGCGACCAGCAGCAGCTGGAAAATCGAGATGTCGGCGAAGCCTGAGACGATCGTCAATGTTTCTCGCGAGTGGCGCGTGCGGTTGCTTGATCGGCGATGGCGGCGAGTGCGGCTTCCTCTAGTGGAAAATCCGCCGCAAGCCAAGCGTCCTCGGCAAGCGTCAACACGTGTCCGAGCACGGGTCCTTCCGCCAGGCCGCGCGCGATGAAGTCGGCGGCCTTCAGCGGAAATTTCGGCGCAATCCAGCGCTGCGGCAGCTCCGCGAGCGCGCGCCAGCGCGACGAATTCGCGTCGTTGACGCTCCGCGCCCAGGCCAGCAACACGCGATCGTGATAGCGCTCGGGGCCGAGCCGGTAGAGCAGTCGCCGTGCACGCGCCTCGTCCATGGCGGCGAAGCGCCACCAGCGATGGCCCATCGAATCCAGCGCCTTGGTTTCCGCATTGGAGAGCCTGAGGCGCGTGGCAACACGCTTGGCGTCTTCGGTGACGGCCACGGTCAACGCGGCGAGGCGCCGCGTGGGGCTAGCCGGCAGATCGAGCGCGCGCTCGATCGCGATCATCGCGCTCAGCGGCGCGGTATAGGCGACGCCGCCGATCAGGGCTTGCAGCAGGCCGGCATCAGTCATCGCAAGCGCGGCGGCAGATGCGCCTGATGCCACCAGCAGCTTCAGCATCTCCATGCGCACGCGCTCCGCCGAAAGGGCCGCAAGGCCAGCGCGGCCGCGGATGCAGGCGAGGTAGCCGTCGCGATCCGGCTCGCCGGCGCCGAAGGCGGCATGGATGCGGAAGAAGCGCAGGATGCGCAAATAATCCTCGGCGATGCGCTGATCGGGATCGCCGATGAAGCGAACGCGCCGCGCCCTGGCATCGGCGATGCCGCCGACGTAGTCGTAGACCACGCCGCTCGCATCGACCGACAGGCCGTTCATGGTGAAGTCACGCCGCTCGGCGTCCTTCACCCAGTCGCGGCCGAACGCGACCTTGGCCTTGCGGCCGAAGGTTTCGGTGTCCTCGCGCAGCGTCGTGACTTCGTAAGGCGCGCCGTCGATCACCAGCGTGACGGTGCCGTGGTCGATGCCGGTCGGCACGCTCTTGATCCCCGCAGCCTTGGCCCGGCGCACCACCTCGTCCGGCAGCGCCGTGGTCGCGATGTCCAAATCGCCCGGCGGCAGGCCGAGCAGCGCGTTGCGCACGGTACCACCGACGACGCGCGCCTCCTCGCCGTCAGCGTTGAGCAGTTGCAGGACGCGCGCCGTCCCGCCTGCGGTCAGCCAGGGCGCACCAGCAAGTATCGGCTCCGCGCTCATCGTCCGGCCCTTGTCCTTTTCAGCTTTCCCTGCCCGGCACGAGCTTGCCGTTCTCGATATGGGCGGGAATGTAGGTCGAGTTCGGCGCGGCGCCGGAGAAATGCGCAAGGCCAATCAGGCCGGCGATGACGAGCACGAGCGCCACCAGGATCAGGCGCGCGACGACGGTGATCGGCCAGGACGATTGCACGAACAGGCCGGATCGCGTGGCGGCCAGGAACAGCGCATAGACGGCAAAGGGAATGAGGAAGATTCCGATCTCGGTCAGAACCGGCCGGATCATGACGAATAGATCCGCTCATACAGCACACGCAGCATCCCGGCCGTCGCCCCCCAGATGTAACGCTCGGCAAACGGCATGGCATAATAAAACCGCTCCATGCCGCGGAATTCCTTGCTGTGCACCTGGTGATTCACCGGATTCATCAGGAAGGATAGCGGCACTTCGAATGCGTCATCAACCTCGGAATGGTTGATCGTCAGCTGAAAACCCGGCCGCACCCTCGCCACCGTCGGCAGGATGCGGAAGCCGAACGCGGTGCCGTAGAGATCGAGATAGCCGATCGGCTCGACGAACTCTCTGGACAGCCCGACCTCTTCCTCGGCCTCGCGCAGCGCGGCGTCGAGCGGCGAGGAATCGGTCGCGTCGATCTTGCCGCCGGGAAAGGCGATCTGACCGGCGTGATCGTTGAGATGGGCCGAGCGCTGCGTCAGCAGGATGGTCGGCTCGGGATGATCGACCACCGCGATCAGGACCGCGGCGGGACGCACCGGCTGCTCGCGCGCGACGATCTCGAGCATCTTGTCGGTGCCGGGATCGCCGGACGCCGGGATGATGTTGGGATCGTAGAGGCCGGGCGGAACGTCGAAGCCGAGCTTCGCCTTCGAGCGGGCGAAGAAATCCGCGGCCGCCATCGCGACCGGCTCGCTCGTCAGGATAGGCTTGTTCAAATTCAAAGCGCGGCCCTCACCTGCTCCGCATCGGCCATGGGAAAGAATTCGCCCGATGATTCGACGCCGAACATCGGCTGGCCATCGACCATCCGCTCCTCGCCCATGTCAACAAGATCGTAATAGAGCGCGCGGGTGACCTTGGCCCAGAGGTCGGCGCGCACATGCAAGTACGGCGTCAGCCCGCCGTCCGCCGCCTGCTCGAAGCGCAGCCGGTGCGCGGCATCGCAGGTGACCCAATCGTCGACATTGGTGCGGAAGCTGAGCACGCGCTGGTTGCCCTCGCCGTGCTTCAGCATCTCGACCGCCATGAACGGCGCGTCGTCGACGCGGATGCCGACCTTCTCCACCGGCGTGACGAGGAAATGCTTGTCGCCCTCGCGCTTGAGGATGGTCGAGAACAGGCGGACCAGCGCGTGGCGGCCGATTGGCGTGCCCATGTAGAACCAAGTACCATCGGACGCGATTCGGATGTCGAGATCGCCGCAGAACGGCGGATTCCACAGGTGGACCGGAGGCAGGCCTTTTTTGGCGCCTTCGGCCTTGGCAGCACTTTGGGCGGCGGCAGTCAGCCCTTCAAGACCGCGATCGGCGCTCTGCCCTTGGTTCGCCATGGTTTGCCCTGACTTTGTCATTTGGCACGATTGGTGCAGGTCTACGTTGTACGTAACTATACGGTTCCACCCCGGGTAAGTCCGGTGTGGAGGTCTCCACTTCGTGATGCCGTACATAACCCGAAGCCGATAAGGTGGGGATAGGTTAATTCAACGAATACATGGCGTTCCTGCAAGTTTAGCATAGGGCCATGATGCAAAGTTGATGCGGTCGTTTGACGACGCAGGAAAACCGCGTTGCAGGCTGAAGGAGCGAGCGTATGGCGGAAAGTGTCGAGAAACTCGAAGACGGCGTCGTTCGTTCGGCCGAGCAGGTATCGGGTCAGATTCGTGCGGCGAAGGACGCGATCGCATCGGTGATCTTCGGCCAGGATCGCGTGATCGAGAACACGCTGGTCACCATCCTCTCCGGCGGCCACGCGCTGCTGATCGGTGTGCCCGGTCTCGCCAAGACCAAACTGGTCGAAACGCTCGGCGTCACGCTCGGGCTCGACGCCAAGCGCATCCAGTTCACGCCCGACCTGATGCCGTCGGACATTCTCGGCGCCGAAGTGCTGGACGAGAGCACGGCCGGCAAGCGCTCGTTCCGCTTCATCGCGGGTCCCGTGTTCGCGCAGCTGTTGATGGCCGACGAGATCAATCGCGCCAGCCCGCGCACGCAGTCGGCGCTGCTGCAGGCGATGCAGGAGCAGCACATCACCGTCGCCGGCGCACGGCACGATCTGCCGAAGCCGTTCCACGTGCTGGCGACGCAGAACCCGCTGGAGCAGGAAGGCACCTATCCGCTGCCCGAAGCACAGCTCGATCGCTTCCTGATGGAGATCGACGTCGACTATCCCGATCGCGACGCCGAGCGCCGCATCCTGTTCGAGACGACAGGCGCCGAGGAGACGCTGGCGAAGGGATCGATGACTGCGGATGCACTCATCACGGCGCAGCGGCTGGTGCGCCGCCTGCCGGTCGGCGATTCCGTCGTCGAAGCCATTTTGTCGCTGGTGCGCTCGGCGCGTCCGGGACCTGACGCCGGCGAGGCCGGCAAGTTCATCGCCTGGGGCCCCGGCCCGCGCGCCAGCCAGTCCTTGATGCTTGCGGTGCGCGCACGCGCGCTGATCGACGGACGTCTGGCGCCCTCGATCGACGACGTGCTCGATCTCGCCGAGCCGGTGCTGAAGCACCGCATGGCGCTGACGTTCCAGGCGCGCGCCGAAGGCCGGACGATTCCCGACGTGATCAAGCAGTTGAAGACGCGGATCGGTTGATGGCAGCAGAGAACGGGCACACGGCGAAGGAGATCATCGCGATCCGACGTGCCGATGGCGAAAGCCGTACGCTCGCCGCTTCCTTGCCGCGCCTTGTGCTCGAGGCCCGTCGCATTGCCGCCAACGTCATTCACGGCCTGCACGGACGACGCCGCGCCGGCTCCGGCGAGAATTTCTGGCAGTACCGCCGCTTCGTCTCGGGCGAACCGTCGCAGAACGTCGACTGGCGGAGGTCGGCGCGCGACGACCATCTCTATGTCCGCGAGCTTGAATGGGAGGCGTCGCACACGGTCTGGATTTGGCCCGACCGTTCGCCCTCGATGGCCTTCGCCTCGAAGACCGCGCGCGAGTCCAAGCTCGAGCGCACGCTGATCGTCGCCTTCGCGCTGGCTGAGCTGCTGGTCGCGGGCGGCGAGCGCGTCGGCATTCCCGGCTTGATGGCACCGACCGCGAGCCGCAGCGTCATCGACAAGATGGCGCAGGCGATGCTGCATGACGATGCCGACAGGTTGAGCCTGCCGCCCTCCTTCGTGCCCGCGGCGCTGGCCGAAACCATCGTGCTGTCGGATTTCTGGTCGCCTATATCTGAGATCAGGGCGACGCTCGCCGGGCTCTCCGGCTCCGGCGCGCATGGCACGCTGGTGCAGATCGTCGATCCCGCCGAAGAGAGCTTCCCCTATTCCGGTCGCGTCGAGTTCGTCGAGCCAGAAGGCTTTGGCGTGATCACCGCCGGCCGCGCCGAAAGCTGGGCGCAGGATTACACCGCGCGGCTCGCGCTGCACCGCGACCAGATCCGCGCCGAGACCAACAAGCTCGACTGGCTGTTCACGACGCACGCGACCGACCGCTCGGCCGCCGAGCTCCTGCTGTTCCTCCATGCCGGCATGCAGGTGAGCAAATCGGGCGCCCGCACCACGTCGATCAAAGCGGGGCCGGCCGCATGATGGGATTGCCGCTCGCTTTCACCGAACCGCTGCTGCTGATCGGCCTTGTCAGCCTTCCGGTGCTGTGGTGGCTGCTCCGTGTGATGCCGCCGCGTCCGCGCCGCGTCGAGTTTCCGCCGACGCGCCTGTTGTTCGAGATCGCGCCGAGGGAAGAGACTCCGTCGCGCACGCCATGGTGGCTGACCGCATTGCGCCTGCTTGCCGCCGCGCTGGTGATCTTCGCCGCCGCCGGCCCGATCTGGAATCCGCAGACGGGCCTGGCCGCCAGCAAGGCGCCGCTGATGATCATGCTCGACGACGGCTGGAGCGCTGCCTCGAACTGGGACACCAGGATCAGGGCGGCGGACGAGCTGATCGCGAACGCCGACAACGACCGGCGCGCCATCGCTTTGGTGCCGCTGTCGGAGCCGAACCGCGACATCACGCTGATGCCCGCTGGGGCGGCGCGCGTTGCCCTGCGACAGATCGTGCCCAAGCCCTATTCGATCGAGCGTGTTGAAACCCTCACCGCGATCGATCGTTTCCTCAAAGCAACCGGCGATTGCGAGATCGCCTGGCTGTCTGATGGCGTCGACACCGGCCGCGGCGAAGAGTTCGTGGCCGGACTCGGCAAGACCTTGGGGGATCGCAGCTTGACGGTGTTCGAAGGCGGCACCTCCTCCCCGCTGGCGCTGGTCGCGGCGGAGAACGCGGCTGCGAAGATGACGGTGAAGGTGCTGCGCACCGACAGCGGCATTGCCACCGGCACCGTGCGCGCCCTCGACCAGAAGGCCTCGCCGATCGGCGAGGCGCGCTTCACCTTTGGACCGCAGGACAAGGAGACCGAGGCGGCGTTCGACCTGCCGGTCGAGCTGCGCAACGACATCTCCCGGCTCGAGATTTCTGGCGAGCATTCGGCCGGCGCGGTGCAGCTGCTCGACAAGCGCTGGCGCCGCCGCGCCATCGGCATCGTCTCCGGCTCGACCAGCGAAACCGCGCAGCCACTGCTGGCGCCGACCTTCTACCTCACGCGCGCACTGGCGCCGTTTGCCGACGTGCGGCTCGCCGACAAGGGCTCGCCGCAGCAGGGCATCACCCAATTCCTGGACCAGAAGCTGCCGATGATCATCCTCGCCGATGTCGGCACCGTCGCGCCCGAATTGCGCGAGCGCCTCAACGCCTGGATCGACCAGGGCGGCGTGCTGGTGCGGTTCGCCGGTCCCCGGCTGGCGCAGGCCGAAGACGATCTCGTGCCGGTCAAGCTGCGCAAGGGCGGCCGCACGCTCGGCGGCAGCCTCACCTGGGAGAAGCCGCAGCATCTCGCCAGCTTCGCCGCCGACGGTCCGTTTGCCGGCGTCGCCGTCCCCAAGGACGTCACCGTGAGCCGCCAGGTCCTGGCCGAGCCGGATGCGGTGCTCGCCACCAAGAGCTGGGCTTCGCTCGAGGACGGCACGCCGCTCGTGACCGGCGAGCATCGCGGCAAGGGCATCGTCAGCCTGTTCCATGTCAGCGCCGACATGCGCTGGTCTGACTTACCGATGTCCGGCACCTTCGTCGAAATGCTGAGGCGTGTCGTCGAGATGTCCGGCTACACCGCCAAGCCCGGCGCCGGCGTTGCCGGCGAGGCCAGCACCGAGACGCTGGCGCCACTGCACATGCTGGACGGTTTCGGCGCGTTCGGGCCGCCGCCCGCCACCGCCAAGCCGCTGACAGCTGACTATCGCGACCGCGCCACGCCGGACCATCCGCCCGGCTTCTACGGTCCGGCAGAAGGACCGCTCGCCGTGAACACGCTCGCCAATGCCGACCGCATCGCAGCCCTCAACACCGCGAGCCTGCGCGCCAAGCACGCGACTTATACAAATGCCGAGCCGCGCGACCTGCGCGGCTGGCTGCTGTCGACCTCGCTCGCGCTGTTCTTGATCGACGCCATCATCGTCGCACTGCTCGGCGGCGGTCTCGCCGCGCTGCTGCGCCGCCGCACCGCGCCCGCGATGATCCTGCTCGGGCTCGTGCTCGCAGGCGTCGCGGTTCTCTCGCCGACGCCGTCGCGCGCCGACAGCGCTGCCGACGAGTTCGCGATGAAGTCGACCTCGCAGACCCGCCTCGCCTATGTCATCACCGGCAATGCCGACGTCGATTCCATCGTCAAGGCCGGCATGTCCGGCCTGACGCTGTTCCTGGCGCAGCGCACTGCGCTCGAGGCCGGCGATCCCGTCGGTGTCGATCCAGCGCACGACGAGCTCGCCTTCTTCCCGCTGATCTACTGGCCGATCGTGCCGGGCCAGCCGAAACCGCCGCAGGACGCGATCAACAAGATCGACGCCTATATGAAGCAGGGCGGCACCGTGATCTTCGACACCCGCGATGCAATCGAGGCGCCGCCCGGCGACAACGGGGCCTCGCAGACCCCGGGCATGCAGACCCTGCGCGAGATCCTGTCCTCGCTCGACGTGCCCGAGCTCGAGCCGGTACCGCGCGAGCACGTGCTGACCAAGACCTTTTACCTGCTGCGCGACTTCCCCGGCCGGTTCAACTCGGGACAGACCTGGGTCGAGGCGCTGCCGCGCGAGGACGACGACGAAAGCGCACAACGCCCCGCGCGCGGCGGCGACGGCGTCTCGCCGATCATCATCACCTCCAACGACCTCGCGGGCGCGTGGGCGCTGCGTCCCGACGGCCAGCCGATGCTGCCGCTCACGCCCGGCGAGCCGCGGCAGCGCGAATTCGCCTACCGCGCCGGCGTCAACATCGTGATGTACACGCTGACCGGCAACTACAAGGCCGACCAGGTGCACGCACCGGCCCTGATCGAACGGCTGGGGCAATAGGATCGAGATGAACTACGGCATCGCCTTTACGCCGCTTGTCCCTGCGATCGTCCTGTGGATCGCGCTCGCTGCGATCGTGGTCATCGCCATCGTGCTGCTGCTTGCGCGGGCGCGCGGCGCGGCCGTGCGCGTCGCTGCGCTGGCGCTGTTCCTGCTGGCGCTCGCCAATCCCTCCTTCACGCGCGAGGACCGCGATCCCCTCACTTCGGTGGCCGCCGTCGTCGTCGACAAGAGCCCGAGCCAGAATTTCGGCAAGCGCAACCAGGAAGCCGCGAAGGCGCAGGAGGCGCTGGTCGACGCCTTGAAGAAGATCAAGGGGCTGGAGGTGCGCGTCGTCGAAGCCGGACAGGCCGATGGCGAGACCGACGGCACCAAGCTGTTCGGCGCCCTCGCCTCCGCACTGTCGGACGTGCCGGTCGACCGCGTCGCCGGTGCGTTCCTGATCACCGACGGCCGCGTGCACGATATTCCGGCCAACGCCGCCGCGCTCGGCTTCCAGGCGCCGGTGCAGGCCCTGATCACCGGTCAGAAGGACGAGCGCGATCGCCGCATCGCCATCACCGCGGCGCCGCGCTTCGGCATCGTCGGCCAGACCCAGACCATCAGCTACAAGCTCGACGACCAGGGCGTCACCGGCGAGCGCGCCAAGGTCACGGTCCGCCGCGACGGCGAGGTCATCAACGAGCGAACGCTTTCGAGCGGCCAGAGCGCGAGCGTCGACGTCGAGATCAAACATGCCGGCCCGAACATCGTCGAGATCGAGGCCTCGCCGCTCGAAAGAGAATTGACCCCGGTGAACAACCGCGCCGTGGTCGCCATCGACGGGGTGCGCGACAAGCTGCGCGTGCTGCTGGTCTCCGGCGAGCCGCATTCCGGCGAGCGTACCTGGCGCAACCTGCTCAAGTCGGACGCCAGCGTGGACCTCGTGCATTTCACCATTCTGCGTCCGCCGGAGAAGCAGGACGGCACGCCGATCAACGAGCTGTCGCTGATCGCGTTTCCAACCCGCGAGCTGTTCCAGCAGCACATCAACGAATTCCAGCTGATCATCTTCGATCGCTACGCGCGCCAGGGCGTGCTGCCGATCGCCTATTTCGACAACATCGCGCGCTACGTGCGCTCGGGCGGCGCCGTGCTGGTCTCGGCCGGTCCCGACTATGCTTCCAACACCAGCATCTGGCGCACGCCGCTCGACACGGTGCTGCCCGCCGAGCCGGTCGGCGTCACCGAGAAGCCGTTCTATGCGCACCTCTCCGACATCGGCAAACGCCATCCCGTCACGCGCGGGCTGGAGGGCGCGGCGTTCGAGCCGCCGCATTGGAGCCGCTTCTTCCGCACCGTCGACACCCGCAATTCGGTCAACCCGCCCGTGATGACGGGCGCGGACGGCAAGCCGCTGTTGTTCCTGTCGCGCTTCGGCGAAGGCCGCGTCGCCTTGCTGCTGACCGACCACATCTGGCTGTGGGCGCGCGGCTATGAGGGCGGCGGCCCGCATCTCGATCTGCTCAGGCGGATGTCGCACTGGCTGATGAAGCAGCCGGACCTCGACGAGGAAGCGCTGCGCCTGCAGGTGCAGGGCAAGGACCTCGTGGTGGTGCGCCAGACCATGGGAGACAGCGTGCAGCCGGTGAGCGTGACCTCACCCTCCGGCGTCGCGCACGACCTGACGCTCAGCCCCGGCGATCCCGGCGAGTGGCGCGCCAGCCTGCCGGCGAGCGAGCTCGGCCTGTGGCAGGCGACCGACGGCACGCTGAAGGCGCTGATCAATGTCGGCCCGACCAATCCGAAGGAGTTTTCGGAAGTCACCTCCACCACCGAGACGTTGAAGCCGCTGACGCAGGCGACCGGCGGCAATTCAGTGCGGATCGCGGATGGCTCCAGCGTCGAGCTGCCGCGCATCGTGCCGGTGCGCTCGACCAGCGTCTTCGCCGGCGACGGCTGGATGGGCGTGCGCATGCGCGACGCCAGCGTCGTGAAGGGCGTCGGCGTGCTGCCGATCTTCGCCGGCCTGATCGGGCTTCTGCTGCTGCTCGGCGCGTTTGCCGCGACCTGGGTGCGCGAGGGGCGATAGACTCCTGAGAGATGAACCTCGCCTGGCGCCGCAACGGCGGTGCGTTCCCTCCCCCACAAGGGGGGAGGGAACGGAGAGAGCGTCTCTGTTGGTCGAACTCAATTCGATCTCTATCTCTGCAGTTGCCTGAACGACACATTGTGCGGCCGGCCGCACGCAGGGGTCCTCTCCCGGTTGACATCCGCTCCCAGCTCTTGCGATGTTATATTATAACATCGCGGTGCCTCGCGGTGTGAGGTGCGTTTCAAGATGAAGTGGTTTCGCTCGAATATCAGGCACGGCGCCCGGCTCGCGATGTTCGCGATGCTGGTGCAGTTCGCGCTGACGTTCGGCCACAGCCACTGGTTCGCGCAGGCCGCGCCGCTGGCGCAGTCGCAGCTCGCCGACAGCGCCAAGGGAACTGCCAAGGGGACTGCCGAGAGCATTGCGTCGCCCGACAGCGCGGCGGTCCAGAAGCAATCACCGACAAAGCCCGACCGCGAGCAGCCGGGCGACGATAATTGCGCGATCTGCGCATTGGTCGCGATGGCGGGCACGGTCGTGTTCGCGACGCCGCCTCTGCTGCATTTGCCGGAGGCGGTCGAGCTGCTCTACCGCACCACCGACGCCGAATTCCTCCATCTGGAATCGGCAAGCCACGCGTTCCAGCCGCGCGCGCCTCCCGCCTCCTGATCTCCATCGATTGAGCTGCCTTCGGTCTCGGCCGCGCGTCGCGCCGATTCCGCTGGGCTATCGAACATGATCCGTCGCGTGTCGACGGCGCACGCCGCCTGCAAGGGCTCTGAACGAGCGCAGCGGCGTGCGATCGGAAATCAGGACAATGGTGTCTTCAAAGGCAATCCTGGCGGGCTCGAGCCTCGCCGCACTCACGCTATTCCATCCCGGCGGCAGCGCCATGGCGCAGACGATGGCTCCCGTCACGACGCTGCCCACCGTCGAAATCGATGCACCCAAGCAGACGCAGGCGCCGCGCCGCCCCAAGGTCCGTGTCGCCGTCGACCGGCGGCGTTCGACCTCGCAGGCGCGGCCGCAAACCGAGGCGCCTGCCGCCGTGGAGGGCCAGAGCGAAAAGCTCGACACGGCGCGCCAAAGCATTCTGCCGCCCGGCGGAGCCACCGCCCACACGCTCACGCGCCAGGCCATCGAGGCGCTGCCGCAGGGGAGCAATGCCTCGCTCGACAAGGTGATGCTGCAATTCCCCGGCGTCACCCAGGATTCGGCCGCGAGCGGCGACCTGCATGTCCGCAACGAGCACGCGAACCTGCAATACCGCATCAACGGCGTCATGCTTCCAGACGGCGTCGGCGCGTTCGGGCAGATCCTCGACACCGGCATCGTCGGCAGCCTCAGCCTGCTCACCGGCGCATTGCCGGCGCAATACGGCCTGCGCACGGCCGGCGTGCTCGACATCTCCACCAAGAGCGACGCCTTCAACAATTCCGGCGTGGTCGGTGTTTACGGCGGCAGCAACGGCACCATCTCGACCAATGTGGAATATGGCGGCACAGTCGGGCAGACGCAGTATTTCCTGTCGGGACGGTTCCTGCAGAACAATCTCGGCATCGAAAACCCGACGCCGTCGGTCAATGCGATTCACGACCGCACCAACCAGGAGAAGGGCTTTCTCTATCTGTCGACGATGATCGATCCGGCCAGCCGTCTCACCTTCATGAGCGGGGTGTCGAATGCGACGTTCCAGATCCCGAACAATCCCGGCCAGACCCCTGCTAACACGGCGTTCGGCGTCTCGAATTTCGACTCCTCCCGGCTCAACGAGCACCAGAACGAGTTCAACCAGTTCAACGTCGTCTCCTACCAGACCTCGAACGGCGAGTTCGACACGCAGACTTCGTATTTCAATCGGACCAGCCTGCTGCATTTCTATCCTGATCCGATCGGCGATCTCGTCTTCAACGGCGTGTCCTCGGACGTCTATCGCCAGAGCGACGTCAACGGCATCCAGCAGGACACCGCCTGGCGGATCGGCTATGCGCACACGCTGCGCTTCGGCCTGTCAGTGAGCGCCGAGCGAACGCTGGTCAACAGCGGGACCACGGTGCTGCCGCTGGATCCGGCAGGGGGGACGATCGACGCGCCGTTCTCGGTTTTCGATTCCAACGCCAAGACCGGCTGGCTGGTCGGGACCTACGTCCAGGACGAATGGAAGATCACTGACAATCTCACCCTGAACGCCGGCCTGCGCTTCGACCAGATGTATCAATTTGTCGATGCGAACCAGCTCAGCCCGCGCGTCAGCCTGACCTGGAAACCGTTCGCGGGCACCGTTTTCCACGCCGGCTATGCGCGCAACTTCACCCCGCCCTCGCAGGTGATCGCTTCTCCCGTCAATCTGGCGCTGGTGACGCCGCCCGGCGCGCCTGTTAACACCCAGACCCCGGCGGTCGGGCAGAGCAGCCCGGTGCTTCCCGAACGCTCGCACGTGTTCGATGTCGGCGTGACGCAGCAGATCTATGCGATCCCCGGCCTCGAGGTCGGCGCCGACGCCTACTACAAGAAGGCGCGCGACCTGCTCGACGACGGCCAGTTCGGCGCGGCCTATGTGCTGAGCGGCTTCAACTACGATCGCGGCGAGAATGTCGGCGTCGAGCTGAAATCGACCTACAGGAACGGCAATTTCAGCGCCTATGCCAATCTCGCCTGGGCCAAGCAGATCGCGACCGACGTCGTCTCGAACCAATATCTGTTCGGCGCGGACGAACTCGCTTATATCGCGGGGCATTACATCTATACCGATCACGCGCAGATGCTGTCGGGATCGGCCGGCGCGTCCTATCTCTGGGAGGGCACGCGCTACAGCGTGTCGATGATCTATGGCAGCGGCCTGCGTTCGGGCTTTGCCAACACCGATCATCTGCCCGGCTATACGCAGGTGAATCTCGGCCTGTCGCACGATTTCAACATCGTCGCGCCGAACAAGCCGACGACGCTGCGATTCGACGTGGTCAATGTGTTCGACACGATCTACCAGATCCGCGACGGCTCCGGCATCGGCGTGTTCGCCCCGCAATACGGCCCGCGGCGCGGCTTCTATTTCGGCGTTTCGCAGCGATTTTAGCTGCCCGGCTTGCGCGCGTCGGGGCCTGCGAGCCCCGACGCGGGAAGCTCACTTGCGATAGGCGACGCAGTCGATTTCCACCTTGCAATCCACCACCATGCTCGACACCACGCAGGCCCGCGCCGGGGGATTGGCGCCGAAATATTCGGCGAAGACCTTGTTGAAGCTTGGAAAGTCCCGGGGGTCGTCGAGCCAGACGCCGCAACGCACGACATCCTTGGGCTCATAACCGGCCTCGGTGAGGATGGCGAGCATGTTGCGGATTGCCTTGTGCGATTGCGGGATGATGCCGCCCTCGATCACCTCGCCGTTCTCCATCGGCGTCTGGCCGGAGACGTAGAGCCAGCCATCGGCTTGCACGGCGCGGGCAAACGGAAGGTGCTGGCCGCCGGTGCCGGTGCCACCGGCCGCGCCGTATCGTTTCAACGTCATTGCATATTGTCCTGCGTCTGGTGGTTTAAGTCAGAGCACGGCCCGGCCGCGCGAAGGTGCTGCGTCCGTCCATGACCACGGCCTCGCCGGCGACGAACACCGCACGGATGCCGGCTGGCATCTCCGTCGGCCTCTCGAACGTCGCCTTGTCCATGATGGTGTCGTCGAACAGCGTGAGATCGGCGATCATGCCCGGCCGCAGGATGCCGCGGTCGGACAGGCCGAAGCGCTGGGCGGGCAACGCGGTCATCCGCCGCACCGCATCTTCCAGCGTCAGCCAGCCCTGCTCGCGCGTCAGCCGGCCGGCGACGCGCGGGAAACTGCCATAGGCGCGCGGATGCGGCTTGGTGCCCGGACGCGGAATGCCGTCGGAGCCGACCATGTGCAGGCGATGGGTGAAGGCGGCGCGCAAGTCCGCCTCGTCGAGCTGGAACATGATGATGCCGGTCTGGCCCTGATCCTCCTCGATGCAGCGAACCATGAGGTCGAAAGGCGAGATGCCGAGCTCACGCGCGGCATCGACCATCGACTTGCCCTCGAGCGGCTTCAGCGCTGCATTGCCGGTGCCGGAGATCCGCACATTGTGCCAGCCGATCAGCACGATCTTGGACTGCGCGGCATGCGGATCCGGATCGCCCTCCTCTACGAGCGCGCGCAGCGCCTCGCGCCGCGCCGGATCGCGCAGCCGTTCGCGCAAAGCATCGATGCCGCCTTCGAGCGCGGCCGGCGGCAGCAATTGCAGCATGTAGGAGCTGCCGGCGGGATAGGGATACATGTCGAAGGAGATGTCGATCCCCTCCGCGCGCGCCACCTCGAGCCGGTCGAGCGCCTTGGGGATGGCGCCCCAGTTCGGCTTGCCCGCCGATTGCAGATGCGACAGCAGCCCCGCCGCGCCTGAGGCGCGCAGGATCGCGATGAACTCGTCGATCGATTGCAGGAGGCCCGCTTCATAGCTGCGGATATGGGCGGTGAGCAGCTTGCCGTGCGCCCGCACGGTCTCGGCCAGGGCGTTCAGCTCAGTGGCGTCGGCAAAAGCGCTCGGCGGATAGACGAGGCCGAGCGACAGGCCCGCGGCACCTTGGGCGAGCTGCTGCGCGAGCAGCGCCTGCATCGCCGCGATCTCCTTGCCGGTCGCCGCGCGGCGCTCGTAGCCGAGCACGGCGAGCCTGATCGCGGCATGGCCGACCAGGGAGACGAGGTTGAGCGCGACCCCCGGCCCTTCCAGCGCGCGCCGGTAGCCGTCGAAGCTGCCGAAGACTTCGTTCGCTTGGGTCTCGCCGGCGAGACCGGAGAAGTGCAGGCGCAGCATCTCGGCGGAATTTTCGGTTGCCGGATAGAGCGAGAAGCAGCAATTGCCGACCACGAGCGTGGTCACGCCTTGCAAGACCTTCTCGGGCCTGTCGGGCTCGCGCAGGCAGATCAGATCGTCATGGCAATGGGCGTCGATGAAGCCGGGCGCGAGATAGCATCCGCGGCCGTCGACGATGTCGGCGTCCTCGGCAGGCAAGGCGGCGCCGATCGCCGCGATGCGGCTGCCGCTGATGCGCAAATCCGCCTCGAACCACGGCGCGCCGGTGCCGTCGATCACGCGGGCCGCGCGGATGAGCGTATCCTTGCCGTTGGACTTTTGGGACATGCCCTCTCCTCAAGTCGCAGGCACGGCGCCGGCGGGCGATGCCTCCTCGAAATCCGGGATCGACTCGATCCGGCCGAGCACCACGACATAGAAGAAGATGCCGATCAGCAGCACGACGCCAGCAATCATGAAAGCGCCGGCAAAGGATTGCGTCCAGTCGACGACGATGCCGGTCACGATCGGCGCAAGCACGCCCATCATGTTGTTGGTGAAATTCAGAATGCCGCCGACGGTTCCCGCCCCGCCCTTCGGCGCGATCAGCGACACGATCGAGGAGCCGACGGGTGCGGCGGCCGACAGCCCCGAGATCGCGATCGACAGCCACAGCAGCGCCCAGCCCGGCTTGACGGTGAAGGCCGCGCCGATCACGGCGAGCCCCATCAGCATGCCGACGATGATCACCGACTGGCGCACCCGCGTCGCATCGTAGCCGCGCGCGATCAGATGATCGACCAGGAAGCCGCCGATCAGGAGGTCGGACAAGGTCGCGAAGATCCAGGGAATGGTCGAATAGCCCGCCGCCGACATCAGGTTCATATGCATGGTCTGGGCGAGATAGCCCGGCAGCCAGGTCAGGAAGAGATAGAAGGTGTAGCCATAGGCGGAGAAGCCGATGGTGAGGCCCCAGACCTTGCGGTTGCGCAGGAGGTAGCCGAGCATGCGGCTCTGTCCCGCCGTGGCCCGTCCTTCCGGCGTGCCGCCGCCAGCGATGATGTAGTCATGCTCCGCCCTGGAGAGCTTCGGATCCTCGCTCGGGTTCCGGTAGATGACATAGTAGGCGACGAAATACAGAAAGCTCAGCAGCGCGGTGACGCCAAAGCCCCACCGCCAGCCGTAGAGAAAGATCACATAGGCGACCAGCGGCACGCCGATCACATTGGAGAATTTGGCGGCGGAATCGAAGATCGCGGTCGAGCGCGCGCGCTCATCCAGCGGAAACCAGTGGCCGGTCGCCTTCTGGCTGGCCGGAAAGGCCGGCGCTTCGGCGACGCCGAGCAGCAGGCGCGCGGCAGCGATGCCCCAGAGCCCGCTGGCGAGCGCGGTGATGGTGGCGGCGACCGCCCAGAGGAAGCTCGAGGCACGGCCGACCGCGGTGACGCCGAAACGGTCGAGCACCATGCCGCCTGGGACCTGCAGCAGCGAATAGGTCCAGAAGAATGCGCTGCCGAGCAGCCCGATGTCGGTCGCGGTGAGGCCAAGCTCCTTCGTGAGCTCCGGCGTCGCGGCGGAGAGCCCGACGCGATCGATGTAGTTGATGAGAATTCCGACGCCGAGGAGACAACCGATCATCCAGCGTCGCCCGGGTACCTGTTGGCCTGCATTTGCCATGTCGTATCCTCGCTTGGACGCAGGTGCGCCTCTCCCGCTCCGGCCTGGGACCGGGAGACCTTCGCGACGCCTGCAACTACATTGTCTCTTATAGTGGACAATATTATCTTATAGCGTCACGTTAGATATCACGACGGCATCGTGTCAAGCCCTGAGCGCGCGTCGAGCACGCAGCAGACAATGCGCCTGCATCGTCCGTAGCGCTGCCGATCGGCTCAGCTTAGTGACTGTCCGAGAGTTCAGTCGCGGTCGCGACCAGATCGTCGAGCAGCGCGGTCCTGCGCGCCTTCAGCGAGTCCGCGGGGATGACGAAGCAAAGTGTCGCGACCGCGACGCCCTTCTTGTCGCGAATGGGGGCGGCAAGACACGACGTGAACCGATCGGACAATGCCGTGGTCACGCATTTGCCGTCGCGTCTGGCGCGCGCGACGTCCTTGATGAAATCATCGACGTCGAGCACGCGGCCATCCGGAAGACGAAAATCCTCCTTCGGAACGAATGCACGAATTTCCGTCGGGCTCATATGATCGAGCAGCAATCTGCCGGATGCCGTCCATGGCAGCGGCACCTCGACGCCGACATCCGTCGTGATCCGGAACAGGCCCGACCCGTCGCGGGTATCGACCACGACGTATTTGCGGCCGCGCAGCGCGCAGAGTTGCGCGGTGGCGCTGTGCCGGGTCGCCAGCCGGTCGAGCGCCTCGCCGCATCGGCGATGCAGGGGATTGGCCTCCGCATAGGCCTGGCCATAGAGATGCACCGCCTTGCCGAAATAGACCTGACCGCCCTCGCCGACACTCTCGAGCAAATCCGCCTCGATCAGGCGATTGGCGATGGCGTAGACAGTCGACCGCGGCGCTCCCATCTGCTTGGCGAGGTCACTGAGCTTGGAGGGCGCGCGCAAATGCAGCAGCGCTTCCAGGAGATCGATGGTCCGATCAATCCCGTTCTGGCGTTCCGCGGGCGGGGCGCCCTTCTTGGGTGCGGCCAAACTTCAACAATCCTTCGTCAGGTTCGCGGTTAGCGGTTTTGGCACAATCCGTGCCGACGGTATAGCGGGCGGGGCGCGGCCGAGACGATCGGCTTGTGCAGCTCGGCCACATCGCTGTTTCGCTCCGGCTCGAAAGCGAGAGAGGCCTGCAAGGTCTCGGCGATCCCGCGAGACATGTGAGCCTCGACCGGTCGCTACGCTAGCCCCGCGCCTTGCTCCAGTCGGGGGCTACGGTGCCCGAGACGCCCTCAAAGGCACCGTCGACGAGCTCGAACACCAGCACGCGCGCGGCATCGACCGGGCCCGGCATGGTGATGCGTCCCTTGGGCACGAGTTTGAAGCCGACGCGGCTGTAATAGGGTTCGTCGCCGACCAGCAGCACGAGGCGATGGCCCTTGTCCCTGGCGTCCTTCAGGGCGCGCTCCATCAACATGCGGCCGATGCCGCGGCTGCGGAACGGCGGCTCGACGGTGAGCGGCCCGAGCAGCAGCGCCGGCGTCTCGCCGATCATGACAGGCAATTGCCTGACCGAACCGACCAGCAGCGTGCCGATGCGGGCGGTGAAGGAGACGTCGAGCAGGTGATCGACATGCTCGCGGATGCGATAGGCGCTGAGCACGAAACGGCCGGGGCCGAAGGTGCGCTCGTGCAGGCGCTCGATCGCCTGAGCGTCGCCTGGGGATTCAGGACGGATGGTGATTGAGAGATCGTTCATGTTATTTCGCGGAGTAGCATCTGCGCATCGGCAGGTCCATGGGCCTTGCGCCCCGCCCTCAGCTCCTTTTCGGCGCCGGCTGGGACAGATAGGCCAGCATCTTCATCTCCCGTCGCCCCCGCGTGACGGTGTCGAGCACGAGGCCCGATGAGACCGACAGCAACGCCATGATCGTCAAGCCCATCGACAGCACGGCGGTCGGCAGGCGCGGCACGAGGCCGGTTTCGAAAAATGTAACGACGATCGGGATCGCGAGCGTGATCGCGGCCAGCGCCAGCAGGATTCCGATCACGGTGAAGAAGCGCAGCGGCCGCTCCGAGCGGTACAGCTTCAGCATGGTCCCGAGAATGCGAAAGCCGTCGCGCCAGGTGTTGAGCTTCGAGAACGAGCCTTCAGGTCGCGCGTAGTAGGGTGTCTCGACCTCGGTGACCGGCAGCGACAGCTCGAGCGCGTAGACTGCGAGCTCGGTCTCGATCTCGAAACCATCGGACAGCACGGGGAACGATTTGACGAAACGCCGCGAGAACACGCGGTAGCCGGACAGGATGTCCTTGAAGACCTGGCCGAATGTCGAGGACAGGAAGCCGGTCAGCATGCGATTGCCCATGCGGTGGCCGAGCCGGTAGGCGGCCTGCGACTGATCGATGCGGAGCCCGACCACCATGTCGAGATGTTCGTCGAGCAACTTGTCGATCATGCGTGGAGCGCTCGGCGCATCGTAGGTGGCGTCGCCGTCGACCAGCACGTAGATATCGGCCTCGATGTCGGCGAACATGCGGCGCACGACGTGACCCTTGCCCTGCCGCCGCTCGCTGCGCACGATCGCACCGGCCTCGCGCGCGACGGACGCGGTGCGGTCGCGCGAATTGTTGTCGTAGACGTAGATCTCGGCCGCCGGCAGCGCCTTGCGGAAGTCGGCGACGACGGTCGCGACCGCCGCCTCCTCGTTGTAGCAGGGCACCAGCACGGCGATGCGTGGTTGCGCAGATGTCATCGCGGCAGCACTCCCAAATTGGTCGACTTGCGCCGGACGGGCGCCGCCTCGCGCGCCTCGAGCGGTTGCAGCAGCCGCGCGAACGACAGGGTCCACAGCGACAGCATCGTGATCGGTACGACATAATAATGCGTGAAGATCGGGTGAGTCATGAAGAAGCCGAGGTTGAAGGCGAGGTTGCCGACAGTGAGGAGGGCGGCCTGCCGCGCATGCTCCTCGCCGGCGGCCAACAGCCAGGCCGTCGCCCCGACCGCCAGCACGATCAGCACGAACTGCATGTCGCGCAGATACTGGCCGAAGACGGCGAGATCGAAGACCGGCGCGACCACGTCGGCGCTGCCATAAGTCGTTGCCAGTGCGCTGCCGGCGTTGATGGCCTGGGCGGCCAACGTCGGCGCCATGCCGACGAGCACGCCGGCACCGAAGGCGAGGCCCCGCACGAAGGTCGCGAGCGAGCGCGTCCACAGGAAGGGAAGGCCGAGGATCAGGAAATAGCCGGCAGCCAGCAGCGCGTTCGGCAATCTGAAGTTGACGGACACACCGAGCAGGAGGCCGATCAGCGCAACCAGCAGGACGCTGCGTTTGTTCCTCATCAGCCACAACGACGTGAGCAAGCCGGCAACCGCGCACAGCGCCATGGTCGGCGGCACCGAATAGCTCGCCTTGGCCGGATTGATCATGAGATAGACGGCAAGCGCGCCGAGGACGCCTGCACTGATGACCGACGGCAGCGTCCGCGCCATGACAAGGCCTGACAGCGCGAGGACGCAGAGGATCAGGCTCGCGGCGATATAGAGCGGCGCCACCTGGTGGCCTTCCGGAAACAAGGCGAGCAGAAAGCCGGTGCCCGGCGGATATTGCAGCACGACCTTGCCGCTGGGCATCGGATTGTGGCAGGGCCAGCGGATCGGATCCTTCCAATCGGCGAAGCCGATCTCCTTCATCTTGCCTTCGAAATAATGGTCGTCGTCCCTGACCGCGTTGGTGTCGAGGCCCCCGATGCCGAAGCGCTGGAACAGATGCGCCTGCCTGAGATAGCAGATGTCGTCATAGACCCCGCGCGCCTCGCCCCATCGTGACATCGCGACGATGTCGCTGGCAACGATCGCAAGGCAGATCAGGCCGAAGGCGAGTTTTACGGCTTTCATCGGGCTCCCGTGGCGCCCGTTCGGGCCGGCAGCAGCATAGCCGCCCTCAGCGCCACGTCGCAATCGGAGGCTTGCCATCGAGCACCTCCGCGATCCTCAAGCGGGTGCCGGGCGTCGCCCCCGCCGGCAGCGCGGCGGTATCGAAGAACCCGCATTCGATGATCTCGCGGTTCGGCTCCGGCAGGCGGTCCTGGCGGAAATGCCTGACGACATAGACTGCGACATGGTCGCGGCGGGAGACGTGGTTGTTGAAGAATATCCCATGCAGCACGGCGTCCCCGGTCAGCTCGATATCGCCCTCCTCCTTGAGCTCGCGGCGCATCGCCTGCTCCATGGTCTCGCCATGGTCGACGCCGCCGCCCGGCAGATACCAGCCCGAGACGTAGCTGTGCTTGACCAGGAACACCTTGTTGTCCGCATCGAGCACCACGGCGCGGACGCCCAGCGTCATGCCGCGGACCATCAGGAAATAGGCGTGGAAAATCCGCCGCAGCAGCGGCTCGAATCTTCGTCGGATCTCGTTCAGGCGCGTTCCCATGAGCCTCTCGTGACGGGCGCCGCACAGGCCCATGCAGGCTTGTCTTGCGCGTTGCCGGCGACCTTGCCATTACAGCGGGGGAATAGCGAGGCAATCGCGCGCGATGACATCTCTGTTGGCACCTTTCACGCTCGCCCATCTGTCCGACCCGCATTTGCCGCCGCTGCCGAAGCCGCGGCTGGCCGAGCTCGTGGGAAAGCGCGCGCTCGGCTACGTCAACTGGACGCGCAATCGCCACAAATACCAGCGCCGCGAGGTGCTCGACGCGCTGGTCGCCGACATGCAGGCGCAGGCGCCCGACCACGTCGCAGTCACGGGCGATCTCGTCAATCTGGCGATGGAGGCGGAGTTCGCGCCGGCCCGCGCCTGGCTCGACGAGCTCGGACCGCCCGACCGCGTCACCACGATTCCCGGCAATCACGACGCCTATGTCCGTGCCACCTTCCATCGCTTCGGCGAGACGTTTGCGCCCTATCTTGCGGGTGATGACGGCAGGGTCGGCTTTCCGAGCGTGCGCCGCCGCGGGCCGGTCGCGCTGATCAGCCTCTCCAGCGCGGTGCCGACGCCGCCCCTGATGGCGACGGGCATGCTCGGACGCCACCAGCTCGCCGCGCTCGAACAGATGCTCGACCGGCTCGCGGCCGAGGATGTCTTCCGCGTGCTGCTGGTGCATCATCCCCTGAAGTCCGACGCGCGCCAGAAGCGGCTGACGGATTCCGCAAGCCTGCTGGCGCTGCTCAAGCGGCACGGCGTCGAGTTGATCCTGCACGGGCACGACCACATCCATTCGACGATGTGGTTCGAAGGCCCTCGCGGCAACATTCCCGCGGTGGGCGTGCCGTCGGCTTCCGCGCTCGCGCACGGGCGCTATCCGGCGGCGGCCTACAATCTGTTCAGGATCGAGAAGGATGATCTCGGCTGGCGCTGCGAACAGATCGTGCGCAGCATCGATCATGGTTTGCAGGTCCGGGAGATCAAGCGCATGCAGTTGATCTAGTCTCACCGTCATTGCGAGCGCAGCGAAGCAATCCAGGTTCCCTCCGCGGATGCAAGCTGGATTGCTCCCTCGCAAGCGCAAAATTGCTTCGCAATTTTGTCGCGAGCTCCTCGCAATGACGACGCCTTACCAGCTCCGCAACGCCGCAAGCACGGCGACGCCGAACAGCGCGGCAGCACCGAGGATGAAGCCGAACACGAACGGCCACAGGCGCGAGCGGCGCGGCGGCTCTGCGACCTCCACCTTTGGCTCTGATGGCACCACCATCGCGTGCTCGCGCTCGATCATGCGGCGGGCGACGTAGTCGGTCACGGCGTCTACGATGACAGCCGTGTCGTGCGATTCGGCGAGCACGATGCGGCCGAAGCGGGTGTCCTGGACGAAGCGGTACTGCCGCTTGTCGCGTCCCATCATGATGTGGGCGACGACGTCGATCCAGAGTCTCGGCGTATCGCCCTGGCTGATGCCGCGATCGAACAGGTCGATCTGATCGGGCACCTGCGCAAACAACGGATCGAGCGCGTCGTTGAGGATCTCGAGCCGCGCGACCTCGGCGTCGCGCAAATCGACGACGACGCCGGTCCGGTCGGCGGCCTCGATCCGCGCGCGGAGCAGCGCGTCGCGCAGCCGCACCGGGCGCGGCTGGCTCGGATGGGTACCGCTGGTCTCGGGCTCTGACATTGGTCGTCCCTGTCCTCACTTGCCGCCATTAACCTATCAGCAACCATCACGCCCGCAAAGGCTTATAGTTCCAGACACTTACCGTGCCCACAGCCCATTGATGTGTGCCAAAAACAGACGATCCCACCCGGCTTGCGCCGGATGGGACCCTCCGTCCTTGGACGTCTTCTTGAATTTGTCAGGCAGCCGTCAGGCCGAGACCCGCGACGGCTCTTCCACGATCGAGAAGCGAACGCCAGCCTTGTGGCGGCTCTCTTCCGACACCTCGCGCCAGCAGTCCTCGGCTTCCTTGCGGGTCTTGAACGGACCTTTGACCTGGGCCGAGCCTTCGACGAGCTTGTGGAAGTTCATCGAGCCGAACTCGCCGCCGATCACCCAGAAATTGCTGCCTTTGGTCATTGTCAGTCTCCTGTTGCCTGGCGCTAGCCGAACTGGTTCATCGTGTTGTGGACGCCGCCCGCCTTGAGGGCAGCCTCGCCCGCGAAATACTCCTTGTGGTCGTCGCCGATATCGGAGCCGGCCATGTTCTGGTGCTTGGCGCAGGCGATGCCCTGACGGATCTCCTGGCGCTGCACGTTCTTCACGTAGCCGAGCATGCCCTGCTCGCCGAAATACTCCTTGGCGAGGTTATCGGTGGACAGCGCGGCCGTGTGGTAGGTCGGCAGCGTGATCAGGTGGTGGAAGATGCCGGCGCGCTTGGCCGAATCCGCCTGGAAGGTGCGGATGCGCTCGTCGGCCTCCTTCGCCAGCGGGGTCTCGTCGTATTCCGGCTTCATCAGCTCGGCACGGCTGTACTTCGAGAGATCCTTGCCGGCCTCCTTCCACGCATCATAGACCTGCTGACGGAAGTTGATGGTCCAATTGAACGACGGCGAGTTGTTGTAGGCGAGCTTGGCGTTCGGGATGACCTTGCGGATGCGGTCGACCATGCCCGCGATCTGCTCGATGTGCGGCTTCTCGGTCTCGATCCAGAGCAGGTCCGCGCCGTTCTGGAGCGAGGTGATGCTGTCCAGCACGCAGCGGTCCTCGCCCGTACCGGGACGGAACTGGTAGAGGTTCGAGGGCAGCCGCTTCGGACGCATCATCTTGCCGTTACGGTTGATGATGACGTCGCCGTTCCTGGCGTTCTCCGCGGTGATTTCCTCGCAATCGAGGAAGCTGTTGTACTGGTCGCCGATGTCGCCCGGCTTGTGGCTGACGGCGATCTGCTGCGTCAGGCCGGCGCCGAGGGAGTCGGTACGGGTGACGATGATTCCGTCTTCGACGCCAAGCTCGAGGAAGGCGTGGCGGCAGGCGCGGATCTTGGCGATGAACACCTCGTGCGGCACAGTGACTTTGCCGTCCTGGTGACCGCACTGCTTCTCGTCCGAGACCTGGTTCTCGATCTGAAGCGCACAGGCGCCCGCTTCGATCATCTTCTTGGCGAGCAGATAGGTCGCCTCGGCGTTGCCGAAGCCGGCGTCGATGTCGGCGATCACAGGCACGACGTGGGTCTGGAAGTTGTCGATCTTCGCGATCAGCTCCTTCTCGCGAGCCTTGTCCCCTTCCTTGCGCGCCTTGTCGAGGAGACGGAAGATGTCGTTGAGCTCGCGGGAATCCGCCTGACGCAGGAAGGTGTAGAGCTCTTCGATCAGTGCCGGCACCGCGGTCTTCTCGTGCATCGACTGGTCGGGCAGCGGACCGAACTCGGAGCGCAGCGCCGCGATCATCCAACCGGACAGATACAGATAGGTGCGATCGGTCTTGCCGCCGAAATGCTTCTTGACCGAGATCAGCTTCTGCTGGGCGATGAAGCCGTGCCAGCAGCCCAGCGACTGGGTGTACTTGGTGGGATCCTTGTCATAGGCGACCATGTCGGCGCGCATCAGCGCCGCCGTGTAGCGGGCGATGTCGAGGCCGGTCTTGAAGCGGTTCTGCAGGCGCATGCGCGCGACGGCTTCGGCCGTCACCCCGTTCCAGGTCGGCCGGGTCTCGAGGAGGGCTTGGGCCGCCTTGACCTCGTCCTGATACGAAGACGGGCCCTGGAGGGAGCTGATGCCGCGTGGCTGGTAGTTCATGAGCCTGATCCTTTTCGCTGACGATGGCGATGGCTAGCCATCGACATTCTTGACACTGCATTGCGAAATGCGTGCTCAGAGCTAAACGCGAAAAGAGAAACTTCGTATAGACACCTAGTTTTTTATTGGTGATGTCATGTAACATCAGAACATGTAATAGATGTTATTTTGTAAAATCTGTAAAAAATATAGGTCAGTAAACCTGTCCTTGATGTGCACGGAGAACTGAAGCATGGCCACCGAATCCGGGAAAAAGCTGTTCGTCGGGCCGCGCTTCCGCAGGATCCGGCAGCAATTGGGATTGTCGCAGACCCAGATCGCCGAGGGGCTCGGGATCTCACCGAGCTATGTCAATCTGATCGAGCGGAACCAGCGCCCGGTGACGGCGCAGATTCTGCTGCGGCTGGCCGAAACCTACGACCTCGATCTGCGCGATCTCGCGACCGCCGACGAAGACCGGTTCTTCGCCGAGCTGAACGAGATCTTCTCCGATCCCCTGTTCCGCCAGATCGACGTTCCCAAGCAGGAGCTGCGCGACCTCGCAGAACTCTGCCCCGGCGTCACCCACGCGCTGCAGCGGCTCTATGCAGCCTATACCGAAGCGCGCCAAGGCGAGACACTGGCGGCCGCCCAGATGGCGGACCGTGACGTCGGCACACGTTATGAAGCCAACCCGGTCGAGCGCGTGCGCGAGCTGATCGAAGCCAACCGCAACTATTTTCCGGAGCTGGAGCAGGCCGCGGAAGCCTTGCGCGACGAGCTGAACGTGCCGGCCGAAGGGCTCTATGCGGCCCTCGCCGCTCGTTTGCGCGAGAAGCATTCGGTCCAGACCCGCATCATGCCTGTCGACGTGATGCGCGAGACGCTCAGGCGCTTCGACCGTCACCGCCGCCAGCTCCTGATCTCCGAACTGGTCGACCCGCCCGGCCGCACCTTCCAGCTCGCCTTCCAGCTGGGCTTGGGAGAATGCGCGCAAGCGCTGGAGACCATCATCGGCCGCGCCGGCCCGCTCGACGATGCGCCGCGGCGGCTGTTCCGGATCACGCTCGGCAATTATTTTGCGGCGGCCGTGATGATGCCCTATCCCGCTTTCCTCGCCGCCGCCGAGGCGCTCAATTACGACATCCACGTGCTGGCGCAGCGCTTCAATTCCGGCTTCGAGCAGGTCTGCCATCGCCTCACCACGTTGCAGCGGCCGAACGCGCGCGGCATTCCGTTCTTCCTCCTGCGCGTCGACAATGCCGGCAACGTCTCGAAGCGGTTTTCGTCCGGCACCTTCCCGTTCTCGAAGTTCGGCGGCACTTGCCCGCTCTGGAACGTGCACTCGACCTTCGACACGCCGGACCGCCTGCTCAAACAGGTGATCGAGCTGTCCGACGGCACGCGCTATTTTTCGATCGCGCAGATGGTGCGCCGTCCCGTCGCGCCGCACCCGCTGCCCCAGCCGCGCTTTGCCATCGGCCTCGGCTGCGAGATCCGCCACGCCGCGCGCCTGACCTACGCCGCCGGCATGGACCTCGAGAAGACGGAGGGCACGCCGATCGGCGTCAACTGCCGGCTGTGCGAGCGCGAAAACTGCGCCCAGCGCGCCGAGCCGCCGATCACCCGCACGCTGATTCTGGACGAGACGACGCGGCGGGTGTCGAGCTTCGCATTCTCGAATGCAAGGGAGTTGTGAGCGGGCGCGTCTGCCTCTCTCGTCATTGCGAACGAAGCGAAGCAATCCAGACTGTCTCCGCAGCAACAGCCTGGACTGCTTTGGCGTCATTCCTGAGGTGCGAGCGGCGCGATGCAAGGCATCGCTCCGGGAGCTCGAAGGATGAACGGCCACAGATGCAGCCGGGCCGTCGCCCTTCGAGGGCCGCTGAAGAAGCGGCCAACTCAGGGTGACGGTGACAAGGCCAGTGCGCGCGGCAGCGTTGGTTAACCCCGCCCTAACCGGCAGCCGCGTTCTGCAACCAGGGATTAAGCACGCCTCAACATCGCAGCCTTAATCTCGCCCCACTCACTCTTCGCAAACAAGGGCAGCCTATCCTGCCGCGAGATGTGACATCAGGGGGTCTTACATGCGCATTGCGTTGCTGCTGACCGCGACCATTGTCGGCGCGCTGTTCGCCAATACGTCCAACGCCGGCTCGCTCGACATCGCGTCCGCCGATGCGAAGCTGCCGCCCGGCTTTCAAAACTACCGCGGCTACATGTTCGACGTGTCGGAGGCGTCCGATCGCAAGGACCTCGACAAGCTCACGGAGAATCTGAAGCAGCAGATCGACGTCGTCGAGGCTGCCGGCCTCTCCCCGCGCGTGATGCGCTTCTTCCATACCGTTCCGATCATCGCAAGCGAGCTCGCCTGCCTCGACGAAGGCGCTGCGACCGCATGCTATGGCCGGGTCACGCCCGACATTCCGCGCACCACACCGCGCACGCTGACCGTGTGGGACCACGACAGGCAGCGCTGGACCAATCCGAACGCGGTCGACCTCGCGGTCGATTCCGGGCTCGGCGTGATCATGGTTCGGCCGGACATGATGCGTTACGAGAAAGAGGCCGTGTTGCTCCACGAGATGCTGCACGCCTACCACGCGCGGCTGTTGCCGGACGGCTACGCCAACAAGGGCGTGATCAGCTACTACGTCTATGCCAAATCCAAGAACCTGCTGCCCAAGGAGGCCTACGCGCTGAAGAATCCCATGGAATTCTTTGCCGTGACCGCCAGCATCTTCCTGGCCGGCAAGAGCGACTACCAGGATCCCAAGACCCGCGAAGCGCTCAAGGAGAAGATGCCGGACTATTACAAATACCTGGTCGGCGTGTTCGGCTTCGACCCCGATCCGGCGGCCTCGAGCGGCCCGGTTGCCTCGCTGAAGTAAAGCCGGACGCAAGGCCTGAAAAAGCCGCGGAAAAGGCGCGCCGCGCAAAAGGCGCGGCTTTTCTGTTTTGTGGAGCGGAAGCTGCGGATGACGCCCTGGCAGGAATTGCCAAGCCGGGGGCTGATCTGCATAGTCCCGCCGCATCGATTGGGACTGCTTCGAAGAGGATGGAAGACATGGCGGACGCCGACCTGGATGTCGTGATCCGGCAACTGGCCAGACAGCTGCATACGGGCCTGATGTCCCGCGCCAAGGAGCGGCGGGATCGTTTCAACGGCCTTGCGGCCAAGGCCAAGGGCAAGGAGACCGGCACCCGCTTCAAGATGATGGCCAAGGCCACCATGGAGCAGGCCACCGCCGCCGCAAGGCGCCTGCAGATGTCCGCCGACAACGTCGCCGACAGCTACGCCCGCGCCATGCGGCTCGCCGCCAGCACGCCCGTCGAGGTGAAGGCGGAGAAGCCGGCGAAGGAAAAGCCTGCCAAGGATAAGCCGGCGAAGAAGGCTGCGAAGGCGAAGAAGGCGAAAGCCAAGAAGGCGGCCTAACTCACCGCTGCGGTGTGGAGACCTGGGTCGGCTCGGCGCGCGTGAGCTCGGCGAGCTTTGCGCGCGCGGTGTCGCGGGCGCGGCCGTCCTTGCCGGGAGGCAGCGCGAGAGCAGCCTCGAAATCGGCGCGCGCGTCCTCGGCCTGACCGCGGGCGAGAAAGGCAAGGCCGCGGTCGAGACGGGCCTGCGCGTCCGCGGGGTCGAGGCGGACCGCCGTGCTGTAGCTCAAGATCGCGCGGTCGAGATCGCCCTTGGCGGCGAGCGCGAAGCCCCGCTCGCGATACGGCACGGCCGGCCTGGGATCGAGCGCGATCGCCTCGTCGTAATCGGCAATCGCAAGATCCAGCTCCCCGTTCTGACGGTGCGCCTGCGCGCGGTCGCGATAGAGCGAAGCGCGGTTGGGATTGAGATGGATGGCCTCGTTGAAGTCCGCGATCGCCCGGCCGTTGTCGCCGTGGCGCAGCGCGATGCGCCCGCGCCCCTCATAGGCGAAGGCGATCAGGGAGCCGCGAAGCGGCGAGAAGCCGATCACGGCCGAGCAGATATCGGGCTCGTCCTCGTCGCCGCAATTCACGACCGTATGCGTGGACAGGCCAATGGCCACGCCCAGGACGATCAACAATGGCACCGCAGCTTTGGTCATGTTCGACCGTGGCCGGCGACAGGCCTGCCACGCATCCCCTTTCGAACCAATACTCTCTATCGGGTCATTAACACCGACAGACCTGCGCCTCTGTGCGCCAGGTCACAAAGCCGGGCAAATTGGCCCGGTTCCGTCAGCCCCAGGGACCACGGGCAGGGCCACGGGAAGGACCCGACGAGGACGAGCGGCCCCACGGGCCCTGCGGGGGATAGTTCTCGTTGGCGCCGACCGAAGGCGCAGCGCGCGTGCCGAGCTCGGCCGCGAGTTGCTGGAGCGCCGCGATGCGATTCTGCGTCGAGGGATGGGTGGCGAAGAGATTGTCGACGCCGTGGCCGGACAGCGGATTGATGATGAACATATGTGCAGTGGCGGGGTTTCGCTCCGCGTCGAAGTTCGGCACCTGATGCGCGGCATTTTCGATCTTCACCAGCGCCGACGCAAGCCACATCGGCTGCCCCGCGATGCGCGCGCCGAGATTGTCGGCGGCGTATTCGCGCGTGCGGCTGATCGCCATCTGCACCAGCATCGCGCCGAGGGGAGCAAGGATCATCATCAGGATCGAGCCGACGATGCCGGGGCCGTTGTTGTCGCGGTTGCCGCCGAAGAACATGCCGAACTGGGCCAGCATGGAGATCGCGCCGGCGATGGTCGCGGTCACGGTCATCAGCAGCGTGTCGTGATTCTTGATGTGCGCGAGCTCGTGCGCGATCACGCCGGCAAGCTCCTCGCGGCTGAGCTGGTTCATCAGGCCGACGGTGACGGCGACGGCGGCGTTCTCGGGATTGCGGCCTGTCGCGAACGCGTTGGGTTGCGCCTCGTCCATCAGGAACACGCGCGGCATCGGCAGGCCGGCGCGGCCCGCAAGCTCGGCAACGAGCCCGACGAGCTCCGGCGCGCTGCGACGGTCGACCTCATGGGCGCCGTACATCGAAAGCACCGCGCGGTCGGAGTTCCAGTAGGTGAAGAGGTTGGTCGCGGCAGCGATGACGAGCGCGATCATGGCGCCGCTGGCGCCGCCGATCAGATAACCCACCGCCATGAACAGGGCGGTGAGACCTGCGAGAAGCATTGCAGTACGCAGATAGTTCATGGCCGTCTCCAGAGCGGGCCATGGCCGCCGATGGCGTCGCAGGCCGGCAAACGTCAGGTAGGGATGACCCCGCCCCCGGCGCAAGGCTTCAGGGTGCGTCGCGGAGCCGCGGCACTGGTTTGAGCGCGATCAATCCATTAAACTTCGCCCAGAATCCAAGCGTCTCTCCCTTGCGGAAACCTCATGCTCCAGACCCGATTTGCGATCGCGGCCGCCGCGCTTGTCGCGCTCGCCGTTCCCGCCTCCGCCCAGTTCGCGCCGCCGCCACGGCCTGCTGCGCCCAAGATCACCGCGCCTTCGCCGCGCGCGGCCTCGTGCCACAATGGGGCGAGCTTCGATCGTTTCCTCGCTGACGTGAAGAGCCAGGCGGTCGCCGCAGGCGTGTCGCAGCGAACGATAGCGGAGACTTCGCCCTACCTCGTCTACGACCAGGGCATCGTCAACCGCGACCGCGGCCAGCGCGTGTTCGGCCAGCTCTTCACCGAATTCGCCGGCCGCATGGCCGCGCCCTATCGGATGCAGAACGGCCAGCAGCACATCAAGCGGCACGCAGCGGCGTTCGCCCGTGCCGAAAAGGAATATGGCGTGCCGCCGGCGGTGATCGCCGCGTTCTGGGGCCTGGAGAGCGACTTCGGCGCCAACATGGGCAATCTGCCGACGCTGAAATCGCTGGTGTCGCTCGCTTACGATTGCCGCCGTTCCGAGATGTTCGTGAACGAGACCATCGCCGCGCTGAAGATCATCGACCGCGGCGATCTCACGCCCGAGGAGATGATCGGCTCCTGGGCCGGCGAGCTCGGCCAGACCCAGTTCCTGCCGACTCACTACGTCAACTACGCCGTCGATTACGACGGCGACGGGCGGCGCGATCTCCTGCGCAGCGAGGACGACGTGATCGGCTCGACCGCGAACTACATCGCCAACGGCTTGAAGTGGCGGCGCGGCGAGCCGTGGCTGGAAGAGATCAAGGTGCCCTCGAGCCTGCCGTGGGAGCAGACCGATCTCAGCATTCAGCTGCCGCGTTCGAAATGGGCGCAGCTCGGCGTCACCTATCCCGACGGCCGGCCGCTGCCGAACGACAATCTCGCAGCTTCCGTGCTGTTGCCGATGGGACGCAATGGGCCGGCCTTCATGGCCTATGCGAACTTCGCCGCTTATACGGAGTGGAATAACTCGCTGATCTATTCGACCACCGCGGGTTATCTCGCCTCGCGCATTGCGGGTGCACCGCCGATGCGCAAGCCTTCCGGACCGGTCGCGCAATTGCCGTTCAACGAGCTCAAGGAATTGCAGCAATTGCTGGTGCGCGCCGGCTTCAATGTCGGCAAGGTCGACGGCGTGCTGGGCCAGCAGAGCCGCGCCGCCGTGAAGGCGATGCAGATCAAATACGGCCTCCCCGCCGATTCGTGGCCGACCGCAGAGCTCCTGGCCCGGATGCGCGGCGGCACCGCACAGGCGCAGCCAACGGCGACGGTCCGCTAAATAATCTATCCGTAGTCATGCTCCGCGAAAGCGGAGCATCCAGTACGCCGCGACTCATCGGGTCAATCACAGCTCCCTCGACGTACTGGGTCGCCCGGTCAAGCCGGGCGAGGTAGAATTATCGCACCGCACAAGCCGCTTTTCGCGATTGTATTATTCCATGAGCCTCCCATGTGAGCGGCTCAGGTTTTCTCCTGAGATTTCCCACCCTTTGAAGCGAGCATCACATGTCCTTCTATGACGCCGTCGTCCCCGCCTATTTGCAAATGCTGAACAGCCTGACCGGCCTTCTGACCAAGGCCGAGGCGCATTGCGCGGCTAAAAAGATCGACCCCAGCGTCCTGCTCGGCTCCCGCCTCTTCCCGGACATGCTGCCGCTGTCGAAGCAAATCCAGCTCGTCAGCGACTTTTCAGCCAAGGGGTGCGCACGTCTGACGCATACCGAGGTGCCGTCGATGCCGGACACCGAAAAGACCTTCGAGGAGCTGAAGCAGCGCCTCGCCAAGACCATCGACTATGTGAAGTCGTTCAAGCCCGAGCAGTTCGAGGGGGCCGACGTCAAGGACGTCACCTTCCCGACCGGGCCAGACAAGACCACGACTCTCAAAGGCCAGCAGTTCCTGAGCGCGTTCTCGCTACCGAATTTCTATTTCCACTGCGCCACCGCTCACGGCATCCTGCGCCACAACGGCGTCGAGATCGGCAAGCGCGATTTCATGGGCCTGACCTGATTTGCGGATTCGCACGGCCCCGGCGGCCAAATTCTGCTGTCGCAGCCGGAATTGCACATGAATTATGCTGCGCGGAGCCTGCCGCGCAGCTCGCCTGCACTTTCCGTATGGCTCATCCCTTGCGCCTGATGTCGCAATGCACAAGTGTTCCGGACCTCTTAACCCCTGGAAGCACCCTCAATGAGCCGCCCCACCAAATTGTTTGAGACCTACAAGCTCGGCCCGATCGCGCTGGCCAACCGCGTGGTGATGGCGCCGCTGACGCGCAACCGCGCCGCGCCCGGCACCTTTGTCCCCTCCCCGCTCGCGGCGGAGTATTACGGCCAGCGCGCCTCTGCAGGCCTCCTGATCACCGAAGCGAGCCAGGTCTCGCAACAGGGCCAGGGCTATCAGGACACGCCCGGCATCTACAGCAAGGAGCAGGTCGCCGGCTGGCGCAAGGTCACCGACAAGGTGCATGAGCGCGGCGGCAAGATCTTCATCCAGCTCTGGCATGTCGGCCGCATCTCGCATGTCGATCTCCAGGCGGGTGGCGCAGCCCCGGTGGCGCCGAGCGCGATCCGCGCCAAGGGCAAGACCTTCGTCAACGGCACCTTCGCCGACGTCTCCGAGCCTCGCGCCCTCGAGCTCTCCGAAATTCCAGGGATCATCGACGACTTCAAGCGCGCCACGAAGAATGCGCTGGAAGCCGGGTTCGACGGCGTCGAAATCCACGGCGCCAACGGCTATCTGCTCGACCAGTTCGCCAAGGACGGCGCCAACAAGCGGACCGATGCCTATGGCGGCTCGATCGAGAACCGCGCGAAGCTGATGCTGGAAGTCTCCAGGGCCGTCGCGGCCGAAGCCGGCGCCGACCGCACCGGCATCCGCATTTCGCCGGTGACGCCGGCCAACGACATCTCGGATTCCAACCCGCAAGCGCTGTTCGACTACATCACCGACGGCCTCAACGCCTTGAAGCTCGTCTATCTCCACGTCGTCGAGGGCGCCACCGGCGGCCCGCGCGACTTCGCGCCGTTCGACTATACGTCCTTGCGCAAGCGCTTCTCGGGCGCCTACGTCGCCAACAACGGCTACGATTTCGATCTCGCCACCAAGGTGCTCGAGGCGAACGCCGCCGATTTGATCGCGTTCGGCAAGCCGTTCATCTCCAATCCCGACCTGGTGGAGCGGCTGAAGAAGGGCGCGGCGCTGAACGATTGGGACAAGAACACGTTCTACGGCGGCGGCGCCAAGGGCTACACGGACTACCCGACGCTGGCGGCCGAGCCGGCGGAATAGCTTTTCTTCCCCCTCTCCCCGCTTGCGGGGGAGAGGTAAGAAACAAAAAGGCCGGGATCGCTCCCGGCCTTCGTTATTGACTACTCCCGCAATATTGCTGTGCCTCGGCATCCTTGCTCTAATGCGGCGATGGATGACACCCAGACACTCGTTCGCCGCGCGACTGCAGCGGTCAATTCGGGCAAGCCCGACGAGGCGCAGCGTCTGTGCGAACAGGGCCTTGCCCGCGATCCCGGCGATCCGGTGCTGCATCATCTGCTGGCGGCCGTATTGTTCTCCAGAGGCGTCATCGGCCCGGCTCACGCGCATATCGACGTCAGTCTTGCCAAGCGGCCGAACAACGCGCCGGCGCGTCTGCTGGCCGCCCGCATCGCGCGCAGCGAAGGCCAGTTCGACGCGGCGCTCAGCCATCTCGATGCCGCGATCGCCGCCAGCCCGCAGCGCGAGATGTTCATCGAGAAGGCCCGGACGCTCGATATGGCGGGGCTGCGAGATCAGGCACGCGGCGCCTGGCAGGCAATCCTCAAGGTCATTCCTGGTCATCAGGAAGCAACGGCGCAGCTAGGACGGCTGGCCTGGGAGGATGGCGACCCCGCCACCGCTGCAAACCTGCTCGCGCAAGCGACCGAGACGGACGCGCCGGCGTCCGTCTGGTTCAATCTTGGTCTCGCGCGCCAGGATTTGCGTGACCACGAGGGTGCAGCAAGAGCCTATCGCAAGGCGTTCGACCTCAAGCCCGACCATGCCGAGGCCGCGCTCAATCTCGGCATCGCCCTCCAGGAGACTGGAGACCTGGATGCCGCCATGGATGCGTTCGGCAAGGCCTATCGCCTGCGTCCGCAGCTGTTCGGCTCCATCGCAATGGCGCTGACCTCCGCCCCTCACGGCCGGCTGTGGCTCGACGAGGATGCGCTGCGGCGCATGCTGGCATGATCCGGAAAAGTGCGAAGCGGTTTTCCGAAAAGATCATGCTCAAACAAAAACCTAAAGCGCGATGATTCTCTCGTCGCACTTTAGCGCGTTAGGCGTCCACGTTTGGCGCGGAACTGCTTGCGGTAGACATTGGGCGCGGCCAGCACGTCGCCGACGACCTTCTCATAGGACTTCCGGTGCGCCGCATCGAAGCTTTCGAACACGAGTTCGGGCGCCTGGCGTGGAACGGCAAAGCACTGCGCGACCGGCGTCCCTTTTTTCAGCACGCCCGAAAAATCAGGCTTGACCCAGACGGCCGGAAAATTGATGCCGCCGTCGTGAAAACGGTCGGCATCGACGAGGCCCGAAACGAGGCGGAACGGCAGGTCGTCTCGGTTGACGGGATGTGTCGCGAACAGCGACCAGCCGGGCTCGAGCTCGATGGTCCAGAAACTGTTGAACTTGAGCGCGGATCGTCCATTCGAGAACGGTGCCGCGGCAAATTGCGCGACAGGGTGGAAACTGAGCGGTGCGCGCGGATGCCCCGCCGTCTCCGGCTCGGGGATGTCCCAATCCCACGAAAATTCGCCGCCGTCGATCCTGATGTCGCACGGCAGCGGAATCATGACCCCGTAAGCCATCGCATCGACGAAGGGCGGGCACTGCTTGACGGTGCGGATGTCGCGGCCGTGGATCTCCGAATGCGCCGTGGCGGGCATCGCCCGCAGCCAGTCCGGCAAGGCGCTGCGCGCCGGAAACGGGCGCAGCAGATGATCGGCCAGCCTTGGATCGCAACGGAAAATCATGCGCATGGCGAAGTCTCGCGTCTGGGTCGGGGCCAGTTCAGATCACGGCCGCCGATAAGGCAAGAGGTCACACGACAAAAGGCCGGGATCGCTCCCGGCCTCCTGTCTTCATGGTTGGCCGGGATCACCCCGGCCATGATGATATCGGCGAATTACTTCGCTTCGGCGCGCTTGGGCGGCGAGGCCGGCCACGACTTGATCAGCGTGTCGTAGTCGACGGTCTCACCCTTCGGCTTCTCGTTCGCAAGCTTGCGCTGCGGAGCGATGTTGCCGTCCTTGGCCGACTTGTCGTACCAGAACTCAGCCGTCTTCTTCGGGTTGAGCTTCGGTCCGCAAGCGCCCTGCACGCCCGACTTCTCGAGACGCTCCATCACCGAGTCCTGAGCGGCTGCGAGCGAGTCCATCGCGGCTTGCGGCGTCTTCGCACCGGACGACGCATCGCCGATGTTCTGCCACCACAGCTGAGCAAGCTTCGGATAGTCAGGCACGTTGTTGCCGGTCGGGGTCCACTGCACGCGCGCGGGCGAGCGGTAGAACTCGATCAGACCGCCGAGCTTCGGCGCACGTTCGGTGAACGACTTGTCCCAGATGTCGGATTCGCGGATGAAGGTCAGACCCACATGGCTCTTCTTCAGCGACACCGTCTTGGAGACGATGAACTGGAGATACAGCCAGGCAGCCTTGCGGCGATCGACCGGGGTCGACTTCAGCAAGGTCGCCGATCCCACGTCCTGGTAGCCGAGCTTCATGCCGTCCTTCCAGTAGGCGCCGTGCGGCGACGGAGCCATACGCCACTTCGGCGTACCGTCCGCGTTCATCACGGGCAGGCCGGGCTTCACCATGTCGGCGGTGAAGGCGGTGTACCAGAAGATCTGCTGGGCGATGTTGCCCTGCGACGGCACCGGGCCCGATTCGGAGAAGGTCATGCCCTGAGCCTGCGGCGGAGCATACTTCTTCATCCAGTCGAGGTACTTGACGATCGAGTAGACCGCCGCGGGGCCGTTGACGTCGCCGCCACGCTCGACCGACGAGCCGACCGGACGGCAGCCTTCCATGCGGATGCCCCATTCGTCGACCGGCAGGCCGTTCGGGATGCCCTTGTCACCGTTGCCGGCCATCGAGAGCCAGGCGTCGGTGAAACGCCAACCGAGCGAGGGATCCTTCTTGCCGTAGTCCATGTGACCATAGACGCGGACGCCGTTGATCTCCTTGACATCGTTGGTGAAGAACTCGGCGATGTCCTCGTAAGCCGACCAGTTCACGGGAACGCCGAGATCGTAGCCGTACTTGGCCTTGAACTTGGCCTTGTAGTCCGGATTGGTGAACCAGTCGTACCGGAACCAATACAGGTTGGCGAACTGCTGGTCCGGCAACTGGTAGAGGTGACCGTTCGGCGCGGTCGTGAACGACTTGCCGATGAAGTCGTTGACGTCGAGCATCGGGTCGGTGACGTCCTTGCCGTCCTTCGCCATCCAGTCGGTGAGGTCCACCGCCTGGCCGTAGCGGAAGTGCGTTCCGATGAAGTCGGAGTCGTTGATCCAGCCGTCATAGACGTTCTTGCCGGACTGCATCTGGGTCTGGATCTTCTCGACGACGTCACCTTCCTGGATGATGTCGTGCTTGACCTTGATGCCGGTGATCTCCTCGAACGCCTTCGCGAGCGTGCGGGATTCATATTCGTGCGTGGTCAGCGTCTCGGAAACGACGTTGATCTCCATGCCCTTGAAGGGTTCAGCGGCCTTGATGAACCACTGCATCTCCTTCAGCGCATCGTCCTTCGACAGGGTCGACGGCTGGAATTCGCTGTCGATCCACTTCTTGGCGGCGGCTTCGTCCGCGCGCGCCGGCGCGGCGATCGTGACTGAAGCCGCGATCAGCGCGATCGCGCTGGTCATGGTCAGAAGACTGTCCTTGGTCGTTCGCAAGTGTCGCATTAAGTTTCCTCCGGTTGAAGCGACAAACTAAATCCAGGCCCGGGTAGACCCCGGATCTGCTCTTTCTCGCAGGCCTCAGACGGTGCGAAAGATCACCACGCCCGAGGCAAGCGAAATCACTGTTGCGAGCCACAGGCTCGTTATTTCAAATCCTTCCTCTCCGATCGGAATCGTCGCGATCGGATCGGTACCGACGAGGCCGATCCACACCAGGTGGATGACGGCGGCCACGATCAGCGAGACGAACAGGCGGTCGCCGCGCGTGGTCGGGATGCGCAGGATCCCGACGCGCTCGGCCTCGGGATAGACCGCCGCGAGCCAGGTCATGACGGCCAATGTGCACGCCAGCGCCACGAAGAAAATCGCGGTCGGCAGCGTCCAGGCCATCCATGCGATGGAGTCCATGAAAACCTCCTACACCCGGCCGAGCGCGAAGCCGCGCGCGATGTAGTTGCGGACGAACCAGATCACGAGTGCGCCCGGGATGATCGTGAGCACGCCGGCAGCCGCCAACAAGCCCCAGTCCATGCCGGCGGCGGAGACCGTGCGGGTCATGACCGCAGCGATCGGCTTGGCGTTGACCGAGGTCAGCGTCCGCGCCAGCAGCAGCTCGACCCAGGAAAACATGAAGCAGAAGAACGCGGCGACGCCGATACCGCTTGCGATCAGCGGCACCAGGATCTTGATGAAGAAGCGCGGGAAGGAATAGCCGTCGAGGAAGGCGGTCTCGTCGATCTCGCGCGGCACGCCGGAGACGAATCCTTCGAGGATCCACACCGCCAGCGGCACGTTGAAGATGCAGTGCGCAAGCGCGACCGCCCACGGCGTATCGAACAGCCCGATCGCCGAATAGAGGTTGAAGAACGGCAGGGCATAGACTGCGGCCGGCGCCATGCGGTTCGACAGCAGCCAGAAGAACAGATGCTTGTCGCCGAGGAAGCGGTAGCGCGAGAACGCGTAGGCGGCCGGCAAAGCCACCGAGATCGAGATGATGGTATTGATGACGACGTATTCGAGCGAGTTGATATAGCCGGAATACCAGCTCTCGTCGGTGAAGATGCGCCTGTAATGCTGCAGCGTCGGCGCATGCGGCCACAGCGTCATCGTCGAAATGATCTCGCCGTTGGTCTTGAAGCTCATGTTCACGAGCCAGTAGATCGGCAGCATCAGGAAGATCAGGAACAGCCCCATGATGAGGCGGCGGCCGGGAATCGAGTGCATCACGCGGCTCCTTCCTGGGGTTTCCGTTCGCTGCCGGCATTGGTCATGACGGTGTAGAAGATCCAGCAGACGATCAGGATGATGAGGTTGTAGACCAGCGAGAGCGCGGCCGCCTTGCCGAGGTCGAACTGGCCGAGCGCAATCTTGACGAGCTCGATCGACACGAACGTGGTCGAGTTGCCGGGGCCGCCGCCGGTGACGACGAATGGCTCGGTGTAGATCATGAAGCTGTCCATGAAGCGCAGCAGCACCGCGATCAGCAGCACGCGGTTCATCTTCGGCAGCTGGATCGCCTTGAACACCGCCCAGCGCGACGCACCATCGATCTGGGCGGCCTGGTAATAAGCCTCCGGGATCGATTTCAGGCCGGCATAGCAGAGCAGCGCGACGAGGCTCGTCCAGTGCCAGACGTCCATCACGATGACGGTAACCCAGGCATCGATGTCGTTGGACACGTAATTATAGTCGAGCCCGATGTGGTTGAGGACATAGCCGAGCAGGCCGATGTCGGGGCGGCCGAAGATCTGCCAGATCGTGCCGACCACGTTCCACGGAATGAGCAGCGGCAGCGCCAGCGTCACCAGGCAGGCGGCGACGGTCCAGCCCTGACGCGGCATCGACAGCGCAATGACGATGCCGAGCGGCACCTCGATGGCGAGGATCACCAGCGAGAAGAACAGATTCCGGCCGAGCGAGGCCAGGAAGCGGCCGCCGAGATCGGTCGAGGGATCGAGCAGCTCCTTGAACCAGCCGACGCCGTTCCAGAAGAACTGGTTGTTGCCGAAGGTGTCCTGCATCGAATAGTTCACCACCGTCATCAGCGGCAGCACCGCCGAGAAAGCGACGACCAGGAACACCGGCAGCACCAGGAACCAGGCTTTTTGGTTGACGGTCTTGTCCATCAGGCGGCTCCCTCCACCAGAAGGCTGTCGGCATAGACGTGGATGTGCGCGGGATTGAATTTCAGCCCGGCATTGCCGTCGGAGCCGGTGAAGCCGGCCGGCGCACGTGCCGCGATCTTGGCCTCGCCCACGCGCACGCGCGCGAAGCGGATGCGGCCGAGGTCGTCGATACGATCGATTTTTGCGGTGAGCAGGCCGGCTGCGGGCGCAACCGCCTCGACGAATTCCGGACGTACGCCGATTTCGATCTTGGCGCCTGCCGGAAGGTTGTCGTAGCTGCGGTTCAGCGCGATGACATGGTCGCCGACCCTGGCTTCGCGCCCCTTCACCTCGGCCGGCAGGATGTTCATGCCGGGCGAGCCGATGAAATAGCCGACGAAGGTGTGGGCGGGCTTGTCGAACAGCTCGGCCGGCGTGCCGCTCTGCACCACGCGGCCGTCATGCATGACGACGACGGTGTCGGCGAAGGTCAGCGCCTCGGTCTGGTCGTGGGTGACATAGATCATCGTGAGGTCCAGCTCGCGATGCAGCGCCTTCAGCTTGGAACGAAGCTGCCATTTGAGCTCGGGATCGATCACCGTCAGTGGCTCGTCGAACAGCACGGCGGCGACGTCGGAGCGGACCAGGCCACGGCCGAGCGAGATCTTCTGCTTGGCGTCGGCGGTCAGCCGCGTCGCCTTGCGATTCAGATAGGGCTCGAGGTCGAGCAGGCGGCCGATCTCGGCGACGCGCTTGTCGATCTCGGCCTTCGGCACGCCGCGGTTCTTCAGCGGAAACGCCAGGTTCTGCCCCACCGTCATCGTGTCGTAGATCACCGGAAACTGGAACACCTGGGCGATGTTGCGCTTCTGGGTTGACAGCGGTGTGATGTCCACCCCGTCGAACAGGATTTTCCCCCGCGACGGCGTGATGATGCCGGAGATGACGTTGAGCAGCGTGGTCTTGCCGCAGCCTGACGGGCCGAGCAGCGCATAGGCGCCCCCCTGCCGCCAGGTCATGGTGACCGGCTTCAGCGCAAAGGTTTCCTGCGGCGCATCGTTGCCGCCGTAGGAATGAGCGAGATCGACGAGGTCAATGCGAGCCATCGCGCATCTCCCTCAAGAACCGGGCGCCGCGACGAGGCGATCAGCCGCGTCGAAGACGAAGACGTCATTGGGATCGAGCACGGCGTCCAGCGTCTGGCCGGGCTCGAACTCGTGCACGCCGTGCAGCACCGCAACCCAGTTCGATCCGTCGCGGGTCAAATGCACGAAACTCTCCGAACCGGTGATCTCGGTCACCGTCACCGTGGCTTGGAAGGCGTGACGATCGGCCTCGCCATTGGCGAGTCCAAGCTGATGTGCGCGGAAGCCGACGCGATAGGCACCGTCGGCGAGCGACGAATAGAGGCCCGAGGCCGGCGAGGAGGTGCCGCCGGCATATTGCACGGAGCCGTTCTTCTTCTCGATACCGACGAGATTGAGCGGCGGGTCGGAGAAGACCTGGGCGACGCGCAGGGTCTGGGGCCGGCGGTAGACGTTGGTGGTCTCGCCGATCTGGAGCGCCTGCCCTTCCCACATGCAAACCGTATTGCCGCCGAGCAGCAGCGCCTCGGTCGGCTCGGTGGTGGCATAGACGAAGATCGCGCCCGAGGCCTCGAAGATGCGCGGCAATTCGGCGCGCAGCTCCTCACGCAGTTTGTAATCGAGATTGGCGAGCGGCTCGTCCAGCAGCACGAGATCGGCATCCTTGACCAGCGCGCGCGCGATCGCGGCGCGCTGCTGCTGGCCGCCCGAGAGCTGCAGCGGCGTGCGTTTCAGGAACGGCTCGAGCCGCAGCAATTTCGCGGCTTCCGCCACCCGCGTCTCGATCTCCTCGCGCGGCTTGCCCTGCACGCGCAGGGGCGAAGCGATGTTCTCGTAGACCGTGAGCGAGGGGTAATTGATGAACTGCTGATAGACCATCGCGACCGAACGCTGGCGCACGTCGGCGCCGGTGACGTCCTTGCCGTTGACGAGCACCTTGCCCGACGTCGGCTTGTCGAGGCCGGCGAGCAGCCGCATGATCGAGGTCTTGCCCGACAGCGTCGGCCCGAGCAGCACGTTGAGCGTGCCGCTCTCGAGCGTCAGCGAGACGTCGCGGATGTGCTGGACCCCATCGACGGTCCGGGTCACGTGATCGAGTGTCACGCTCATGAGCGTCCTCCTGCTTCCAGCAGTGGACTTTGCGACACGGCGTGGGCCCTGATCCAGTCGTCCAGGGACGCAATTTCGTCGGCAGATAGTCGCAGACCGAGCTTGGAGCGGCGCCAGACGATATCCTCGGCGGTCACCGCCCATTCATTGGTCATCAGGTAGCGAACCTCGCGTTCGGTCAGAGTTGCGCCAAAGACCTGGCCGAGATCGGCGGCCGACTTGGCGTCGCCGAGCAGTTTGATGGCGCGGGTGCCATAGGCGCGTGCGAGCCGCCGCGCATGCTCATGGCTGAGGAAAGGGTAGCCGCGCTGAAGCTCGGCGATCAAGCCATCGACAGCCGATACGTCCATGTCGCCGCCGGGCAGCGGCCATTTGCCGGTCCAACCCTCGCGCGCTTTCGCACTGCGAAGATAGGGCGCAAGCCGTTCCAGTGCCTCTTCGGCAAGGCGACGATAGGTGGTGATCTTGCCGCCATAGATCGACAGCAGCGGCACGCCACCCGGCGTGTCGAGCTCGAACACGTAATCGCGGGTCGCAGCCTTGGCCTCGCTGGCACCGTCGTCATAAAGCGGTCGCACGCCGGAATAGGTCCAGACCACGTCCTCCGACGTCACGGGCTTGGCGAGATACTCGCTCGCGGCCTTGCAGAGATACTCGATCTCCTCCGGCGTCGCCTTCACCTTGGCCGGGTCGCCGGCATAGTCGCGATCGGTGGTGCCGATCAGCGTGAAGTCGTCCTGATAGGGGATGACGAAGATGATGCGGCCGTCGGCGTTCTGGAACATGTAGGCGCGGTCATGGTCGTACAGCTTCTTGACCACGATGTGCGAGCCTTGCACCAGGCGCACCTTTGCTTTCGCGTTGACGCCAGCGCCGCGACCGAGCACGTCCTCGACCCAGGGCCCGCCGGCATTGACCAGCGCGCGGGCCTGAATCTGCGAGCGCGCGCCGGTCAGCGTGTCGACCATACTGACGGTCCATATCCCGTCGGATTGACGAATCTCGGTGGCGCGGGTGCGGGTGCGGATCTCGGCGCCCTTGTCGGCGGCGTCACGTGCGTTGAGCACGACGAGGCGAGCGTCATCGACGAAGCAGTCGGAATATTCGAACGCGCGGGCATAGCGATTCGGGATCAGCGGCTTGCCCACTTCGTCGCGCCTGAGATCGAGCGAGCGGGTCGCCGGCAGGAGATGACGGCCGCCGATGTGATCATAGAGAAACAGGCCAAGCCGCAGCAGCCAGGCCGGACGCAGACCGGCGTGATGCGGCAAAACGAAACGCAAGGGGCGGATGATGTGAGGAGCGATGCCCCAGAGAATCTCGCGCTCGATCAGCGCCTCGCGGACCAGGCGGAACTCGTAATATTCGAGATAACGCAGGCCGCCATGCACCAGCTTGGTCGACCAGGACGACGTCCCGCTCGCCAGGTCGTTCATTTCGCACAGGAAAACAGTGTTGCCGCGGCCCACCGCGTCACGCGCGATCCCGCAACCGTTAACACCGCCTCCAATGATGGCGAGGTCGAAAATACACTCCAACAGACGCATCCCCCGGAAACCGCCCGTTCAGTCGCGCGGCTACTTTCGTTTTTGATTAGATCACACCGGAAAACGAAAGCAAGACGAAAGAGAGACGAAAGGAAATGAAAGTGGAACTTTTTCCCCGGCAAAGTGACGCGGAAATCGGCGGGTAGAGGGCCAATTTCCGAGGCATCGCGTGCAACCGCAAGGCATGCTCGCTCACGATCCTGAATGTAGCAACGTAGCTACATATATTTTGCGTGACTGTAGACGCGGCAACCTGGAGTGCTGACGATCGTGATCACCCTCACCAGCCGAGAATTCAATCAAGACACCAGCGGCGCAAAAAAAGCTGCTGCGCAAGGACCTGTCTTCATTACGGATCGCGGCCGCCCGGCTCATGTGCTGCTAACGATCGAGGATTATTTGCGTCTGAGCGGCGGACACATGAGTCTTGCCGAGGCCTTGCCGCAAACAAGTGCGGACTTTGATTTCGATCCGCCTCGCGTAGCCGGTGGGATCTTGAAGCCCGCCGACCTCGATTGATGTTTCTGCTCGACACCAAGGTCATTTCCGAGCTCCGGCGACCGGATAAAGCCGATGGCAATGTCGTTGCCTGGGCCAATGCAATTCCTGCTACGAATTTCTTCATATCCGTTATCTCGGTTCTCGAGATCGAACTTGGCGCGCGCCTGATCCAGCGCAAGGACGCGGCACAAGGTGCCATCCTGCGCAAGTGGATCGACGCTCAAGTGCTGGTTCGCTTCGAGGGCCGGATACTGGCCATCGACATGGCCGTGGCACAGCGCTGCGCGCAACTTCACGTTCCCAATCCGCTGGCTGAACGCGACGCTCTCATCGCGGCAACAGCGCTTGTTCACGGCCTCACGGTTGTCACGCGCAATGTGGAGGATTTCGAACCGACGGGCGTGCCGCTGCTCAACCCGTGGGACGGCGTCTAGCCTTTTAGCGCAGCCGCACCACCGGTGCTGCATCTGGCGCGGCATCCTGCGCCTCGGCCTGGGTCTCGTCGACGTCAGCGCCCTTCGGCATCGCCTCCACCACTTCAATGCCCTTGCTGTGGCAGATGGTGGCGAGGCGCTCTGGCAGCTCCTGATCGGTCACGAAGGTCTGGATCTGCGTCATATGCGCGATGCGGACCGGCGCGCTACGGCGAAGCTTCGTGGAATCGGCGACCAGCATGACGCTGCGGGCATTGGCGATGATGGCCTGCGCCACCTGCACCTCGCGATAGTCGAAGTCGAGCAGCGCGCCCTCCTCGTCGATCGCGGACGCGCCGATGATGGCGTAGTCGACCTTGAATTGGCCGATCAGCTGCGTCGCGGTCGAGCCGACCACGGCGCCGTCGGCCCGCCGCACCGTGCCGCCGGCCACCACCACCTCGATGCGGGGATGGCGGTAAAGCAGCATGGCGACGTTGAGATTGTTGGTGATGACCAGCAAATCCTCATGCGAGGTCAGCGCGCTCGCCACCTCCTCCGTCGTGGTGCCGATGTTGATGAAGAGCGAGCAGCCGTTCGGGATCAGCGAGGCGGCGGCGGCCCCAATCGCCTTCTTCTCGTCGGCGGCGACGAAGCGGCGCGCCTCGTAGGCGAGGTTTTCCACGCCGGAGGCGATGATCGCGCCGCCATGGATGCGGGTGAGCGAACGGCGCTCGCAGAGATCGTTGAGGTCCTTGCGGATGGTCTGCGCCGAAACCTCGAAGCGGCGCGCCAGCTCCTCCACCATGACGCGGCCGGAGGCGCGGGCGATGTTGAGGATCTCGGCTTGGCGATGGGTCAATCCGGTCACGGCAATGGCCTCAAATCAGAACGATGCATGGTGCGGCTTCTCGCCCGCGCGGTCAATGCGGATGCCGATCACGGTTAGTGGATGAAAATCTCACCACGCCATCGCGCGCGCGAGCCGCGCGAGCAGCAAGGGATCGTCGAAGGCGCTTGCGGACGCGACCGCGCCTGCGCCAACGAGGTCGGCATCGCTGAGGCTGGTCCGGATGCCGATCGTCGGAATCCCGGCGGCGGTGGCGGACTGAACGCCGGAGCGGGAATCCTCGAACGCGATCGAGGCGGCCGCGCTGGCCCCGACGAAGCGCAACCCCTCCTGATAGGGCAGCGGATGCGGCTTGCCGTGCGGCAGTTCCTCGCCGATCACGAGCGCCTTGAAACGACGCGTGATGCCGAGGCCGGAGAGCAGCAGCTCGGCATTGAGACGCGGCGCGTTGGTGACGGCGACCATGGGAATACCGGCCTCGTCGGCACGGTCGAGCAGCGCCATCAGGCCCGGCAACGGCTCGATCTGCCCCGCAACCAAATTGCGAAACACTTCTTCCTTCTCGTCGAGGATCGCGGCACGCCGCTCCAGGCTCTCGTCTGGCAGAAAGCGCTCGCCAATCGAGACGTTGGCGAAGCCCTGTAACTCCTTCGAGAAGCGCGCGTGGTCGAAGACATGGCCGCGCGGACCGAGGACCTGGTTGAACGCTTTCAAGTGCAGAGGGTCCGTATTGGCAAGCGTGCCGTCGATGTCGAACAGCAACGCCCTGCCCAGCGTCTCGATCATGTCAGTACTTTCCCGAATGCACCGCGCATCAATGCCGAAGACGTATCAATAGAGCCTCGCGCGCGCAATGACGCATACGCATGACCACCACGCGCCACTCGACAAAGCCGCGCCCGGCTGCAAGACTTCGTGCAAGATCAAAAAGGAGGAAACGATGACGATCAACCGACGCGATCTGGCTCTCTCGACTCTGGCCGTCTCCGCGCTTGCCCTCTCGACGCCGGCGCTGGCGGCTTCCGCGGACGAAGACGCCGTGGCGAAGAAGGTCGAGGCCTTCCGCCTCGCCCAGATCGCGGCCGATCCCAAGGCGCTCGGCGCGCTGTGCTGGGACGCTCTCAGCTATAGCCATTCCAGCGGCAAGGTGGAGGACAAGGCGACCTTCATCGCCAACGCGACCGACGGCAAATCGAAATTCCTCTCGATCGAGTACAAGGACCCGACCATCAAGGTCGTCGGCCCCGCGGCGATCGTGCGCTTCCACTGGATCGCGGAACAGGAGATGGCGGCCGATGGGAAAAAATTGCCGACCAATCTTCACATCCTGATGAACTGGCTGAAGCAAGGCGACGACTGGAAGCTGTTGTCGCGCGCCGCGACGAAATTGTGAACAAGACCGTCATTTCGGGGCGCGCGTAGCGCGGGCTCGGCAATTTCGCAGCAAGATGGATTCCGGGTTCGCGCTACGCGCGCCCCGGAATGACCGAGCGGGCGCTTACGCCGCCTCCTTCACATCGCCGTTCACCAGCTTGCGGGCGGCGCGCTCGGCTTCGCGGGCGTTGCGAAAGAGCTGGCCTTCAAGACGATTGAATTGCTGGGACGAGGCGAAGAAGCGGTAGCCTCCCTGACCGCGGACCACGATGCCCGCGGTCTCTGAATTCACTTCGATGATGTAGCTGTCCGGCATGTCCCGTGGATTCCTCAGTGCGGGCAAATAACGGTCAGTCTGCCCAAAGGTTCCTGAGGGCAAATCAACCGGTTTCCACCCCGAATCGACGCGCTATCGAGTACGCCGGGACCTCATCCGTTTTATGACCCGTTGTTGGCAAAGAAGCGACGCGTGGACTCGACGGCGCCGCACATGTTGCCGAGATGGGACAGAGTGCCGCGCGCGATTACGTCGCGATCGGCGCGGCGATCGAACGCACCTCTTGCGGCCGACCATGCTCGTCGATCGAGACGTAGGTAAAATTTCCGTCGGTGACGAGGAACGGATGCTCTTCTCCGCGCCGGAGCGCCCACGCTTCGAGATGTACGGTCATCGAGGTACGGCCAACCCGCACGAGGTTCGCGTAAACCGAGACGAGATCGCCGACATAGACGGCTTTGCGAAAATTCATTGCCTCGATCGCGACCGTGACGGTGCGCGACTTCGCGACTTTGGATGCAAACACGCCGCCGCCGACGTCCATCTGGCTGAGCAGCCAGCCGCCAAAGATGTCGCCATTGGCGTTGGTGTCGGCGGGCATCGCCAGCGTGCGGATGCAGAGATCGCCGCTCGGCTCGATGTCGGACTTTTCGCTCATGCAGGTCTCACTTGAAATTGTCCCAGCCCGGATCGGGCGCGAAACGCTCGCCGAATCGTTCGGCCAACGTGCGCAAGGTCGATACGACATTCTCCACGCCGCGTGCACGCGCATAGTTCAGTGGACCGCCGCGGAACGGCGCGTAGCCGGTGCCGAAGATCATGGCGCCATCGACCGCATCGGGATCGTCGACGATGCCTTCGCGCAGAGCCGCGACGCAGACGTTGGACATCGGCAGCACCAGGCGGTCGATCATCTGGTCGGTGACACCAGGACCGGTCTCGGGCAGCGGCGCCTTCTCGGCCTTGCCGTCCTTCCAGGTGTAAAAGCCCTTGCCGGTCTTGCGGCCGAGCTCGCCCCTGGCGACTTTTTCGCGCAGCCAGGCGGGCGTCGGCGGCAGCAGGTCACCGAACTTGGTGCGCAGCATGTCGCCGACGTCGAGGCAGATGTCGAGCCCGACCTGATCGGCCAGTTCGATCGGGCCCATCGGCATGCCGAACTGCTCGGCCGCGGCATCGATCAGGCGCTGGTCGGTCTTCTCGTCCAGCATCACAATCGCTTCCAGCATATAGGGCGTCAGCGCACGGTTGACGAGGAAGCCGGGCGAGCTCTTCACGGAGAGCGGCAGGCGGTCGATCGCACCGACGAAGGCAAGCGCTTGCTTCAGCACCTGCGGGTGGTTGCCGTCATGGCTAACGACCTCAACCAGTTGCAGCCGCGACACCGGATTGAAGAAGTGCAGGCCCATCAGCCGCTCCGGGCGCGCCAGCGTGGTGCGCAGATCCTGCAGTGGAATGCTCGACGTGTTGGTCGCAAGGATCGCGCCCGGCTTCATCTTCGGCTCGAGGCTGGCATAGACCTTCTGCTTCAGGTCGAGCTTTTCCGGCACCGCCTCGATGACGAGATCGGCGTTGCGGACGCCCTCGCCGTCCATATCAGGGATGAGGCGATCGAGCGCATCGCGCACCTCGGTCGGCTTGCGGATGATCTTGCCGTAGAGGTCGGCGGCGCGCTTGATCGCGCCCGCGATGGGCTCGGGCTTCATATCGGCGAGCGAGACGCGAAAGCCCTGCCCGGCGACCCAAGCCGCGATGTCGCCGCCCATGGCGCCCGCGCCGATGACGTGGACATGCTTGATTGCATTCCCGCTGCCTGCCGCCTTCTTCATCTGCTCGCGCAGGAAGAAGACGCGGATCAGATTCTGCGCCGTCGGCGTCACCATCAGCTTGGCGAAGGACGCCTGCTCCGCCTTAAGCATCGCGGCCTTGCTGCCACCATGCGTCTCCCACAGGTCGATCAGCGCATAGGGCGCCGGATAATGCTCACTCGGCGCCGCCTTTGCCGCCTCGCTTCGCATGCGCTTGGCGAGCAGCCCGCGCACGGGGCCGAGATTGGCCGCGCGCGTGAGCAGTCCGGGCTTGGCCCGCTTCAGGCGTCCGAACACGACGTCCCTCACGGCGTCCCGGACATGGCGCTCCTCCGTGACGGCATCGACGAGGCCGAGCGCTTTGGCGCGGCGCGCATCGATGGTGCGGCCCGTCAGCATCAGGGACATCGACTGGGTCGGATTGACCAACGCGCTGAAGCGCGCGGTGCCGCCGAGCCCGGGATGCAGACCCAGCATCACCTCCGGGAAGCCGAAGCGTGCGCCGGCGATGGCAATGCGCGACTGGCAGGCGAGCGCGACTTCGAGCCCGCCGCCGAGGCAGAAGCCGTGGATGACCGCGAGCGTCGGCAGCTTCAAAGCTTCCAGATGGTCGACCACCGCGTGCGCAGCGCGGATGCGTGTCTCCACCATCTCGGCGTCGCTCGCGCCGCGGAATTCGTTGACATCGGCGCCGGCGATGAAGCCGGACGGTTTTGCCGAGCGGATCACGAGGCCCGCAGGCCGCTCGGTCTCGATCGCCGCGAGCACGGCGTCGAACTCCTCCATCACGTCGGAGGACAGCGTGTTGGCGCTGGCATCGGCGCGATCGAACAGCAGCCACGCGAGGCCGTCGGCATCGCGCGTCAGCTTGAAGTGCCTGTAGGGACCGTCGGCTGCGGGTCGGGGCCCGAGCGAGAGCACGCGGTCGCCGAGCGCGGTCATGATCTTTGAATCCATGGTTACACCGCCTCGATCAGCATGGCGCCGCCGAGCCCGCCGCCGATGCACTCGGTGGCAATCCCACGCCGCGTGCCAAGCCGCTTCATCGCGTTGACGAGATGCAGCACGATGCGATTGCCGGAAGTGCCGACGGGATGGCCGAGCGAGATCGCGCCGCCATCGACGTTGAGCTTTTCACGGTCGATCTCGCCGGCTGGGCCGTCGAGCCCCAATATCTCGCGGCAGAACTTTTCGTCATTCCAGGCGGCGAGACAGCCGAGCACCTGGGTGGCAAAGGCCTCGTTCAGCTCCCAGGTCTCGACGTCCTTGATGGTGAGGTCGTTGCGCTGAAGCAGCGGCGTGACTGACATCACAGGACCGAGTCCCATGATGCTGGGATCGAGTGCGGCCCAGTTGCTGTCCACGATCGCGGCCTTCGGCGTCAGCTTGTGCTTGGCAACAGCCGCGTCGGAGGCGAGGATCACCCAGGAGGCACCGTCGGTGATCTGCGAAGAATTCCCGGCCGTGACCTGGCCCCAGGGACGCTCGAACACCGGCCGGAGCTTTGCCAGCGTCTCGGCTGTCGAGTCCGGGCGGACGCCATCGTCATGGTCAAAGAATTTTCCGTCACGGGAGAACGCCGTCTCGACCTCGCCTTTCAGATAGCCTTCGGCCTGCGCATGCGCGAGGCGGCGATGGCTCTCGGCGGCGTAGGCGTCGGATTGCGCGCGGGTGATACCGAAGAGGTGGCCGACGACCTCCGCGGTCTGGCCCATGTTCAATTCGGTGACGGGATCGGTCAGCCCCCGCTCGAGGCCAATGATCGGCTTGAGATCGCGTGGCCGCAGCTTGAAGGCTGCGGCCAGCTTCGCGGCCACGCCTTTGGCGCTGGCAAGGCCGCCGAACCAGCGCACGCCGGAATTCGGCCAGACCAGCGGTGCGTGGCTCAGCGCCTCGGTGCCGCCGGCCAGGATCAGGTCGGCATGGCCCTCGCGGATGTAGCGGTAGGCGGTGTCGATCGACTGCATGCCGGAGCCGCAATTGATCTGCACGGTGAAGGCGACCATGTCCTCGCCCATGCCAAGCCGGAGCGCGGCAACACGGGCCGGGTTCATCTCGTCGGCGATGACGTTGACGCAGCCGAGGATCACCTGGTCGAAATCTTCGGGCGAAAACGGCTGACGCGCCAGCAGCGGCCGCCCGCACTGCACGGCGAGATCAACAGGCGTGAACGGCCCCGGGCCGGAGCGTGCCTTCAGAAACGGCGTCCGGCTGCCGTCGACGATGAAAACCGGTCGTGCCATCAGCTCGCCACCCTCTGTTCACCGAGTTCCTGGAAGAACTGATGCACGTCGCCGGATTTCTTGTAAATCGGTGACAGCGCTTCCGGCGCAAAATCGTCGACTTCGATGACTTTCGCGACCGCTTCATGAGCGGCTGCCAGCTGCTCGCCTTCGGCCTGCGTGATCACGCCTCTGGTGACGGCGTCTTTCCAGTCGCGGATATGCGCGGCCCGCATACGCCTGGCGATGGCGTCGCTCGCTGCGACAAGCCTGAACGCGCGCTCCAGCCGGGCGAAGCCGCTGTCGTCGTCGACATAGGCGAGGTCCGGCGTCAGACGCTCGCGCGCCGCAGACGGCTCCAGCACGAGGCTTGCGCAGTGGTGCACGACGCGATCGGACGGCCCGAGCACGCGCGTCCCGAAGGGCTGAACCACGAGCTTGAGGATCACCGCGACAAAGCGATTGGGCAGATTGGCGAGGATTTCGGCCAGCCTGATCTCGATGGTCTTGAAGCCGCTCGCCATGCACGATTCCAGCGCGACAAAATCCTCCTTCTGCCGGCCCTCGTCCTCCCAGCGCTTGAGCGCAGCGGAGAGCAAGTACAGCTCGGAGAGGATGTCGCCGAAGCGCGCCGACAGCATCTCCTTGCGCTTGAGCGCGCCACCGAGCGTCAGCAGCGCCATGTCGGCGCAGAGCGCAAACGCCGCGGAATAACGCGAGAGCTGGCGATAGAATGGCGTGGCATCGCCCGCTTCGGGCGCCAGCGCGAAGGCGCCAAAGGTCCAACTCCGGCCGAAGGCCCGGAACAGGGTCTTAAAGCTATGGCCGACATGTTTCCAGAATACCTTATCGAAAGCGGAGAGCCCGCGCTCGCGGTCGGTATCGGCAAGCGCGTTCATTTCCTCCAGCAGATAGGGATGCGCGCGGATCGCGCCTTGCCCGAACACGATGAGATTGCGGGTGAGGATGTTGGCGCCCTCGACCGTGATGCCGACAGGCACGGCGCGGTGCAGATTGCCGAGATAGTTTTGCGGCCCGTCGATCACGGCCTTGCCGCCATGGATGTCCATGGCGTCGTCGACCGCGGTGCGCATCCGTTCGGTCGCATGCAGCTTCATGATGCCTGATATCACGGCGGGGTGGACGCCGGCGTTGAGCGCCGCGCAGGTCAGCCGGCGCGCGGCGTCGAGTTGGTAGGCGGTGGCGACGATGCGGGCGAGCGGCTCCTCGACGCCCTCGAATTTCGAGATGGAGATGCCGAACTGCTCGCGGATGCGGGCATAGGCGCCGGTGGTGCGCGCGGCATAGGCGGCGCCCGCGGCGGAGAGCGACGGCAGCGAGATGCCGCGGCCGGCGGCAAGCGCCGTCATCAGCATCTTCCAGCCCTGCCCGAGCCGCTCCTTGCCGCCGATCACATAATCGAGCGGGATGAAGACGTCGCGACCCCGGTTCGGGCCATTCTGGAATACCTGCATCGAGGGCAGATGGCGATGGCCGATCTCGACGCCGGGCAGGTTGGTCGGGATCAGCGCGACGGTGATACCGAGGTCTTCCCGGTCGCCGACGAGATGATCGGGATCATGGGCCTTGAAGGCGAGACCGAGCAGCGTCGCGACGGGACCGAGCGTGATGTAGCGCTTGTGCCAGTTGAGCCGTAGGCCTGTGACCTCGCGCCCGTCGAAATCGCCTTTGCAGATGATGCCGGTGTCGACCATCGAAGCGGCATCGGAGCCCGCTTCCGGGCTGGTGAGCCCGAAACAGGGAATGTCACGACCGTCGGCGAGACGCGGCAGCCAGCGCTCCTGCTGCTCTTTCGTACCAAACCGCATCAAGAGCTCGCCGGGCCCGAGCGAGTTCGGCACCATCACCGTGACGGCCGCGGCGATCGAGCGGGTCGAGATTTTTCGGACGACTTCCGAATGCGCATAGGGCGAAAAGCCGAGGCCGCCAAACCCCTTCGGGATTATCATGCCGAAGAATTTTTCACGCTTGATGAAATGCCAAACGTCCGGCGGCAGGTCGCGCCATTCCCAGAAGATCTTCCACTCGTCGAGCATGGCGCAGAGTTCGTCGACGGGACCGTTGAGGAAGGCCTCCTCCTCATCGGTCAATTTCGCCTGCGGGATTTTCAGCAGCTTCGACCAATCGGGATTGCCCGTGAAGAGATCGGCATCCCACCAGACATCACCGGCCTCCAGGGCTTCGCGCTCGGTGTCGGACATCGCCGGCAGCACGCCGCGTGCGAGAGCGAAGATCGGCTTTGTGATGGTGTCGCGGCGGAAGCTCATGGCGGACCTCATGCATCGGCGCGGATAGCGGGCATTTTAGCGGAAACTGGCCGGGGGCGGTGAACATCTCACGCGCAAAGTGATGCGAATTGACGCGGCCGGGCGACCGCCCTGGCGACCATAACGGCCGGGGCGTGCTGGCAGTTCCGGGAAGCATGGGGCGCAATCTCTCCCCACGTCATTCCGGGGCGCGCCTCTTGCGCGAGCTAAGATGCGAAATTGCGCATCTGAGAATCCATACTCCCGAGGGTGGTTATGGATTCCGGGCTCGACGCTCACGCGTCGCCCCGGAATGACGGTGGGGAGCGAGGTCGGCTAATCCGGCCGGACCATCTCGAACATGTTTTCCGGCTTGATCTCGAAATAGTCGCCGCGGCGGCCGGCGCGCGTGATCGGGCGGGCAGCGGCGGTCTGGTAGACGCCGTCCTTGATCATCGCCTTGTCGATATGAACGGCGACGACCTCGCCGAGCGTCAGCCAGGCATCGGCCTCCTTGCCGTTGGCGCCCTTGAGACGGATGATATCGGAGACCTTGCATTCGAACGCGACCGGGCTCTCGCCCACCCGCGGCACGTTGACGAGCTTGCCGGGCACGGCGGTCAGCCCCGCGATCTCGAATTCGTCGACCTCGGGCGCAACATGGGCAGCGGTCGCGTTCATGTGCCTGGCGAGATCCATGGTGGCGAGATTCCAGACGAATTCGCCGGTCTGCTGGATGTTCGAGACCGTGTCCTTCCAATTGGTGGAGGAGAAGCCAATGATCGGCGGCACATAAGCAAACGCATTGAAGAAGCTGTAGGGCGCGAGGTTGACGTGGCCCTTGACGTCGCGCGAGGAGATCCAGCCGATCGGCCGCGGCGCGATGATGGCATTGAAGGGATCGTGCTTGAGGCCATGGCCCTTGGCGGGCTCATAGAAGTGCAGGTCTTTCTCGGTCACGCGCTGCTTCCTTGTTCGTCATTGCGAGCGCGGCGAAGCAATCCAGAATCCCACCGCAGAGACTGCCTGGATTGCTTCGCTCCGCTCGCAATGACGGAGTTTGTTGATCCGTCGTCGCATACCGTTAGTCCGGCGCGCTCGACCTGCTTATAAGGGGAAACGCCCGACGCCGTCAGTGGCGCGGCGACAGACCCGCGATGACGAAATCGATCATCTGGTCGATGGTCGGACCCGGCTTGGTGGCGCACTGGGCGATCATCTGGGGGTGGAAGAAACGCATCATGGCCGTGCAGGCACACAGTGCAGCCAGCTGAAGGTCGGGGGCCTCGAACTCGCCGGAGGCCACACCCTGGGCGATCATCTGGCCGACCACGCCGGCGATGCACTCCATATGGTTGACGCAGACCGCCCAATCCTCCTGCATCGCGATCTCGACCATCTCGTGCAGCTTGTTGTCGCCGACATAGCGCTCGGTGTTCATGCGATGGACGGTGGTGAGCAGCTCGCGGAAGCGTTCCTTGACCGGACCGGGCTTCGCCACGATCCGCTGCGCCTCGAGCTCGACCTCGCCCATCAGCCCTCGCGCCACCGCCTGGTGGATCGCCTTCTTCGATTCGAAGAAGCGATAGACGTTGGCGGGGCTCATCCGCAGCTCTTTGGCGATGTCTCCGACCGTGGTCTTCTGATAGCCGATCAGGCGGAACAGCCGCTCGGCCACCTCGAGGATACGCTCCCGGGTGTCGCCTTCGATATGTTCCGAAATCAGGGCCATCAATCAGGACTCGCTCACCAGCACTTCATCTCACTTATTCAGCCGCCTCAGCAAGCGGAATTGCGTGCTCGTCATCGCTCCCATGCTGCGACGCGGCAGGCTGTTCGGGGGTACCGGCCTCATCCAGGCTCTTGCGGAACCAGAGGGCGTAGAGACCCGGCAGGTACAGCAACGTCAGGAAGGTCGCAACGAACAAGCCGCCCATGATGGTGATCGCCATCGGGCCCCAGAAGGCCGAGCGCGACAGCGGGATCATGGCGAGGATTGCCGCCAGCGCCGTCAGCACCACCGGTCGGGCGCGACGGACGGTCGCCTCCACGATCGCCTCCCGGCGCGTCAGACCATGGGACACGTCGGTCTCGATCTGGTCGACCAGGATAACCGTGTTGCGCATGATCATACCCGCGAGCGCGATCAGGCCGAGCAGCGCCACGAAGCCGAACGGGGCATTGGCCACGTTGAGGCCGAACGAGGCGCCGACGATGCCGAGCGGCGCGGTCAGGAACACCAGGAACAGGCGCGAAAAGCTCTGCAGCTGAATCATCAGCAGCGTGAGCATCACCATGACCATCACCGGGAAGAGGACGAAGATCGAGGCATTGCCCTTGGCCGACTCCTCGAACGCACCACCCGGCTCGATGCGGTAGGCCGGCTCGAGGTAGTCCTTGATCTGCTGGAGCTTCGGCGTGATCTGGTTGGTGACATCGGGCGCCTGCACGCCGTCGATGACGTCGGAGCGCACGGTGATCGCCATGTCGCGATTGCGCCGCCACATGATCGGCTCCTCGTGGGAATACTCGATCCTGGCGATCTGCTGCAGCGGCACGGCAACGCCGTTCTTCGAGGTGATGGTGAGATCGCCGACACCGCCGAGGTCGAGGCGTTCGGACGGGATCGCCCGGGCGACCACGGCGACCTTCTCGATGCCGTCACGCACGGTCGTCACCTGCGCGCCGGAGATCAGCATCGACAGCGCCTGCGAGACGTCCTGGGGCGTGAGCCCCATGGCGCGGGCACGATCCTGGTCGACGACAAGCTTGAGGTAGGGCGACTGCTCGTTCCAGTCGAGCTGGACGTCCTTGACGTTCTTGTTCTGACGCATGACGTCGCGGACCTGGTAGGCGATCTCGCGCACCTTGTTGGCGTCGGGGCCGATCACGCGGAACTGGACGGGGAAGCCGACCGGCGGACCGAAGTTGAAGCGGTCGACGCGGACGCGCGCTTCCGTCAGCATGCCATCGGCAACCGCGCCCTCGATCTTGGCCTTGACCCGCTCGCGCGCCTCGACGCCCTTGGCGACGATGACGATCTCGGCAAAAGCCTCGTTCGGAAGTTGCGGGTTGAGGCCGAGCCAGAAGCGCGGCGAGCCCTGGCCGACATAGGACGTATAGGTCTCGATGTCCTTGTCGTCCTTCAGCAGCGTCTCGGCCTGCTTCACCGCCTTTTCGGTGACGTTGAAGGCGGTGCCCTCGGGCAGACGCAGCTGGAGGAACAGTTCGGGCCGCTCAGACAGCGGGAAGAACTGCTGCTGGACATGGCCGAAGCCGACGACGGAGGCGATGAAGATGCCGACGGTCGCGGCCACCACCGTGATGCGGTGATTGACGCACCATTGCACGATCGCGCGCAGGCCCTTGTACATGCGCGTCTCGTAGACCGCGTGCGGATCGTGGTTGTGGTGCACCTTCATCTCGGGCAGCAGCTTGACGCCGATATAGGGCGTGAAGATCACCGCCACGAACCACGAGGCGACCAGCGCGATCGCCACGATCCAGAAGATGCTGCCGGCATATTCGCCGACCGCAGAATTGGCAAAGCCGATGGGGAGGAAGCCAGCGGCCGTGACCAGCGTTCCCGTGAGCATCGGAAACGCAGTTGATTCCCAGGCAAAGGACGCCGCGCGCATGCGGTCCCAGCCCTGCTCCATCTTCACCACCATCATCTCGACCGCGATGATGGCGTCGTCGACGAGAAGGCCGAGCGCGATGATCAGCGCGCCGAGCGTGATGCGGTGCAGGTCCAGCGACATCGTGTTCATCACGATGAAGACGATGCCGAGCACCAGGGGCACGGACAGCGCGACCACGATGCCCGTTCGCCAGCCCAGCGCCAGGAAGGAGACGAACAGCACGATCACGAGCGCTTCCATGAAGGAGTGCACGAACTCGCCGACGGCGTGCTCGACCACCTTGGGCTGGTCGGCGATCATCTTGAAGTCGATGCCCTGCGGCACGGCTTTCATGAACTCGTCCGTGGCCTTCTCGACGTCCTTGCCGAGCTCGAGGATGTTGGCGCCCTTGGCGGTGACGACGCCGATGCCGATCGCCGCCTTGCCTTCCTGGCGCACCACGAAGCTCGGCGGATCGACATAGCCGTGGGTGACGGTGGCGATGTCGCCAAGACGGAACACGCGGCCGTTGCTCTCGACCGGGGTCTCGGCGACGGCCTTGGCGCCGTCGAGCGCGCCGGTGACGCGCAGCGGCACGCGCTGCGAGGAGGTTTCGACCGTGCCGGCCGGCGTCACGTTGTTCTGCTTGGCGAGTGAATCGAACAGTGCCTGCGGCGTGATGCCGAGCGTGGCGAGCTTGGCGTGGCTGAACTCGACGAAGATGCGTTCGTCCTGGTTGCCGTACATGTCGACCTTGGTCACACCAGGCACCTTGAGGAGGCGCTGACGGAAACCTTCGGCGACCTTCTTGAGCTGGGCGTAATCGGCGCCGTCGCCGGTCACCATGTAGAGGATGGAATCGACGTCGGAGAACTCGTCATTGACGACCGGCCCGAGAATGCCCGAGGGCAACTGCCCCTGGACGTCGACGAGCTTCTTGCGCAGCAAATAGAAGAGGTAAGGCACGTCCTTCGGCGGCGTGGAGTCGCGGAAGGTGACCTGAAGCGCGGTGAAGCCGGGCTTGGAATAGGTCTGCACCTTCTCGAAATAGGGCAGCTCCTGGATCTTCTTCTCGATGGGATCGGCGACCTGCTCCTGCATCTCCTGCGCGGTCGCGCCCGGCCACATCACGGAGACGTTGACCACCTTCACCGTGAAGAACGGATCCTCGGCGCGGCCGAGTTTCTGATACGAGAAGAAGCCTGCGACGCCGAGCACGAGCATCAGGAAGAGAACCAGCGTCGGATGACTGACGGCCCAAGCCGAAAGGTTGAAGCGCTTCATCGCACTCTCCGAAAGAGAATCCAGTTGTCCAAAACGACAGCCGCTCTGTTCAAGGCGTCGTCGCGAGGCAGCGAAGCAATCCAGGGGGCTGGGCAGGTTCTGGATCGCTTCGCCGCTTCAGCCTTTGCGTAGGGGCAAGGGCCGAAACTCACCTCACACGACGTAACGCGTAAACTCTAGAAAGACAGCGACGACACGACCCGCACCTTCTGGCCGGGATCGAGCTTCTGCACACCGAGGGCGACGATCTTGGCGCCTTCCTCCACACCACTGGTGATGACGACGTCGTTGCTGTCGTAGGCCTTCACCGCGACCGGCTTCAAGGTGACCTTGCCGTTGTCGTCGACGACGTAGAAGGACGGCTTGCCGCCTTCGTTGAACAGCGCCGATAGCGGCAGCCGGGCGACACGCTCGGTGGCGGCGTCCGACAGCGTCAGCGTCGCGGTCATGCCGAGCGCGACCTTGTCGTCGGCCTCGGGCAGCGAGAATTTTGCAAGGTAAGTCCGCGTGGCGGGGTCGGCAGCCGGCGCGATCTCGCGCAGCTTCGCCGTATATTTCTTGTCCGGTTCGGACCAAAGAGTGACGCTGGCGACGCCCGATTTGGCGCGTCCAACCAGCGTCTCAGGGATCGCGACGACCGCCTCCTTTTCAGCAAAGCGGGCCACACGGATCGAAGCCTGGCCTGCGGCGACCACCTGGCCGGGCTCGATCAGCGTTGCGGTGACGACGCCGCGGGCGTCGGCAACGAGCGTCGCGTAGGAAAGAGAATTCCTGGTGAGTTCGACCGAACGGACGGCGCGGTCGAGGCGCGCACGCGCTTCGTCGGCCGCGGCCCGGCTCGAATCCATCGCAGCATCGGTCGTCCAGCCCTTGGCCTTCAGGTCCTTGGCGCGTTGCTCGGCGGCGGCGGCCTGGGCCAGCACGCCGGTGGCGGCGGTCTGTTCGGCGACCGCCTGCTCGGCCTGGAGCTTCAGGTCGACCTCGTCGAGAGTCGCGAGCGCCTGGCCGACTTCGACGGTCTGGCCGACCTCCACCAGGCGCTTGGCAACCTTGCCCGCGACGCGAAAGCCGAGATCGCTCTCGATGCGGGGCTTGATGGTGCCGACGAAGCTGCGCTCCGGAGTCTCGGCATCATAATGCGCAGTCGCGACCAGAACTGGCCGCGGCGGTTCGGCCTTTTGCGCCACGGTATCGTTGCACCCGGCTAGCGCGACGGCCATCACGGCCAGCGACACGCCCGCCAAGAGCCTGGAATAGCTGGACAAAACGGACCGAACGAACATCGGAGGACACTCCTGCGTCTGCAATGAGAGGAATGTCGACTAATCACTGATAAAAGTCAATAATCGTCAGTCATCAGGAAACCGTGATCGTTAAGGGGTGGTAACCTCTCGTCGTCCCCTTGGCGAAAGCCAAGGCCCTGCGGTCGGTTGATGAAAGAGGACGTCTCCTCGCGTGCCCCAAGAGCAACCGCGAGGCATGGGCTTTGGCTTTCGTCAGGGCGACGTTGGATTACCTCCCCCTTTCGGCAAACTCATGCTTGCTGTCATGACCGCCGATGAAGGCCAGGATACCGGCGATCAGGGGCAGCACAGCGAGCACGAGCAGGCCGGTCGAGGTCTGCCCCGTCGCTTCCTTGACCCAGCCGATCAGGTAGGGGCCGCCGAAGCCCGCGAGATTGCCGATCGAGTTGATCAGAGCGATCGCGCCGGCCGCGGCCGTGCCTGACAGCCAGGCGGTCGGCAGCGTCCAGAACACGCCGAAGCAGCAGAATATGCCGATCGCGGCAACCGTCAGGGCCACCATCGTCATGGTGGGATCGGTGAGGTAGCTGGAGATGGCAAGCGCCAGGGCCGTCAGCAGCAGCGGCGCGCCGACATGCATCACGCGCTCGCGCGTCGTGTCGGAGTGCCGCGCCCACAGGATCATCGCGATGGTGCCGAACAGAAACGGGATCGCAGTGACGAAGCCGGTCTGGGCGTTGGTGAGGCCGAACGCCTTGACGATCTGCGGCAGCCAGAACTGCATGCCATAGAGCGCGCCGACGAAGCCGAAATAGATCAGGCTGAGTGCGATTACCTTCGGCGAGGACAGGGCTTCACCGAGCGAGAAATGCTTCACAGCTTGCTTGGCGGCGATCTCCGAATCGAGCTTGGCCTTGAGCCAGGCCTTCTGCTCGGCCGAGAGCCAGTCCGCCTTCTCCGGCTTGTCGGTGAGATAGAACCAGGTGACGATGCCGAGCAGCACCGAGGGGACGCCCTCGAGGATGAACAGCCACTGCCAGCCCTTCAGACCCATGGCGCCGTCGAGCCCGAGCAGGAGGCCCGAGATCGGCGCGCCGATCACGGTCGAGACCGGCACGGCGATGGCGAAGGCCGCGAGGAAGCGGGCGCGATATTCGGCCGGGTACCAATAAGTGAGATAGAGGATGATGCCGGGGAAGAAGCCGGCCTCGGCGACGCCGAGCAGGAAGCGCAGCACGTAAAAGCTCGTGACACCGCTGGTGAGCGCCATCAGCGCCGAGATGATGCCCCAGGTCACCATGATGCGGGCGATCCAGCGGCTGGCGCCGAACTTCTCCAACGCCAGGTTGCTCGGCACCTCGAAGATGAAATAGCCGATGAAGAAGATGCCGGCGCCCCAGGAGAAGATCAGCGGCGTGAACTTCAGCTCGGCGTTCATGGTCAGCGCGGCGAAGCCGAGATTGACGCGGTCCAGATAAGAGAAGAAGTAGGCCAGCACCAGGAACGGGATCAGGCGCCAGGAGATGGCGCGGATGGTCGAGGTCTCGACGGCGCTTTTCGTACCGGCCGAACCGGTATAGGTCGTGGTCTGGCTCATGGCTTCCCCCGGGTTGTTGCTTTTGTGGGCCAACTGGCGGTTTTGAGCATCGCGGGCAAAGAGTCAATGGAAGCCATGCAGATCGCGCAGCCGGTCAACACCATTGCGCCGCGACGGAGGATGCTGATCCGCGCTGGACTGGCGCTGCTCGTGATCGCCTGCGGGCTGGGCTTGCGCTGGTACGGCTTTCCGCTCGGCCTCCCCGCTCTCGTGGTGAAGTATGGCGGCTCGCTGCTCTGGGCCACGATGGTGTTTCTGCTGGTCGGAGTGTTGCTGCCGCGGCTGACGCGGAGGCAGATCGCGGCCATCGCGATCATGATCGCAGTTTTGGTCGAGTTGTCCCGGCTGGTGCATACTCCATGGCTAGACGCGTTCCGGCTCACCACGGCCGGCGCGTTGCTGCTCGGGCGCATCTTCTCGCTGTGGAATCTGGTGGCGTATGCGGTCGGAATTGCGTTCGGCGTTTGGCTCGATCGGATTGCCGCGATGCGCGGTCTCCTAGGGTGGGCAAAGGCGCGCTAGCGCCGTGCCCACGATGTGTCGCCAATCACGACAGGTGGTGGGCACGCTTCGCTTTGTCCACCCTACGAGACAGCCGTTGCGGCGAACACTCACTCCGCCAATTGAAACCGCTCGAACCGATCGAGCTCATCCTCGATCTTCTGCTTGAGCTCCTTCCGCCCTGCCGTCTTCTTCCCCCGCCCGATCCAGGTCCATTTCTGCATCAAGAGCTTCCTGGCCTTCCGGTCTGTCTTGAGGTCCAGCGCGGCGACGATCTCGTCGCCGACGAGCACGGGCAACGCGAAATAGCCGAGCTTGCGCTTGTGCTTCGGCACGTAGGCCTCGAACAGATGGTTGTAGCCGAAGATGAGATTGGTACGCTTGCGCTGGATGATCAGCGGATCGAACGGCGAGAGGATGTGGACGAGTTCGGGCGGGACTTCGGCAGGCTCGAGCGTCTCAGGCGCGGCCCAATGCTCCTGCTTGCCGGCGCCCTCGATCGCGACGGGAACGAGCTCGCCGCGGCGGACGCGCGCGGCGATCAGGGCGCCGACCGCCTTCTTGCTCGGGGCATCGAGATGACAGACCGAATCCAGGCTCACCACGCCCTGCGAGCGTAGAGCGCGGTCGAGCAGATAGGCCGTGGTCTCCGTGGGCGAGGCCGGCTTCGGCAGCTTGTCCCAGCCGAAGTGCCTGATCATCAGATCATAAGTCTTGAGCATGCCCTGGCGCGCGCTGATGGTCGCGACGCCGGTGTAGAAGGCAAGCTGAAGCGCGCGCTTCGAGGGCTTGCGGCTCTGCCACAGATGCTCTTTCTCGGTGAGCACATCGTCTTCGATATCCCGGATCGTCAGCGGGCCGGCCCGCAACAGCCGCATCACTTTGCGCATGTCGGCCGGGGTCACCGAGGCGTACCATTTGTGTCCCTCGCGCTTGTGCTCCCGCATTGCCGGGAGAAAAAAGCGAAAATCGTTCGCCGGCACGTAAGACAGCGCATGCGTCCAGTACTCGAACACGCTTTTGTCGACGCTCTGGGCGTGGCGCAGATCGGCACGGCGATAGGACGGAATACGGCTGAAGAGGATGTGATGATGGCAGCGCTCGATGACGTTGATGGTGTCGATCTGCACATAGCCGAGATGAGCGGTCGCCTCCGCCACAGCCTGTGCGCCCTCCCCGAACGGCGCGCGCGTGTCGAGCCGCTGGGCGCGCAGCCAGATCTGCCGGGCCTGTTTCGTGGGGAGTGGAAGGGGTTTGGGCGCGCGGGACATTGCGGAAGGCAATGTAGCGGGATTCGCGCCAGGAGAAAGAAAAAGCCGCGCTGCCAACTGCTGACAGCGCGGCTGGACGGTGCGGCCGAGGCCTACTTCATCGACATGGCCTTCTGCGCTTTCATATAGTGCATGCAGCCGCTCTTCATTTTGCCCATGCTCATGTCCGTGTTGGCCATGGCCATTTCCTTGTTCGCCGCCATCTTGGCGGGCGTGTCGGCGGGGCCCGTCATGGCGGCCGTCGACTTCATCAGATTATCGCTGGTGCACGCCATCATCGCGGCGGAGGCGGGCGAAAAGGCGAACGCGACAAAGGCTGCGGCGGTGAGCAAAGTCTTCATCGAGAAGTCTCCTTAAGTAAAAACGAAACCGGCGTCATGCCGGCATTCGCAATTACGTATTGTCCGCCAACAACGTTTCGCGGAGAAGACATTTTTTTTGCGGCCGGCGCCATAATGGGACCGGCCGGCCACTTGACCGGCCGACAAAACAGTTTCCGCCTGAACCTCCGCCCGGGTATTTGGATGGACACGACGATGCCAGCGACGCAGAGTCCGGCAAACCATGCAGGCTCGATTCGAAGGCACATCATTTGAGTAGCAAGAAGGCCGGAACGGCGTGGCGGCATGCCAATATCGGCCGCCTGCTCAACAACGCGGTGCGGCGCTTCGAGGCGCGCGTGCTCGAGCTGATGAGCGACAGGGGACATGACGAAACCCGCATCGCGCATGTCAGCCTGACCCGCAATCTCGATGTAGAGGGGACACGGCTGACGGAGCTCGCCCGCCGGGCCTCGATGAGCAAGCAGGCGATGGGCGAGCTGGTCGACCAATGCGCGGACCTCGGCCTCGTGGACCGCATTGCCGATCCCACCGACAAACGCGCGCGCATCGTCATGTTCACCCCCGCCGGACTTGAATGGCTGGATGCGTTCCGGGAAGCGGTCGACATCGCCGAACAGGAGATGCGCAGTGAACTCGGCAAGACAGCCATGGATGCGATCCTGAAGGGCCTCTCAGTCTACGGCGCGAAGTTCGACACCCTCGACGATATGGATTAGTCAGGTAACTTGACGAAGTCGTCAGGCTCCCTTACCATGCAAAATAATGCTGGTAGGGAGAAGCGTCTTGGGAAACGCCTTGGAGACACGTCTGACGGCCTCAGTGCTCATCGTGGGCGGGGGTCCCTGCGGGTTGATGCTGGCCAATGAGCTCGGCCGGCGCGGCGTATCCGCGATCCTGGTCGACGAAAAGCCCGGCACCGCCTTCAATCCGCAAGCCAATGCGACCCAGGCGCGCTCGATGGAGCACTATCGTCGGCTGGGCTTTGCCGACGAGATCAGGCGCGAAGGCCTGCCCGCGGATTATCCGACCGACGTCGCGTATTTCACTCGCTACACCGGCCACGAGCTCGCGCGCTTTTCTTTGCCGTCATCATCACGCGCGGGCGAGCTGATCAAGGGCCTGTCGGGCTCCTGGAGTGCGGCGGAATTGCCGCATCGGGTCTCGCAAAAATATGTCGAGGCCGTGCTGCGCCGCCATGCCGAGGCCCTCCCCGGCATTCAGCTCAACTATGGCCACCGGCTGATGGGCTACGTCGAGAGCGACGAGGGCATCGTCGGCGAGATCGAGCGCCTTGATGATGGCAGCCGCTTTAAGGTGCAGGCCGACTTCCTTGTCGGGGCCGACGGGCCGCGCTCGACAGTTCGGCAATCGCTCGGCATCGTCTATGGAGGCGAGACCGGGACGCAGCGCGATTTCATGGGCGGCCGCATGCTGGCCGTCTATCTCCGTTCGCCGGACTTCTATGCCAGCGTCCCGCACGCCAAAGCCTGGATGTACAATTGCTTCAACGGCGACCGCCGCGCCTTCATGGCCTCGGTGAACGGACGCGACGAGTTCGCGTTTCACACCCAGCTACGGCCGGGCGAAGACGAGAATGCGATTACGACCAACGAGGCCAAGGCCGCATTCCAGCGCGCTTGCGGCGCGCCGATCGAATGCGAAGTGCTGTCCTTCCTGACCTGGACCGCGGGTCACGCCCTGGTTGCAAACGCGATGCAGCGCGGCAGGGTCTTCCTCGGCGGCGACGCCGCACACCTGTTCACGCCGACCGGTGGACTCGGCTACAACACGGCGATCGAGGATGCGGTCAATCTCGGCTGGAAGCTCGCCAGCGTCGTCAAGGGCCTGAGCCCGCCAACGCTGCTGGACAGCTACGAAATCGAACGGCGTCCGGTGGCGCTCCGCAACACCGACTATGCGCGGCGCTTTGCCGATTCCCTCGGCCTGTTCGCACCAGCGCATGACATCGAGCTCGACACGGACGAAGGCCGCGAGGCCCGTCGGATTGCGGGCGCCTATCTCGAGCAGCACGCCCGCGCCGAATTCAACATTCCCGGGGTTACCTTCGGTGGTCGCTACGACGGCTCGCCGATCATCATCTCCGACGGCAGCGCACCGCCGCCGGACGCCGCAAACGTCTACGTTCCGAGCGCCTGCCCGGGCGGCCGTGCGCCACACGCCTGGCTCGAGGATGGCGTGTCCTTGTACGACTTGTTCGGATTCGAGTGGACGCTGCTCCAGTTCGGCGAGGCAGTGTCGACCAGACTGGCGGTTTCGGACGCCGTCCGCACGCTCGGGATCGATGTGAAGCTCGTGACGCTGCCTGAAGCCTTGCACGATCTCTACGAGGCTGACCTCGCCTTGATCCGTCCCGACCAGATCGTGGCCTGGCGCGGTGCCGCGGCCCAGGCCGGAACGATCGAGCGCATCCTTGCGTGCGCACTCGGCCACGACGCGGCCAATTCCGCGCGGCTGGCGAGCTGATCAAAGGCGGCCGCATTCAATCTGCGGTCGCACACAATAACAAAACGACAATGACACCGGAGGAGGACAACATGACGATAGGAGCGTTCGAAGATGGCGGCGACCATGCCGCCGTCTGCGCCGGACAGACAGCGAGCAGCCGCCGGCGCGTCCTGATCGCCGGCACCATCGGCACCGCGATCGAATGGTACGACTTCTTCATCTACGGCCTGATCGCGCCGCTGCTGTTCGACCAGTTGTTCTTTCCAAAGTTCGACCAGCTCGCGGCGAGCATTGCCGTGTTCGCAACTTTTGCCGTTGGATTTCTGGCACGCCCGCTCGGCGGACTCGTGTTCGGCCATTTCGGCGACCGTCTCGGCCGAAAATCCGTCCTGCTGTGCACATTGCTGATGATGGGACTTGCGACCATGTCGATCGGGCTATTGCCGACCTACGCCAATGCGGGCGTTGCAGCGACCATTGCGCTCGTCGCGTTGCGCTTTCTCCAAGGCTTTGCGCTCGGCGGCGAGTCCACCGCGGCGATCTTGATGGCAATCGAGACGGCGCCGGGCCATCGGCGCGGCTTCTCAGCCGCAGTGATCCAGGCCGCAGGCCCCGTTGGCGTCGTGCTCGCCTCGTTCGCCGCACTTGCGATCTCGCGGTTGCCGGAGGCGGATCTGCTGTCATGGGGCTGGCGCGTTCCATTCCTGATCAGCGCGGTGCTCGTCGCGCTCGGCGTCTACATGCGCCTGCGGATCGAGGAGAGCGCGACGTTCCGCGAGGCGGTAGAGTCCGAGGCCGTGCCGGCCGTCGAGGCGATCAGGGGTCACTGGCGACCCATCCTCATCGTGTTCTTCGCCGAGATGGCGCAGACGTCGTATTTCTACCTGACGGCCATCTTCACCATCTCGTTCGCGACACGTCAGCTCGGCGTCCAGAAGGACGTGATCACGCAGGCCGTGCTGTTCGCGAATCTCGTCGGCCTCGTGACCATGCCGCTGATCGGAGCGTGGTCCGACCGGATCGGACGCAAGCGCCTGTTCCTGACGGGCGTCGTGCTGGCGGCCGTCTCGATGTTCGCATTCTACGGTCTGGTCGCAAGCCGCGACACGGTGCTGATCACGAGCGCAGTAGTCCTGGCCGCGGGCATCATTCATCCGCTGATGTTCAGCACCGAAGGGAGCTATTTCCCGGAGCTGTTTCCGACCCGCATCCGCTTCACCGGCGTCTCGATCGGAAAGCAGCTTGGGACTGTGCTCGGCGGGGGCATAGCGCCACTGGTCGCCACCAGCCTGTTCGCGCAGACGGGCACCACTTACGCCATCACGGGCTACTACGTCGCGCTCGCACTCGCCGCAATGATTGCACTCGGCTTTGCCCACGAAACCAGCAAATCGCGGCTGCTCGGTTGAGCCAGTCCAATACATCAGGGAGATTCTCATGGACGTCAGTCTTCTCGTCAACGGGCAGGATCAGGCCGCTTCGAGCGGCGAGATGTTCGAGCGACGCAATCCGCTGTCGCAGGAGGTCGCAAGCCGCGCGGCCGCCGCGACGCTGTCGGACGCAGACGCCGCGGTGGCTGCCGCTTCGGCCGCGTTTCCCGCATGGTCGGCGCTCGGTCCGAACGCAAGGCGGGCTCTGCTACTGAAGGCAGCCGATGCGCTCGATGCCAAGCGCGACTCCTTCATCAAGATCATGATGGCCGAGATCGGCACGACCGAGGTCTGGTCAGCCTTCAACGTCAAGCTCGCATCCGGCATGCTGCGCGAGGCAGCGTCGCTGACGACGCAGATCGCGGGCGAAGTGATCCCATCCGACAAGCCGGGATGCCTCGCAATGTCCGTCCGCCAGCCTGCTGGCGTGTGCCTCGGCATCGCGCCGTGGAATGCGCCGATCATCCTCGGCGTCCGCGCCTTGGCGACGCCGCTCGCCTGCGGCAACACGGTGGTGCTGAAGGCTTCTGAGATTTGCCCGGGAACGCACCGACTGGTCGGCCAAGTGTTCAAGGACGCCGGGTTTCCGCCCGGCGTTGTGAACGTGCTGACCAATGCGCCGGCCGACGCGCCGGCGGTGGTTGAACGTCTCATTGCTAATACCGCCGTGCGGCGGATCAACTTCACCGGCTCGACACGCGTCGGGCGCGTTATCGCTGGACTCGCCGGACGCCACCTCAAGCCGGTGCTGCTCGAGCTCGGCGGCAAGGCGCCGCTGGTCGTGCTCGACGATGCCGATCTCGATGCGGCCGTCGCAGCCGTGGCGTTCGGCGCCTTCATCAACCAGGGCCAGGTCTGTATGTCGACCGAGCGCGTAATCGTCGACGAGGCGGTCGCCTCATCCTTCGTCGAGAAGCTTGCGAAGAAGGCGAGTGCACTCCCCGCCGGTGACCCGCGCTCCGGCCCGGTTGTCGTCGGCTCGATGATCGACGAAGCTCCGGCCAAGCATGTCGGTGCGCTGATCGACGACGCCGTCGGCAAGGGCGCCGTCAAGCTCGCGGGCGGAGAGCGCGCCGGCACAGTCGTTCCAGCAACCGTGCTCGACCGCGTCGTTCCAGGCATGCGCATCTACACCGAGGAGAGCTTTGGTCCCGTCGTGTCGGTGATCCGCGCGAGCGGCATAGACGACGCCGTGCGGCTCGCCAATGACACCGAATATGGCCTGTCGGCCGCCGTGTTCGGCCGCGATGTGGCGCGTGCCTTAACGGTGGCGCAGCGGATCGAAAGCGGCATCTGCCACGTGAACGGCCCGACCGTGCATGACGAGGCGCAGATGCCCTTCGGTGGCGTGAAGGGGTCGGGCTACGGCCGCTTCGGCGGCCAGGCCGGGATCGCCGAGTTCAGCGATCTGCGCTGGATCACCATCGAGACGCAGCCTCAGCACTATCCGTTCTGACGGCGCGAGCAGCGAAGCACCCAAGGAAATTTGCCCATGAACTCCAAAGTCCTGACGGTCCGGGAAGCAACCCTCGCTGTGCTTCGCTCCTTCGGCGTCGACCGCGTCTTCGGCAATCCAGGCTCGACCGAGCTCGCTTTTCTCGGCGACTGGCCCGATGACATCGACTACGTGCTTGGTCTGCAGGAAGGCTGCGTCGTCGGCATGGCCGACGGCTATGCGCAGGCGACGGGACGGCCGGCTTTCGTCAACCTGCACTCGGCCGCCGGGCTCGGGCATGCGCTTGGCAACCTCTTCACCGCCTTCCGCAACAAGACGCCGATGGTGGTGACGGCGGGACAGCAGGCGCGCAGCCTGCTGAGGATGCGGCCTTACCTCTTTGCCGAGGATGCCGGGCAGTTTCCAAAGCCGTACGTGAAATGGAGCGCCGAGCCCGCACGCGCCGAGGACGTGCCTGCCGCGATTGCCCAGGCCTTTCTCACCGCCATGCAGCATCCGCGCGGCCCGACATTCGTGTCGGTGCCGTCGGATGATTGGGCTCGGCCTGCTTCGCTCCCGCCCCTCAGGCGCATAGCAACGGAGTTTGCTCCGGATATGGCAGCAATCGGCCGGCTTGGCGCTGCAATCGCTGCCGCGAAAAGCCCAGCTTTCGTGGTTGGTACTGAGGTCGATCGCAACGGAGCCGTCGACGCGATGGTCGCGGTGGCCGAGCGGGCGAAGGCAGCCGTATGGGCAAGCCCGATGTCGAGCCGGTCGAGCTTTCCGGAACTGCACCCGCAGTTTTCTGGCTTCCTGACCGCCTCGCCTGGCGGCCTCGCCCACGCCTTGCGTGGGGCCGATTTGATCGTCGTGTTCGGCGCCCCCGTCTTCACTTTCCATGTCGAGGGCCAATGCGCGTTGCTCGAGGATGGAACGCCGATCTGGCAGGTGACCGATGATCCGACCGAGGCCGCATCCGCGGCTGCGGGCGACACCATCATCAGCACGCTTCCCAAGGCGCTTTATGCGCTGCTGTCGGCCCTGCCTCACACGAGCGGGCGTGAGGCACCTGCCGGGCGCCCGCATCCGATCATTCCCGCCGCGGCGAATCCAGTTCCTGCGGCCTATGCGTTGAGCCGACTCGCGACGCTGATGCCGGGAGACGCGATCGTGGTGGAGGAGGCGCCGTCGCACCGTCCCGCCATTCAAAACTTCCTGCCGCGGCCGGGCGCGGACAGCTTTTACACGATGGCAAGCGGCGGGCTTGGCTACAGCGTGCCGGCAGCAATCGGCGTGGCGCTGGCACGCCCCGGCCGCCGCACCGTGTGCCTGGTCGGCGATGGATCAGCGATGTACTGCGTCCAGGCGATCTGGACCGCTGCACAGCGCAAGCTGCCCATCACTTTCGTCATCATGAACAATTCCGGCTACGGTGCGATGCGCGCCTTCAGCCGGCTCATGCAGGCGCAGCGCCCGCCCGGGATCGATCTGCCCGGGATCGATTTCGTGGCGCTGGCCAAGGGACTTGGCTGTCGCGGCAAGCGGGTGACGGAAGTAACGGATCTTGACGGTATCCTCAATGAAGCGCTGGCGTCGGAGGGACCTGCACTGGTCGACGTCACGGTTGATCCGACGATTTCAGATCTATTTGCGTCTGCCGCGCCCCACTAAGTTGGATCTGAGGCAGCCCTATCGCCAAATCAAGCTACATAGCACGAGCGCTTAGCGGCTGTTCTTCGGCGCCTTGGGCTGCTCACCGACGCTGCCGGTGGCGATGTCGGCCTCGCAATTGGCCTTGCCGCGCCCCTCCGACTGACAGCGATAGACGGTGCCAGTGAGGCGGTCGACCAGCCACATGTTCTCGTCGGTCGGAGCTTCGAAGCCGACATAGCGGCTGGTCAGCCCCGTGATCAGAGTCGAGAGCAGGATCGCCACCGCAATCATCGCCGCACCGATGTAGATGGGCATGGCGTTCAGAGACACAGTCCGATCAGGCGGGCCGCTGCGATAGATTTGATAGTCACTTGGCCTCGGCACTGGACGGAACTCGGCTCCCCTCATCTGCAATTGTCGGTCGAAGTTGCTTGCTAGGCGCGCATCTGGCCGAAAGCTTGTCCGCGAGCGGACCATGCCGCGACCGCTTTGCGACGAACGGCGTACAGGGGTTTCAGCAATGCTCTCCCGCGTCTGCATGGCGCCGGGAGCAAAAGCACGGGTTCCCCGGGGGGAGGCAGCGTAAGCCGGAAGCCCCGACGACGAACGTGAGGAAGATCACATCCGAGCCTTTGAACCTTCCCTATGCTCGTCGCATCAAACCGCCATCAGGCGTTACAGCGAGGATACGACAATGACCCATTTCAGTAGGTTTTTTGGACCGAAGGCGATCACGCTGACCGCCGTGCTGTCGCTGACGGCCGGCCTGGCTTTCGCCGGCGACAGCAATGTCTCCACCAGCCAGATCCTGGATGCGTTGAAGCCCAAGCCGGTCACCCGCGGTCTGTCCGCCGGTCCGCAGGCCGATCCCACGGCGCAAGCCAAGGAAGCGACCTTCCTGAACACCGTGCGCAACCGGCCGACCCGTTCTCTCTCGATGGGTGAGCGTGACCAGATCGCGGAGCTCGCGGCGACCAAACCGAAAATCGATCTGGAGATCCAGTTCGACTACAACTCGGCCGATATCGCCAAGACCTCCGTGCCCTCGGTGCAGGCGCTCGGCAAGGCGCTGTCCGATCCGTCGCTGAAGGGCTCGACCTTCGTGGTCGCCGGCCATACCGATGCGATCGGCACGGAAGAGTACAATCAGGGCCTGTCGGAGCGCCGCGCAGACACCATCAAGAAGTACCTGGTGCAGAACTACGGCCTCAATGGCAATGATCTCGTCACCGTCGGCTATGGCAAGACCAAGCTGAAGGACGCCGCCAACGGCGCCGACCCGATCAACCGCCGCGTCCAGGTCGTGAACATGGACACCAAGACGGCGTCCAAGTGATTGCAGCAAATCGACAACCGCCTGCCGCGCCAGCGGCGGGCGGTTGTCTGTTGTCAGATCCAGCTCTGAAACAGCATGAGCCTGTTGAACATCTGCATCGACGTGCCGACGAAGGCGGCTGAAATCGGCAGCATCACGACAAAGCCGATCGCGGCAACGCTGACATAGGCCCACAGCACCCAGCGCGGGAGGCCATCTTTGCGCAGCACATAGACCAGCGCGAGCGAGGCCGCGGTGGCGGCCGGCAGATAATAGTAGATGAAGCCCAGCGTGCGCGGCAGCAGCGCCCAGGCAAGCCAGGGCCCGAAATAGAACGCCGCGATCAAGAACGCATCCCAGCGACGCGCGACGATGAAATCGCGCAGCACCACGCCAAGCGCGAGCAGCGCCGGCCACAGCACCAGGGGATTGCCGAGGAAGACGATCGCCGCCACGTCGTCGTCTGTCGTCTTGTCGAACAGGAACCACACCGGCCGCGCCAGCAAGGGCCAGGACGGCCACGAGCTCATATAGGTGTGGCCGGCGATCGCAGTGGTGGTGTTGTCGGCGAAGATCCGGCGCTGTGCCTCGATCAGATCCGGCAGCGACAGGCCATAGAGCGGAACGAAGGCCGCGAGATAGGTCACGGCCGGCAACATCGCGAAGCAGAGCGCGGCATGCCGGGCCTTGAAGGTCGGCCATAGATCGGGGCGGTACCAGTCGCCGGGCTTGGCGTCGGCAAACAGCGTGTGCCAGCCCTGCATCAGGCGGATCACCGCAACGATCACCATGCAGACGGCGAGTGGAAACAATCCGCTCCATTTGCAGGCGGCAGCGAGACCGAACAGACTGCCGGCGAGCGCGAACAGCGCCTGCGGCCGCTCGCGCCGGAAGCCGTGCATGAAGGCGGCGATGGCGAGCAGGCCGAAGCCGAGCGCAAAGATGTCGAGCATTGCGATGCGCGCCTGCACGTAGAGCATCTGGTTGAAGGCCGCGATCAGCGGCGCCGCGATCGCTGGCCCCTGCGCGGAGAACAGCGCAAGACCGCAGAGATAGATCGCAACGATCGCGAGCGCACCGAACAGCGTTGCCGGATAACGCCAGCCGAAGGCATTGTCGCCGAATGCTGCGATCGAAGCCGCGATCAGCTCTTTCGCCAGCGGCGGATGCATTGGATTGAGCATCGGCTGCGACGCCGTGAAGCCCAGCATCTGCCGCGCCGCCGGCACGTAATGCACCTCGTCGAAGACGAATTTGTCCGGTGTCACCAGTCCGATCAGCAGCGCGAAATGAGCGGCTAGGAAGATCGCGACAGCAATCACTGCGCTTCGCGACACCTTCGGAACCGTATGTGCTTCGCGCGACTGCTGTGGGGCTATTTTGCGTGGCAAATCTGCGTCACCGCGAATAAAAAATCACTCGACCGATCCATTGAACGCATTCTGCCGCAACTGTCACTAAGCTAACGCTCGTCCCGCGTCGTTTGTGATAATTCTGCCACAACACGAGCGTGCGCAATCCGGTACGATCAGGGACCTCGATCGGTTACGAAATGAATTTACGTTTTCTGCTTTTCCCCACACTGCTGTCGGCCGTATTGTGCGCTGCGCCTGGAGCGCAGGCGCAGATGCGCGTCGGCGAAGCCGTCCTGGTCCAGAACGAGGTGGTCCGCGTCGCCGCGACCCCGACACCCATCAGTGTCGGCGACAGCATGCTGCGTGACGAGACCGTCCGCACCGGCGCCGACAGCGCCGCGCGTTTCGTGATGGCCGACAGCACCAATCTGTCGCTCGGGCCGAGCGCGACGCTGAAGCTGGACCGCACCGTCTTCAACGACGAGCACAGCTATCGCGACGTCGCGATCCGCATGGCCACCGGCGCCTTCCGCTTCGTCACCGGCCATTCGCAGAAGACCGCCTACAAGATCACGACGCCGCTTGCGACCATCGGCGTGCGCGGCACCACGCTCGACATCCTGTCGCAGCGCGGCCGCTCGGTCGTGGTACTTCAGGACGGCGCGGCCAGCGTCTGCACGCTGAACTTCCAGTGCATTCAGCTCACCCAGCCGGGTGATACCGCGGTCATCACCTCGACCGGCGGCAAGGTCTCCATCACCAAGACCAACACGCCGCCCTGGACCTTTGCGGCCAACTGCGCCGCCAATGCCGGGCTTTGCGCCGTCAACCAGTACGCTGACGCTTCACCGACCATCGCCCCCGCCGTCCATGACGACGGCATGCTGTGCGGGCGCTGACGATGACGCAGCCCGGCTTCAAGAGGCTTGTCCTGGCCTGCGCCTTGGCCGCAACCGCTACGCTTGCGCTGTTCGCATTTAGCGCGCGTTCGGCGGCCGCCGCCAGCTGCGAGTCCGAATGTGGCGAGCCAACCCCGCATCCGTCGCCGAGCCCATACCCTTCGCCGAGTCCCTCTCCGTCGCCGAATCCAATCTCCTCGCCGACAGGTGCCGATTCCAGCGGCAACTCGGTCAACGGGCTCGCGGGCCAGCGCTTCAATCAGATGATCACCAACCGGGTGCTCGGAACAGTGCTGCTCGGTGTCAACGAACAGGTCAATTGCAGCGACTGCGTCAGCGCGTTCGGCTCGGCCGGATCGTTCTCGGCCGGCATCCACGGCCGCAAGGAACTGACGCCCAATCTGTCGCTGCTGGCCGGCCTCGCCTACACGCAATACAGCGAGGGCGGCTATCACATCACCAGCGCACCGATCGGCGCCTTCGCGCTGCGCTATGATTTCACCGATTGGGGCTCGTCGCGTCCGTTCTTCGACGTCGGCACGATCCTGACGCCGTGGGAGAAGGCGCGCTACACCCGCAGTTACAACACCAGCCTCGGCCCGGTGACCGTGACGAGCTCGACCAATGCCGCGAACTACGCGGTCTATGGTCGCGCCGGCTGGATGAGCCGTCTGTCGCCGCGCGACGAGGTCGCGGCCTCGATCGAGATCTGGCAGCTCTGGCAGCGCGTGTCGGGCTATCAGGACAACACGGTCGCATTCAATCCATTCGACGCCTCGATTGCCGATGGCACCGACCGCACGAGCCTAGTCAAGATCGGCGGCCAATGGACCCATCTCTTCGCCGGCAACATCGAAACCAACATCAATGGCGGCTGGGTCCAGTCGTTCGCCAGCCATAGCGGCATCGTCGCCACCGTGACCGGCGACGGCACGGTGGTGCCGACGATGGGCAACCAGGGCTGGTTCGAATATGGCGGACGCCTCGGCTTCCGCGTTCAGAAGGGCTGGGTCGTGGATCTCTTCGCCAACGGCACGCTCGGCCCGCAGCCGGTGGGCAACACCATCCACGGCGGCGTGGGGCTGCGGATCAATTATTAGAGAACGAGCACGGTCGGGTGGGCAAAGCGAAGCGTGCCCACCACCTCTCTCAATCGTGGACGAACCATGGGCACGGCGCTCACGCGCCTTTGCCCACGCTACTGCACCAGCTCACGCCGCCGACTTGCCCTCGAACGCGCGGCGCAGGACATCCACGTCCAGCTTCACCATTTTCATCATGGCCTGCATCGCGCGGGCCGCGGCGGCCCTGTCCGGGCTCGACAGGAACTCGAACATCACCTTCGGCACCACCTGCCAGGCCACGCCCCAACGGTCCCTGAGCCAGCCGCACTGCTCTTCCTTGCCGCCATGAGCCAGGAACGCGTTCCAGACGCTATCGACCTGAACCTGATCGTCACAATGGATCATCAGCGAGATCGCGTGGGTGTATTCCATCTTCATGCCGCCGTTGAGCGCAACCAAGGGCTGACCGGCCACCGTGAACTCGACGACAAGCACCGAGCCCTCCTTGCCGGACGGATTGTCGGCAACATTGCGCTGGACGTGCGTGATCGCCGAATTCGGCACGAGCGAAACGTAGAACTTTGCGGCTTCCTCGGCATCGCCGTTGAACCACATGCAGGGGACCAGCTTGGACATCGTCAATGCTCCTCTCCAGATTTCGATCAGGCGTTCGCCAAAGCGGGCTTCTCGGGGACGGCTGCCATGTCCAGCCAGTTCACACCCCACATATGGCCGTCCGGATCCTCGAAGCTGCGGCCGTACATGAAGCTGTATTCGTCCTTCGGACTGGGATCGGCCACTCCGCCCGCAGCCTCGGCCCGACCGACGATCTCGTCGACCTCGTTCCGGCTATCGGCGGACAGGCAGAACAGCGCCTGGTTCTCGGTCTTTGCGTCCGCGATCGGCTTCGGCGTGAACTGACGGAATTTGTCGTGGGTCGTCAGCATCGCGTAGATGGTCTCGGAAAAGACGATGCAGCTCGCCCTATCGTCACTGAATTGCGGGTTCCTGGTCGCTCCGATCGCCTCGTAGAAGGCAGTCGCACGCTTCAGGTCCGTCACCGGCAGATTGAGGAAAATCATCCTGGGCATCAAAAGCTCCTTGGGCGGGTTCTGCCCAAGGACGGACGGCCGGGCTGCCACCCGACAGGCTTCCGAATATTTTTTGCGCGCCATCTGCGGGGTTCTGTCACACCGAACCCCGCATCTTTGGCCAGCTTACGTCTTCTCGTTGGGATCGCGATGAACAGGGTCGATCCACAGCACCGTCTCGGGCTTCTCGACCGGCTCGATGTCGAGGTTGATCGCGACCGCCTCGCCGTCGCTGCGCACCAGCACGCATTCCAGCACCTCGTCGGGGCTGGCGTTGATCTCCTGGTGCGGCACGTAGGGAGGCACGAAGATGAAATCCCCGGGGCCGGCCTCGGCGGTGAACTGCAGGCTCTCGCCCCAGCGCATCCGCGCCTTGCCCTTCACCACATAGATGACGCTTTCGAGATGGCCGTGATGATGCGCGCCGGTCTTGGCGTCCGGCTTGATGCTGACCGTGCCTGCCCACAGTTTCTGGGCGCCGACGCGGGCGAAATTGATCGCGGCGGCACGGTCCATGCCCGCGGTCGAGGGCACGTTGGTGTCGAGCTGATTGCCGGGGATGACGCGCACGCCGTCATGTTTCCAGCGATCGTCGTGATCGTGGTCATGGTGAGAATGCGAGTAGTCATGGCCGGTCATATCTCGTGCTTTCTGTTGGTTCCGTGCGCGGCAAGCTAGCCTAAAGCTGCATGCGCAAGCCATACCAAAATCGGAACCCTCATAGCCGCCAGACGTTGTCCTTGCGAGCAAACTGCAAGGAGAGTTTCATGGGTAGCACGACCGACAAGATCAAGGGCAACGCCAACGAAGCCATCGGCAAGGCCAAGCAGGGAATCGGGGAAGCGACCGGCTCGGAACGCCTGAAGGGTGAGGGTACGGTCCAGGAGGTGAAGGGCAAAGGCCAGCAGGCCATGGGCGATGCCAAGGACGCCGCCAAGGATGCGATTGATCGCGCTGCTGCGTCGGCACGCCGCGCGACCGAGTAACGCGTGTCAGACTGGACATGAAAAGACCGGTCAAATGGCCGGTCTTTTTTGTGCGCTCACTTCACCGCGAGCAGCTCGACGTCGAACATCAGCGTGGCGTTCGGGGGGATCACGCCGCCGGCGCCGCGCGCGCCGTAGCCGAGCCGCGGCGGGATGATCAGGGTGCGTTTGCCGCCGACCTTCATCGTGGCAACACCCTCGTCCCAGCCGGCGATGACGCGACCCTTGCCGATCGGGAATTCGAACGGCTCGTTGCGATCGACGGACGAGTCGAATTTCTTGCCCTTCTGGCCATTCTCGTAGAGCCAGCCGGTGTAGTGCATCACGCAAATCTGGCCGGGCTTCGGCGAGGCGCCGGTGCCGACGACGCTATCGGTGATCTGCAGTCCTGAGGCTGTGGTCATGGTCTTTCCTGCGGTCTGGGCCGAGGCCGTGGTGGAAACGAATGCCGACACCCCGATCAGCGTGATCGCGAGCGCCGACATGATGGCGAGGAGCATGCGCTGGAAACGCTGCATAAGACACCCTTCCTTTGAGGCGGGAGGTGTCTAGCGCAACGAGCCCACGGTTTCCACCCTTTAGACCTCGATATTTTCGAGCCGCACCGGCAGCTTGCGAATGCGCTGGCCGGTGGCGTGATAGATCGCATTGCAGATCGCCGCATTGGTGCCGACATTGGCGAGCTCGCCGAGCCCCTTCGCGCCAGCCGGATTGATATGATCGTCCTGCTCGGAGAGCAAGATCACCTCGACACCAGGCACATCGGCATTCACCGGCACGAGATAGTCGGCCAAGTTGTCGTTGACGTAGCGCGCGGTGCGTTCGTCGATCTCGGTGGCCTCCAGCAGCGCCGAGGACATGCCCCAGATCAGCCCGCCCATGAGCTGGCTCCGCGCCGTGCGCGGATTCATGATGCGGCCGGCCGCGAAGGCGCCGACCAGCCGGGGGCAGCGGATCTCGTGGGTGAAGCGGTTGACGCGAACCTCGACGAACTCGGCGCCGAACGCATAGGCAATCTTATCCTTCATGGCGGCGCCGCCGACCAGCCGCGCGTGCCCGCTATGCATGGCCTTAAAGGAATCCAGCGGCGCGCCTTCCGGCTTCCACTCGCCATATTCCTCGACCACACCGGCGCCCAGCGCATCAAATGCCTTCTCCAGATCGAGCGGCCGATCGCTCTTCGCCGCCTGCGTCGTCGGCGTCTGGCCGATGCCGACCGTTTCCTTGGCCTTATCCGTGAGACTTTCGTTCGGCATCAACGCCTTGAACAATCTTTGCCGGACCTGGTCGCACACCATCATCACCGCCGAGCACGTGCTCGCCGTGGAATTTGAGCCGCCCGCAACCGGCGCCGGCGGCAGGTCGCTATCGCCGATAAAGACGGAGACCTTCTCCAGGGGAACACCGAGCCGCTCAGAAGCGGTCTGGGCGATGATGGTGTAGGCGCCGGTGCCGATCTCATGGCCGGCGATCTCGACGCGCGTGCGGCCGTCGCGCTGCAGACGCACGCGCGCTGCCGATGGCGCCATCTGCGTCGGATAGCAGGTGGCCGCGCAGCCATAGCCGATCAACCAGTCGCCATCGGACATGGATTTCGGCGCGGCCGAGCGCTGGGCCCAGCCGAAGACTTTGGCCGCTTCGTCGAAACACGCCATCAGCGCACGCGACGTATAGGGCTTGCCGCCGATCGGCTCGTTGGTGGCGTCGTTGACGCGGCGGAGCTCGACCGGATCCATGTTGAGCTTGACTGCGAGCTCATCCATCGCGCTCTCCAGCGCGAACAGATACGGCACCTCCGGTGGCGAGCGCATGAAGCCCGGCGTGTTGCGGTCGGCACGCACGATCGACACGAGACTATCAACATTCGGGCAGGCATAGAGCCGCGTCGTGGTCTTGGTACCGCCGACGCAATAGGGATCTGCGCGCGAGGATATTTCGGCGCCCTCGTGCTTGAGGGCGACCAGCTTGCCGTCACGACTGGCGCCAAGCTTGATCTCGTGTCGGGTCTCGGCGCGATAGGTCGCGATGGTAAAGCCCTGGTCGCGGGTCGGGACCAGCTTGACCGGCCGGTTCAGGCGCCGGGCGATGCCGGCGATGATGGCGGTCCGCGGGGTCATCGAGCCGCGCGAGCCGAAGCCGCCGCCAACATAGGGATTGACCACTCTCACCTTGTCGGCATCGACGCCGAGCTGTTCGGCGACGCCGTTCTTCAGGCCGTAGACGTATTGGCTGGGCTCGTAGATGACGAGATTATCGCCCATCCAGGCGCAGCTCGTTGAAAACAGCTCCATCGGATTGTGATGCTGTGTCGGAGTCTCGTACGAAGCGGTAAGCTTCACGTCCGCCTCGTCGAATGCTCTGGCGAAATCGCCGACTTGCGGATCTTCCTTGAATTGTGCGTTCTGGCCTTTTGCGGCGGCTTTGGTGGTTCCCGGCGAGTCGAAGCTCGCAGCCGGCGTGATCGCCGTGTAGCTGACCTTGACGCGATTGGCCGCTTCGCGCGCGGCCTCGTAGCTCTCCGCGACGACCACCGCGATGATCTCGCCGTCATGGGCGATATCGGCCGATTTCAGCGGCTGGATCGTGGTGCCGGCATAACCGCCATTGCTGAAGAGTTTCGATTCCTTCAGCTTGGGCGCGTTCTCGTACGTGACAATGTCGATCACGCCACGGACATTTTTGGCGTCGTCGAGATCGAAGCTGTCGATGCGGCCTTTGGAAATCGCGCTGGTGACCAGGAACGCATAGGCCGGATTGTCCAGCGGCATGTCGGAGCCGTAGGTCGCCCGCCCTGTGACCTTTGCGACCGCATCATAGCGCGGCACGGGCTGCCCCATATTAGCCTTCGGCTCGGGTGCTGCAGCAGTCATGGTCAGATCTCCATCGTTACGGCCTGCTGAAGCGCGCGAGCCACCACGCGCTTTCCGAGCGCGATCTTGAAACTGTTGTGCTGACGCCCCCTGGCGTCTGCAAAAGCGACATCGGCGGCGCGCTGCGCTAGAGCATCGTCAAACCTTTGTCCCTTCAGCAGCGCTTCCGCCTCTCGCGCACGCCAAGGCACGGTGGCCACGCCGCCCAGCGCGACGCGAGCATCCCTGATGGTGCCGTCCTGTACATCGAGCGCGACCGCGGCCGACGAGAGCGCAAATTCATAGGACTGGCGGTCGCGGACCTTCAGATAAACCGAGCGTGGCCAGCGGCCGGAAATGACGAAGGCGGAAATCAACTCGCCCGGCTGAAGCGTGGTCTCGATCTCGGGCGTATTGCCGGGCGCCTTGTGCAGCTCCGCAAACGGCTTGCTGCGGGTGCCGGACCTGCCGGTCACCTCGACCGAGGCATCCAGCGCGATCAATGCCTGGGCGAAATCACCGGGGTAGGTCGCGATGCACTGCTCCGATGTGCCGAGGACCGCATGCAGGCGATTGACCCCGTCCATCGCAGCGCAGCCGGAACCTGGATTACGCTTGTTGCAATTCTCGTAGGAGACGTCGCGGAAATAGCTGCAACGCGTCCGTTGCATCACGTTGCCGCCGAGCGTCGCCATGTTGCGCAGTTGGGCACTCGCCGCGAGTTTCAGGGAATTTGCCACGACGGGATAGTTGCGCTGGATCTCATCATGCCCGGCGACATCGGACATCTTTGCGAGCGCGCCAAGGCGCAGGTTTTCACCGCCGGGATCGATTGCCGACCAGCCCTCCGAAAGCGGATTGATGTCGACGATCGCGGCAGGCCGCATCACGTCGAGCTTCATCAGGTCGATCAGCGTGGTGCCTCCGGCGAGCGGCTGCGCGGACGCCTTTGTCAGCGGATTGTTGGCGGCCGCCGCGGTGCTGAGCGCCTGCACGGCCATATCGGGGTCCATTGCCCTCTGATACGAAAACGGTCGCATGGCCTAACCTTTCATGATCTCGGGCGCGGCCTGCTTCACGGCGGCGACGATGTTCGGGTAGGCGGCACAGCGGCAGATGTTGCCGCTCATGTACTCGCGGATATCGGCATCGCTGCTTGCATGGCCCTCCTTCACGCAGGCAATCGCCGACATGATCTGACCTGGCGTGCAATAGCCGCATTGGAAGGCATCGTTGTCGATGAAGGCCTGCTGCATCGGATGCAAGTGGTCGTCGGTCGCGAGTCCTTCGATCGTCGTGATCTCCTGCCCTTCGGCCGCAAGCGCCAGCGTCAGGCACGACACCACGCGGCGGTCGCCGATCAGTACCGTACAGGCGCCACATTGTCCGTGGTCGCAGCCCTTCTTGCTGCCGGTGAGCTTGAGATGCTCTCGCAGTGCATCGAGCACCGTGGTGCGTGCGTCCAGACTCAGGCGCTTGTCCTGGCCATTCACCCGCAACGTGACGTCGACGGGAAGCGATGGATCTTGTCTGGACGACGAACTCGGATCTTGCGCGGCCGCGCGCGCCGTCATCGGAACAAGCGCGCTGCCGGCGGCACCCGCCATGAAGGCGCGCCTGTCGAATCCGGATGGTCGGGAACTTGAATGGTCGGGCATGGACGGCCTCCGCCGCTGGTCTGCAACAAGCAGCGCACGCCTGCACCGCTCATCGCCCCTTAACTTGGAGCAATGAGCCCAGTTCCGAACGAGAAGGGGCGACGCAGCGAATTGCCGCGTCGCCCCTTCGTCAACTTTTGCTGATGTTGCGGCGGGAACTTCGCGCCTGATCAATAGCCCAGCGCGCAGCCATCCTTGCGCGGATCAGAACCGCCGGTGAGCGTGCCCTTGTCCCAGTCGATCCAGATCGCCTGCGCGCCGCCAAGCGGGCCGACGACGCTGGTGGTCTTGTGGCCGAGCTTCTTGAGGCCTTCCACGACATCGACCGGCACGCTGTCCTCGAGCTGGTACTGGCCCTCGTAGTGCAGGCCGCGCGGCATATCGATCGCCTCCTGCACGTCGCAACCATAGTCGAGGATGTTGGTGAGGAGATGGGTCTGACCGGTCGGCTGGTACTGGCCGCCCATCACCGCGAACGACATCGTCGAACGGCCGCCCTTGGTGAGCAGGCCCGGCATGATGGTATGCAGCGGACGCTTGCCGCCTTCGATGCAGTTCGGATGGCCCGGCTGGATGCGGAAACCACCGGCGCGGTTCTGGAACAACACGCCGGTGTTGTTGGAGACGATGGCCGAGCCGAACGAATGCGCGACCGAGTTGATGAAGGAGCAGACGTTGCGGTCCTTGTCCACCACCGTGATGTAGATGGTCGAGGGATTCATCGGCGGCGCAACATTCGGCAGGTCGAGCATGCCGTCCATGCGGATCTTGCTGATGTACTCGTCGGCAAAGCCTTTTTCGAGCATCTCGGCGACGTTGATCTTCATATGGTCCGGCGAGGCGACATGCATCTCGCGATTCATGTAGGCGATGCGCGCGGCTTCCGCTTCGAGATGGAAGCGCTCGACGCTGACGGGCGCGTACTTGGTCAGGTCGAAGCGCGACAGAATGTTGAGCATCAAGAGCGCGGTGACGCCGGGGCCGTTCGGCGGGCACTGCCAGAAATCGTAGCCCTTGTACATCGTGCCGATCGGCGTCGTGACTTCGGTGGTGTGCGCGGCGAAATCGTCCAGCGTGTGCAGACCACCGATGGCGCGCAGGGTTTCGACCATGTCCTCCGCAATCGCGCCCTTGTAGAAGGCATCGCGGCCGTCCTTTGCAATCGCGCGCAGCGTCTTGCCAAGTTCGGCCTGCCGGATGACGTCGCCGGCAACCGGCGGCTTGCCGCCCGGCAAGAGGTAGCGCACCGTATTGGTGCCGTTCTTCAGCTTCTCGAACTGGTTCTTCCAGTCGAAGGCGATGCGGGGCGCGACGACGTAGCCTTCCTCGGCCGCCTTGATCGCCGGCTGCAGCAGCCGGTCAAAGCCGAACTTGCCGTGGTCGCGCAGCACGGTCGCGAAGGCGTCGATCACGCCGGGGATCGAAACCGCGTGGGCCGAAGTCAGCGGCACCGAGTTGATCTTGCGCTCGAGATACCAGTCGGCGTTCGCCGCCATCGGCGCGCGGCCGGAGCCGTTATAGGCGACGATCTTGCCCTCGCCACGCGGTTGGATCAGCGCAAAGCAGTCGCCGCCGATGCCGGTCGATTGCGGCTCGATCACGCCGAGCAAGGCGGAGCCCGCGACCGCCGCGTCCACCGCCGTGCCGCCCTCGCGCAACACCTCGATGGCAGCCAGCGAGGCCTGCGGATGCGAGGTCGCCACCATTGCATTGGTGGCATGGACGGTGGACCTGCCGGGGAAATGGAAGTTTCTCATCGAATTCTTGCTCTTTCTCAGACCGGGGGCGCGGATGGTGCGGTATCCCGGAAAACAGGCTTACATGACATATTCCGGCCCATGCGGGCAATGTTGGCATACCAGGAAGATGGCTGCCATCCGCTGGGAATAGAGCTGTTGGTTGCGGGTTTTCTGGGCGCCCCCCGCCTGCTAAACGGACGCATGATCTACAAGGTCTGCGCCTTCTACCAATTCGCCGCCGTGCCCGATTACCGCGAGCTGCGTGAGCCGCTGCGCGCGTTCTGCGCCGATCTGTCCCTCAAGGGCAGCATTCTGCTGGCCGAGGAGGGTATCAACGGGACCGTCGCGGGCGCGGGCGAGGCCATCGACGCCTTCGCCCACGAGCTCACACACGGCGACATGTTCAGCGGCAGGCTGAACAATCTCGAATTGAAATACTCGACTGCGGAGGCGATGCCGTTCGGCCGGCTCAAGGTGCGGCTGAAGAAGGAAATCGTCACGCTTGGCGATGTGGCCGCTGATCCGACCCGGCAAGTCGGCACCTATGTCGATGCCACCGAATGGAACGCGCTGATCGCCTCGCCCGACACGCTCGTCCTAGACACCCGCAATGCGTTCGAGGTGGCGATGGGAACGTTCGAAGGCGCGGTCGACCCCGAGATCAAGAGCTTCGGCGAGTTCAAGGATTTTGCCGCTGAAAGGCTCGATCCGGCGAAGCACCGGCGGATCGCGATGTTCTGCACCGGCGGCATCCGCTGCGAGAAGGCGAGCGCGCATCTGCTGGCCCGCGGCTTTGCCGAGGTCTATCACCTCAAGGGCGGCATCTTGAAATATCTCGAACAGATTCCCGAGGCGCAGAGCCGCTGGCGCGGCGAATGCTTCGTGTTCGACGAGCGCGTTGCGCTCGGTCACGGATTGCGCGAACGGGATAAGGGGCACCCACGTGACGAATGAGATCAAAGCGCTCGCCGAGCGTGTCGACACGCTGGAGACCCGCCTCGCCTATCAGGACGACACGATCGAGACGTTGAACCAGACCATCACCGCGCAATGGAAGCAGATCGACGCGCTGACACGGCAACTCGCGCAGCTCAGCGAGCGCCTGCAGGAGGCCGAGGCCAACGCACCGGGCCCCATCAACGAGCGGCCGCCGCATTATTAGGGATTATTGGCCAGCCGCCTTGGGCAGTAGGTTCGTGACCTCGCCGGACATCACCAGCTGGTCGCGGCCGGCATCCTTGGCGGCGTAGAGCGCCCGGTCCGCAGCTTCCACCAGCGATCCCGTGCCCGCGGTGCGTTCGAAGGCCGGCCGGCAGGCCGCACCGCCGACCGAGACGGTGACGCAGGAAGCGGCCGGATTGGAAGCATGGACCAGACCTGCATCGTGGACAGCGCTGCGGATCCGCTCGCCGACCTGGGCGCAGCCGGCGGCATCGGTGTTCGGCAGCAGCATGGCGAATTCCTCACCGCCATAACGCGCCGCGAGATCGCCGACCCGCTGCGTCTCCGCCGCGATGATCCTCGCAACCACACGCAAGCAGACGTCGCCCGCAGGATGGCCATATTCGTCGTTGTAGGCCTTGAAGTGATCGACGTCGATCATCAGGAGACCGAGGCTGGAACGGTCGCGATAGGCACGCGCCCACTCTTCATTGAGCCGCTCGTCGAACCGGCGGCGGTTGGCAAGGCCGGTGAGGCTGTCCTCGATCGCGAGCGTCTCGAGCCTGGTCTCCAATTGCTTCTGCTCGGTGATGTCGCGCGAGATTGCCACCACGCCGTCGACGCTGCCATTGTCCTTGCGCGTGACGCGCATGGTCGATTCCAGCCAGACCTCGGACTTCTGCCGATGCACGTTGCGGTACGTGACCCGAGCTTCGTCCGTGTCGCCGCGCTTCATGGCATCGACGACGGCCTGGACGTGCGGCCGGTCCTCCGGATGGATGCCGGCGAGTGCGTCCGTGCCGATCAGCTGATTGGGGCGCCAGCCGACGACGCGGATGGACGAGGGCGAGACGTAGCGCAGCCGCTCGTCGAGCCCGATGCGGGTGACCATGTCGCTGGAGCCTTCGGCCAGCAGTCGGAAATGCGCCTCCTTCTCGACCAGGGCCGCGGCCATGCGCTGGCCGCGCTGCAACTGCCGCACCAGCACCGCGCCGATGATCGCGATCAGCATCACCAACGCGACCACGTACAGCATGCGCGAGATCGCCGCGGCCCGCCATGGCGCCAGCAACGCCTCCTTGTCGAGGGTGGCGATCAGGACGAGCGGATAGCGGCCGCTGCGCTTGAAGAAGCTGACGCGTTCGGCGCCGTCCAGCGGGGACTTGAAGTGATAGGCGCCGCTCGACTGTCGCAGGCTGATATCGCGAAACAGCGGCCCGTCGCCGACATTGCGGCCGACGAACTTCTCGTTGTTCGGGGTTCGCGCGATGATCATGCCATCGCCGTATGTCAGCGTCACCGAACTGTTGCGACCGATCTCGAACTGCTCGTAGAAATGCGATAGATAGCTGGAGCCGATTGCCGCGAGCACCACGCCGCCGAAGCTGCCGTCGGGCTTGTTGAAGCGGCGCGACAGGGTCACAACCCATTCGCCGTCAACGAGGCTCTTTACCGGACGACCGACAAAGGCCTCGCGATTGGACGAGAGCTGGTGGTGGCGGAAGAAGGCGTCGTCGCTGAGCGTCGAGGCGGTCGTGCCGGGCGAAGTCAACCAGTTGCCCTGGTCGTCGATGATGGCGAGGCTGTGGACGCGCTCCATCGCCTTCTTGCGCGCCTCCAGCAGGGTGCGCAGCTTGGCAATCGTAGCGGGATTCGCGCCGTCCATCTCGAGCCGGCTGACGACGCCGACGACGCCCGAATCCAGTAGATCAAGACTGTCCTCGGCATGCTGCGTGAGCGAGCGCGCGACATTCGCCATCTCGGTCTCGGCGCCCTTGAGCACCGCGTCCCGCGTGGCCGATTCGCGCCAGCCGCTGACGCCGAGGATCGCGACGCAGGTGAGCACGACGAACGCCGCCGCGCGCAACGGCAGGCGGCTCCATCCGGCTCTCTGAGAGGCGATGCTCATGCGGCAGAAAATCTCCAATATCCGGAAATTCTGCCGCTTCTCTTATTGAACCCTGAAGCGCCTGTTGAGATTCGCTATCATCTACGGGTTTTTCCGTACTCCTACGGACCGGCCTCTGCGCAAATCACTAACAAGGTCTTAGCAAGACTGTCGGAAACCGGCGAGCCGCCCCGCTAGCTGAAGATCGACTTGACCTTGTCCCAGAGCGAGGGATGGTCGGCCTCGGCGTCGGCCTTCGACGGCGTCGGCTGCGCGGCGCTGACGGGATCGGATGCGGGGAAGGTATCTTCCAACCCGGTATCGAGCTTGGCGTGACGGTCGGCCGCGAGCGCTTCGCGCAAGTCGTCTGCGTGCTTGTCGTGGGGAGCGGGATTGAATGTCTGGGCCATGGAATTCCTCCTCCATTGGCAAGGGCAACGCGGCGCTTTTGCGCTGGTTCCCCTGTTCCGCTCCGGCCTCTCACGGTGTATCAGGAACCTTGAACTGCATCAGGATCACTCGTGCCCCAGTCTGCGACAAAACCCTTCATCGACGTGCTCTCCGGCCAGCGGCAAACCATCCCGCCGATGTGGATGATGCGGCAGGCCGGCCGCTATCTGCCTGAGTATCGCGAGGTGCGCGCCAAGGCCGGCGGCTTCCTCGATCTCTGCTTCAATCCGGAGCTGGCCGCCGAAGTCACGCTGCAACCGATCCGCCGGTTCGGTTTCGACGCGGCGATCATCTTCTCCGACATCCTGGTGATCCCCTACGCGCTCGGCCGTTCCGTCCGGTTCGAGGTCGGCGAAGGTCCGCGGCTGGAGCCGCTGGACGATCCGGCGAAAGTCGGAACGCTCGCCGCGCAGGCCGATTTCGCAAGGCTCCAGTCCGTGTTCGAGGCGCTCAAGATCGTGCGCGGCGCGCTCGATCCCAAGATTGCATTGATCGGCTTCTGCGGCGCGCCGTGGACGGTTGCGACCTACATGGTCGCGGGCCAGGGCACGCCGGACCAGGCGCCGGCGCGGATGATGGCCTACCGACATCCCGAGGCATTTGCCAAGATCATCGACGTGCTGGTCGAGAACTCGATCCACTATCTGCTGGCGCAACTCGACGCCGGCGCCAATGCCTTGCAGATCTTCGACACCTGGGCCGGCGTGCTGCCGCCGGCCGAGTTCGCGCGCTGGTCGACCGAGCCGACGCGGCGCATCGTCGAGGGCGTGCGCGCCAAGGTGCCGGATGCCAGGATCGTCGGCTTCCCCCGCGGAGCCGGCGCGCACTTGCCGGGTTACGTCGAGGCGACCGGCGTCAACGGCGTCAGCATCGACTGGACCGCGGAGCCCGGCTTCATCCGAGAGCGTGTGCAGAGCCGCGTCGCGGTGCAGGGCAATCTCGATCCGCTGGTGCTGATCACGGGCGGCGCGGCGCTCGACCGCGCGGTGGACGACGTGCTGGCGAATTTTTCGCAAGGACGCTTCATCTTCAATCTCGGCCACGGCATCCAGCCGGAGACGCCGATCGCCCATGTCGAGCAGATGCTGAAGCGGGTGCGTGGCTAAGAAATCCGTCCCCTCAGGGGGGCGGGCACAAACGGCGAAAACAACCCCATGCACAGTACAAATCGTTGAAGAATTTCGCCTCGCGCCCTTATTCGCCCTTTCCGAATAGGATTTGACACGTCGGGCAAAACAGGCGCATATTGCCATCATCACCCGAGTGGCCGTTGACGGTCGGTCGCGCGGCTCGACGCAGCAAATCTCGAGATGACCTTCATTGAGCGCGTCACCGCTCGACGAAGCGATCCGTGGCAGAGAGCGCGCGCCCGGTCTCGTCGCGGGCCGTGAACACGACGTCGCGTTGCTCGGCGTCCGCTGCGGTCAAGGTCACCCGCAGAGATTCCGAGGCGTCGGCGCCGACTTCGATCGGAGAGAGGTCCTCGTTGCCGACGATCGAAAGCTTTCCGTCGATGCCGCTGACGGACAGCGTGTAGCGATGAGCGCTCGACGACTTGTTGAGGAGCTTCACCGTGTAGGCATTGCGCAGGGAGCCGTCCGACAGGCGAACGGCGACGGGATCGCGGTCGTGCTGGACCGACAGGCTTGCGGTGGTCTTCATCGCGAACGCAACGCCGATCGTGCCAGCCAGCGCAAGGCAGGCGGCCGTAAGGCCGAGCGTCTTCGGCCGCAGCAGGCGGTTGCGGGGGACCTCCTTCCTCCGCCCCCGTTCGATGTTAGCCCAGCTTTCGTAATCGATCAGACCCCGCGGGCGCCCGAGCTTCGCCATCACGCCGTCGCAGGCATCGACGCAGAGGCCGCAATTGATGCAGGCGAAGTTCGGACCCTGCCGGATGTCGATCCCAATCGGACAGACCGCGACGCACTGGCCGCAGTCCACGCAATCGCCTGCCGTCTCGCCCCGGAGGCGCAATTCGGCGGCCTTCTTCGCGGAGGTCCGCTGCTCGCCGCGGTAGTCGCGATAGTTGACGGTATAGGCCTCGGGATTCCAGATCGCGCCCTGCAGGCGCGGCCAGGGGCACATGAAAGTGCAGACCTGCTCGCGCGCAAAACCCGCAAGCCCATACGTCGTGCCCGTGAACACCGCGATCCAGGTCAGCGCGTTGGCCGACAGATTGCCGACAGCCAAGTCGCGCAGCAGCTCAGGCGCATCGGTGAAGTAGAAGATCAGCGTGCCGCCCGTCGCTAGCGCGATCAGAAGCCACGCCGCGTGCTTGGCAACGGTCTGGACAACCCGCTTGGGCGTGAGGGGCGCTCCGATATTCTTGAGACGCTGGCGTCTGTCGCCTTCGATCAGGCGCTCGACGAGCAGGAACAGATCGGTCCAGACCGTCTGGGGACATGCGAAGCCGCACCAGAGACGCCCGGCCAGCGCGTTGGTGAGGATCAGGATCGTCGAGGCGTGCACCAACAGGCCCGTGACCAGATAGAGATCCTGAGGCCATATCTCGACGAAGAACGCGTAGAGGCGCCCGTTGGCGAAGTCGAGCAGCACGGCCTGGTCGGGCGCGTTCGGTCCACGATCCCAGCGGACGAACGGCGTGACGTAGTAGATCGACAAGGTCAGCAGCAAGATGGCCCATTTGATCCTTCGGATGGGACCTTTGACGGCCTGCGGTACGACGGGCGAGCCGGCTGCAGCAGCTGCCCTGGCCCGCGTCCTCGCGTGATCGATCTCGATAGTGATGGCCATAACGCGCGATCAATTCACTGCAGCGAAGCCGAGTGAGGCCCGAACGGCCGGCTCGATGAGGTCGGGGGTCCAGGCCGGTTCGAAGGTCATCGTGACGTCGACGGCAGCGACCCCTGGCACGGTCGATGCCGCCGCCTCCACGCCTTCCTTCAGGAAGGACGTCGCGGGACAGCCCGGCGTCGTCGCGGTCATCGTGATGCGGACCGCTCCATCCTCCACCGCGATGTCATAGACGAAACCGAGATCGACGATATTCTCGCCCAGTTCGGGATCGATCACGACGCGCAGCGCGCCGCGGATGTCCTCGAGCAACCGGTCCGTCATGACGGCGCCCTCACGGTCAGTTCGTAGGTGGCGCCGTCAGGTCTGAAGCCACCGAGCCAGCGAAAGCCCCGCTTCTCGAGCTGCGGAAACAGGAATACCGGCTCCCGTCGCAGAAGAGACGACAGCGTCTCGCCGGGACCGAGCTTTTCCGCCGCAGCGAGAATCCTGACCATGGGCTCGGGCGGATCGAGGTCGCGGTTGTCGAGTTCCACGACCGGTTCGGGCCAGGGGGCGAAAGGCGAATTGCTTGCGGCGATCGGTGTGGTTTCCCGCTCGACCCCGACAGGCGTGAACAGCACCTCCCATTCGCCGCCTTCGAGTTCGCTTGCCGAATGAGCAAAACCCTTGTCGGCCATGACGGCGAACAACGGCACCGGCTTGAACGGCGCGTAGAGTCGAAGACCCTGCCCTTGCTGGAGACGACCGACCGCGGCCATGATGACCGAGAACGGCTCGCCACCGGCACGCAGGATCGGACGGGCATCGACATCCAAATAGTCGGTCATTGCGGTCTCCTCAGGTTTTGGCGAACAAAAGATGCGGCGCGACGGCGCCCGCCGGCAGGCGCAGCGGCAAGGCGACGTCTTCCAGACGCCGGATTCGAATGATTTCGTGGATGATGCCGACGACCCCGACGGTCATCGCGGCCGCGGCCATCCGGAACGCGCCCGGCTGTGCCGCCAGCAGAGCAAGCGTCCCCATCCAGACGGAGACGTAGTAGATCGCGAACCACTTGGTCGCCCTGCTTTCCGCGACCAGGTCCTGGACGCGGGGCGTCGGCGCGCGTCCCATCACGGGTCCGTAGGTCTCGAGCCAGGTGAGAAACGCAACGATCTTGTAGAGCTTGGCCAGCACCAGCCCCGACAACCAGCCGAACGCCGCCAGGAAGGCAAAGGCGCCCAGATGCGCGGACAGCGTTCGCGTCGCAACGAGCGCTATTCCCAGCAGCCCCGTTGCCGCCAGGCTGGCGAATGACAGCATCGCCATCCGCATGTTGAGCTCGAGCTGACGCCGCTTGCGGGCACGGAAGATGCCGGCAAGATCCCGTCCGTAGAGAGCGGCGCAAACCAGGCCGAAAACTGCGGCGATCGAGAGCACCATATTCAGCCCCAGTTCGAAGCCGACCGCTGCGGCTCCGCCGCCGACGGTCGTCGCGACCGCGAGCGCGCCGGCGGCGAGCGTGATGCGGCTCTTCCGGTCCTCGACGTCAGGCGCCAGCATGAACATGGACAGCAATCGGTAGCTGACGCCCATCGCCGTCAACGTCAGCCAGCCGCCGAGCCCGGCGATGGCATGCAGCGGGATGCCCCGCGCCAGCACAGCATCGCCGATCCGCCCCGCCCATCCGGCCAATGCGAACGCGAACACCGCGCCGAAAGCGGCCGTCGCGCAAAGAGAGGCGAGGCCAACCAGGACGAATCGTGCCGGTCCCGACGGCCGCTGCCAAGCCGTCAGACCGAGGTCGACCACGATGAGGCCGAAGCCGACAACCAGCAGCACGGCCCCGAGCGGCAGAAGCCATGGCGCGGAAGGCAGGCGGGCGCCTAAAGCCATGAACCCGGCGAGCAGCGAAACCAGTCCCGCCGTCACCAAGGCCAGGGCAGGCAGCGCCCATCGTTCGCAGAACAGAGGCTGAGCCACCAGGACAGGGACGAATTGGAAAAGCGCTCCGCACATCGCGATGCTCAACCAACCGATGCAAACCACATGCACCAAGACGAGCGTGTCCGGTGCTGCGAGATCCGCCGCAGGGTGTCCGATGCCCGCGACCATCAGCGCGAGCGCGGCCAGCAGCCAGGTCAGCGCCGCCGCGAAGTAGGTCATCGTCCATCGGGAAATGCTGCCGCCGATCATGATCGTCTCGTCATCCCAGCGCGAATTGCGGCTCCATACGCCGCCCCGCACGCGAGCTTGCAGCGGCATCGGCAGTAGGCTCCCTCTCCCGCTTGCGGGAGAGGGTTGGGGAGAGGGTGTCCCCGCAACGGGACAATCCCCAAGAGGAAAGAACCCTCACCCGCCACGCGCGGGACGATGCTTCGCATCGCCCGAGGCGTGGCGGCCTCTCCCGCAAGCGGGAGAGGCTGAGCAAACCCGCAGACAATGCTCGTGAGATCCATATGCAATTGCCTGTCCATGGCAGGAGCCTACCCGGATGGGCGCCGAGTTCTTTGTGATGTCGCAAAGAAGCCGATCTATCGCAGCGCGATATGGGTCGAAGCACCTATCAGGAGTACGGCAAATGAGAGTTTTCGAAAGGCTTCACGCGGCCCGTCGGGTTTCACCGGCAACGAGTGCGATGGAACGCAGCCCGTCGACGTTCCTCTCGAGGCTGCATCTCCATTCGAAACCCATGGAACCTCGTCAGGCGAGGAAGTCGCGGCGATTGACCCGGCTGAGCGACGTTTCGAGCCTGATATCGTCGCGCCTGATCTCTTCGACGGTCTCGAAGGTGAAGCGGATGTGCTCGGCCGCCGCCGCTTCGGCCTCCTTGGTCTTGCCTGCGATCACCGCGTCCGCGAGCGCCAGATGCTGTTCCAGCAGCTGGTCGCGAACGCCCTCGCGCAAATAGAGTTGCGCGCGGCTGTAGAAGATGTTGTTGCGCAACAGGTCGGCAAGCGCGCGCATCACGTGGAGCAACACCACATTGTGGCTCGCCTCGTAGATCAGGAGGTGAAGGTCGACGTCGGCGTCACCCTCCTGCGTCGGATCTTCGAGCTTGTGAGCCTTTCGCATCCGATCGGCGCAATCGCGGATCGCCTGACGGTCGAGATCGGTGGCACGTAGCGCGGCGAAGCGGGCGGCGTGCGCTTCCTGGATCCTGCGAAATTCGAAATAGTCGGCCGTGACACGCGGCTTGTCCTGCAACAGCGTTGCCAGCGGCCGCAATAGCGGCGACAGGAACTGGGCGACGAACGTCCCCGAGCGGGTGGTCGCGAGCAGCCCGCGCCTTTCGAGGATTTGCAGCGCCTCGCGCAGCGAGGGCCGCGAGATCTCCAGCTTTTCGGCGAGATCCCGCTCGGCCGCGAGCTTTTCTCCGGGCCGCAACACGCCCTCGAGGATCAGCTTCTCGATGTGGTCGGCCATCGCTTCCGCGATTTTCGGGGTCCGGACGACGTTGCTCAAGGTGGCACCTATCCCTTTGGCGGAGCGCGCAGATTCGCCATCCGAGTATGGGGGTTTTGCGCCCTCGATCAAGCATGTTTGCCACCCTCGAGATCGGGCGAAGTGCACTTCCCAGTTGACAATTTTGGTAAAATAATTTTACCGCATTACGCATCGGACAATATAGGTGCCCAAGACCGTGAACCAGCGCGGCGGCGGATGAGGACAACGCGAGGAGATTTTCGTGGCGTGGACGCAGGTTTACGATCCCTTCAACAATCCATGGCTCTCGACCGCCGCGGCGGCGCTGCCTGTCATCGTGCTGCTCAGCGCAATCGCGATCTTCGAGATCAAGGCGCATTGGGCAGCGGCCATCGGCCTCGCCACCGCACTCGGCGTTGCCGTGTTCGCGTTCGGCATGCCGGCGGGCATGGCCGGAATGGCCGCGATCTACGGCGCGGGCTTCGGGCTGCTGCCGATCGGCTGGATCATCATCAACATCATCTTCCTCTATCAGCTTCTGAACGAGAAAGGCGAGTTCGCGGTGCTGCAGCGCTCGGTCTCCTCGATCAGTGACGATCGCCGGCTGCAGCTGCTCTTCATCGCGTTTTCGCTGGGTGCGTTCTTCGAGGGCGCCGCCGGGTTCGGCACGCCGGTTGCGGTCACCGCCGCAATGCTGATCGCACTTGGTTTTTCGCCGCTCGCCGCGTCCGGCCTGTCGCTGATCGCCAATACCGCGCCGGTTGCCTATGGCGCGCTCGGCACGCCCGTGATCGCGCTCAGCGCGGTGACCGGGCTCGATCTGCAGGAACTGAGCGGGATGATCGGGCGACAGCTGCCGTTCTTCTCGCTGCTCGTGCCGTTCTGGCTGATCTGGGCCTTCGTCGGCTTCCGCCGGATGCTCGAGATCTGGCCGGCGATTCTGGTGGCCGGACTCTCGTTCGCCGTTCCGCAATATCTGGTTTCGAACTTCCATGGCCCCTGGCTGGTCGACGTGATCGCTGCAGTGGTCTCGATGGCAAGCCTTGCGCTGTTCCTGCGGATATGGCGGCCGATGCATGTGATGAAGGAGATGCCGGCACGCTATGGCGCTCCGCTGTCGGACGAGGCTCCCGCCGGCAAGAGCACGAAGGCGGCGGTCGCCAAGGCCTGGACGCCCTGGCTGATCTTCTCGGCCTTCGTCTTCGCCTGGGGCACGCCGCAGGTGAAAAACTGGCTCGACGGCATCTGGGTCGCGAAGTTTCCCGTCCTCGGACTGCACAATCTCGTGCAGAAGGCGCCGCCCGTCGTCGCCAAGCCGGTCGCAGAAGGCGCGGTCTATGTGCTCAATCTGCTCTCGGCGGCCGGCACCGGCATCCTGCTGTCGGCGATCATCTCGGGCCTCTTGGTCGGCTACGGCCCGTTCGGCCTGATCCGGATGTATGCGCGCACGCTCTATCTGACACGCTATTCGCTCGCGACCATCGCCTGCATGCTGGCGCTCGGTTTCGTCACCCGCTACTCCGGCACGGATGCCACGCTCGGGCTCGCCTTCGCCAAGACCGGAACGCTCTATCCGTTCTTCGGCGCGCTGATCGGCTGGCTCGGCGTTGCGCTGACGGGGTCGGACACGTCCTCGAATGTGCTGTTCGGGGGACTCCAGCGCATCAGCGCCGAACAGATCGGCGTGAGCCCGGTGCTGATGGCCGCCGCCAACAGCTCCGGCGGCGTCATGGGCAAGATGATCGATGCGCAGAGCATCGTGGTCGCGTCCACGGCGACCAAATGGTACGGCCACGAGGGCACGATCCTGCGCTTCGTCTTCTTCCACAGCTTCGCGCTCGTCGTTCTCGTCGGCATCCTGGTGCTGGGCCAGGCCTATCTCTGGCCGCTCAAACTGCTCGTGCCCTGAACGGAGACCGCGATGCGCTTGTCACAGTGTCACAATTTTCATGACTTCCGTCGGCTGGCGCGTCACCGGCTGCCGGGGCCGATCTTCGACTACATCGACGGTGGGGCGGACGATGAGGTCACCCACCGCCGCAACACGGCGAGCTTCGAGCAATGCGACCTCGTGCCGAACGTGCTGCGCGGCGTGCAGGAGGTCGACCTCTCCGTCACCGTCATGGGTCAGAAGCTTGCGCTGCCGTTCTATTGCTCGCCGACGGCCCTACAGCGCCTGTTTCATCATCGGGGCGAGCGCGCCGTCGCCGCGGCGGCGGCGCGCTACGGCACCATGTTCGGCGTCTCCTCGCTCGGCACGGTCAGCCTCGAGGAGCTGCGCAAGGCCCATGATACGCCGCAGATCTATCAGTTCTATTTCCACAGGGATCGCGGCCTCAATCGTGCGATGATGCAGCGCGCAAAGGACGCCGGCGTCGAGGTGATGATGCTGACGGTGGACAGCATCACCGGCGGAAACCGCGAGCGCGACTTAAGGACAGGATTCAGCATCCCCTTCCGTCTGACGCTCGCCGGCATGCTCCAGTTCGTGATCAAGCCGCAATGGGGCATCCAGTATGTGACGCACGAGAGGTTCAGGCTGCCGCAGCTCGAAGAGCATGTCGACATGAGCGGCGGCGCGGTGTCGATCGGCCGCTATTTCACCGAGATGCTGGATCCGTCGATGAATTGGGACGATGTCGCCGAGATGGTGCGAAGCTGGAACGGGCCGTTCTGCCTGAAGGGGATCATGTCGCCGGCCGATGCGCGCCGCGCGGTCGAGATCGGCTGCGCCGGGATCGTCCTGTCGAACCATGGCGGCCGGCAGCTCGACGGCTCCCGCTCGGCGTTCGATCAGCTCGCAGAGATCGTCGACGCCGTTGGCGATCGGATCGACGTGATGATGGATGGCGGCATCCAGCGCGGAACCCACATCCTCAAGGCGCTCTCGCTCGGTGCCAAGGCCGTCGGCCTCGGGCGATCCTATCTCTATCCGGTGGCGGCGGCCGGCCAGCCCGGGGTCGAGCGGGCGCTCGGCCTGTTGCGGGCCGAGCTCGAGCGCGACATGAAGCTGATGGGATGCACCTCGCTCGGCCAACTCTCGCGCGCCAATTTGCGCTTCAAGTCAGCGGCGTGAAACGCCGGCGCGCCAACAGGAGGCGGTCATCGATTTGAGCAGCGCGCGGGCCCAGACCGTTCGTCTCGTGGGGTTGTTGTTCACGCATGATCTTTTCGGAAAACCGCTGCGCACTTTGCGCTAACGCGGCCCTCCGGGTCCGGATCATGCTTTAGCGCGGTCGGCTGCGCTCGATGATCTCGGCGGCGCCCTTGCCCAGCAGGTCCAGTCCCACGGCACGGCCGAGCTCGCGCGGGCGATCGGCGGGACCTGCGCGCGAAGCTTCGATGATGGTGTTGCCGGACAGGTCGAGCACGGAGGCGGTGAGCGACATCTGATCGCCCGAGATGGTCGAGAAACCGGCCACGGGCGAATTGCAGTGGCCGTTGAGCACCCACAGCACCTCGCGCTCGGCATCGGCGCAGGCATGCGCCGTGGGATCGTCGATCGACGACAGGATCTTTCGTGTTTGCCAATCCTGCGCGGCGCATTCGACCGCGACGATGCCCTGCCCTGCCGCTGGCAGCATCTCCGCCGCGGTGAATTCGTAGGCGATGCGGCCGGCGAGCCCGACGCGATCGAGACCCGAGCGCGCCATGATCAGCGCGTCCGCCGGACCCACCGCGCCGCCATCCGGCAGGCGCTGCATCTCGCGATTGTCGAGCTTGCGCACGCGGGTGTCGGCGGCGCCGCGGAAGTGGATCACCTCGACATCCGGAAACAACCGCCGCGCGTAGGCGGCGCGTCGCACCGCGTTGGTGCCGATCTTGAAACCCTTGCCTTTCGACTGGCGCAGCGCCTGCAGCGTGACGCCTTCGCGCAGCACCAGTGCATCGCCGGGCGGATCGCGCGACAGGGTCGCGCCGATGACGAGGCCGGGCGTGTCCTCATTCCCAGGCATGTCCTTCAGCGAATGCATCGCCGCCTGCAGTTCGCCCGCAATCACCGCGGCGCGGATCTGCGCCACGAAGGCGCCGCCCTTGCCGCCATGGGGCAACAGCTTGCTGGTCTGGTCGAGATCCCCCGTGGTGTCGAACTTGACGATCTCGACGTCGAGACCTGATACCGCTGATGTCAGGCGGCGCGCAATCTCTTCCGTCTGGGCCAGCGCCATCGCGCTCTTGCGGGTGCCGATCTTGAATCGTGGTGCCAAGTCGAGAGTCCTTTCGGCGCGAAACTACCGCGCATCCTCCAATATCATTTCGGAGGCCTTTTCGGCGATCATGATGATCGGCGCGTTGGTGTTCCCCGAGACGAGGTCCGGCATGATCGAGCCGTCGACGACACGAAGGCCGTCGAGCCCCCTCACCTTCAGCCGCTGGTCCACCACCGCGAGCGCGTCGTTGCCCATACGACAGGTCGAGGTCGGATGATAGATGGTGCTGCCACGGTCGCGGCAATAATCCAGGATCTCGGCGTCCGTCGATACCTTCGCGCCGGGATCGTATTCGCCGGCCACGAACGGCTTCAGCGCCGGCGCATTCAGGATCCTGCGCAGGATCTTGATGCCTTCGACATTGGTGGTGCGGTCGGTCTCGGTGGACATGTAGTTGATCCGGATCTCCGGCGGCACGGTCGGGTCCGCGCTCCGGATGCGCAGGGAGCCGCGGCTCTCGGGGCGGAGCTGGCAGACCGAGGCGGTGAAGCCGGAGAAGTCATGCAGCCGTTCGCCCATCTTGTCGGTCGAGAACGGCAGGAAGTGGACCTGGATGTCGGGCGACGCCAGACGCGGATTGGTCTTGAAGAACGCGCCGGCGGTGCCGGCGGCGATCGTCAGCCAGCCTTTCCGGAACAGCGCATAGCGCGCGCCGGCGAGCGTACGGCGCAGCGGATGATTGACGGTGTCGTTCAGCGTGATCTTCTGCGAGCAGCGCATCACGATGCGGACCTGCATGTGGTCCTGGAGATCGTGGCCGACGCCTTGTGCATCCAGCACCACGTCGATGCCGTGCTTGCGCAAGAGGTCGGCGGGGCCAACGCCGGAGAGCTGCAACAGCTGCGGCGAGTTGTAGGCGCCGCTCGACAACACGACCTCCTTCCGTGCCCGCGCGCGGCGCACGATTGCGCCCTGGCGGTATGCTACGCCGACCGCGCGGCGCCCCTCGAACAGCACGCGCTGGCCGAGCGCCCCGGTCTCGATCTTGAGATTGCTGCGTGTCTTCGCGGGGCCGAGATAGGCCACCGCCGTCGAGGCGCGGCGGCCGTTGCGCGTGGTGGTCTGGAACAGGCCGACGCCCTCCTGCGTGGCGCCGTTGAAATCGGGATTGTAGGGCAAACCGGTCTCGACGGCGGCATCGATGAAGGCCTTCGACAGCGGATCGGTCACGACCATGTTGGACACCGGCAGCGGCCCGCCGGTGCCGTGATATTGGTCGGCGCCGCGGGCCTGGTTCTCGGCCTTCTTGAAATAGGGCAGCACGTCGTCATAGCCCCAGCCGGCGTTACCGCGCTGGCGCCAGCGATCGTAATCCTCGTGCTGACCGCGCACGTAAAGCAGGCCGTTGATCGAGCTCGATCCGCCCAGCGTCTTGCCGCGCGGCTGGAACACTTGCCGTCCCTTCAGCTCGGGCTCCGGCTCGGTCTGGTACATCCAGTTGACGGTCTTCTCCTTGAACAGCTTGCCGTAGCCGAGCGGCACGTGGATCCAGATGTTGGAATCCTTCGGGCCGGCCTCGAGCAGCAGCACGCTGTGCTTGCCGCCCGCCGACAGGCGGTTGGCGAGCACGCAGCCGGCCGAGCCGGCGCCGACGATGACGTAGTCGAACTCGGGATCATCAGGCGTGAGGGAGGAGGTTGCGGTCATGCGCGGCTGTTCTTCTTGTTGGGTCGTGGGCGTTTCCGGTCTGTGACTAGCACAATCATGCGCGCAGGCGCAGGGCCTCGACCAGCGACTTGAACGCACGGGCATATTCCGCGCCCGCCCTTGCGATATCGGCGCGCCCGGCGCAGGCGACCGCGGCCTCCGTCACCGCGCCGAGCAGCAAGCGCGCCAGCGGCTCGACCGGCTGCTTGGCGATCAGGCCGGCCTCCATGGCTATCGAAAGCGCACGCGGCATCTTGCCGCCAAAGTGCCTGGCGTCGATCTCGCGCCAGCGTTCCCAGCCGAGCACCGCCGGTCCGTCGCGCAGGATGATCCGGCCGGTCGGCCCCTTGGCGGTCGCGGCAAAGTAATGCTGGGTGCCGGCGACCATCGCGGCCAGTACGTCCTTCTCGGTGCGCGCGGCGCTGTCGATCTCGGCAACGAGATCGCGCGAGACGGAATCGAACACGGCTTCGAACACCGCCTCCTTGGTCTTGAAGTGATGATAGACCGCGCCCTTGGCGATGCCGGCGCCTTCAGCGATCTCGTCCATGGTGGTGGCGGCAAAGCCCTGCGTCCCGAACAGCCGGCGCGCCGCCGTCAGGATCGCCTCAGATGTCGCCGCCCGCCGTTCCGCCTGTTTTGCCATTGGCTTCCGTCTAATCCAATTCGGCGCGAGCGGCCAGTTGACTTTTCGACCCTCAGTCGGTATTTACCGACCAACAGTCGGTTTTGATCGTGAGGTCCGCATGCCAAGCCGTGAGATCGTCGAAGCGTTTGCGAGGCACCTGGAAGCCGGAGATTTCGTCGGCGCGATCGAACGATTCTATACGCCCGACGCCGCTACGTATGAGAACAACGCCGTACCGACGGTCGGACGGGATAAGCTCGCAGCCAAGGAGCGCGGCGTGCTCGCCGCGTTCAAGGAGGTCAAGGCCGTGCGCATCGGGCCCAGCCTGATCGAGGGCGACAACGTCGCCTCACGCTGGGTCTTCAGCTTCACCAATGCGGAAGGCATCACGCGCACGCTGGAGGAGGTCGCCTGGCAGACCTGGCGCGGCGACGAGCTGATCGAGGAGCGGTTTTACTACGACCCGAAGCAGCTCGGGCGGTGACTCCCGTTACGGTCGTTCAGACCGCATCCGCGCGCAGCAGCGTATCCACCGTGATCGTGCCCCGTGCGCGGGAGACGCAGGCGCAGATTTTCTGGTTACTCTCCTTCTGGTGATCGCTGAAGAAGACGTCGCGATGGTCGATCTCGCCGTCGACGGCAACGACATCGATGGCGCAGAGGCCGCATTCGCCGCGCTTGCAGTCGGAGATCACCTCGAAGCCGCTGGCGTTGAGCACGTCCAGCATCGAACGCTCGCGCGGGATCTCGAGCTCGACGCCGGCATCCTTCAGGCGCACACGAAAGGTTTCGGTCGGCAGCGTACCGCTGGAGCCGAAGGTCTCGTAGCGAAGGTCCGTCAGCGGATGGCCGGCACCGATCCAGGCGTGGCGCGCGGCATCGAGCATCCCCATCGGGCCGCAGAACAGCGTCAGCGTGCCCTCAGGCAGCGAGGCAAACAATGCGTCGAGATCGAGCCGCTTGCCTTCATCGCCGGCGTGAACGACCATGCGCGCGCCGAGCGCTTCATTGAGATCATCGAGATAGGCGGCATCCGTGCGACTGCGCACGGCATAGTGCAGCGAGACATTGGCGCCGCGGCGCGCCAGCGCCTGCGCGGCGCCGAGGATCGGGGTGATGCCGATGCCGCCGGCGATCAGGCAATAATTGTCGCGCGTCCAGTCCATTGCGAGAAGCGAGGCCGGCCGGGTGATGTCGAGCCGCGCGCCCGGCTGCAAAGACCACATGTAACGCGAGCCGCCGCGGGAATCCTCGGCGCGGCGGACCGCGATCCGGTAGCCTTGCGGCGAGGCTTCGCCGACCAGCGAATAGGACCGCGTCTCCGGCTGCCCGTCGATGGTGACGCTGACATTGATGTGGCTGCCGACCGGATAGGCTGTGCCATCGAAGCGGTCGGGTTTGATCAGGAATTCGCGGATGCCGGGCGACAGGTCGCGGGTCGACACCAGCGTTGCCGGAATCCAGGTTTCGATGAAGCGCATGGCCTTGCCCTCAATCGGTTGCGGTCTTGATCAGCGCGAGCGCCGGCAAGAGGTCGAGATGGGTGCGGTTGCGTAGCGCGAGGCGCAAATTGCGCACCGCGAGCCGCGCATGCTCGCGCATCACCGCTTCCGCGCGCGCCCCCTCGCGGTTCTCGATCGCGTCGATCACGACACGGTGATGCTCCTGCCCGATGATCAGGATCTGCTGCGCCTCGGGCAGCGCCGATTGCGCCATCACGAAGCCGCTTGGCGAGGCGAACGGCAGGGCGGAGGCGCGGTCGATCTGCCGGATCAAGGGCGGACTGCGCGACAGTTCGGTGAGCAGCGCGTGGAAGCGCGCGTTCAGCGTAACGTAGGACGAGAAGGCTTCGATCGAGATCGGCACCTGGTCCAGCAGCTCGTCGATGGCAGCGAGGCACTCCTTCAGCGGCTCGAGGTCGCGCGCGGAGACGCCGCGCTCGGCGGCGAAGCGTGCGGCGAGGCCTTCCAGCGTACCGCGCAGCTCGATGGAATCGGAGATGTCGCGCTCGGAAAAGGCTTTCACCATGAAGCCGCCGGAAGGGATCGCTTCCAGCAGCCCCTCCTCCTCCAGCCGCACCAGCGCCATGCGCACCGGCGTGCGCGAGGCGCCTGTCGTCTCCACGGCCTGGAGCTCGGAGATGCGTTCGCCCGGACGCAAGGAGCCATCCAGGATCTGTTCGCGCAACGCCAGTTGCGCCTTCACCGTCTGCGAGACGGAGCGGTCGACCTCACGTTCGGCCATGTCCCTACTCCGCGGCCTGGAGGTGCTTCGGCGGGTTTTCCTTCGCCACCATCTTGTCGATCAACCTGCGCGTCCACATCGCGCCGGCGTCGATGTTGAGATTGTAGAAGATGCGATCCGGATTCTCGTCCATCGCGCGCTGCTGCGCCTCGAGGATGAGCTCGTCCTCGCGGAAGATGCCGGAGACGCCTTCGCGGATTTCGGTGGTGATGCGCTGCTCGCCGATCTGGTAGTTGCGAACGAATGCCCAGAAATAATGGCAGGTCTTCTCGGTCTCCGGCGTGATGGTGTTGAGCACGAAGCCGTTGACGCCCTGCGAGCGGTCGCCTTCGGGCGCGCCGGTGCCCGCCGGGGCCACGCCGACGTCGATGGCGATGGTGCATGGCGCCTCGAAGCGGATGATCTGCCAGCGGTCGACGGGGCCGGGCTTGCCGAGCTGCTTGGCCCAGAACGGCGGCGGCTCGATGTTGCGCATCCAGCGCGTCACAGTCACGGTCTTCTCGCCGTGGGTCACGTCGAACGGCGCTTCGGCGACCGCGTCATTGCCGATCGAGGAGCCGTGCACGAAGGTTTCGTGGGTGAGGTCCATGAGATTGTCGAGCACGAGGCGATAGTCGCAATTGACGTGAATGGTCTTGCCGTCGCCCGCCCACGCCGGATCGTGGTTCCAGTGCATGTCGGGGACGAGCGCGGGATCGGCCAGCGCAGGATCGCCCATCCAGAGCCAGATATAACGGTGACGCTCGACCACCGGATAGGCGCGCACGCAGGCCGACGGATTGATGGTCTCCTGCGAGGGCATGAAGGTGCAGCGGCCCTGCGCATTGAATTTCAGGCCGTGATAGCCGCAGACGACGGTGTCGCCTTCGAGCCGGCCCTTGGACAGCGGCACCAGCCGATGCCAGCAGGCATCCTCCAGCGCGGTCACCGAGCCGTCGGCCTTGCGGTACATCACGATGTGCTTGCCGCAGATCGTCCGCGGCAACAGCGCCGGCTTCACCTCCGCGTCCCAGGCCGCGGCGTACCAGGCATTCATGGGAAAGGGTTTTGTCACTGGCGATCTCCCGCGGCTTATGTATGCGTTATGTATACAATAACGGAAGGAAAGGATTGTTCAAGCCGGATTCATGACGTATCTAAATACCTATTGCCGGTCGAGTGTATACATGAATAACTGAGGATCGTTCCCCGCGAAAGCGGGGAATCCAGTACTCCGCGACGCTCATTGGGTTCACAATTGGAGCCGCGGCGTACTGGATCACCCGCTTTCGCGGGTGATGACACCTTTTGATGCGGCGAGTCCTCCTTTGGAGGCAGTCCCGGTGCTTCGGCTCGAGCCCTACGCCCCGAACACCTTCGCCAGCCCGGCCTGCGCCTCTTCCTGAATCCGCTTCAAGTGATCGATGCTGCGAAAACTTTCCGCGTAGATCTTGTACACATCCTCCGTCCCCGACGGCCGCGCCGCGAACCAGCCGAAGTCGGTCTCGACCTTGATGCCGCCGAACGGCTGCCCATTGCCGGGCGCCTTGCTGAGCGTCGAACGGACCGGGTCACCGGCGAGGTCCTTCAAGCCGAGTTGCTCCGGCGTGACGGATTTCAAGATGGTCTTCTGCGGCCCGGTCGCGGCGACGTCGATGCGGGCGTAATGCGGCATGCCGAACTCGGCGGTCAATTCATTGAAGAGCTGGCTCGGATCACGGCCGGTCTTGGCCATGATCTCGGCAGCGAGCAGCCCGAGAATGATGCCGTCCTTGTCGGTGGTCCACACCGTGCCGTCGCGGCGCAGGAAGGATGCCCCTGCACTCTCCTCGCCGCCAAAGCCGAAGCTGCCCGTGAGGAGGCCATCGACGAACCATTTGAAGCCGACCGGCGTCTCCACCAGCTTGCGGCCGAGTTTTTTCGCGACCCGATCGATGATCGAGCTCGACACCACGGTCTTGCCAATCGCGGCATCCCTGCTCCAGTTCGGACGGTGCGCGAACAGATAGGAGATCGCGGTCGCCAGATAGTGGTTCGGATTCATCAGCCCGCCGGTGCGCGTGACGATGCCGTGACGATCGGCGTCGGTGTCGTTGGCAAAGGCGACGTCGAAGCGGTCGCGCATCGCGATCAGGCTTGCCATCGCGTAAGGCGAGGAGCAGTCCATGCGGATCTTGCCGTCCCAGTCCACCGTCATGAAGCGGAAGGTCGGATCGATCGCCTCGTTCACAACGGTGGCCTTGAGGCCGTAGCGCTCGATGATCGGATGCCAGTAGTGTACGGCGGCGCCGCCGAGCGGATCAATGCCGATATTGACGCCGGCGGATTTGACCAGGTCGAGGTCGACGACGCTGCCGAGATCGGCAACATAAGGCGTGATGTAGTCATAGGCGTGGACGTTCGACGATTTCAGCGCCTTGCCATAGTCGATGCGCTTCACGCCCTTGAGGCCGTCCGCAAGATAGGCGTTGGCGCGCTTTTCGACCACACCGGTCACGTCGGTATCGGCCGGGCCCCCATGCGGCGGATTGTATTTGTAGCCGCCATCCTCGGGCGGATTGTGCGAGGGCGTGACGACGACGCCGTCGGCGAGGCCGCTTGCGCGGCCCTTGTTGTAAGTGAGGATCGCGTGCGAGATCACAGGCGTCGGCGTGTAGCCGCCGTCCTTGTCGATCATGATGTCGACGCCATTTGCAGCGAACACCTCGACCGCGCTGGCGAGCGCCGGCTCGGCCAGCGCATGGGTGTCGATGCCGATGAAGAGCGGACCGGTCAGCCCCTTCTCTTTCCTGTAATCACAGATGGCCTGCGTGGTGGCGAGGATATGGCCTTCGTTGAAGCTGTTCTTGATCGAGGTGCCGCGATGGCCCGAGGTCCCGAACGCCACCCGCTGCGCCGGGTCCGATGCATCCGGCCTGCCAGCGAAATAGGCGGTCACCAGCCTTGGAACATTGGCCAGCACGCTCGGTGCAACCGGCTTACCCGCCGCGGGATCGACTTCTGCCACTTCAACTCTCCGTGCCTTCAAACGACAGTCTGGAGCACCATACCATCGGCCGGCCCGTCGCCAAGCGGCATGCCCGGCCGGACCGATGTCACACTCCGGTCAACAATCAACGCCGATCCCGCATCGGATGATCCATGGGCTCTCGTACTTTGGTCCCGGATATCGGTTGATACAGGACAAAGACGCCACCGCGCAGCGTGGGCACGCTGCATGCCGTTTGATCAAGCAGGCCGGGGGTTTGCAGGCATGCCTGCCGTCCCAGCGGGGGAGTGGATTTGAGATGACCGGACGTCTGATCTTCGTGCTGATGCTGTCCGTCGCCAATGCGATGTTGACCACCTCACCCGGCTTCGCCGCCGATGGCGATCCGGCCGCGGGCAAGGACATCTTCGCGCGAACTTGCGAGAACTGCCATGCGGTGGTGATCGGGGTGAACAAGGTCGGCCCAAGCCTCTGGAATGTCGTCGACCGCAAGCCCGCCGCCGTTCCCGACTTCGCCTATTCTGACGCCATGAAGGCCAACAAGCAGCCATGGACGGTGGCGGCGCTCGACACCTACCTCGCCGACCCCCGCGGCGACGTCCACGGTGTCAAGATGTTCTTCAAGGGGCTGCCGAACTCGACAGATCGGGCTAACGTCATCGCCTATCTTCAGACGCTGAAGTGAGCTGTCGTAGCCTGCGAGCGGGCCTCTGACGGCGCCCGTTCGCCGACCACGCGGTCCGCAATGATCCACATCGCCCCGAGAATCATCCGGCGTAAAGCCTGATTAACGTAAAGAAAGGCTTCCGCTTCGGTTTGGCCAGTGCCGCCTCTATTCTTTTGCATCGCAAGCGCGAGAGAAACGCGAACACGGAGCGGCGTGATGCAAGGGCAGGCCCGGTTGGTTGCCGGACGAACCGATACGGGCGCCACGCCGTTCGGACGTTCGCACAGCCTCGACTTTCTGCGCGGCCTTGCCATCGTCGGCGTGATGGCGATCCATGTTTCACAATCCTTTCCGTCAAACATCCACGCCGTCGATTACGCCTTCATGTGCGGCTGGACCGGCGTCAACGTGTTCTACTTCGTCAGCGCCATGACGATGTGCCTGATGTGGACGCAGCGCACCGAGGCGAACCCGACGCGCAAATTCTACATCCGCCGCTTCCTGCGCATCGCCCCGCTGTTCTGGCTCGCGATCCCGGTCTATCTCGTCATCAACGGCACGGGGCCGAGCTACAATGCGCCCAACGGGATCGGCCCCCTCCAGGTGATCCTGACCGCGACGTTCTTGCATGGCTTCTGGCCCGACAGCGTCAACAGTGTCGTGCCGGGCGACTGGTCGATCGCAGCCGAGATGATGTTCTATCTCGTCTTCCCGCTCGTGATTTCAGCGTTCGGATCGCGACGGCGCCTGTATCTCGGACTGGCGATCGTGCTGCATCTTGTCAACGTCTGCCTGTTCAAGCCGTTCGCCTTCGCGCTGTTCTCGGCCTATTACGGCCCCGGCCACGAGGCGTTCGTCTGGAACGCGCTGCACATCAGCTTCCTGAACCAGCTGCCTGTCTTCCTGGTCGGCTGCGCGCTGTTCTTCGCCTTGCGCGACGGCTTTGCGAAGTCGGACGCTGCGATCCTGGCCGGCTTCATCGCGCTCTCGTTCATCGCCAATCGCGCGACCGGCTCGCATGAGTTCAACTATCTCGTGATCAACCTCGTGCTCGGCGCATGCGTGTTCTGGTGCATCCGTCTTGCAGCCCGCTTCCGACCGCTCGAGGCGCTCGGCCGCAACTCCTATTCGATGTACCTGTCGCATTTCGCGGTGATCTTTGGCCTGCGCCAGATCTGGCCGTTCGTGGACGGGTTCGCGTCTCTGCTGCTCGCCTATGTCGTCACCGCTGCGCTGAGCTATCTCGTCGCGCGCGCGACCTGGCATCTGGTCGAGCGGCACGCGCAGGATCTGGCGCATCGCCTGACATCTTCCGGCTCGAGCCGCTCGCCCTCGCAACCAATCATCGTGGCGCCCGCGACAGGCATGCGCTGAGACCTATTCGGGTCGCCTCACCATCGGCGAGGACCTCACACCGACCGCGGTGCGGGAACCTAAGACGTCCCCACCTCGATCCGAAACGACAATTGCTCTTCGGCACCGGGCGCGATGTGCATCAGGCCCGGCTTGTCGCTGAACTCGCCGTCGAATCCTTTGGGGCTCGCATAGCCGCGCCAGGGCTCGATGCAGAGGAACGGCGCGCCTGTTGGTTTTGACCAGACGCCGAGTTCGCGAAAGCCGCGCCAGGACATTTCGAGCCAGGGACCGGTGCCGTCTGTGGCGGCATAGCGAACCCCGTGGCTGTTGACGGGGTCGAGGATGACGGCATCGCTCGCGAACAGGGCTTCGGACAACGGCAATACGGTGCCTCGGACTGGGCTCGGATCCGTTGCCGCGAGCAGGAGGCCATTTTCGACACGCCGAACCGGCGAGGGCTCCTCGTCCGTGAACGTCAGAGCGTAGCTCTCTTTCGGCACACCACCCTGAATCGGCCAGTTGAAAGCGGGATGGCCACCGAGCGACACGGGCAATGTCTCGCCGCCGGTGTTGACGACCCGAAGCGAGAGATCGAGCCCCGCATCGTCAAGCACATAGGCCGCCGTCAGCCGAAACGCGAACGGGTAGAGCGCGCGCGTCGCATCGCTGTCCTCCAGCACGAGCGAGCAGCGGCTTTCGCCACGCTCTGCCCACGCAAAGCGGCAATCGCGGGCAAAGCCGTGCTGGGTCATCCGGTAGGTCTTGCCGAGGTGCCGCATCTCGTCCTTGGCAAGGCGCCCGACGATCGGAAATAGCAGAGGCGCATGGCGCGGCCAGGCCGGGCCGGCCTGCCAGACGAACTCCGTGCCGTCCTTGTGCTTGAGCGAACACATCTCGGCGCCTTGCGCCTTGATGGTCGCGGTGAGATCACCACTGCGGAGCATGTGCGTGTCGTCGGTCATGGCAGTCTCCATCGGGGCCATCGCGACCGGATCATATCGCATCAAAATCGATTTCGCCCGCCTCGCGAAGAGGCGGGCGACGATCCATGCCGCAGAAGCTCAGGCCTGGGGCGACCGCCCCACGCTCTCATAGGTGAAGCCGGCGGCAGCCATGTCTTCGGGGCGGTAGATGTTGCGCAGGTCGACGATGATGGGCTGCGCCATGGTGGTCTTCAGCCGGTCGAGATCGAGCGCGCGGAACTGGACCCATTCGGTCACGATGACCAGCGCATCGGCGCCTTGCGCGCAGGAATAGGCATCTTCGCAATAGGTGATGTTGGGCAACTCGCCCTTGGCCTGCTCCATGCCGACGGGATCGAACGCCTTCACCTTGGCGCCCATGTCGAGCAAGCCCGTCACCAGCGGAATCGAGGGCGCATCGCGCATGTCGTCGGTGTCGGGCTTGAAGGTGAGGCCGAGCACGGCGATGGTCTTGCCGCGCAAGGAGCCGCCGAGCGCCTGGCTCACTTTCCGCGCCATCGCGCGCTTGCGGTTCTCGTTGACCGCCAGCACGGATTCGACGATGCGCAGATTCACGTCGTAGTCCTGCGCGATCTTGATCAGCGCCTTGGTGTCCTTCGGGAAGCAGGAGCCGCCGAAGCCCGGACCGGCGTGCAGGAACTTGGTGCCGATGCGGTTGTCCAGGCCAATGCCGCGCGCGACCTCCTGAACGTTGGCACCGACCTTTTCCGACAGGTCGGCGATCTCGTTGATGAAGGTGATCTTGGTCGCGAGGAAGGCGTTGGCGGCGTATTTGATCATCTCGGCGGTGCGGCGCGCGGTGAACATCAGCGGCGCCTGGTTCAGCGACAGCGGGCGGTAGATGTCGCCCATCACCTTGCGGCCGCGCTCGTCGGAGGTGCCGACCACGACGCGGTCGGGGAACTTGAAGTCGCGGATCGCTGCGCCCTCGCGCAGGAACTCGGGATTCGAGGCGACGACGACGTCCGCCTTGGGGTTGGTCTCGCGGATGATGCGCTCGACCTCGTCGCCGGTGCCGACAGGCACGGTCGACTTCGTCACCACGACGGTGAAGCCGGTCAGCGACTGCGCGATCTCTTTCGCGGCGGCGTAGACATAGGAGAGATCGGCATGGCTGTCGCCGCGGCGCGAGGGCGTGCCGACGGCGATGAACACCGCGTCGGCGTCAGCAACCGGCTTGGAGAGATCGGTGGTGAAGTCGAGCCGCTTCGCCCTGACGTTGGTGGCGACCAGCTCGTCGAGGCCCGGCTCGTAGATCGGAATCTCGCCGCGATGGAGCGCAGCGATCTTCTTCTCGTCCTTGTCGACGCAGGTGACCTCGTGACCGAAATCCGCAAAGCAGGCTCCGGACACCAGTCCGACATAGCCCGTTCCGATCATCGCGATTCGCATGAGAAACTCTTTCCGTTGAGGACGGATGTTGCAGCAAACACCCTAGACCAATTCTCTACCCAGCCGCACGCCCAACATTAGGGCAGTCAAGACTCTTTCAAGAGCGCTGATAGTCGTCTTCAATCCGGATGATGTCGTCTTCCCCGAGATAGGAGCCGGTCTGGACCTCGATCAGTTCCAGCATGATTTTACCGGGGTTCTCCATCCGGTGCACCGCGCCCATCGGGATGTAGATCGACTCGTTCTCGTGCACCGTCTTCACGGTGTCGTTGACGGTGACGCGGGCGGCGCCACGGACCACGATCCAGTGCTCGGCGCGATGGTGATGCTTCTGCAGCGACAGCCGCCCGCCCGGCTTCACGACGATGCGCTTGACCTGATGGCGCTCGCCATTATCGACCGACTGATAGCTGCCCCAGGGACGATGCACCTTGAGATGCTCCTCGGTGACCTTCGGCGCGACCGCCTTCAGTTTCGTGACGAGACGCTTGAGGCCGTTGGCATCCTGCTGGCGCGAGACCAGCACGGCATCCGCGGTCGCGACCACGACGAGATCGTCGACGCCTTCCAGCGCGACCAGCGCGGCATCGGTGGTGACGTTGCAGTTGCGGGAATCCTCGAACACGGCAGGGCCGTGCGCCGCGTTGCCTTGCGCGTCCTTCTCCGACAATTCCCACACCGCATGCCAAGAGCCGACGTCGGACCAGCCGCAGGACACCGGCACCACCGCCGCGCGCGAGGTCTTTTCCATCACCGCATAGTCGATCGAGATCGCCTTGGCGGCGCCGAACGCCTCGGGCTCCAGCGTGACAAAGCCGAGATCGCGGCCGGCATGGGCAACCGCTGACGACACGGCGTCGACGCTTGCCGCATCGACCTTGCGGTATTCGTCGAGCAGCAGGCTTGCGGGGAACATGAAGTTGCCGCTGTTCCAGAGATAGCCCGAATTGACGTAGTCGGCGGCCTTCGCCGCATCAGGCTTCTCGACGAAGCGCGCGACCGCGCGCACCTCGCCCGAGATCACCTCGCCCGGGTTGATATAGCCGTATTCGGTCGCCGGCCGCTCCGGCTTGACGCCGAAGGTGACGATGCGCCCCAGGCTCGCGGCGGCGAGGCCCTCGCGGCAGGCCGCGACGAAGGCGGCGTTGTCCTGCACGACGTGGTCGGCGGCGAGCGCCAGCACGATCGCTTCACTGGTGCGGTTTTGCGCAAATGCCGCGCCGGCCGCGATTGCGGGCCCCGAATCGCGTCGCATCGGCTCGAGGATCACGTCGGCCTCGATGCCGATCTCGGCGAGCTGCTCGAGCACCATGAAGCGGTAGGCCGCGTTGGTGATCACGATCGGTCGGTCGAACAGCGCCGCGTCGGAGACGCGCAGCAGCGTGTCCTGGAAGGTCGAGCGCGCGCCGAACAGCGGCAGGAACTGCTTCGGGCGCACCTCGCGCGAGGCCGGCCATAGCCGCGTGCCGGCGCCGCCGCACATGATCAGGGGGATGATCTTCTGAGACACTTGCGAGTCACTCATGTCAGGGGGTCAAATACGATGATACTGTCGATACCATTCGATGAAGCGGCCGAGACCTTCCGCAATGGTCGTCGACGGCGCGAAACCGACGTCGCGCTGGAGCGCGGAAATGTCGGCCCGCGTCTCCAGGACATCGCCGGGCTGCATCGGCAGCAGTTCGCGGATCGCCGGCTTGCCGATGATCTTCTCCAGCGTCTCGACGAACTCGAGCAATTTGACCGACCTGTTGTTGCCGATGTTGTACAGGCGATACGGTGCAGAGCTCGACGAATTTTCCGGCGCTTCCGCATTCCACGCCGGATTCGGCGTCGCAGGCCGATCGAGCGTGCGGATCACGCCTTCGACGATGTCGTCGACATAAGTGAAGTCGCGCCACATATCGCCGTTGTTGAAGATCTTGATCGGCTCACCAGCGAAGATCGCGCGCGTGAACAGCCATGCGGCCATGTCGGGCCGCCCCCACGGGCCGTAGACGGTGAAGAAGCGCAGCCCGGTCACCGGCAGCTTGTGGACATGCGCAAAGGTGTGCGCCATCAGCTCGTTGGCCTTCTTGCTCGCGGCATACAGGCTGACCGGATGATTCACCGATTGCTCGGTCGAGTACGGCAAGGTGCGATTGGCACCATAGACCGAACTCGACGAGGCATAGACGAGATGCGCCAGGCCACGGCGCCGGCCGGCTTCGAGCACGGTAACAAAGCCGTCACAATTGGCGCGGATGCTGGTGATGGGATCGTCGATCGAGGCACGCACGCCGGGCTGGGCTGCAAGGTGCACGATGCGATCCGGCGAGACCTCGTCGAACACGCGCGTCACCGCAGCGAAATCCGCAAGTTCGATCTCGTAGAATTTGAAACCTTTGATGGGCTCGAGCGTTGCGAGCCGCGCCCGCTTCAGAGCCGGATCGTAATAGGGAGTGATTGAATCGATGCCGACGACCTGCTCGCCGCGGGCCAACAGCCGTTCACAAACGTGCATCCCGATAAAGCCGGCAGCGCCGGTCACGATCACTGGTCGCAAAGTCGTCCTCTCGTTCGTTGCGCGAAGCAATGCCAGACCACGGCATCAGAGGCAAGGTTTGCACATTCGCGACACATCAAATCAGTCGGTCCATGTAAGCGCATCGAAATGTGTAGGAAACATGATGGCATCGCGCAGCCTTGCATGCTATCGGCCTGTGTGGACGTTCGCACGCCAACGTCACATGAGCTACACGTCTTAGAGCGCATATATTTCGGCGCGAATGCTCAGTCTAAAGGCAGCGTTCGCGCAACATACACGCAACAACACCCGCAAAGAAAAAGCTAGACTTTTGAAACTCTCTATCAACGGCAGGTTCCTGACACAGTCGCTGACAGGCGTGCAACGCTACGCCGCCGAGATCGTCAAAGCGATGGACGGCCTGCTGGCGAGCGGCAATGCCGCGCCGCAACTCCTGGATGCAGAGTGGCAGATTCTCGTGCCGCCGGCTGCGACGACGCTTGGCGAACTTCGCCGCATCAAGGTCAAGCAAGTCGGGACCTTGCAGGGACATGCGTGGGATCAGATCGATCTGGCGCGCGCGGCCGCCGGCACGCGCCTCATCAGTCTCGCCAATTCCGGCCCCGTGCTTCACCGCGACCATCTCGTCGTGATTCACGACGCCCAGGTCTTCAAGCGGCGGGACTTCTTCAGCCGGAAATACCTCGCTCTGCACCGGACGCTCGGCCGCTTGCTGGCACGCACGGCAACCATTGCAACGGTTTCGACGTTTTCACGCAACGAACTTGCCAGCGTGCTCGCGCTGGATCCGGCGTCGATCCCCATCATTCCAAACAGCGCGGAGCACTTCGCGTCGGTCGAGCCAGATTTCTCGATCATCGAATCGCTGCGCCTCGAGCCCCATCGATTTTTCCTCTTTGTCGGCTCGATGACGAAGAACAAGAATGTCGACACCGCCATCCGCGCAGCCGAACGGCTCGGCCGCGCGGATTTTCCGCTGGTCGTGGTCGGAGGCGACAACGACAAGGTTTTCGGAGGCGGTGCGACCCAGTCGAGCGGGGGGATCGTGCGCGCGGGCCGCCTCAAGGACGAGCATGTCGCCGCGCTGTTCGCCAGGGCTGCCGCGTTCGTTTTTCCGAGCCTGTACGAGGGCTTCGGCATCCCGCCCCTCGAAGCGATGTACTTCGCCTGCCCGGTCATTGCGAGTTCCGCCGCGGCCGTCCGCGAGACCTGCGCCGACGCTGCGGTCTACTTCGATCCCCTCGATGCCGACGAACTATCGGCGAAAATGCGCGAAAGGATTGATCTCGGCAGGATTTCTCCCCTGGAACAAGCGAAACAGCGGGAGCGTCTGGCGACATATTCATGGACCAAATCAGCCGCCGCCATGCTCCAGGTGCTCGCCAAGCCGGTTCGGCAGATCGGTCCCGACGGAACAGCACGATGACGCGGCCTAAATCTTGCTGCTTGGAGGCGTTAGAGGTGGCTTGTGCAAGACAAGGAAGGATCGACCGTTGTCCCGCGGCCTGAAGGTTCTGCATGTTGCCGAAACGGTGAGAGGCGGCATTGCGACTTATCTGAACGAGCTTCATCCGCACCAGCGCGCGAGCTTCGGGCGCGGCAACGTCAGCTATGTCGTTCCGTCCGACCATCGCGATGACCTCGTCAACATCGAGGATGAGGCCGTCACCACCTTCCCGCGCGAAGGCCGCAATGCCCTCGGCCTGTTCGCGATGCTATCTGCAACCATGCGTGCGGTTCGGCAGCAGCGGCCTGACATCATTCACCTGCATTCGTCGTTCGCCGGACTCGTCGTCCGTCCGGCCCTGTGGATGGCCTACCGGCGTTCGCGCATCGTCTATTGTCCGCATGGATGGGCCTTCGGCCGCGAGACCGGCCGCCTCAGCCGCGCCGTGACCGAGTTCACCGAGCTTCTGCTGTCCAAGCTGACCCATCGCATCGTTTGCATCTCCGAGAGCGAGCGAACCGACGCCATCAGGGTCGGCATTGCGGCAAAACGCCTCGTCCTGGTGCACAATGGAATCTCCAAGCAGCGCCCCGCGCACGAGACGAGCGCAGCACCGTCGCGTTCGGAGAAGATCAAGGTTCTCTTCATCGGACGCCTCGACCGCCAAAAGGGATATGATCTCCTGATCGAGGCGGCGCGCGCACTCGGAGATATCCTCGATGTGCGCCTCATCGGCGCGTCGGTCATCAGCAAATTCCGCAGCAGCGACCTGCCGGCTAACGTTTCACTGCTGGGCTGGATGGACCGTCACCAGATCGAGGCCGAACTGGACCAGGCTGACATCGTGGCGATCCCTTCGCGCTGGGAGGCATTCGGCCTCGTCGCCATCGAGGCCATGCGGGCAGCCAAGCCAATCATCGCGTTCCGCATTGGCGCGCTACCCGAAATCGTCGAAGACGGCGTGACAGGCGTGCTCTGCGACGAGGTCTCGCCCGAACAGCTGATCGACGGATTTCGGCGCGCAGCGCAGCTGGATTTGACCGCAATCGGCCGGGCCGGATACGAGCGCTTCATCCGCCTCTACGACATCGAGCAGACCCACCGCGCGCTCTCGCAGGTGTATGCCGAGGTCTTGCAAAGCGGCGAGAACAAGGCGGGACAAGAGGCCAAGCTGCAGTCCGACTTCCCGAACAATCTCCGATCCTGAAAACGCTCGATGGACGTCATGCTGCGGGATGCCGCTGTCGAAGATCAACGCAGGTTGACGAACCGGGCCCGCAAAATGCAACGCAGAGTCACTTCGGCTCGGCATCTCGCGCCTGAAGTTCAGAGCGTGCTTTCGCGCGCGATCAAATCGCCTTAATCGTGACACCGATCTGACACGCGCATGTCCGGTTTGCGCATTGCATAGAAAAATGACAAGGGTCCGCACAAGTTTTGGACAGCCATTCAAACAGGTTCGCAGAGACACAAGTTGCAATAAGGTCACAGCCATAGCTGCTTTACCATAAACAGGAAGACGTAGCCGTGACTCAGCATGAGGTTGGTTGCTACGGTAAATCAGATTTTACGTGAGTGAGGAAATGACATTGACGGCGACCGAACAAATTCATTGGGACTTCGGGATTAGCCGGATTCTGGCCATTGCTGCGGTTGGCATTTCCTTGACGGGCTGCGCGAACGTCATTCCGCTCGATGCACCCGATGCCGTGGCCACGCACACCAATGCCGCGCTGGTCACCGAGCCGAGCGCGCCGCTCGCCTATGCCCTGATGCCGGTCAATCCCGCCGTGATGCAGGCAACCAACGCCTTCACCGACAGTTCGGGATTGATCTTCTCGCATCTCCCCGGCGGAAATTATCGCGACGTCACGATCGGCGTCGGCGACATCGTCACCGTCACCGTCTACGAAGCCCAGGCGGGCGGCCTGTTCATTCCGCGCGAAGCCGGCGTGCGGCCGGGCAACTTCGTCGACATTCCGCGCCAGCAGGTCGATCAGTCCGGCAATATCAACATCCCCTACGCCGGATCGATCAAGGTCGCCGGACTGACGCCGCGCGCTGTCTCGAACATCGTCCGCGAGCGGCTCAAGGATCGCGCCATCGACCCGCAGGCGGTCGTGAGCGTCGCCGAGCAGCGCGGCAACCAGATCAGCGTGCTCGGCGAAGTCAACTCGCCGCAGCGCTTTCCCGTCGACCCGGGCGGCATTCGCCTGATGGGTGCGATCGCGCGCGCCGGTGGCCCCAAATATCCGTCCTATGAGAGCACGGTCACGATCAAGCGCGAAGGACGCACCTACAGCGAGTCGATGTCCTCGGTCGTGCATCACCCCAACGAGGATGTGCTGCTCGCGCCCGGCGACGTTGTCTTCCTCACCCGCATTCCCAGGGTCTACATGGCGTTCGGCTCGACGCCGTCGCCGGGCTCGATCGGCGGCACCAACAACCGCCGCTTCACCTTCGAGAACGACAACATGTCGCTGGCCGAGGCACTCGCCAAGGCGGGCGGTCTCGACGGCGCGCGTGCCGATTCCAAGTCGATCTACGTCTATCGCTTCGAGCCGAAGCCGCTGCTCGAGCGCATCGGGATCGACGTGTCGCAATTCCCGACCAAGACGGTCCCCGCCGTCTACAAGTTCGACATGAGCAAGCCCGACGGCTGGTTCCAGGCCGATACGTTCAGGATGCGCGATCACGACGTGATTTCGGTCGCGGAATCGCCATCGACTGAATTTATCAAGCTGATGAACCCGCTGGATGCGGCCTCGACGAATGCGTCGAACATCTCCAGCGTCGTGGTCAACTCGAAGTAACAACGACGACGCACGTTCATCTGGCGCGGCCCGGCCCGGATTCTTCCATCGCGGAGATCCGGACCGAGCCTCCATGGCCTGCTTCTTGAATATCGGATGACGATTCGGTCTCGTCCCGGTGTGAATCGTTCACGCCGTTTTGGGACCGAATGCGATTGCAGAGCCAGCTGTTGCATGGCAAGCGAGGTGCGCCCCCGTCATCGATCAACGCATGAGGCGATCGTTGAAGATACTCATCGTGAACACGCTCTATCCACCCGACATCATGGGGGGAGCCGAGGTATCGGTATCGCTGCTCGCAGAAGCCTTCATGCGCAATGGCCATCACGTTGCCGTCGTCAGCCTGCAGAAGGCCGGCGACGTATCGGTGGGCGATCGCAACGGCATCCGCACCTACAGAGTGCAGATCGACAACGCCTACTGGCCGTTCGGACAGGACCGCAAGCCGCCGCGTCTGGACCGCCTGCGATGGCACCTGCGCGATACCTGGAATAGACGCGCGGCGAAGCGGTTTGGCGCCATTCTCGATACCGAGAAGCCGGATGTCGTTCACACCAACAACCTGACCGGATTTTCCGTGTCCCTGTGGGCGGAGGCCGAGCGCCGCAACATCCGGATCGTCCATACGCTGCGCGACTATTCGCTGATCTGCAAGCGATCGACGCTCTTCAGCAAAGGCGCGACCTGCGAGCAGCGTTGCCTCTCGTGCTCGACGATGACCCTGCCGCACCTCTATGCATCCCGGATGGTCGATGCAGTGGTCTCCAACAGCCAGTACGTCCTCGACCGGCACCTGAAACTCGGCTTCTTTCCGGACGTTCCGCACAAGGTGATCTACAACATCGCGGACTCCAGCGTCCGGCCGGCGCCGCCGTCCTCCGACGCCGACATGACGTTCGGCTTCATCGGCCGCATCGAGCCGGAAAAGGGCATCGATGTCGTGCTCAAGGCCGTTTCGCTGCTCCCCGCGCACGGCTGGCAACTCAAAATCGCCGGAAAGGGCCTCGAAGCTTACGAACATGAATTGAGGAGAAGGTATGATAATCCGAAAATCAAATGGCTGGGCTTCGTAAAGTCCGCGGAGTTCTACTCCGGCGTGGACGTCTGCCTCATCAGCTCGGTCTGGCCGGAACCGTTGCCGCGCACGCTGATCGAAAGCATCAATGCGGGCCGGGCCACCATTTGCTCCACTGCCGGCGGAATACCGGAGATCTCTCATTTCTCGACGTCACTCGGCTCGTACGAACCAAGTGACTTCCACGGACTGGCCGAACTGATGAAGCAGGCAATCAGCGAGGCACCCAAATGGAAGAAGGCTTTTCCGCCACGGCCTGAATTTTCTGCCAGCTTCACGCCGGAAGCTGTCACCCGACAATATCTCGACGTCTATTTGGAAGGCACTTTGAACACCGATGGAGACAGATGAGAAGGACTCTCGGGGTTCGTTCAAAGCTGCATATTGGATGAGATTCTTGGCATGAGGATTTTGATCACATCGTCACTGTACCCGACACCGGGCGCGCCGAAGGTGATCGGCGGCGCCGAGATATTCGTGCGCCGCATTGCCGAAGGCCTGCTCAAGAGCGGCGACACCGTCGAGGTCGTTCGGGCTGCCTCGCTTCCCGAACAGCCGATGGAGACGAGCGGCGGCATCGACGTGTACTCGGCCCCCGTCAGGAACATCTACCGGCCCTTCACCGGACAGCGGAGCGCACCGGCGAGGGGCTTGTGGCATGCGATGGAGGACTGGAGTCGAAGCGCCGACCTTGTCGCCAGCAGAATAAAAGCCTTCAAGCCGGACGTGCTCCATTCCAACAACCTTTCGGGCCTCACTACGGCGGTGTGGAAGGTCGCGGCCGAGCTCGGCGTACCGGTCCTGCACACGTTGCATGACTACTATCTGACCTGCCCGCGATGCTCGCGCTTTTCCGACGGCAAGACGTGCGAGCACACCTGCATGAGCTGTACTTTGCTGACGATCAACCGCCGCAAGGCCACCAGATATCTGCGCGGCGTGGTCGGCGTCAGCCAGCGCATTCTCGACATCCATCTCCAGACCGGTCTTTTCGCCGACACCGAGCTGCGCAGGGTGATTGCGCATGCATCGACGATGCCGGTCTCCGCACCCGCGAAAGGCCCAGCCGGCCCGCCGCTGACATTCGGCTTCATCGGCCGTCTCACCGAAGAGAAAGGCATCTATAACCTCGTTAAGGCTTTCGCGGACCTGCCGCGCGATCGCGTGCGGCTCGTCATCGCAGGGGTCGCAAGCGCCGAAATCCAGCACGAGCTCAGGGCAATGGCGCCGAAGGCGCATATCGAGTTCCTGGGCTTCGTCGAGCCCGAACAATTCTATCGCCAGATCGACGTCGTCGTGATCCCGCCGATCTGGGAGGAGCCGGGGCCGCTGGTCGTGGCCGATGCCCAGGCGGCGCGCAAGCCGTTTCTGGGGACCAGGTTTGGAGGAATCCCGGAAGCGGTGAAACGCGGCGCAGTCGGCTGGTTGACCGCGCCTGACCCGAAATCCCTTGCCGACAGCATCCTGCGGATCATCGCCAATCCGCAGGAGCTGGCCGAGATGTTCGAAAGACTTGCCAACAAGAACGACCATCGCACCTTTGCCGATGTCATCGACGAATATCGCGACGCCTTCGCGCTTCTGAGCCGGCACCCGCAATAATCCTGGGATGGCTGTCTTGCGCAACGCGTCTGGCCTTTTCTGCGCCCTGCCCCGCAGCTTGAACGTCCCATGACCCGTCTGTTCGCACTCGTCGGTGTGGTCTACCAGAGCGCGGCGGCGATCATTCTCATCTTCCTGCTGGGCCGGGTACTCTCGCCGCTCGCCTACGCCAAGTTTTCGCTCACGCTTGCTTCGAGCCAGCTGCTCAGCGTGCTGATGTTCGAGTGGCTGCAATTGGCCGGCGTGCGCTTTCTGGCTGCGGCCCGGGAAGAGGACGCCGCACGGCTGAGATCATCCCTGTTCGCCGCCGCGCTCGCCAGCGCAATCGTGCTGCTGGTGATCGGGGGCCTCGCAGCCGCGGTCGTGACCCCGATTTCCGCGAGCGTGGGGCTCACCGGCCTCGCACTCGCCGTCGCCCAGGGCGCGACGGATCTTCACTTCATGGTCGTGCGCGTCTCGAACCGGCTCGGCGCAGCCGCCTTTCTGCTCATCCTCAGGGCCACGTTGATGGTGGGCGGCGCAACCGCGGGCGCATGGCTCTACGGCACGGCTAATGCCGCCCTCGTGGGCATGCTGGCCGCCCAGATCGCCAGCCTGTTCGCCGGCCAGTTATTGCATCCTCACGTTCTGCGCAGCGTGGCGCGCCCCGCGCTGCTCGAGGACTGGAGCGGCTTTGCCCGCTACGGGATGCTTGCCGCCGGCGCCTCGGTGCTCCACCTTTCGGTTCCCGTCTCGATCCGCTTCGTCGTCGTGTCGGCCCTCGGTGATGCCGCACCCGCAGTCACAGCCGGATTTTCGATGGCGATCGACCTCCTGCAACGACCGTTCGCTGTGCTGGTCGCCGCCATTCATACCGTCAACTATCCGGAAGTCGTCCATCAATTCGAGCGGGGCAGCGCCAACGATGCCCGCGCAGCCGTGGCGCATCTTCTCGATTTCATCATGTGCGCCACCATGGTGATGCTCGGCGGGCTCGTCGGCTTTCTGCCCGATGCGGGACAATTGTTCGTTCCGCCGTCCATTCTGGCGAGCTTCCTGCAGACCTCGACCGCCGCAACCTGCTTCTATTTCATGCACTGTCACTTGCAATCCACGCTCGCGATCGTTCCCCACCTGACGAAATCGGCAATGCGCCTCGTCGTCGTCGCGCTCTGCCAGTTGTTGCTCGTCCTCGCCGTCGCCGTGCCGACGCAGGCCATGACGGCTGCGCCGACCCACGTCCTCATCAGCGCGATCGTCGCGACCGGAGTGGTCATTGTGCTGGCGAGCGGGCCGATGTTGCGGTTCGGCGCAGCGCCGCGATGGGGCCTTGTCGCGGCGTCCGTTGCCGCCGGCGCGTTCATAGCCACATTTTCGGCCATTTCATCGCCGTCCGTGGTTTGGCTGATGCTGAAAATCGCGATCGCCGCCGCGATCGTCGCACTGCTCGCGTGGAAGGGACGCTTCCTGGAGGCCGCCAGCGCATCGCGCGCGGTGGTGTAACGATGGCGTGACATCTCGATGCGAGATGAGAAGCACTTTGCCCAACAACGCGGCAACACATTTCATATCTTCGCTGCTTGTCTTGCCAGTTGTGCATGTGCGAGATAAACGCGCGGTAAGAGGGCTGGGTCATTTGGAACCTGAGTGGGTGTCACGCCGTGGCACCCGGAGATCGACGGAATGCTGAAAAACCTGCTGTCGATGTCCGGCATGAACGTTCTCAAGTCCGGTCTGCAGTTCGCGATGACTGTGATGATGACGTATTTCGCGGCGCCCGCCGAATTCGGCCTCGTCACGTTCTCCCTGCCCTTCGTCGGATTCATCGCGCTGTTGACCGATCTCGGCATGTCGAGCGCGATGGTGCAGCGACGTACGCTCGATCGGGATGAAGCCGGCGCCGCGATCACGCTGATCTGCGCCATCGGCCTGGTCTGCGCCGTGATCCTGGCGGCCATCGCCGCGCCGCTCGCCAGCGGCCTCGATATGGAGGGATTGGGCAGCGTTCTGGCCACTCTGTCGATCTCGGTGGTGCTTTCCATCGCGGCGCTCGGCCCACGCGCCGTGCTTGAACGGCACCTGCGTTATCAGACCGTGGCGACCGTGGAGATCGTCGCCGTCGTCGTTTCGGTGATCACATGCGTGGCGGGCGCCTTTCTGGGCTGGGGCGTTTGGGCACTGGTGAGCTACTACGTGGTGGTGCAGGTCGTTCGATCTGCGGCTTTCGCAATCATTGCGCGAAGAGACGTCCGGCTTAACTTTCAGTGGAGCCGCGTGCGCTCGATCCTGACCTTCGGCGGCTGGGTGCTCGCCAGCAATCTGCTCAACTTTGCCGGCCGCGCCGTCGGCAACCTGCTGATCGGCGGCGCCGTGGGCGCGGCTGCCGTCGGCTTGTACGGGCTTGCCTACCAGATCATGATCCTGCCGCTGATGGTCATCACATGGCCCGGCAGCGGCGTCCTGATGGCGACGCTCAGCCGTCAGGCGGTGACAGGATCGCTGAAGCAGCGCAACGAGATCATTTGCGGCGTGCTGTCGCTGACAGCAGCCGTGGTCTTTCCCAGCATGCTTTATCTCTCGTTCGGCGCCGACTACCTGTTCACGGCATTCTTTCCCGCCAAATGGACCGGCATCATTCCACTGGTCGGGCTGATGGCGATTGCCGGGGCGGCGCAGTCGATCACCGCCTATAGCGGCGCCATGCTGCTGTCGCGAGGCAAGGCGCAGCTTCAATTCTGGGTTTCGACTGCCAACAGCCTTTCGACGATCGTGGCCTTCGTCGTCGGGCTCAGGTTTGGGCTGATCGGGATCATCAAGATCTACCTCGCGGTGACGCTGATCGTCTCCATCGCCACGATGCTGATCACCTCCTGGGAGACCAACCTGCCCGTCGCCAATCTGGTCAGGGCACTCGCGCCGGCAACGGTCGCCACGATCCTCGGCCTCATCGCCGCAAATCGCGCAATGGAAATTCCGGCCTCGCCGGCGTCAGCCTGGCTGCTTGGCACGACCGCTTACATCGTGACGATCGCGATCTGCTATCTGCTGTTTCATCGCCAGCTGGTACGGAGTCTGCTTGGTCTGCGCGATCTCGAACTGAGCAAGGAGCGCGTCCCCGCCACCTAGCCGCCAACGCGCCGGAACGCAGAAGATCGATAAGATGAAATCGAAAGGACCCATGAACATTCTGATCATGACGGCGACCATCACGCCGAAAGCCGACGTGCGAAGCCTCGGCCGCAAGGATCCCGCTCTCCGCCGCAAGGATTATGAAGAGGCGCTGTGGTTCTACGGCAGGCTGGTCGGGCAGTGCATCGACCGCATCGTCTTCGTCGAGAACTCGGAATCCGACCTGTCCAGCCTCAAGGCCATCGCCGAGCAACTGAACATCCTCGACAAGGTCGAGTTCGTTTCCTTTGCGGGACTGGACTATCCGCAGATGTACGGCCGCGGCTATGGTGAACTGTTCCTCCTCGACTACGCGATGGAGAATTCGCGTTTCATCCGGGAATGCGAGGCCGACACGCCGATCTGGAAGGTGACAGGCCGGTACATCGTCCTGAATCTTGCCAAGCTGATCCAGAAGCGCCCGAAAGAATTCGCCTTCTACGTCAACATGCGGAACTATCCGAAGCGGGTGGTCGACATGTACATGATGGCCTGGACCAAGGCAGGCTATCGGCAATATCTCCAGGGTAAATGCAAGCTTTACGAGGAGACCTCCGCGGCCGCATTCCCCGAGAAAGCGCTGCGCGACGATTTCGACGCCGCGCCGAAGACATCGAAGTTCGTTCGCCGGTTCCGGACGGTTCCGCTCGTGAGCGGAATCCGCGGACTCGACAACAAGGGATACGCGACAGACAACATCTGGAAGTTCTACATCCGGGTGGCATTGGACCGCGTCTGCCCGTGGCTCTGGATATAGGCGACATCCCGGATCGGGCGGTGTCTACATTCCGCGCTTGCTCAGTTCCTCGGCTTCGTGGGGCGCGAGCGCCTTCCCGGCAAACCGCGACACCATGTAGAGCGGCACCTTCGGCGTATGGATGTCGTACATCAGGCCGAAGCGGTTCTCCGGAGGAGCCTTGGCCGGCTCGTCGAGCATCTCGTAGATCAACACGCTCTCGACGTTGGCATCGGCCTGATGGGTAATGAAGCTAAGGGTAGCATACAGGCTCTTGTAACACGCCTCCGTCATGGGCTTGCCGGCTTCGTTCTCGTACGTGGGCTTGTAGATCTCCGCGCAATTGACCTCGTTGAAGACGACCGGCTTGCCGTAGGACGCGAGTTTCTTGAAGAGATTGTAGGGCTGCCTGCTGCCGCCCCATGCGCGGTTCGGATTCTGATTGAGGGATTCATAATAATGGTAGGAGATGACGTCGAATCCGACGCCCTTCGACGCCATGAAGTCGAGGAAACCGAACATGGTTGACGTGGTGTTGAGCACGCGTCGCAAGTGCAAGCCGTAGTCGTGATTGATCTTGTCGATCGCGTCCGACATGCCCTTGAGGACCGCAACCCAGTCGTTCATGACCGGCATGTCGAATTCCTCGGCGGTCCAGCCGCGGCCGTAGAGCTTCTTGCCGCTGGGATCCAGCGCAAGAAGGTTGATCTCGTTGCCCATCTCCCAATCGTTGATCTGGTCCTTAAAATTGACCACGAAGGTATAAGTTCTCGAATAGGCCTGCTGGTACAGCGCATTCCAATCGCCGGCCGGATACTTGCCGCCGTCGGTCCGATCGCCCCAGGCAAACGGGGTCGCCAATATCGGTTTCAGCGTGATGCCGTACGTCTTGGCGAGCGCCAGCATGTCCCGGTACATCTGGACCTCGTAAGGATCGGTATCCCGCGCGAGATTTGCACCGACCCTGTATTGGGTAAGCCCGCGCGCCCGCATGACTTCGAAGATCGCCTTCAGGTCTGCGCGCCGGCCATCGGGCCCGTCGACCCCCCATGTCAGCGGACCTGCGCTGGCAATCCCGACGGATGCCACCAGACCGAGCACCGGCAACAGCGCCACCAGAAACAATCTCTTCACCACCAGGAACATTGCGCCTCCACGCGCTCGAGAACTCTATGCATGCGATCCGATCCGGCATCGGCACCACGCGCCGAGACTGCCTTCACAATGTGATCACAATACGCTCGCAACGACAAAGAGGCAGCGCAGTGCGCCTGCAGGGCCCGCGCAAAGCGATTGCACGGTTTTGCGGCGAAATTTGCCGCTGGAATTGCCGTTCCAATTCCACTGGGTATCTATAATGTCGCCTGAACGGAACGACGGAATGCCGAGCGAGACTGAATTGATGAACGCCCCCCTCGAACTGACGTCGCAAATCGCCCTCGACCGCTCGACGGTCGCGGGACGCTCGGTCGCATGTGTCATCGTGACCTACGGACGCCGCGAGCAATTGGTGAGACGGACGGTTGAAGCGGTCCAGGCCAGCCCTGCGGTCGGGCGTGTGATTGTGGTCGATAACGGATGCAACCGCCCGGTGGCCCCGGACGATTTCGCGCAGCAACCGCCGGTCGACATCATCAGGCTCGCTTCAAACCTGGGATCGGCCGGAGGATTTCACGCCGGCATCACCGCGGCTCAGCGGCTCCTGGACAAGGACCTGCGGTTCGTCCTGATCCTGGACGACGACAATGTCGGCGAGGACGGGTTCCTGGAGCGCCTGCTCGCGCTGCATACGGCGCTCGGCGCGAGCGACGATATCGGCCTTTGCGCGTTGCGCCGGCACCGGGGCATCTATCCGACCCTTCTCGCCGACCAGACCGCGGTGGCGATCCGCAACAACTCGTTTCTTAACTTTCATCTCGCCTCGCTTCCATCGAAGCTGTGGCGACGGTTCACACGCTCGGCCCGCCATTCTCCGGAGAATTACGGGGAATTCCACCTGCGCCGGATCGAAACCGCGCCTTATGGCGGACTGCTGCTGCCGATGGCGGCCGTCAGGAGGGTGTCGCCTCCGAACAAGGAGTTCGTCCTTTATAGCGATGACCATGACTACTCGCTGCGCCTGATGGATGCGGGCGTAACCATCTATCTGACTGATGTCGGCTGCATCAACGACGCCGAGGAGTCCTGGGACAAGCCGAGCACCAGTGCGCGCAGCGCCCTGGTCAGCCCCGAGGCGCCGGCGTGGCGGTTGTATTATGCCTGCCGGAACCGGATCTTGATTGAGAAACGGTATACAACCTCTCCGATTGTCTATCGCATCAACCGGATGAGCTACGTCGGCCTCCTCGCGATCGAGGCAATCCTGGCTTATCGCAGTCTCAATGGCGCGCGAAAGGCCCTTCGACCGTTGCTCGAAGCAATCGCCGACGGCGACGCGCAACGGCTGGGATGGCGTGCCGACTATCAACTGCCCGGCGCATCGCCATCGAGCACAGCGCATACGCATTAGAGTGCGCAACAAGCGTGCGACGAATCATCCTCGCTCGCACTGCAGTTTCATCTCCTCGTCACGGAACTTGGTGCAACGAAACGCATCGCTAATAATTCCTCATCACGCGACGCGTGCAAGTTCCAGCACGGAACAAGCGGTCTCTCGCAGTGTGCTGAAAATACTTGCAGTTCGTTCGGCGAAAAGCCGTCGTTCTCTACATCTTTAGCCTTCTTTCTAACGTCACTGAGAAACTCTGCCGCTATCCAAAGAACAACAGCGGGCATCACCAGAGAAAATCATGACGACGACTATCACCAGCACCAATCAGACTGTCCTTTCGGCAAGCGCGTTCACGAGTTCCATCGGCGTCAACACTCACGTGTCTTATGCGTGGGGCGGCTACAACAATCTCGCACTCGTCGAAGCAGATCTGAAATATCTCGGCGTCACTTCGCTTCGTGATGGTTTGACGAATATCCCGGCGGCGCAGCCGGTGCTCGACGGTCTGGCAAGCGCGGGCTACAAGTTCGATCTCGGCGTTTCATCGTCGATCCCGGCGTCGGGGGCAGCGGGCTTGCAGCAATACATCGACGCGCTCGACGCTTTCCAGGCGAAACACCCGGGCAGCATCATCGCGCTGGAGGGCCTGAACGAGGTCAACCTCCAGGCGTTCAGCTACAACGGCAGCTCGACGATCGAGGCCGCCGCGCAATTTCAGCAAGCGTACTACGCCGCGATCAAGGCCGATGCATCGCTCGCCAAACTTCCCGTCTACAACCTCACCCTCGGCTACACCGATCCCGCCGACTTCGCGAAGCTTGGCAATCTCGGCGCATACTCGGATTACGCCAACTCGCACGCTTACGTCAGCACCGGCACCACGCCGGCGGCCGCTCTGTCCTCGGCTCTCAACCTCGCGAGCTCCGTGTCACCAGGCGATCCTTCGGTCATCACCGAGACCGGCTACACGACGCTGAGCACCACGCCGTTCCTCGGCGTCAACGAGGCGGTTCAGGCCAAGTCCATCCTCAACACGGTGATGGACGCCTTCAAGGACGGCGTCGGCACGACCTATCTCTACGAGCTGCTCGATCGCAACTCGTCCAGCAGCGACACCAATGCGCAAAGCCATTTCGGGCTGTTCTACGACGACGGCACGCCCAAACTCGCCGCCACCGCCGTCCACAACCTGACGACGATCCTCAACGACGACGGAAAAGGCAGCGGCCAGCCGACGAGCCCGCTGAACTATACGCTCAGCAACATGCCGGACTCCGGCAACAGCATGGTGCTCGGCAAGAGCAATGGTGCCTATGATCTCGTCGTCTGGGCCGAACCGAAGGTCTGGGATCCGACGACGAACTCGGAAATCAGCAATCCGAGCCAGACCGTCACGGTCCAACTCGACGCCGTACATCAGTCGATCAAGGTCTACGATCCGACCGGTGGAACCGACCCGATCGCGACCTACAGCAATGTCAGCTCGTTCACGATTCCGGTGAGCGATCACCCGGTCATCATCGAGATCGACGGCGTCGCCCGGGCGTCCTCGGGGGGGACCCAGGCCGCCGACGTCACCGGCACCGCCGCGCAGATCGTCGCGGAGCTCGCCGACCTCTCCGCCTCGACCACCCTGCAGTCGATCACGCTGACCGATACGCATGTGCTCCCTGTCGCCTCCACATCGACGATGAGCTACATCATCTCGCATTATGGCAACGCCCTTGCCGCGATTCAGGGCGGCTACTCCTTCTCCGTCACCACCTCGACGACGAGCTGGAGCGAGACCAAGTTCTTCAATGCGTCCGGCACGCTGACAGGGACGCAGACCTCCAACTTCAGCAACGGCGTCATCACCAGCAAGTCGCTCGTCAACGTCGACTCGAGCAGCGACACGATCCTGTACTCGAACGGCGTGAAGACGCAGGAAGTGATCGTCAGCGCAAACGGCGCGAAGCAGACCATCAACTACAATTCGGACGGCAGCATCTCCAGCGAGACGGTTGTCGGCTCCGACAAGTCGGTCACGACCACGGTTTATGCGAACGGCCTGAAGTCCAAGGTCTATCTGACCAATGCCGACGGCACGCATACCAACACGTTCTACGGCATCACCGGGCAGGCCTACACGACCCAGATCCAGACCGCCAAGGCCGATGGAACGATGACTTCCATCACCCAACTGCACGCAGACGGCACGACGCAGTACACCAAGATCCTCAACGCCGACGGCAGCACAACCACCGACCTCTACAACAGCGCCGGCCAGAAGACGTCGGAAGTGCGCAACTATACCGACGGCTCGAGCCTGACCACGAACTACGACACCACCGTCAAGGTGGCGCAGACCGTGGCAAAGGTCGGCGGTGCCAGCACGACGACGAACTACACCGCTGGCGTGCTGGCTTCGATCTACATCACCAGCGCCGACGGGACCAAGGAAAGCAAGCTGTTCACCGCCGGCGTGATCAGCAGCGATTTCGTCCAGAAGACCGACGGATCATCCTCGACGACGGTCTATGCAAGCGGCGTAAAATCCAAGGTGTATGTCACCAACGCCGACGGCACCCACACCAACACGTTCTACAACATCACCGGCCAGGCCTACACGACGCAGATCCAGACCACCAAGGCGGACGGAACGGTGACCGCCCTCACCAACCTGCATGCCGACGGCACGACACAGTATACCAAGGTCACGAACGCCGACGGCAGCACCACCACAGGCCTCTACAACAGCGCCGGCCAGAGAATCACCGTCGTTCAGAACTACACGGACGGTTCGAGCCTCACCACCACCTACAACACATCAGGGGTCGCAACGCAGACGGTTGCCAAGGCTGCCAACGGCGACGCCACCACGACGAACCTCAGCGCGGGTGTTCCGACCTCGATCTACATCATCAACGCCGACGGCAGCAAGGAAACCAAGCTGTACGCAGCCGGCCTCATCACGACCGATCTCGTTCAAAAAACTGATGGATCGTCATCGATGACGGTCTTCGCAAGCGGCGTGAAATCGAAGGTGTATGTCACCCACACCGATGGCACCCACACCAACACCTTCTACAACATCACCGGCCAGCCCTACACGACGCAGATCCAGACCACCAAGGCTGACGGAACGATCACGGCCTTCACCAACCTGCATGCCGACGGCACGACGCAATACACCAAGGTCCTGAACGCGGACGGCAGCACCACCACCGGCCAGTACGACAGCACGGGCCACAAGACGACGGAGATCGTCAACTACGCCAACGGCTCCACGCTGATCTCCACCTACAATGCGGCGGGCAGCGTCACGCAGACCGTGGCGAAGGCCGGCGGCGACTCCACGACCACGAACTTCAGCAGCGGCGTGAAGACATCGGTCTACATCACGCATGCCGACGGCTCCAAGGAGACCGACCTCTACACGACCGGTCACCTCACCAGCACGCTGATCCAGAAGACGGACGGCTCGTCGTCGACCACGGTCTACAGCAACGACATCAAGACCGCGACCTACGACACGCATGCCGACGGCACGCATACCAATACGTTCTTCAACGTCACCGGCAAGGCCTACACGACCGAGATCCAGCAGATCAAGGCGGACGGCAGCGTCACGTCGATCACCGATCTGCACGCCGACGGCAGCCTGCAATACAGCAAGGTGGTCAATTCGGACGGCAGCGTCACCACCGATCTGTATGACTCGACCGGGCACAAGACGACGGAGGTCCAGAACTATGCCAATGGCTCGAGCCTGACGTCTACCTACGACACGACCGGCAGCGTGACCCAGACGGTGGCCAAGGCCAGCGGCAACACCACGACGACCAACTACAGCAGCGGCGTCAAGACGTCGGTCTACATCAACAATGCCGACGGCTCGAAGGACACCCAGACGTATTCGAGCGGCAAGATCGCCAGCGACTTCGCCCAGCACACCGACGGCTCGTCCTCGACGACGGTCTACGCCGACGGCGTCAAGACCAAGATGTACGTCACCAATGCCGACGGGTCGCACGACAACTTCTACTTCAACGCCACAAGCACCGAGCACGACTTCTACACCACCGCCGGAAACCTGGCCTCCGTCGACATCCTGAACGCGGACGGCACGCACAATGCGTCGGCCAAGGTCGCTGGCATCACGCTCGCCGGCGGCGCCGGCAACGACGTCTTCGCGGTGGCCGGCGCCGGCTCGACCACGATCTCCTTCGGCGGCGGCAACGACACGGTGAACGGCTTCCATGCCGGATCCGCGGCGGGCTACGACACGGTCGCGATCTCGAAGCTGATGGCCACGGACTACAGTCACCTCCAGATCAGCCAGTCCGGAGCCGACACCCTGGTCCACGTCACGGCGAGCGACTCGATCCTGCTGAAGAACGTCGTCGCCGCGAACCTGACCAGCAACGACTTCGCGTTCGTCTGACCGACCCCCGAATGCGTGCGGCGGAGCGCAGCCTCGCCGCACGCATCGGTGTGATCCGCGCCTGCCGCACAATCCACGCGCTCGCACTACGTCCCCTCGCCGCGCCAACATTTGCCTCGACCATCATCATCGCGCCTAAAAACTAGGATTTGACCGATCGCTGGAGTGATCGGTAAAATCGGGAACCAGCGCGGCATTGAGGCGACATTGACTGACATCGAGGGTGCACGATCTCCCAAAGGCGGGATCGTACCGGGAATTCAATATCTGCGCGGGTTTGCAGCCATTCTGGTCGTGATCTGGCACGTCAACTGGCTGGTCAGCCTTCCACCTTCTTATGGCGAGAGCCCGTTCCTGCTCGCCGAAACCGGCCTGTTCGGCGTCGCGATCTTCTTCGTCATCAGCGGCTTCATCATCACGATTGTTTCATTCGGCCCGATCCGCAGCACGCGCACGGAATTCTTTCTCCGCCGTTTCGTGCGCATCATTCCCTTCATGTGGGTATGCGTGATCGGTTACAACCTGTTGTCGCTCGCCGGCACCGCCAAAGCCGACCCCATGCTTGCGCTGAGAGCCATGGTGCTGTGGCCGATCGGGGAACTGAGGCCCTACGTCGTGTGGACGCTCAGGCACGAGTTCATCTTCTACATCCTGTTCGCCTTGACGATGTTACGGCCGCGCCCGCTGCTGCCGCTGCTGGTGGCCTGGTTCCTTGCGCCGCTGACCTGGTACACGGCGGCGCGCCTGCTGGCGTGGCCGGAACTGCTGCATCCGGACAATACCGGCCTCGCGCTCGCCACCGTGGTGGGTTACGGCAACATCATGATGCCCAACCTCCAGTTCGGCATGGGCTTCGCGCTGGGCCTGCTGTGGCTGAAGGGTCATCCCCTGGTCCGCAGCCGCTATCCGGGAGCATTCCTGCTCACAATCGCCGCCGCCATCCTGGCGACCGCCATTGTCGGGGCAACCCTTTCGGAAGACAACGGGCTTCGGGCCGTGTGGTGGACCCTGTTCGCGACGCTGGTGGTGTGGCTCGGCATCGCCTCGACCGAACGCCCGGGACCGCTGCATTCCCTCGGCATGTTGCTGGGTGATGCCTCCTACGCGATCTATCTCACTCACGCCGCCGCCGCGATCGTGCTGATCCAGATCTCGGCCCGGCTCCACAATCCCCTGCCCTCGGCCCTCTTCGTCATTCTCGCCGTGGTCGGCTCGGTCCTCGCCGGAATCCTGATCCATTGGTATGTCGAGCGGCCGCTCATTGGCTATTGCCGCAGGCTGGGGCGCCGCTCGGTCGTCGCATAGCGGCGCTGGGCGGAAACCCGCGGTCATGAATTGGCTTCAACTCCGTGGCATCCGCTGATGCCGTCCAGACAGGCGCATGAAAGGCCGTACGAAGATGTCGCAAACGGATCGAGACGCAGAGTTCGCGGCCGTTGCGTTGCCGGGCGCGGTCGGCCGCGAGCGTCCCTCCGCTCCGTCGCGCTTCCGGCAGCTGCCCGATACGATCCAGTCGGGCCTGGCACAGTACGACACCGCGGAAACTATCCTGGCCAAGAACAACGGGCTCGGACCGGGTTTCAACATGATGCGGCACCTGCTGTCGCTGGTCATTCTGTCACATCATTGTCGTGTGGCCGTTGCCGGGCTGTTCGCAGGCGCCGCCTTCGTCAAGAAGCTCGATGAACCGGGAATGGCGGTGTTCGTGCTGAAGGATCCAGCCGCAGCCGCGTTTGACAAGATGGGCGGATTGACCGCTCTGTCCTTCAGCCATCTGCAGGCCACCGAGATCATCCAGGAGCTTCTCCGACCCGGCCTGATTGCGCTCGTCGGAATGTTTTTCGCGCTAAGCGGTTTCCTGGTGACCGGCAGCGCCATCAAGAACCCGGATCTGAAGACGTTTTTCATCAACCGCGTGCTGCGAATCGTCCCGGCGCTCAGCGTCGAGGTGACGCTCTGCGCGCTCCTGGTCGGACCGCTGTTGACGCAGTTGCCGCTGTCGCAATACCTGTCGGAGTACCAGTTCTACCGCTACTTCGGCAACATCGTCGGTCATGTCACCTTCGAGCTGCCGGGCCTGTTCCTGCACAATCCCTGGCCGGAGATGGTCAACGCCAATCTCTGGACCCTGCCCTGGGAGCTCTGGTGCTACGTCTTCGCCTTCGCGCTGCTGTTCGCGCACATGATCTCGAGCGAGACGCGCAAGGTCCGCTGGATCACGCTTCTAGTCGGCGCGGCGCTGGTGGCAGAGCTCCTCGCCTATTTCATCGATCCCGCGACCTTCAACGTGCGATCCGATTCGACCAGACTGGCCGGCTGGTATCTCGTTTTCATGTTCTTCTTCGGCATGGTGTTCCGCCTGAACGCCAGATACGTACCGATCCACTGGGTGATCTTTGCGATCTCCGCCGCCTGCTACGCGGGAATCATGTGGCTCAACGTGCTGCTGCCGCTCGCCGGCATCTTCCTGACCTACTGCACGGTCTACATCGGCATGCAGAGCTTCAAGGCATTCGATCGCCTGTTTCGCCAGGACCTCTCCTACGGCATCTATCTCTACGGCTTTCCCATCACCCAGGCGACGATCGACATCTCCCAGCGCGTTCTGGGGCCGGACCATCGGCTTTCGCTGGCGGTGATCCTGCCGATCGTCGTGGTGCTGACGCTCGGCTTTGCATCCTTCTCCTGGAACGTGATCGAAAAACCGGCGCTGCGCCTGCGACGGTTCTATCAACGGCCGGCTTGAGCGCCGATCAAGCCGCCGGGCTTTGCGCCATTTTCCGCGCAAAGATGTGCCTGAGCGTCCCGTCGACGAACCGGCGCAGGCGGACCTCGATGATCTCGTAGCTGAGCGCGCTCGCAATCAGGGCGAGCGCAAGGCCGAAGATCACGAATCCGCTCCACAGCAGCCAGCGATCGACGCCGCGATCCACCAGCTTCAACCCGATGACCTGCAACGGGAACAGGACGAAGGGGTGAACGAGGTAGAGGCTGTAACTGATCTTGCCGAGGTATTGCAGCGGAGACAGGCTCAACAGGCCCGAGATCCCAGATCCCGTCGCCAGCACCATTCCGAACAGGAGAAAACCGGGGAGCAGCGCTGCGAACGGATGCAGGACATCGAGCGCGACATACATGGCGGCAAAGCAGGCGAGCCCGGCAACAACGCCCGCGACGCCCGTGATCCGAAAGCGGAGATTAATCGCGCTGAACAGCATGCCGACGACGAAAAAAGCCGTGATCGGCCAGCGCAGGATGCAGAGCAAGCCGAGGAGGATCAGTGGCGCGGCAAGCCACCAGCTCTTCAGCCGCACGACCGCACCGAAGCAGGCTGCGAACAGGATGTAGAACGCCCATTCGTAGGTCAACGTCCAGGCGTTCTGCTGGGCGATCGGAAACCCGAGCGCGTCCTGGACGAAGAATAAATTGGCAAGGAACACCTGGAGGTAGGTCGGCAGATCGATCCCCCGGAAGAACTTGTATCCGACGATCGGGCCGACCGCGAACAGCGCGATGTGCAGCACGACGAAGACCGGCATGATGCGCAGGACGCGATCATACATAAATTTTCCGATCGATCCGTGCCGCACCAGGCTCGCGGGGATCAGAAAGCCGCTGATCATGAAGAACAGCTCGACACCGTGCCCGCCGGAGTTGATCACCGATTGCAGCCACGGCCAGATCGGCGGCAGAAAGCCGGGATCGGGGATGTCGTAGACGCCCCCCTTCGGCATGTCGCAAAAATGATCGATCAGGACGCTCATCGCGGCGACGCCACGAAGGCCCTGGATCGACGGTACGAAACCGCCACCGGCCTCGGCGTAAGACGGGTGCGTTGGCGCCGTCACTCTGCCACCTGGCTACGGAGGGGAGACTGGAGCGAAACCGAAGCGAAGGAACGTGGGGACCGGAACCGCTGCCCGAATCTGATGGAGGGCTTTTCGATCGCTAGATAGGTCAGCCAGCTGACGAGAATCGAGGCTGCGATCACGGCAACCGTAAAGAGAAGCCACTGCATCGGGCCGCTACCGGCGCCGAGATAGTAGAAGATCACGATCATCGCGAACGACCCCATCAGGTAGATCGAATAACTGATCATGCCGACGAAGGACATGAAGCGCCAGGCGGCCTTCTCGCCGAGGGCCGCGAAGCCGATGAACACGAAGGCCGCCACAATGTAGGCCGCGCCCATTCCGTACGCGCAGAAGAAGTTCTCCTGGTAGTCGACACCGTAACGCCTGTAGGTGACGCCGGCCGCGAAGATCACATAAAGAAGAGCGCAGATCCCGACGTGGCGCCAATTGAGCTTGCCTTCCATGACGGTGTCGCGGATCACTTTCCCGAAGAACATCGCCGTCAAATCGAGCGCAAGCTCGAGCACACCCCACACGGCGTGAATTTTGACGACCGGGAAAGCGACGATGCCGATGATGCAGGTTGCGATGACGATCTGGAGCGCAGTCAGGCGGCGTGTAAGAAAGCCAGTCGCGAACAGGCAAATACAGCTGATGTAGAAGATCAGCTCCACCGTCAGCGTCCAATAGGCGATCCTGATGTTGGGAACGCCCATGAACATCTGAAACATGGTCACGTTGGCCAGGACGTGCGAGGACGGAAAGGTCTTACCCTCGATGGCCGGGGAGAGAACCAGCAGGACGACGATCGAGAGCCAGTACGCCGGATAAAGGCGGAAGAAGCGACTAATGGCGAAGTCTCGAACGGGAGCGGCGCTATTCGGAAAGCTGTAGGGAATCACGAAGCCGCTGACAAAGAAGAACAGCACCACGCCAAAGCGGCCGAAATTGAAATACTCTCCGAGCGCATAGTGAAACGTCCAATAATACGTCCCGGTCGGCTGATTGAGCACGATCTGCTCCAGCGTGTGCTGGAGGACGACCGAGAGCACCGCGATGCCGCGAAGCGTATCAACGAAAGCCAATCGTTTGTGCATCTTCATTCCCTTTGCCGGTCAGGCTCTCACGATGCCGGCCGCGGCAGATTTGGTCCAAGGCCTGATCCAAGACTTTGGCCTTCATTCGACAGCTGCGCGCGCCGCGCGCGCGGGCGGCGCGACGGCTCCTGAAGCGCTACGGAGACGCGTCGCGAGAAGACCTCGCTAAAGCTGAGAGCAATGATCAACAGCCCGGTTGCAGGACCATAGTTCAGCACGGTGATCGTGAAGAGATTGACGGTAAAGATCAGCGACAGCTTGTAAATGTCCGTAACAAAGAACGTAGAACGAAATACCATCCACATGAAGATCACGAACGGAAATCCGAACATCAGGTAAGTCCCGATGTAGAAATTGTCCACCGGCACCCAATAAGATGCGAGATTCGAGAACAATTGCTGCGGATAATTGAAGCACCCTATGCCGCAACCCGTGATGTAACCGATCGGCATCAGGTCGCTCAAATAAACGAACGGCAACTGCCAACTGTTGTTAATTCGATCCATGATGCTGAACAGCAGGCTCTTGTTGCCGACCACTGTTCCCGACGCAAGCAGGATGAGGGTCGCCGGCGCAAGGATCGCGGCAAATGACCATAGCGCGAGTGCCCGGACCGCCGAAAATTTCATTCGCTCAGGCAGCATCCGCACGATCAAGAGTACGATGAGATAAAAGGCGAGCACCAGCATCGTCGTCTTGCTCGTGGTCAATTTGATCGCGTAGATCGCGACGGACCCGCAAACCAGGCACCAAAGAGTGCTTCGCCGGATGGAGGTGGTAACAAAGCAGGTCAAGATAAAGAAGCCTGCCATCGTATTGTCGGACGCGAAGCCGGATAGCCGGACCTCCGCGGCCGCCCACCAAAGACGGCCCGCCTCGCGCACGGCGCCAAACGATTCATATTTGAAGCCGGTCCAAGGCATCGTCCAGTACTTGGACAGGATCACCCCGAAGACCGACGCGTAGAATACGCCCGTGAAGATGGCGAGCAGCTTCCTGTACGATGACAGGTCGGCATCGCAGAACGAGAAGCCGACGAAAACAGGAAGTATCATCTTGAACGACGACGACAAGGCGTTCACGGTTCCCAGGAAGAAGTAGCCGATGCCGAGCGACAGGATGATCTGGAGCAGAACGAGAATCGCCAGAACACTTCGGTTTCTGATGATGCAGCGGTTCACGAACAAGAAGATGCAGAACATCGCGATCACGTCCGGCACGAACCATAGCGCTCCGACGTGCAGAATCGTGATGTAGTATCGTACGACGCCTCCGAACGCATCGCGGAAGATGTACGCGGTGAGCGCGATGGCTTCGAGATTGAAGCCGAAGGCCGGAAGCATAGCGCGCCGGAGACCAACCATACGGACCAAAACCCCTAGTTGGACGGTCGCGCAGAGGGCGCGACCTGTGACGAAGAAAATCCTGGAGTCCTGCCGAGGGCACGCCGTAAGACGCGGCCGCCCGGAAGCTCGACATATCGGTAGGTGAAGTTTGAAAGCGCGAGAACGGCGGCAACCACGATGGTGAGATTCAACGTCGTGGCCAGGCCTGGACAGATGGAATCGAGTGCAGCGATCGGACGCGCACCTAGAACTTTCACGAAATACTCGGCGAGCAGCACGACGAAAGCGTGGACCATGTAGATCGAGTATGACCGCTGACCGAGCCACAACAGGGGCTTGATCGTGAGCATGGCGGGAACGAGAGCGGCGTCTGGAAACGCCAATAGCGAGCCAAGCAGCACGGCAAAGGTTACCGGCGCGAGATAGCTGATCCACGGATAGGCTTCGGTCAGGGACACATGAGCCACGGCCGCAGCCACGACTGCAAGCTGGACGGCGCCCTGCAGAGCTGGACCGATGTCGCGCGGCAGCCCCTTGACCGCTCTTACGGTGAGCACGCCGAGAAAGAAGCTGGTGAAACAGCGTAGCAGGCCCCAATCGAACTGGACGTCCAGCTGAGGTGTCGCGACCACGGTTGTGAGCACAAGCCAGCTACCGATCGCCAAAGTGGCGGCGGCGAAGTAGAACCAGGCGAGTGAGTTGAGCCGCTGCGCCGCGAGCAGCAACAGGCCGAACACCAGATAGGTGTAGAATTCGACGCTGATACTCCAGCTCGGCGCATTCCAGTTCAGATACTCAATGAAGCCGAGCGAATGCAGCAGGAAGACGTTCAGAAAAAACGAGTAGCCGTTGTTCACTTCAAACGCCGCGGGACCGGTGACGACGGCGCCCGCCACCGCCAGTCCGAGCCCGATGCGCACCAGACGAAACAGCAGCAGCACGAGAAGCATCACGATGTGCAGCGGATAGACCCGCGCGAACCGTCGAACCATGAAGTCGCGCAACGAGAAGCGCCCGAAATCGGTTTGCAGGTAGCTGAGCGACATCACCATGCCGCTGAGCACAAAGAACAGGTCGACCAGAAATCCGCCGCTGCGGAAGAACGCGCAGTCGATCCAGGCGTGGTTCGGAAATGCCGCGAGGAAGGTCGGCATCAAGATCACATGGTGAATGACCACGGTGACCGCTGCGATTCCTCGAATGCTGTCCAGCGTAAGGACATGCGCTTTCTCGCGATGAGCAGGCACCGTCACGGCCATTTCCTTGCACTTTGCAGTGCAACATCTCTACTGAGCATTCGACGCGAATACAATGTTCGCCCGGCACCCGTCGCATGCATTTCGATTGGAGGAGTCGTGCCTCTCGGAAGAGGCGGCACGACGGCTAATTTGCCGCAGGCGACGTGCCCGTCAGCGTTGAAGAAGGACAAGCCGTCGCGCGCTTCGAGGAACGCGCCGTCTGCGACGCAGCTGGCTTGTCAAGATGCCCGGGGCCCTGATCTTGTGCACCCTGCATGTTCGTGAAGCAGCGCAACTAGCCTATTCATCCGGCACGAATGTGGCAAAAGGACATAGAGCTTTAAGGAAGTGGATTGCGGAGTCGCGGCGCGACTCCTCAGGAGTTGATATTGTACAAGACTTCGCGTTTTGCGGCGATCGGCGTGTTCGTGTTGGCCCCGCTCCCCTTCGGCTCTGCCGAGACGGTGTGGATCTGCATCTGGACTGTGCTGCTCTCGTTCAGCCTTGTGACTGCCGATCTGCGCAGCGCCACCGTCGACGATTTCCGCTTATTGTCGCCGTTGCTCGCCGTTCTTGTCGTCGTTGCGGCGGTGATCACAATGCAGTTATGGCCGAATCCAGCCTTTTACCAGGCCGATCCAGCATGGGCGGCGGCGCGAGACGTGACGGGCGGAGATCTCCCCGATCGCATCTCCGTCACGGCGAACGGTCCCTGGCTCGCCTTCGGCTATCCGCTGCTGTTCGCGCTTGCCTTCACGCGTGCTGCCTATATCGCGACGAACGCAGAGGATGCGCGGCAGCTGCTGCGACTTCTCACCTGGGCGGGCCTCGGCTACGCGCTCTACGCCATCCTGGCCGGAATTGGCGACCCGACCACGCTTCTGTTCCGTCGCAAGGAAGCCTATCTCGGCTTCGTCACGGGCACGTTCGTCAACAGAAACACGGCTGCCACATTCTTCGCAACCTGCGCGCTGCTGTTTCTCGCACCGTTATTGCGCTTTATCTATCGTCAGGATCGGCCGGACCGACCGCCCTCGCGGCAGATGACGGCACTGATTGCCCATTATCTCGGCTCGCCATTTGCACTGGGCGGCGGCTTCGTCGTTTGCCTGGTGGCGACGGCCATGACGGGTTCGCGCGCGGGGCTTTTGCTGCTGATCCTGACCGTTTTTCTGATGACCGCGCTGTTCTTTGCGCCGCTGCGCGTCGGCAAATTTCGCCGCTGGGGATGGCTTGCCGGGACAGCCGTCGCGCTGCTCTTTCTGTTTCAGCTCGTCGGCGGTGCTGTGGCGGGACGAATTTTGACCTACGGCCTGGTCGATGAACAGCGGTTCACGATGTACCGAACCATACTGACGATGATCCAGCAGCACCCGTGGCTCGGGATCGGGTACGGAAACTTCGAGAGCGCCTTTCCGGCCTACAGGCCTGACACGCTGGGCAGCCTCGGGGTGTGGGATCGCGCGCACAGCACACCGCTCGAGCTTGCGGTTGAGCTCGGCATCCCGGCCGCGTGTTTGATTATGGCCACATGTCTCTGGTATCTTTACCAGTTGTTAAACGGAAGCTTGCATCGGCGGCGCGACCGCTACATACCGATTATCGGCGCAAGTGTGGCGACGCTGGGCTTCCTGCATACGAGCATTGATTTTTCGTTGCAGATCCCCGGCTTCGGCGTGTTCTTTGCGGCCATCACCGGCTGCGGGCTGGCACAATCCAGGTCCTCGTCGGAGCAAAAAAAGTAGCGTGGTTGCGGCTTTGCCAATATGTTGAGACAAACTTGCTTGCAAATTTTCATGATTACGCCATTGGGGAGTCGAATGCATAAAGCCGTGGTGCTCGGGGCCACCTTGCTTGCGATGACAGCAGCGACATCGGCTTTTGCGGCCCAGCCCGGCTGCGTTCCAAATCCCAGCGCGGTGAGCTCTGAACGGGCGATCGAGTTCCTCGACAAGCCTGAGGCTCTCCTGAACCAGTTCAAAGACGGTCAGGGCGGCCTCGCCTCTCAGGTCCGGGATCTCCTGACCAACCGGCCTGAAACGCTGGAGGGCATGATCTCGCTCGCCAAGGCGAGCTCGGACGACCAGGGCCGCGCGGTTGGCGCGGGAATGGGCACCGCTGCCGCAGTTTGCGTGCTGACGCAGCCGCAGTTTGCCCAGGAAATCCAGACGGTCGCGTTGAAGACCGAAAATCCCGGGCTGATCCAGTCCTTCACGAGCATCACCGGCGATATTCCGACCGAGGCGATCGTCGGCGCAGCCGCGAACGGCGACACGACTGCGGGCGGCGGACAAGGCACGACGGCAGATCAGCGCGGCGGCGGGTCGATCAATTCGCCCTCCCCGCCTTCGTTCACCTCTGGAGCGAGCCCGGTCGCCCAGACGAACACCTTGTTTGCGGCCTCGACCGGAACGTCCTCGCTGACCACCACTAGCCCGTCGCGCTAGTCAGGGAACGATATCAACCTAAACGGATTGATTAACCAAAGCCGGCCACGCAGGAGCGTGGCCGGGTATTTGCGTTCAATTTTAGAGATTCGGGGAACCCGTCTCTAAAATCTCTGTGCGAGACCTGTTGCGTCAAGAAGGACGGATAACGGGGGATAAGATGAAACTGTTGTACGCGCCGTTGCTCGCAGCCGTGATCGCGTGTGCCAGCACCACGGCGAGAGCCGAGTCGGATACCAAACAGCGTCCGGCCGAAGCGTCGTTCATCCAGGAATTCGACAATGCGCTTGCGCCGATGAACTTCGTCAAATTCTGCATGAATAACGTCGCGGAATGCCGCGCCGATGCTAGCGCGCGCAGTCTGCCGCCCGCCGACGCCGCCATGGCAATGCTTCGGCAAGTGAACATGTCGGTCAATCAGGCCATCGCACCGATGCGCAAGCCGACGGATCCGATCGCCGCAAACTGGACGGTTGCTCCAGCGGCCGGCGACTGCAACGACTACGCGGTCACCAAGCGGCACCAATTGATCGCAATGGGATGGCCGCAGGCCGCCCTGCGTCTTGCAGTTGTGCGGATCGACGGCGGACAAGGTCATCTCGTGTTGGTTGCGCGGCTTTCGGATGGCGACGTAGTCCTGGACAATTTGTCCTCGAGCGTTCGCCCCTGGAACGCGCTGGGCTATGAGTGGATCTCGATGCAATCAAGCACCGATCCTCGCTTCTGGGTGAACATCGGCGATCACGGGCGGCAGCTTCGCGAGAAGCGCTTCGCGCAGGTGGCGGGCTCTTCGCTCTGATCAATTGAGGGCCCGCGCCCTCATCGCCCCCAACAGACTTGACGTGCATCAACGCCCGTGGATTTTGCCGCGGGCGTTGCGTTATATTTGTGCACAGTGCCGCACTCGCGCCTTACTAAATTCGTTATGAATTACCGTGGTTTCGAACTATATTTTGCACCGCACAAGGATTTGACATAGTTAAGCGCGACACTGGTTTGAGCGAAGCCTTGCGGCGATTTGAATGAACGCGATGAGTGGTTTGCCCCTGTCCCTACGACAACGATTTGTAGACCGCAGCCTCAGCGCCCAAGCTGCCATCGGCTTGGCGTTGCTGATTGCGGTGTGCGCCGCGGGTCGCTGCGAAGCGCAATGCGTCGAGCAATCCGATCGGGTCCCCGTGACTGTCGTGCAAGCCTTCCAGTCCGAGCCCGCGTCCCTGCTGCGCGACGTTCGCACCGATCGCAGCAAGCTCACGGGCCGCCTCGCCGCCTATCTCGTCACCGATATATCCATCCTGCCCTCGGTGCGCGACCTCATCAGCGAGTCGTCCAACGTCGAGCGCGCCGCAATTGGCATGGCACTGCGCCGAGCCCAGCTGATCTGCGTGCCCCGCAAGCCTGAAACTGCACAGAAGATCAGCCAGTTCGTCCAAAAGCTGGCAGATTCGGCGGTGAGCTCCGGTTACTCGGCGGAGCTTGAGTCCGTCGAATTCGATCCGAATTCAGTGGCCGGCCAGACCACCGGAAGCGCGCAAACACCGTCAGCGAAGAAGCCCTCCGGCGCGGCGAGCAGCCTCATGACTGGCGAATGGAGTACGGAAATCAGCGATCCGTTCATTCCTGCGCCACTCCCCCAATAATCTCACGTCAGGTCGATGAACATTCAGATGTATCAGCCCAGAGAGCAGTTTCACGTTCAGGAGCGGACCGCTCTAGAATTGGCGGGAGCCACGCTCAGCATCGAGCGCATCATCGGGATTCTGCGTCGGCAGTGGCCCGTCATTGCGGGCGTGGTCGGCGCCGCCGTGGCGATCTGCCTGGTCTATCTGCTGACGGCGACGCCGATGTACACGGCGAACACCCGTATCCTGATGGATACCCGCCAGACGCAGGTGCTCGACAAGGACAACGGCACAGCCAACGCGCTGATCGACCCCGGCTTCGTCGATAGCCAGGTCGAGATCATCACCTCCGACGATCTGATCCGCTCCGTCGTCCGCCGCATGAATCTGACGGAGGATCCTGAGTTCAACGGTTCGGATCCCGGCCTGCTTCCCGCGATCATCGGCAAGGTGATCAGCCTGTTCGGATCGGACGGGCCTGCGTCGAAGGAACGCATCGAACGCGGCACCGTCGCCGCGGTCGAGAACAACCTCAAGGTCGAACGCCTGCTGTCGACATACGTCCTGTCGGCCAGCTTCCGTTCCAGGGACGCCGACAAGGCAGCCCGGATCGCCAACGAGATCGCTGATGCCTATATCGTCGGCGCCCTCGACGCGAAGTACCAATCCACCAAGCGCGCCAGCGAATGGCTGCAGCAGCGCAGCGCCGAGCTGCGCGAGCAGGCGACCGCCAGCGACCGCGCCGTGCAGACCTTCAAGAGCCAGAACAACATCGTCGGCACCAGCCGCGGGCTGATGAACGAGCAGCAGCTCACGGACGTGAACACCCAGCTCATCCAGGCGCGCGCTGCCACCGCCGAGGCCAAGGCACGCCTGGACCGCATCGACGGGATCACCGACAAGGACCTTTCCCAACCGACCGTCACCGACGCGCTCAACAACCCGGTGATCACCCGGCTGCGGGCGCAATATCTCGATCTTTCGGCGCAATATGCCGATTGGTCGGCCAAGTATGGCAAGACCCATCAGGCGTCGGTCAATCTCGCCAATCGCATGGAGGAGCTCCGCAAGTCGATCGCGGACGAAGTCAAGCGCATCGGCGACGCCTATCGCAGCGACTACGAAATCGCGAAGAGCCGCGAGACGTCGCTGGAGCAAAACCTCAAGAATCTGGTCAGCCAGGCCGGCAACACCGGACAGGCTCAGGTGAAGCTGCGTGACCTCGAGAGCGCGGCCGACACCTACCGCAACCTGTACAACAGCTTCCTTGAGAAGCAGCAGCAGGCAATGCAGAACCAGAGCTTCCCGATCAGCGAGTCGCGCATCATCAGCACCGCCGTGAAGCCGGACCGCAAGAGCTCGCCCAAGACGGTGCTCTCCCTGATCGGCGCCCTGTTCGGCGGCCTTTGCTTCGGCCTTGGAGCCGCCTTTGCCCGGGAGATGCTGAGCGACGTGCTGCGGTCCTCGAGCGAAGTCGAGGACGAGATCGGCGTCAAATGTCTCGGGGTGCTTCCGTCGATCGGCACGAAGCCGATGGGCTCGCCGCGGATCCGCGCGCTGCGATCGCCTGATGGCGCGCAGCTCGAGGCAAGCGCCCAGCTGTCCCGCTACGTGATCGATCATCCCTTCTCGCGCTATGCCGAGACCATGCGCAACATCAAGGTCTCTATCGATCTCGCCCGCCTGTCCCGCGAGGTGAAGATCATCGGCATCGTGTCCTCGCTTCCGAAGGAAGGGAAAACCACGGTTTCGGCCAACTTCGCGCACCTGACCGCGTTCACCGGAAAGCGCGTGCTGCTGATCGACGGCGATCTTCACACGCGTTCGCTGACCAAGGAGCTCGACCCGACGGCCAAGAGCGGATTGCTCGAGGCTCTCAAGGATCCGCAGTCGGTCGGACACCACATCAGGCGCAGCGCGGAGACCGGGCTGGATTTCCTGCCCTCGTTCGCCGTTTCGCGCATGGTGAACTCGGCCGACATCATGGCCTCGAAGGCGATGGCGGATCTGCTGGCGTTGCTGCGAAACGAGTACGATTACATCGTCATCGATCTGGCGCCGGTGATGCCCGTCACCGATGCCAAGGCCATCAGCCATCTCATGGACGCGTTCGTCTACGTCATCGAATGGGGCCGGACGACCCGCACCGCCCTGCAGGAATCGATGTCGAGCTCCGAAGGCATCCAGAAGAAGGTAGTGGGCGCCGTGCTCAACGGTGCGAACCCGAAGATGCTGAAGCGCATCGAGGGTTACAAAGGCTCGCACTACAACGCCTATTATGTCGAGGGCGCCTAGAAAAGGCGCATCTCGCGCCTGGCAATGGCTGGCGCGAGGCGCCAGCTTTCTGTTGGGCGCGTCCGCTCTCACCTGGGCGGCCTCGGTCCTCCCCAATCTGACCGACCTCAGCGTGTCGCGCGTGGCCGGGCAGATTGCCGCCGGCGAAAGCTACGACGCCCCGCTGCTGAGGCAGATCGTCCAGGCGAACCTGCCCGCGGCTCAGCGCCAATGCGATCCCAAGGCGCTTCGGGAACTGCTCGTCCTGCAATTGTCGGCCGCCGACATGACCGTCCGCGGCACCGATCTGGCGCAGGCGGATTCGGATGTCGATGCCGTACAGCGGATGAGCAGAAGCCTGCTGGCGTGCGCGCCAACCGAGTCGCTCGGATATTTGGGGGCATTCTGGTCCGCCGTCCGCCAGGAGGGGATGACAGCAAGAACCCTTGCGCTTCTCGGCCAATCCTACCGCCTGGCGCCGCACGAACTCTGGCTGCAGCTGATGCGCTTGCCGCTCGCTTTTCGGGCTTTCCAGGCCCTGCCGCCGGAGCTGACGGACGGCGCGGTCCAGGATTTCAACGACGTGTTCCACGACCGTCTGTTCGGCAGCGCGGCCGCCCTCTTCGTCCAGTCTCCGGCATCCGCCCGCAGCAGGCTGCTGGATGCGACCTGCGACCTGTCGGAACGGGAGAGGATGGCGTTCTGGTATCTGGTTCGAGCTGCCGGCGGCAGGATCCAGCACCGGTGCTATCCGCCGGACGATCGTCCGCGCTATCTGCTCGACAATTGAGAGTGAATCGAAAACGAACGCCGGGCGATGCGTTCGGTTGATTCACATGCCGATTTGATCCGGGGACCAGACAAGCCCGAGTGGCGGATCCCCGCGCGCTCAGTAGGCTTCCTGGTGGATGAGCGCCAGCGCGGTCTTCAGGATGATCCTGATATCGAGCCAGATGCTCCAGTTGCTGACGTACCAGACATCGTACTCGACCCGCTTCTCCATCAGGTCGATCGTCGGCGTCTCGCCGCGGAAGCCGTTGACCTGAGCCCAACCGGTCAGACCCGGCTTCATGTGATGCCGATACACATAATTGCTGATGAGCTGGTCATAATAGTTGTCATGTGCGAGCGCATGCGGCCGCGGTCCCACCAGCGACATCTCGCCACGCAGCACGTTCCACAGTTGCGGCAACTCGTCGATACTGGTCCGCCGCAACACGCGGCCGACCCGCGTGACCCTCGCATCGCTCTTCGTCGCTTGGGTAACGACATGACCGTTCTCTGCAACCGTCATGGTGCGGAACTTCCAGATCTCGAACGGCTTGCCATTGAAGCCGCGCCGGGACTGCCTGAAGATCACGCTGCCGATCGAATCCAGCTTGATCATGATCGCGGCCGTCACCAGCAGCGGAGCCAGCAGCAGCAGGGCGAACGAGGCGAGGCCGATATCGAGGCAGCGCTTCTGCGCCCGCTCGAACACGGTGAGCGGCGCACGCTGGATCTCGATCGCAACCGTGCCGCTGACGGGCTGGAACGGACGTGAGACCAGATCAGCGATCGGGAAGTCCGGCAGGAGGCGGATCGGCTGGGGAACAACGCGCAGGTGCTGGCTCAGCTTCTGGAGCAGAGGCATTTCGTCCCAGTCGATGACGAGGAGATATTCTTCCACGTCCGCGGCCCGTGCCTGGCGCACCACATCGCGAATCTCGTGATCCCAACCCGCGCCGTGTTCGGACGAGTCGAGGACGAAATGCCGCACGACGTTAAAGCCGTGCTTGCGCAGATCCTTGAAGCGGCTCGACGTGAAGTCGAGGGGCTTGAGGCTGAGGAGAACGACTTTCCTGTCAACCAGGCGACCTCTGGCATAGCTCGAGTTCAGGGCGGTGCGCCAAAGCACCCGGAGCCCGCCCAGAGCAACGCCGCCTGTCGCGGCAAACAGCAGCGTGGTTCCACGCGACAGATCCGCCGACGATTTGAGCAGGAATGCTTCGACTGCAAGAATCGTCAGAGAGACGACCCAGATCGCGAGCGCCTTGCGGAGCTGCCAGACCGTATTCAGCAGACGATGGTGATCGTAGACCCCTTGGAAGTACGCGATCGTCACGAACACCGCGCTGACCACGAGGCCCGCACCCACAGATGAATCCTGCTCCGCGAGGAGCAGGCGATACAGGCCGCTCGCCGCGAAGTAGCTCAGCAGGAGTGCAAGGAAGTCGCCCCCGATCAGAGCGATCTGGAGAGGCCGTTGGAGAGCACCGCGACGGTTCGATACAACCGGGTAATAATTTTCCGAACCATAAGTTGCTACAGCCATCCGAACCTCGCTGCCACGTCACGCACTCGCAATCGGACAATTGCAAGCAGTCGATTCAAATTTGCGATGCGTCGCGGGCAATCTCTTAACTAAACAAAGCAACATTGCGGCACTGCAGTGAAAAAATCAAATCGATTTTTCTGCAACGCAATACCTGGTGCATGAATGCTCAAATCACCGTCATAACGCTGACATTTCGCCGAGCATTGCGCCGCCTTTCGCGTCATGCGCGTTATTTCCGCGCATCAGGTCGCGTGCATTTGAACGGATATTCAACCCTGTTGCTTAAGTCGCCATTAGTCCGGCCCCATTACCAATCAATTCGGTTTGGGAGCTGTGTCGTGAGTACCGTAATCGCTTTTGCTTTGCTGATCGGATCGTTGCTGGGAGGCCGCTTCCGAATCTTTATTCTGCCTCCGGCGGTAGTTCTCGGTGCGACCGTGCTGGGATTGGTTTCAGCCTGGCAATGCCATGGATCAGCTCATATTCTCGGCTTGATCCTGGCGTTTTCGACGGCGCTCCAGCTCGGCTATTTCTGTGGCGCGCTTCTCATCCGCACACGTGCGACAGATTATCGCGAACCGGCCGCGCCATCATTCGACAGCCGCAGCTTCGGCTGAGCCTCGCCGGCGCGTGTCGGACCAGCGCTTCATCAACCACGGTTGATCGAACAGGCACGCGAATGAACATTCACATCACGCGAGTGGGAGAAAAAAGCGGCTCGTGGCCGCCTGATTTCGTCAATAGCATATTGACATCCCGGGCGAAGCACTCTGAAAGAGTTGCACCTCATGGTCATGACCGCGACTCAAAATCCGCTCCGGCCGAAGCTGCCGAACGGCGTACGCATCTACGCCCTCAGCGACATCCACGGCTGCGCGCATCTGCTCGAGCAGATGTTCGCCGTCATCGATGCCGACATGGCGAACAGTCGCCCCTATCGTGCGATCGAGGTCTTTCTCGGTGACTACATCGATCGCGGGCCGGACTCGCGTCGCACGCTGGACCTCCTGATCAGCCGCAGCCGCCGCCGCAACACAGTCTTTCTCAAGGGCAATCACGAGGCCTATTTCAACTCGGTGCTGGACGATCCCTCGCGGACCGCCGACTGGTTTCAGTTCGGTGGCCTCCAGACCCTGATGTCCTACGGAATCTCGGCGGCGCCGGATCTCAGCAACGACGAGCAGTTCGATCTCGTCCGCGAGCTCACGTCTGCGATGCCGCCACAGCACATCGCGTTCCTGCGCCAATTGCGGCCCACATTCACGTGCGGCGACTTCTTCTTCGTGCATGCGGGCGTTCGTCCCGGAATCCCGCTGTCCGAGCAGCGAGAGCAGGATCTGCTGTGGATTAGGGACGAATTTCTCCAGAGCAAGAAGCGCTTCGGGAAATATGTCGTGCACGGCCATACGCCGGTGCGCCAGGCCGAGCTGCTCGAAAACCGCGCCAATATCGATACCGGAGCCTATGCCACCGGCAACCTGACGCTGCTGTCGATTCAGGGCAACAGCATGCTCGCGATCTAGCGACGCGTGGGCGCCTCAGTTGGTCTGGCTCGCCGGCGGCCGATATTCCGGGAACCGACTGAGCATCGCCGCCTTCAGGAACTTGAAATGAGCGATCGAGGCCGTGAGCTCCTTGAGCCTGCGCTGGCCGTTCAGGATTTCCTTGTCGAACAGGTCCTGGTGATGATTATCCAGCGCCTCGCGCTCGAGATACTCGTCATCGCCGTTGCCGATGGTTACGGCTGCGCGCGCCAACACGTCTTCCACGCGGCGGTTCAAGCCGGATTGCTCCCGCTCCGCGGCCTGCAGCGCGTTCTCGATCGCAGCCATGATGGCTTCAATGCGCGTGCGATCAGTCTCCGCATCACGCTCGGGCGAACGCGCGCGAAATGTCTGCTCTCCCCCGAAACGGTCTTTCAGGAAATTGGGAGTGCGGGCCCGCAAGAAGAGCTGAAACATGCGTGCATTTCCGGTTCGAGGCGCCAGGCCGGAAAATGGGCCTGGGATGGTTAACAAAGCTTAAAGGCCGCGGAACATTGCGCTCCGGCTCCGCCTTGTGAACCACCGTTCAGATCGTCGCCTGGAAAATATCCAACTCCCGATCAAGCGCCTGCTGCCAGTCCGGCGGCGCAATGCCGAAGCGCTCACGCAGCAGCGTCAGATCGAGACGGGAATTGGACGGCCGCTTCGCCTTGACCGGAAATTCGTCCGAACGGATTGGAACGATTTCCTTCACGGCGAGTTTGACGCCCCGCGATTGCAACCCGACAACGATCGCAGTCGCAAAGCCGTGCCAGCTGGTCTCGCCCGCGCAGACCAGATTGACGACGCCGCCTCGCTGCTCGAACGTCTTGCGGAGGCCATCGCCACCCAACGGCAGCATTGCAACAATCGCTTGCGAAATCGTGCTCGCTGTCGTCGGCGCACCGATCTGGTCGGCGACGATCCGCAATTGCTCGCGCTCTCCGGCGAGCCGCACGATGGTCTTGAGAAAATTCGCACCTGACGCGGCGTACACCCATGACGTGCGCGCGATCACATGCAAGGCACCCGCCTCGGCAATGGCAAGGTCCCCGGCGAGCTTGCTTTGGCCATAGACCGAGAGCGGACCCGGCGTGCTGTCTTCGCGCCAGGGACGATCACCGGAGCCGTCGAAAACATAATCGGTCGAGAAGTGTATCAACGGCACGCCGCGCGGTGCGGCCCATTGGGCGATCGCACGCGGAGCCTCCGCGTTGATCCGAAAAGCGAGTTCTCGCTCGTCTTCCGCCCGATCGACGGCGGTATAAGCTGCGGGATTGACGATCAGATCCGGCTTGATCGATTCAAGCTTGCCCGCAAGCTCGTCCGGTCGCGACAGGTCGAACTGGTCTCGCAACGGCGAAATGACATCGGCCCGCTCGCGAAGCAGCGGAAGCAGAGCTCGGCCCACCTGTCCCGCAGAGCCGGTCAGCAGAACTCTCATCTCAGATCTCCCCGTAACGTGGGAGATTCTTCACATCCGCGAGCAAGGGAGCGTCAGCATCCTTGGGCGACAGCGACGGCGCCGCGAGACCCCACTCGATGCCGATCGCCGGGTCGTTCCAGCGAATGGAGATCTCGTCCTTCGGGCTGTAGAGCGCGTCGCATTTATAGAAGAAGTCAGCGGTCTCGGAGAGAACCGCAAAGCCATGCGCGAAGCCGCGAGGAACCCACAATTGCCGGCGATTGTCCTCACTCAATTCGACAGCAACATGACGCCCAAAATTTGGGCTGCCGATGCGAACATCGACAGCAACATCCAACACACGGCCGCGCAGCGCCGAGACCAGCTTGCCCTGCGTGAAAGGATTTTGGAGGTGCAGCCCGCGCAACACTCCATGTCGCGAGCGTGACAGATTGTCCTGAACGAACGGCTGCGCAACCCCGCTCTGCGCGTAACGCTCGAATTGATAGGTCTCCAAGAAAAAGCCGCGTTGATCACCGAAGAGCTTCGGCTCGATGATCAAAACTTCGGGCAGATCTGTCTTGATAACGTTCATTCCAGCGACTTCAGCTCCGCGTACACAACGATCTTGTGCAGCGCACACTATCTGATATTTAAAGGTTGGTAAACCAGAGGGACCGATGAAGGGAATCATACTCGCTGGCGGAACTGGCTCGCGCCTTTATCCCGTCACGACAGTTGTGTCGAAGCAATTGCTCCCGGTTTTTGACAAACCGATGATCTACTATCCGCTCTCGACATTGATGCTCGCTGGTATTCGCGACATTCTCGTCATCTCGACGCCGCAGGACAAGCCGCTGTTCCAGCGCTTGCTCGGCGATGGAGCCGAGATCGGCGTCAACTTCTCTTACGCCACCCAGGAAACTCCTCGCGGTCTTGCCGACGCATTCATCGTTGGCCGCGAATTCGTGGGATCGGATTCCGTCGCCCTGGTTCTCGGAGACAACATCTTCTACGGCCACGGGCTTCCGGAGATGCTTGCCAAGGCTGCGGCACGCAAGAGCGGCGCCACGATCTTCGGCTATGTCGTCAACTCGCCCGAACAATACGGCGTGGTCGAACTCGGTGCTGACGGGCGCGCGCGCTCGATCGAGGAAAAACCCAAACAGCCGAAGTCGAACGTGGCCGTGACCGGCCTTTATTTCTACGACAACAGCGTCGTCGACATCGCAGCCGAGATCAAACCCTCGGCGCGAGGCGAGATCGAAATCACCGACGTCAACAATGCGTATCTTGCCCGCGGCGATCTGTTCGTCGAAGTGCTTGGACGCGGCTTCGCCTGGCTCGACACCGGCACGCACGCCTCGTTGGTCGAAGCCAGTCATTTCGTGCAGATCCTGGAACAGCGCCAGGGACTGCGTATCGCCTGCCCCGAGGAAATCGCCTTGCGGCGCGGTTACATCTCTCTCGAAGCCTTCGCGAAGGTCGCCGAGAAGACCGCCAAGAGCAGCTACGGCCAGTATCTGCAATCGGTGGCCCGTTCTTTCGCACACGACTGAGGCAGATCATCCATGCGCTTCAAAGGCTCCACGATCTTCGTCACGGGCGGTGCGGGTTTCATCGGCTCCGCAGTCGTGCGTCATCTTCTCCGCGACACCCAGGCGCGCGTCGTCAACATCGACAAGCTGACCTATGCCGCCAATCTCGAGTCGATCCCCGACGCCGGGACAAATCCGCGTTATGCATTCGAGAAGCAATGCATTTGCGAGGCGGCCTCTCTTCGCAAGCTGTTCGAGAAATACCAGCCCGCCGCCGTGATGAACCTCGCGGCAGAAAGCCATGTCGATCGTTCGATCGATGGTCCCGGCGAATTCATCCAGACCAACATCGTCGGTACCTTCACGCTGCTGCAGGAAGCGCTGCGATACTGGAGGACGTTGAGCCCGGACGGGCGCGCGCAATTCCGCTTCCTCCACATCTCTACCGACGAGGTGTTCGGCTCGCTCGGCAAGGACGGATATTTCACCGAGACCACTCCCTATTCACCGAATTCGCCCTATTCGGCGAGCAAGGCGTCGTCCGACCATCTGGTCCGCGCCTGGCGTGAGACCTACGACCTTCCGACGATGGTGACGAACTGCTCGAACAATTACGGGCCCTATCACTTTCCCGAGAAGCTCATTCCCCACATCATCATCAAGGGCCTCGCCGGAGAGCCGCTGCCGGTTTACGGCGACGGTCAGAACATCCGCGACTGGCTCTACGTCGAGGATCATGCCAAGGCGCTCGCACTGGTGCTCGAGCGCGGTGCGATCGGCGAGACGTACAATGTCGGCGGACGGAACGAGCGCACCAACCTGCACGTCGTGGAGAGCATTTGCGATCTGCTCGACCAGATGTCGCCGCGCGCAGCGGGTTCCCGGCGCGGCCTGATCTCATTCGTCGCCGACCGTCCCGGTCACGATCGCCGCTATGCCATCGATGCTTCGAAACTCGAGCGCGAGCTCGGATGGCGCGCTGACGAGAATTTCGAAAGCGGTCTCGCCAAAACGGTTCGCTGGTTCTTCGACAACAAGCAATGGTGGCTAGCCATTCTCGATCGCGGCTATCAGCAGAAGCGCATCGGCTTGGGATAGGGGATCGATCGGCCGCTCGCGGTCCTGTCGTCCGGCCAGACATTGGCGCCCAGCCGGCCGCCTCGAACCGCAACAGAGATAAGCAAGCGGATGGACGAACTCTTCTTCGTCTGGATTCGCGGCCTGGACGGACGTCCCAAGCCGCAGATCTGGGACGCGGATCAATTTTCCGGCCCAGAATGGAAGTTCAGGCACGTCATCGCCCGGCATGCCCTGGATGTGAAGGCGCGCGGAATGGGGCTGGATATGCTGGCGAAACTCTTTCCTGCGCCGCCTGGCTTCGAAGAGTGGACCTAGGCTTCTGCCGTAGACGCGAAATCGGGCCGAGCGACACGGCTCTGCGTCATCCAGACTTTCCACGCACCTTCGTGCTTGGCATATAACTCCAGCCAGCGTTCCTCGCCGGGAGCAGGCCGGCCATCGTGCTCGCCCCGCATTGCCCGAGTTCGACCGCCCTCCGGTTCACTGTCGAGCCGCTCGAACTCGAAGGTCTCCTCGGGCGTAAGACCGATCAGAACGCGCTTGCCGACCGCATCGACAAAGTACCGCCGCGGCGCATTGTTGTCCTTGAAACCAGTCATGGCCGAACCTCTTTTTGGTTTCGACGGGGCGCCCGATCGCAGATCCCATTCAAACACGCGCAGCAGAGGCAATTGAACCGCTGCCACCGCGAGTTCTCCTGTCGACCGTCTCGATTTGGTGCAACGATCTCAGCTTCGAGTTGTGTCGAGATCGTGATGGTGGCCGCTGATTTTGTCGTCACCGACGGGAATTTTTGGGCAGCAGCGTGCGTGCTTCGTAATCGCTCGCATCACCCAACCAGCCAAAAGAAGAATTTGACTGCCAACAGGATGACGAAATACGCCCACCCCATCATTGCGATCAGCGCAACCCCGATAAAGACACCTTCGAACGCCCGCTCTCTCATCTTTGCTAGAGGCTTTTCTGACAGTGTTTTTTCAAGCATGTCGATCTTCTTCTATTCGTATCGTTCGCCGGATCATAGCCGAACGAATTCGACGATCTCGTGACGAATGAAGTCGAGAAGCAGTCGCCGCTCATTCGCGCCCTTACGGACATCGATCTTCAACGCATTTTGAATCGGCATTGCATGCAGCATCGAGCGACGGAACAATTTTTCCGACGATGCCATCGCGCGGATGCCCGATTTGATTCGAGAGATTGCAACTCTTGCGAGAAAATATCGCATTGCTTGACGCGAAGATCCCGCGAGCGGCCTCGGCGCAATCGAGGGGCCGCCCTGCGCCGACCCAACGTGGCGTTGGGGCGAGCGGAGGATCGCGATCAGCGCGGATCGGCTCGATCTCGAGAAACTCCGGACTTGTACGGAGCGCTGGGCGCCGATTTCGTCGCGTTAAGGTTGAGCGGTTAGCTTAATCCGCGTTGTTTGTTGCGAAGTCTCGCTGATCGCTTATCCATCTCCGCACCGGCTTCCCCAAAAGACCCGGCCCCACCCAAGCAAAGCCGTCGAGCGACATGGGTCCGCTGGACGGCTTTGCTGTTGTGACAATGCGAGAGGATCATTTCGGTTATGGCGCGGAAGCCCTGGTCGTTCAAGGAAGACCGCCGGCTCATGGAGCTGGCCAAATCTTCGACGTCAATCGAAGAAGCGGCAAGGCAGCTCGGTCGCTCGACGGACGCGATCAAGCGCATGGCCCTGCGGCTCGGCCTCTCACTGAAGTCCCGCGCCACCAAGAAGAGCTAAGGCAGCTCGCAAGGTCTCCCGCGACAGTGCGCGGACCTATGCGCCTCCTGCCACCAGAGGCGGATGTCAGCCGCAATGCGGCGCATCGGGACGCTTCAGCGCCCTCGATCTCCCCACGCTCCGATGTTAGACTGACCGGCGACGAAGACTGGACGCTGTCCCCGTCTCGCGGAGAACGGCCGCGCGGTCAGCTTCATGGTCTGTTGGAGGATTGCACATGTTGTCCCGCGCCCTCACCGTAACATTGTTTCTGAGTTTGTCCTCGATGGCCTCAGCGCAGGTTCCTGTGCGGTTCGGATTTCCGAACGGAGCACCGTGGTGCGCATTTGGCTTCGACTGCAGATTCCTGAATTTTCACGAATGCGCCGACTGGATCTATGATCCGGCGCGCAACTGCCTGAAGAATCCGTACTTCGCGGCGCGCTACCCCACAAATGTCGACAAGGGCTGGTCCTACAATCGTCGTTGAAGCTCGGGCCTGGCGACGGCACATGCCGGTCGCACCCGTTCCAAGCTCTGTGCCGGCACGCAGCGACCGGAATCTGCGAGTCTTAACGATATTCTCGGCTTTCGGGAGCGGCACTGCGGCCGAACGGCTATGATGCCGCGATGCGCCGGAACCATGTCATCGCAGCAGCGGCGATCTGCCTCGGTCTCATCGTCTATGCCACGCTTGCCACGTTGGCGGGACGACCGGTGCTCCTTGGCCATGCCGAGGCCTACTGGGTCGTCATCATCGAGCGCTTCAGCGCCTATTGCCTGCTCGGTTTCCTGCTTTCGTTCCTGCTGCCGGGACGCCTGAGGCTGGCTTGCGCCCTCGTGGTCGCCGTCGCGATCGGACTCGAGCTGCTGCAGGCGTTAATACCCGACCGCGATCCGGGATTCATGGACGTGCTGCAAAAGGGGGCCGGCGGCACTGTCGGAGTCATTCTCGCCCAGACAATTCTGGCGTTTCTTCCAAGGGCGCCGTCCTGACCCGAGCCGCGCCCGTTCGCTTCGTCGAGGCGATGCCCGGATTGCTCCGGCTGCCTACCTCGCCATCTGACCGCGCAGCTGGCTGTCCGGATTGGTGACCACGACCCCGGACATCAACCGATGGGTTTCGCGGAGAGCCGTGATCGCATGGTCGAGATCGAACTCGGTCTCACGAAGGGTCTCGTAGAACCGCGCCATCAAGGCGGCATTCAGCTTGACGCGGGTGTTTCCATCGCGGCTCTTGCGGCGATCGAGCGACAGCTGCAGCGCCTGTGCCCTTGCTTCCGCAGCACTACAGCCGTTGAGCGCAGCCAATTCGTCATATGTCATCCAGATCTGAGGCATGTCCCTGTCCGCCTTTTGTTATGAGCCTCAACCTAGATTTCACATCTAAAAGCAATCTTGCCGCACTGCGGTCGCCACATCCTTTCGCGACAACAACGTCAACGCAAAGCTAAGACGCGCGACGATCAGGACGGGGGAAGCCTGGAGGGCGTGATCGGAGGCCGCGGCCGCGACCGGCCGTCGAGCCCCTTGGGCAGTTTGTCGACGTTGAGTCGCACGATCGCGCATTTGGCGTCGGCCGGAACGACTTCGTCCTGGCTGTAGATCAGCGTCGCCTCGAAGTTGATTTCGGGCGCTTGCCTCGCCGTTCCCGAGCATGTCGCCATCGCGCCGCCGCTTGTACCGGTCAGATCGACCTCGACCTCATCGGGACCGAATACGCTCGGACTGCCCGCGGTATGCCGCTTCACGGTGAGGACGGCCGTGAAGCGCTGCTGATCGACGTGATAGGAGCCGCCATAGGTGAAGAAGCTGTCGCTGCCCGAGATCCGCCCATCGACCAATTCCACAAGGCCGGTGCCCTGAGCGTACGGAATCCTGAACCAGGCCGCGTATTTGCCGTCTCTCAGCATGAAGAATGTCCGTCGCAAATTTCACACGTATTTGCGACCAACTCTGGGGCGCGACAATGACCGATGCGCCGCGCATTTCGCAACGGTTAACGCCGTGCAAAGCCGATCCGTCAAATTGCCGGCGCTGAATGGACCACTTCGGCGGCGAACTAAAACAGTTCTATGCCGTCATCGGCCGGCTCGATCACCTCGACGCGGCGTGCGGCAGCGGTGGACGCAAGCCCGAGGGACTGCAGATAATCCCGGTGGACGTCGCGCTCGCGCTCCATCGTATAGCGCGCGAAGAGATCGTCGAGCAGCGCCTCGTCCTGCGGCCGCGGTCGATGCGTGCCTGCGCTTGCGGCCTCGAGCCGCGCAGCGACGGCCGGCAACGTGGCGGAGCTCTCACCGAGCGAGCTCATCAGGCCTTGCGCCGAATTCAACAGGCCTTCGAATTCGGCGCCTTCGTCGACGAGCCGGCTCATCAGCTTGCCGAGCCGTACATTGCCGGTCTCGACCTCGCGCAGCGCCTGGAGGATCTGCGGCTCGAGGTTGGCGAGCTGAGTGGGATCGCCCTGGACACGGAGCTCCTTTAATTCCTTGGCGGAGCGCTCGATGCCATCAAGGACGGGCCGCAACCGTCCGGCGCCGACCGAGACCTGGTCGGCGGTCGCCTTGAGCTCGTTGGCAATGACGACGAAAGCGCTGCCGCGGCTGCCGAGATGGCTCGCCTTGAGGCCCGCGTTCATTCCTATCAGCGTGATATCGACCGTGGCTTCGGCCAGGCCCGCAATAGCTTGCCGGAATTTCGTCAGCGTATCCTCGACGACCGCCAGCGCCTCGTCGACGGACCGGCCGGCGCTCTCGCAGGTGGCGATCAGGGTCGAGGCGTGGGCCAGCGTCTGTTTGATGCGGGTCAGGAACGATGACGAGGAGCCGTTCTCGCCGCCAAACAGCGAGCGACCGTGACCGACGACTTTGCCTGCATCATTGAGGATATCCGACAACGCCCGGATGATCTGGCCGATGTCGCCGCCGAACTCCCGCTGGGCGTCCCTGAGCTGGGCCGCCTGCAGCCGCACGATCGCATGCACGCCGTCTTCGCATGGGAGCGGCGCCGGAACGAGGCTCGGCTCCGAGCCGGACGAAAGGCGCAGGCCGTGGCAGACATGTTCCAGGCGTTGCCGCGTGCTGTCGCCGGCCTGCAAGGAAATGATCGCGCCGCCAACCGCCTCGGCAATCTTCCGCGTGCTGCCGCTGGCGAGGTCGGCGAGATGACTGCTCTTGCTGCGCTGGTCGCGCAGGCCGGAATAGGCGGCGCCGAGTTCGGAACTCTCCGCGGCCAGCTGATCGCCGTAGCGGCTCTCGAACTCCTTCTGCCGGCCGGATGCAGTGGCCACCGCCTCCGACAAACGCTGCTGATCCCGCGCACAAACCTCGATCGAGCCTTGCACGGCCTTGCCGAGATCGTAGGCCTCCTGGGTGAAGGCGAGAAAGCCCTCACGATCGCCGTCGAGCGAGGCCGCCTCGATCCGCGCGCTGCGCGCGATGATGGTGATCATCTGGATGTGCTTGAACAGCGGCTTCAGCAGCGCAGACGCCTCCGTCGTGTTTTTGCCAATCACCGCGAGCAGCGCACTCTCGGCCGGCAGCGCGCGCGCCAGCTCGCCGAGCCGCGCCGCGATCTCCTGCAGCGCAGTTGCGGCTCCCTCGATCTCGGCGCCGGAGAGTTCGCCGGACAGAGACGCAAGGCCCTGATTCAGCTCCTTGAAGATGATGTGTCCGCGACCGAGCTCGTTGCCGACGCGCGCAAACACGTCCTCGATGCGCGACGAGACGTCCTCGACCGCGGCGATCGCATCAGTCAACATGCTGGTGGGAGTGGCAGCCATCCGGATCAGCCAGCCGCCACGTGCCCGGCTTGGTACCAGTGCATGATCTCGCGCGGAATCTGGTGCAGCGCGACCACCTTCTCGACGCCACCATGCGCGATGGCTTCCTTGGGCATGCCGAACACCACGCAGCTTTCCTCGTCCTGCGCCCGGGTCGAGGCGCCGAGCTTGCGCATCTCCAGCATGCCGCGCGCGCCATCGTCGCCCATGCCCGTCATGATGACCCCGAGCGCGTTGGCGCCGGCATGCTGGGCCGCGGAGCGGAACAGCACGTCGACCGAGGGACGATGCCGCGACACCGGCGGGCCATCCTTGATCGCGACCTGATAGCGCAGACCGATGCGCTGGAGCAGCATGTGCCGGGCGCCCGGCGCGATGTACGCGCAGCCCGGCAACACTGGCTCACGATCCTCCGCCTCCTTCACGCGGATCTGGCAAATGCTGTCGAGACGCTTGGCGAAAGCAGCCGTGAAGCCCGCCGGCATGTGCTGGACGATCAGAATGGGCGGACAGTTCGCCGGCAGCATTTCGAGAACGTCGTTGAGCGCTTCCGTGCCCCCGGTCGATGCCCCGATGCACACGATGCGCTCCGTCGTCGGCCGAACCTTGCCCTGCACCGGCGGCGGGATGATGGCGTCGGCCGTCAGCTTCTTCTCGATCACCCTCCGCTCGGCGCGCGGCCGCACGCGCGCGCGCGCGGCCGACTTCACGGATTCGCGCAGCCGTGTCGAGCATTCGAGCAGCGCCTGCCGCGTATCGATCTTCGGCTTCGGCACGATGTCGACGGCGCCCGCCTCGAACGCCTCGAACATCACGTTCGAGCCTTCCTCGGTGAGCGAGGAGCAGATGATCACCGGGATCGGATGCTGCGCCATGATCTTGCGCAGGAACGTCATGCCGTCCATGCGCGGCATCTCGAGGTCGAGGATCATGACATCGGGGATTTCGTCCTGCAGACGCTTCGCCGCGACGAACGGATCGGACGCCGTCCCCATCACCTCGATCTCGGGATCCTCATTGAGTATCGTCTGAAGGATTTGGCGGACCGACGCCGAATCATCCACGATCAGCACGCGAACCTTTTCCTTGGGCATCTCGAGCGCGCCCCCAATCAGACCTGGAAGATGGTTGGCTGAACTTGCTTCAGACCCGGAACGGCGCTGTGAATCATGGATTCCGAGTGCCCGACCAGCAGGTATCCTCCCGGCCGCAGATGATTGCAGAGTTGCTCCACCACCTTTCGCTGCGTCGGCTTGTCGAAATAGATCAGCACGTTGCGGCAAAAGATCATGTCGACGTCCCGGTCGACCGGATAAGACGAATCCATGAGGTTCATCCGCATGAAATGCGTCATGCGCCGCAATTCCGGCACCACCCGCACCTCGCCGCGCGATTTGTCACGCGACGACAGGAAGTACCTCTTGACGAATTGCTCCGGCACCGGGGCGAGCACGTCGCGGGTGTAGATCGCCGTCTTGGCGAGGCGCAGCACCGCGGTCGAGATGTCGGTGCCGAGGATGCGGAACTCAAACCGCGACCCGCTCCGCGTCATGTCGTCCAGCACCATGGCCGCGGTATAGGCTTCCATACCGGTCGAGCTTGCCGAGCTCCAGACCTTCAGATTCGCGCTCCTGCGCTTGTGCGACTTGAGCAGCTCCGGGACGGCAACCTCCCGCATGAATTCGAAATGCTGTGGCTCGCGGAAGAAATCGGTCTTGTTGGTGGTCACCACATCGATGAGATGGGTGAGTTCGTGATCGAAATGATCTGCCTCGAACAGATTCTCGACATATTCGTTGAGGTCCGAGAAATTGAGCGCACGCACGCGCTTGTGCAGGCGTCCCTCCAGCATCAATCGCTTGCCTTGCGGCAGCTTGATTCCGACCTGACCTTCAATCAATTCGGCGATGGTGCGGAAATGACGGTCCGACAGATGCACGGCCATATATCCTGAACGGCAGGCATCATAGCTGCCTGCCTCGGGCCGGAACGACCGCTTGCACTGAATATCGGGTCATACCGACCATATTGCTTCCTACACGTCTACTGTAGCCGAAGACGGATCGGCTTGGCCGAACCGGCCAGGCCGATCCGTAAACTCCTAGCGCTGGAAGTCGGCGTCCCGATCATCCTCGTGATCGTTCAACTCGAAGGCAAAGCCACCGCCGCCGGCCGCCTTCATCGCCCGTGCCGGCTTGGACTGCGCCTTCTTGGCCGGACGTTCCGCCGCCGCCATGTGCGCCGCCTTGGCGCGCAACTGGCTCACCGCCCGGTCGATCGGCGCCGCCGCCTGATCCTTTCCGCCCTGCTCGATGCGGAAATAGGCGATCGTCGCCTGGAGCTGCTCGGCCTGCGAGGCCAGCTCTTCCGAAGTCGAGGACACCTGCTCGGAGGCGCTGGCGTTCTGCTGGCCGACCTTGTCGAGCTGCTGGATTGCCTGGTTGATCTGGGCCGAGCCGACGTCCTGCTCACGGCAGGCCGCTGTGATCTCCTCGACCAGCTCTGCGGTCTTCTTGATATCGGGGACGAGCTTGGCCAGCATGGCGCCGGCTTCCTGCGCGACCTTAACGGTTTCGCCTGAAAGCGTGCCGATCTCGGCAGCGGCAGCTTGGCTGCGCTCGGCCAGCTTGCGGACCTCGGACGCCACCACGGCAAAGCCCTTGCCATGCTCGCCGGCACGCGCGGCTTCGACCGCCGCGTTGAGCGCGAGCAGGTCGGTCTGCCGCGCGATCTCCTGCACGATGGTGATCTTCTCGGCGATGGTCTGCATCGCATTGACGGCACGCCCCACCGCCGCACCGCTTGCTTCCGCATCCTTGGCGGACTGCGCCGCGATCTTCTCGGTCTGGTTGGCGTTGTCGGCGTTCTGCTTCACATTGGAAGCCATCTCCTCCATCGAGGAAGAGGCTTCCTCTGCGGACGAGGCCTGCTCGGTCGCACCCTGCGAGAGCTGCTCGGCACTGGCCGAGAGCTCCTGGCTGCCTGCCGAGACGTTCTGCGCCGCGGTGAGAGCTTCCGACACGATCTGCCGGAGCTTCTCGACCATGCGCTCGAGCGCGAGACCGAGCGTGTCCTTGTCGGATAGCGGCTTGGCCTCGATGGTGAGATTGCCCTGCGCGATCGCATTGGCAACCGCGGCCGTCTTGTTCAAGTTGACCGTCATCGCGTTCAGCGACTTCAAGAGATCGCCGATCTCGTCGTTGCTGGACGCTTCGATCTTGTGACTGAGATCGCCAATGGCGACCGCATCCGCCAGGCCGACGGCCTGAGTCAGAGAGCGGCTGATGTTGAGTGCAATCCAGATCGCGGCGACGACGGCAATGACAAGCGACGCAGCAACGAGAGCGAGCAAGGTGGTGATCGCCTGGCTGCCTTCGACCTTGGCCGCTTCGCTCTCCTCGGCCATCTGCTTCTTCACATAATTGATGTAGTCGTTTGCAGCGTTCAGCGCGGGCGTCGTGGCCCCAAGACCCTCTTTCATTGAGTGCTCGGCTGCCTTCGCTTTGTCCTGCTTGGCCATCCTGAGCGTTTCGTCCTGCACCGTATTTGAATGAGCGTAGGCCGACGCGAACGCATCGATCATCTTCTTGCCGGCTTCACTTGCACCGACATAGGCTTCGTCCTTGACCTTTTGGGCGCGTTCACGAAGCTGCCCGATCTGGCTAATGAAGTTGTTTTGCTCAGCCTCGGTCGCCGCCAGAATCGTATTCTTCTCGGCCCGCACCTGGAGCAGTACGCTCTCCTGAAGTTCCGCGACTTTCGCGAGGCGGGCCGCCCGGGCGGACAAGTGTCCAGTGGTGCTCACCGTGTCGTTGAGCTTCAGATAGGCAACGCCGCCGGCGACCATGGAGAGCAGTATGACGATGCCGAAGGCACTCGCGAGCTTGGCTTTGACAGTAAATCTCATCGTAATCTCGTTGTTTCGAATTGGGTTTGCTTAAGCCTGACCACGCGTTACTCTAGTGAACTCAGGCGGCGCGCGATGCATCGGCGCCGCGACCTTCCGGTATCTCGTCGTGGGCCATCAGCTTGGCCAGATCGAAGATAACGACGAACTTCTCGCCCTTCCGACCGATTCCGGCGGCATAATCGGACTGCCATTGACCGCCCACATCGGGCACAGGTTCAATCGCCTGCTCATCGATATCGGTCACTTCGAACACGCAATCGGCGACGAAACCGACGCCGACCAGACGGTCCTTCATCGGTACATCGAGAATGATGATGCGGGTCGCCTCTGTCGCCGCCACGCTTGGCAACCCGAGCTTGGTCCTGAGGTCGACGATCGGATAACCCGAGCCCCGCACGTCGATCATCCCGAGCAGGAAGCCCGGCGCGTGCGGAAGCCGCGAGATCGGCCGCATGTCGAGGATCTCGCGGACATTGCGAATACTGATGCCGAAGATCTCGCCGGCGAGCCCGAGCGTCAGATATTGAGAGGTTGCGGCCATTGCTAAGTCCGGAGTCAGATGGGTTAAACGGTGCTCAGCGTTGGAACTCGGCGTCGCGGTCATCTTCGCTGTCGTCCATGTCGAAGGCAAAGCCGCCGCCGCCGGCAGCCTTCAGCGCCCGCGCGGGCTTGCGCGCGGCCGCGGGCTTTTTCGCACCACGGTCCGCCGCCTGCATCTGTCCCGCCTTGTTGCGGAGCTGGGTGACTGCACGGTCGATCGGCGCGGACGCAGCGCTCTCGCCACGGCCGGCTTGCTCGATCCGGAAGAACGAGATCGTCGATTGGAGTTGCTCGGCCTGAGAGGCGAGTTCCTCCGAGGTCGAGGACACCTGCTCGGACGCGCTGGCGTTCTGCTGGCCGACCTTGTCGAGCTGCTGGATCGCCTGGTTGATCTGGGCCGAACCGACGTCCTGCTCGCGGCACGCCGCCGTGATCTCCTGGACGAGTTCGGCCGTCTTCTTGATGTCGGGCACCAGCTTCGACAGCATGCTGCCGGCGTCCTGTGCGACCTTCACGGTCTCGCTCGACAGCGTCCCAATGTCGGCGGCCGCGGCCTGGCTGCGCTCGGCCAGCTTGCGCACTTCGGAGGCGACCACCGCGAAGCCTTTGCCGTGCTCGCCCGCGCGGGCGGCCTCGACTGCGGCATTCAGGGCGAGCAGATCGGTCTGGCGCGCGATCTCCTGCACGATGGTGATTTTCTCGGCGATGGTCTGCATCGCCTGGACGGCTCGGCCGACGGCGACACCGCTGGCCTCCGCATCCTTGGCCGACTGCGCCGCAATCTTCTCGGTCTGGTTGGCGTTGTCGGCGTTCTGCTTCACGTTGGAGGCCATTTCCTCCATCGACGAGGACGCCTCCTCCGCGGACGAGGCCTGTTCGGTGGCGCCCTGCGACAGCTGCTCGGCGCTTGCGGAGAGTTCCTGGCTGCCGGCCGAGACG